>CAZJFG010000049.1:0-1608 GCA_964545385.1 uncultured Gammaproteobacteria bacterium | reverse complement strand
ATGGTTTTTATGCTGGACTTTTTGGGGATTTTTCGGCATTTAGTTTTAATCATAGAAAACAGCTAAGTACCGGTCAAGGTGGATTGTTGATGGTGAATAACAGAAAGTATATTGACAGTGTCAAAGAAAAAAATTTTGGAAGAATGCCTTCTCGCGTTACTTGGAATTATCAAATGTCTGGAATTGTTGCGGCCCTTGCGATTTCTCAATGGGAACTTGCAAAGGAATATGTTTTAAAAGATATTGAACTTGCGAAAATGTATCTAAATGCAGTTCAGAAGTGCGAGTGGTTAACGCCTCAATTTATTGATTGTAATAATATATCGACTTATCATATTTGGGCAGCTGTATTTGATGGCGACAAATTTGGGATTTCGTATGAGCGGTTTTTTGAAGTTTTAAGAGATAACGGTGGCACTTATTTTCTCCCGTCTTTTATGCCTGATGGAGCTTTTGGACTGCCGCCTAGCCCGGCTTATATGTATCCTATTTTTAAGAAGCCTATTGCTTATGGACGTGGATGTCCAATAACCTGTCCATATTACGAAGGAGTTGCAGATTATTCTCTGGGATGTTGTCCTGTTGCAGAGGAGATTATTCCTAGAATGTTTAATACAGTAATTAGCCCAATCAAGGACGAAGATGTTTGTCGATATGCAAAAGCGCTAGAAAAAACTATAGGGTATTTTTCTTGAAAATTTTTAATACCTTGCATTGAATATCGTATCCTAGATGATGATGCTTAAAAAGTTTAAAAATTTTACACTAACCTTGAGTTCTTCTAGAAGCTCGATCTTTTTTGTTATGGCGTTTTCTTTGTTTGCTAAAGCTGTTGGTTATTTTCGTATAATTCTTATAGCCTTTTTTTGGGGTGCTTCAAAAGAGATGGATGGGTTTTTTGTGGCTTGTGGTATTATAGTTTTTTTTTCAAACTTAGTGAGATCAATGATTGACATGTCCTTGCTTCCGGAAGTGTCGCGATTGAGTAAGCAGGATTTTTTTCTAGAAAAATCACTTGTTTCGACAGTGTGGTGGATTTTGTTTTTTCTTTCTATGCTTTGTTTTTTCTTTGTCTTAATTATTCCTACAAAGATCGTTCAGGTTTTTGCTTTCGGTTTCAATGATGAGAAAATGCATATAGGAGCAAGAATGATTCTCTGTTTAATTCCTTTCGGTTTTGCCGCCTTCCTTCGCCCCGTGGTGGACGCGTGGCAGCTTTACAAGGGGAGAGTCGCGGTTCCTGGAGTGGTGGAAGCCCTTTTCAACATTGTCACCATACCTGTCTTGCTGGGAGGCGTTTTCTTCTGGGGGGTTTTTTCGCTTCCGGTGTCGATGAGTGTAGGCAATGTGAGCCTTTTGCTCCTTTCTTTGTGGGTTGCTGGGGATTTTCCGTTCCGCCCTGGGGCCATACCGTGGCGGAGCGTGAAGATGGTGATGAAAGCCGCGGGTTTTGCAGTTGTGGTAGTGGGCATATCCGGGCTCTACCAGGTTACGGACCGTTTTTTTGCCTCCATACTGGAAGAAGGCTCTGTTGCTGCCCTAAGTTATGCGGAAGTAGTTTTTTCTCTTCCAACTGCAATGCTTCTTCCTGCGTTGCTTATCTTCTAT
>CAZJFG010000048.1:0-1716 GCA_964545385.1 uncultured Gammaproteobacteria bacterium | reverse complement strand
AGAAATCAAGAATTATTACAAGAATTATTATTAGATGCAATTTCAAAACTTGAAAAAGCGACTACTGCCCAGCTTATAGAATTCGCTAAAACTGGCAAAATAGATTCTTTCAATATTGGCAAAGACAGGGCCATGGCAAAATTTTTACAAGAGTTTATTAAAGTTGAAGCTTTTATCAATCAAGCCGATATCACAAATATTCAACGAGGTCAATTAATAGATACAGGCGAGGCAAACAAAAGAATAGAAGGCATTTCTAATGGCATGAGAGATGTCTTTTTAAGCGCAGAAAAAGTTGTAAACTCCGAAAGAAAAGTTAAAGATGCTGAAATACGGCAAAGAGTTCAAAATTTAGGAATAGCGGAAATGATGAGAGCTGTTCTATCCGGGAAGGGCGATGCTTTACAAGCCAAAAGAACTGAAATCGAAAGAGCCATGAATGCTGAAAAAGCTTTGCATGGGGAATCAGGAAAATTTAAATTATATGAGTCGCTTTTAGCAAAAATTGGTAATTTAGCGAATTTAACAAACCCCGACAAAGCTATGCTTATTCAAGGCCTTTTGTCTTATGAAATTTTGTTTAGGGGAGACTCCCGAGCAGTAGGAAGTGATTTAGATATTTTGCTTTTGAAAAGAATTAGTGACCAAATGACAGAAAATTTTGTAAAGGGAATGGAAAGAGGAGGAGTTTTTGATGTTTTTAGAACAAAAGAGGGAACAATTAATAAAAATATAACAAGATTATTAAAAGCATCGGCTGAACTTTTAATAGCCGATCTAAAATCAGGACATGAAACTGGTATTCAATATACTTCTAAATTGGGTGCAGATTTGTCGAATCAAGGTATTTTTGATTTTACAACACAAAAACTTGGAGTGAATAAAGAACAAGCAGAAAAAATATTAAAAAGAAGAGAGATGAAGGCTTTTTCAGATAAGTTAAAGGCTAGTCAACAAATTTCTAAACTTTCAAAAGGCGGCTCAATTTTAAATATAAGACGAGTATCTTTAGAAAATTCAGCGGCTCCGATAGCCACTCAAATTGCAAATGGAATTATTGCTGACATAACTAAACTTAACGCCGCAGGAACTACGACAGAAGAGGCTAAAGCCTTAAAAAGTAAAATTGACGCATTAACAAGTGATTTAGAAGCTAAAATTAAATCTATGGAACAAGAAATTGGACTTGGAACAAAAATAAAGAAATTTTTAGGAGTTAGAGAAGCTACTCAAAAAATTGAGGCATTAAACGCATTAAAATCAGTTCAAGACTCATTAAAAACAGGAGGTGCAAATTTACAATATTTACAATTGCGCCTAAAACAATATTTAATAGCTTCGGGTGAAATTGGATTGCGGGAACTTCAAAGTATAAAAGGTTTTTCTGAAACACAAGTGGATGTTATGTCAGTTAATAGATTTTCGGATGCTTTTAGAAGTTATAATAGCTACAGACAGAATGCGAGAGTTGCTATTGAAGTTGAAAGTAAGGCTAAAGATGTTATTAAAGCACAAAAAGCTGAAGCTACTCAAGCTTTGCAGCAATTGGGCGCAGATGCTGAAGCAATACAAAAAGCTGTTCAAGATCTTAGTATTTTAGACACTTCCTCAACTAAACAATTGGCAGAGCAAATCGCAAAATCTAAGGAAGCAGTTGAAGCTAAAAAGGCAGAACTTAATCTTACGCCGGAAGAACTCGCAAGAGTTAATGAATTA
>CAZJFG010000047.1:0-1735 GCA_964545385.1 uncultured Gammaproteobacteria bacterium | reverse complement strand
TTAGGTCTTTTCCCCGTGGGGGAAGAGGTCCGCCCGACGCTGAAAACGCTTGGCTTCGAAGTGCCGTCAGCCAGGAAAAAGAAGTCGACTTTTTCCCTGCTCCGCACAATATCGTATATTAACAAACCTCTCGTGGCGGGTGCTTTACGCAAGAGGATCACGAAAGATTTGTCTGTTGCGCATTTGTCGTTGACCCCCGAAGAGTTTTTTTTGCTCAAGGAGCTGGGGATCATTTTTACTCTGGTTTTAACTTATCCGATGATAAAGCCGGACATGATGACCGGATGGGTATTAATGAGCATCTGCGTCGGGTACATGCTCCCCGAGTATTGGATGAAAGGAAAAATAAAAAGGGTAAAATTGACAATTATCCGGGAACTCCCGGACGCGATCGACCTGTTGGGGTTGTGCGTTAATGCGGGTTTGGATTTTATGTTGGCCCTCAAATGGGTTGTGGAAAAATCAAACCCGTCTGTTATGGTCAATGAACTGAATGTTTTGCTGCAGGAAATTAATGTGGGGAAGACCCGGCGAGATGCGTTGAAAGATTTGGCGAATAAATTTGATATTCCAGAAGTTTCTTCTTTTTCGCGAACTCTTCTTCAGGCGGACAAAATGGGGACGTCCGTTTCTGACGCGCTTAACCTTCTCTCGGAAGACATGCGCATGGCCCGGTTCCGCCGGGGTGAACAAATAGCCCTTAAAGCCCCCATGAAATTGTTGGTCCCGCTGTTGTTTTTTATTTTCCCCGTTGTCGGCATCCTTGTTGCCGGCCCCATCTTCCTTTCCTTTATTGAAGAAAATCCATTAGCTGATTTGGCTGGCGGTGGTGGTCAAAAGTCAAAAGGCAGAAGATAGGATTTTCTGTTAAGAAGCTAAGTCCAGACTGGACAATTTAATGTCCAAACAAAAATTATTTCAAAACCTTAAGATATCAGGTTTTGGCAATCATGGTTTGCCTCGAGAACCTTTTTAAAACAGCAGGAAAAATCGAGAGGGAAATTTTCTTAGATGAATGTTTTTTGATCGAATCCCATATACCTAGAAAAAGCTGAAATCCTCCCGCCAAGTATTTCTTTTTAATCTCCTAATATCAATTTTACTTTTGTCAAAAATAATTTTAATAAATATTTTTTCTAGAACATAAATCTTTGAAATGTAAAGAGATTTTTTCTAAATAAAATTTGCCTACAAGTTGTTGGGTAAATATAATGATGTTATACTTAAAGGGCACAAGAGAATGGGCCCTGATAAGAACGAAAAAAATCGCATAATGCCGTTAACGCCAACGAATAGCTAAAGAATAAAAACAGGGCCACGAAAAAACGTGGCCTTTTTTATTAATCCTATGAAATTGTTCAAGATGCGGCAAAAAAGATTCAAAAAAGACAAAATGTCAACCTTTTGGTTGACTGCGTTAAGGGTCTCCCGCCTTTTTGAGGGTGCAACAAAGTTTCTTCGCAACACAATTCTTGCTTTTTGTCCATTCAGAAAAATGGACAAATATCTCGGCAGGTGTTTTGCAGAACCAGATGTTAGTCTGGACAATTTGCAAAAACAAACAAAATAACAAAAAAAATTAAAATGAACCCCAAATTGGACAAAAATCCAGGCGGAAAAAGTGTTTCTGGGGATATTTTAATTAATAATATCTCTAAGGATTTTTTTGTCCATAAAGAAAATATAGTCGATCCCCCTTTTCGCAGCACTTTTAAGCGCTGGCTGCGGATCGTGG
>CAZJFG010000046.1:0-1816 GCA_964545385.1 uncultured Gammaproteobacteria bacterium | reverse complement strand
GGATTAATTTTCGTCTCTTCATTTAAATGTCAACTTTAATATTTTCACGAATAAATTCTTTGCCTTTAAGTTTTTTTTCTGATAATTCTCTATTTGATACGAGAATTAATTCAATGGCTTCACATAAATTCTCACGTGTTTCATTAAGTGTTCTTCCCTGAGTGTTAACACCAGGGAGTTCCTCCACATATCCTATATAACAATTATCTATTTTTTCAAATATTGCAGTAAAAGCAGTTTTCAATTTTTAAAACTCCCCTTATTCCCTATTTATTACATCAAACTTTTTTTTTAATTTATACAATATCTATTTTTTTAGACACTGTCTGATTTTTTAGTGATATAATGTTTTTTTAAGAATTTTTTTTGTGGTTTTTTTTATGAGAGTTTTGGTCTTCCAGAAGCTTTATAACTCCTGGAAGACAATGTATATTTGGCTGATACACATGGTTAGTTTGGATTGTACGTTATTAAACTTTTCGCATAAAGATTTGTTTTCTTCGGTTTTTGAAGGTTATGGTAGTGAATTTGAATATACTTCTGATGGTGTTTTTAGAAGATCTGAAAGGCCTGTTTGTCCTGATTGCGGTACACGGATGAACTATAATGGTTATAATACTTATACTAAGCATGAGTTGGGTGATATCCGTATTGGCCGTTATATTTGCCCTGTTTGCCGTGGTTCTTTTGAAGAGGAGCGTGGTTTCTGGGAATCATTGAAAAATGAATTCTTCACTGCTTTGGACAGGTTATTTCAGGTTTTAAGGGTTAATCATGTGTCTTTTCGAGGTATTTCAGATGTGATGGATTTGATTTTTCCACGTGGAAAAGACACCATAATGAACGCTTTCAACCATGCAGTGGAAAAAACCATCGTTCCCGCAGTTGAAGATGTTTATATAGTTCATTATGATGAACAATTCCCTAAACGCGGTCGAACAACAGAATACCGCCTGACCTTACTGGATCATATAACGACACGACCGATTGCAGAAGAATTAAGCAACAAGAAAGACCCTGAAACCATTAAAAACTTTCTATCTCGGCATTTAAACCCGGAAAAGAAGACTTTTGTGGTTGCTGACCTTTATTCCAGCAACCGACAGGTTTTCGAGGAATTCTTCGGCGAAAATCTTATTTTTCAATATTGTCTTCTGCATCTAAACAAGCTTATAGTCAATGATTTCCCAAAAAACACCACACTAAAACAGGAATTAACCAAATACCGGTTACTGAACATCTTTTATGACAGAGATGCCGAAATACAGTTTTTAGAGAAAATCATCACAGCAAACCCGAAAAACAAAGATCAGCCTAAAAAAATGGTATAAAGAGAAACTAAAACCATTTAAAAATTTCTTATACAAACGCAAATTAACACGCCGCCGAAATAAGCTGAATCTAAAACAAAGAACCTATTTAGATGCTTGCGTAAAATTCAACCAGTTAATGGCTGAAATAGACACATTTGACAAAAAAATACGCAAAAGGCTTCGTAAAATCGATAAAAACTGGAAATACTTCACTAACTTCTACTTTATACAAGACGCACCAGCCACCAATAACCAAATAGAAAACCACTACTCCACCAGCCTCAAAACACATCAAAAAAAGGCATTAAGAACACCACAAGGAATAAAAAACCACATCAAACTTTCAGACATCAAAAAATCAGGAATACTCGACAAAACCGGCGGAACAATCCTAGAAATCCACCAAAAAATCAAACAAATAACCACCAACTAAAAAAAAGAAGAAGATGTTATATGGAAAAAAAATTCCCATCCCCAGCGTTAGCCAGCACCCCAATCGATAA
>CAZJFG010000045.1:0-1873 GCA_964545385.1 uncultured Gammaproteobacteria bacterium | reverse complement strand
ACTTTTTTTGAAACCGATCCTTCATTCATAAAAAAATTGTAACTTTTTTGCCGGTTAGCGGTCATTCCATTGCGCAAATAGTAATAATGGATAAGGGGTGTGAGACCAAAATATATCGCTACTTCTTTTATTGATGCAGATGTGGTCTCGTTGGCGGGGTCAAAAACATTTAGCAGTCGGTAAAAATTTTCCTTAAGCCATCCAATACCGCCAGCCCGATAAAGAAAATCATGCCCAGGGATTGATCTTTCCTGGTAAGTCAGCCGTCCCGATAAAGTTTCGGAATTATTAAACATATTTGAAGCAAGAATATGATTTGGACATATTCTTTTCATGTAATCAAGTCGATTTAAAAGTGTGCCGTGAAAACCAATGTTAATTTTTTTCGAGGCACCATTTTCCATGGCTTGTCCTTAATGCAATAATCAATTGCAGTATCCTTATTCTCTAAACTTTCTGCTATTTTTCGAAATATTTCTTTAATCGCATCAAGATCTTTTTTGTTTAAAAAACTTTTATTTACATAAAAATGAATGTCGAAGTCCTGGTATTCTTTATTTTTAAAATTTTGGTTGTTCGCGGAACTTCCAATACAAAAAACCGCCTCGAGGCTTGGAATGTATTTTTTTAACGCCCATCCTTCCTCTGCAAATCGGTGTTTAACGGACGAAATTATTTTTTCCATACAATTTATTTATCAATTTAAAAAAAGAAACTGCTATGCGCTCCATGTTAAGCCGCGTGATGAGGAGTATGGCGACGAATTTTACGCGGCTGGCCGTCCGGGACGAAGTTGGAACGGCACTGCTATTGCAATTTTGAATTAAAATAAAAAAAGCTCCATTAATTTACGCTTTGTTCAGCGTACTTTCGCAACCTGAACATATCCTCGCGGTTGGAAATGCCGCCAGCCTCTCGGCGGGAATATCGCAGTCGCAATTTTCGCATTTTCCATATGTACCGTTCGCGATCTTGCCAAGCGCCACGTTGATATCGGATAATTTTTGTGCCAAGATCTTTGCGACAGCCAATTGCTTTCCGTATTCTTCGGATTCGTCAGTTTTAGTTTCACGAGCTTCATGGCCCGTCTCGCTACCGCTGGAAGTGAACTTGCTTTGCCACTCGCTTGGATTTTTCTTGCTTTGGACGGCGATTTTTGCCAGCTGGCTTGAAATTTGCCGTTTTTCGTTTTCGAGTTCGGACTTATATTTTTCCAACAATTGTTTTTCCATTTTTTATATTTTAAAGTTTAAGTTTGTTAACATATACATCTTAACACAAAAACCGCTAATTCCTAAGCGGTTTTGCTAAAATTCCTTGGCTGCCGGACCTGGATTCGAACCAAGATAAACGGAGTCAAAGTCCGTTGTCCTACCATTAGACGATCCGGCAATTTTACAAAACGGGTTTATTATAGCGCAAAAACAATAAAAATCAATAAAAACCAACAACAAAAAATCAGGAGTTTAGCTTCCGAACTTTAACAATCAATCTCATTGGCGTTTTTCCGGATAGCGGACATTCCAACATTCTTGAGAATGTTGGAATGTTTATTAACGACAGATGGTTTATTTTAATGTTCCGCAGAATATCAAAATGCTTTTTGGGGTGC
Organism: uncultured Gammaproteobacteria bacterium; assembly: GCA_964545385.1. Lineage (GTDB taxonomy): Bacteria > Patescibacteriota > Microgenomatia > UBA1406 > GWC2-37-13. The sequence goes on along the minus strand of CAZJFG010000045.1, from coordinate 261 downwards.
AAACCAAAAATCAGGGGTTGAACCCCTGATTTTTGAATTTTACAATTCTTAAACGGTATTTTTTCGGTGCATCGCAAGATTACAGGGAGCAGGATTCAACAAGGGCGATTTCCAGAGGAAGTTGCGGGATGGGAGAATATTTGATCTTGCCTTGCGCTTCCAGAAAAATATCAATGATGTTTTTGATTTTTTCTTCGCCCATCGCCAGGGTTTGCGTCCGCAGGACTTCAAATTCTTCGTCGGTCAGGCCGGCAATCATTA
>CAZJFG010000044.1:0-1894 GCA_964545385.1 uncultured Gammaproteobacteria bacterium | reverse complement strand
CAACTCGAGACCGATAATGGATACTACTGCCCCCATAACTGCCGGTGGCATCACAATATCAATCCAAGCAATTCCCCAGCGACTAACCACCAATGAAATTACAATAAAAAAGAGTCCAAAAAAGATAAAACCCGATTGAGCATGCTGGAATCCCCCATACGACTGGATAACAAGCAGAACAGGAGAGATAAAAGCAAAACTGGATCCGAGATAAGCGGGAATCCCCCCTCGGGTTACCCAGGTATAAATAGTCGTCCCTTAAAAAAGGTCTTTTTAAATCGAACATGGTTTAAACATCTGATGAAAAAGCATACGAAAAATAAAACGCAAAAAACTTTCCTTAAGTTTTTGCATCATTTTCTTCAAATTCCATGCTGTTGCTGCCAATAAGGCATTTATTTGAATACCATTTTCTCCCATCAGATAATTTTGTGCCATACGAAAATCCGTTTTTAAATGTCCGATTATTGGCTCTATACCTGCTCTTGCTCTAAATTTTCTTCTTTTTTCTTGTTTTTGATATTTTGTGTCGTTTGCTTTGGGTTTGTCTGGTGTTATAATTTTCACCCCCTTAATTTCTTTTTTACCTTTTCCGCCTCGATCGTAAACCAGTTCTTGTGGCAGTTGCATATTGTTTCTTCCCATTTGGTTTAATAATGGCTCGATGCTGTGACCATCAAATACATTATCAATAAATGCCTTAATCGCTGTGATGATTTTCATTCCTTTTTTGCCGGTACAAATCAGACCAACCTTGTTGCCAAATTCGTACTGTTTATGAGGCTTCCCTTTTGAAATACATTTTGTAAAGGGCTTGTGCAAACTATAAACTTTATCACTATCATTTTTTTGTTGGTTAACGGCTTTTCTGTACAAATCAAGTTCTTTAGCATACAGCTGTTTTTGCGATTCGGTCATTTTTCTATCCAGCTCTCTCAATAGTGCATTGGCAATCGTTTTCAATCGTTTCTTTGCTTTTTGGGCTTTCTTTGCCCTACGTGGGTGCTTCCCGTTGTAAGTGTCTCGTAGTAGTTGTTTGCTTTCACGTGTGTAGGTGCGGCGTTGCTCTATCCCCTCCGTTGCAGCAATCTTGTTGCACCTGTCTATCACTTTTTTACACAATTTTGCATCGGTGGGAAAGGTAGTGAAGTTGCCCTGTACGGTTGTGTCTGACAAAACAAATTTGGCATTTTTGGCAACATCCTTACCATGAAGTTTTACGCTGTATGCAAATATTTTCTCTATCCCACTATCGCCAACACGCTTGCGAAAATGAACAAAATCGCTCGGTGCAAATGGAAATTTGTGCTCGAAAAATACTCCACCGGTAAAATACTGAAAATAAACATCACGCACCCATACCTCAGCAAGACCCTCATCACTAAGATTATAAAGGTGTTTGAGCATTAGACAGGCCACCATTACTCGGACCGGAACACTTGGTGCGCCTTTATCTGAATAATAGGAAGAAAATTCTTTTTCAAAATAATTCCAATCGATTTTCTTGCTAAGAAGAACTAGTTCGTGACTCATGTCAATAAAATCTTCCAGCATCGGACGGAATAAATCACGCTGTTTTTGTTCGGGTAATTTTCCTTGCATATTTGCCGTTTTTTTGACATAAAATTACAAAATTCGGCAATATTATTTATCAAAAAGTTATCACATTTTATTGACAATCTTGTGTTTATAACATTATTAAGGGACGACTAAATAAAAGACAGCCGCAATCTTGGGTTGCGGCTGTCTTGTTTACTAGCCCCTATTTATTCCAAAACAAAACCCTTTTGGAGGCAATGTTGAGAATCGCCACCAACAAAGACGATAAAATCGCCGGGTTCTGAGGTAAATTTCATATGGATATCATAAAACGCCAGATCATTGGCTGTTAACT
>CAZJFG010000043.1:0-2061 GCA_964545385.1 uncultured Gammaproteobacteria bacterium | reverse complement strand
TAAAAAAACAGAGAGATTATAAAATTCGGCTTGGCGTTGTTTTAATTTTATTTGGGCTGCTTTTTTCTATAGTACTGATAAGACTTTTTTTGTTGCAGATTTATCAAAAAAATTTTTTTAGGGTCCTAGCGTCCCAACAGTACAATTTTACGGTAAAGGTTAATCTTCCTCGTGGTGAAATTTTTGATCGAAGTGGGTATGAATTACTTGCGTTTAATAGATCTGTACCATCTGCATTTATTTTGCCGCATCAGTTTACGGAGCAGAAAAAAACAGAAAGATTCTTGAAGCAATTCTATCCTGTTGTTTACAAAAAAATGAAAGCTCGCTCGGATAAGCATTTTTTATGGCTTGATCGGGCGCTTACTGCTGATCAGGTTGAATCCTTGAAAAAAAATGGGACAAGTGATGTTCAGTTTATCGATGAACCGCGTCGTTTTTATTTTTCTTCGGCGTCTGCTCATTTGCTCGGTTTTACTGACATTGATAGTAGAGGAATATCTGGAATTGAACTTGAGTTTGAAAAATGGTTGGGTGGAAAGCCTATGCAGTTAACAGTTCAAAAGGATGCAAGATCTAAGAATTTTTATTTTGGGAAAGAGATAGAGAAAGAGGGATATTGTGGTAAGCCAATAAGATTAACGATTGATAAGAATATTCAAAATCTTGTATTTGATGAGTTGGAAAGTGCTGTTCAGAGTTACCAAGCAGTATCCGGATCTGTTTTAGTGCTTGATCCTGATACGGGGCATGTTATTGCCATGACAAATTATCCATCATTTGATCCAAACCAGAAAAATATTCAAAAGTTAGATATAACAAAAAATTTTATAGTAACAGAATGTTTTGAGCTTGGTTCTGTTATGAAGGCTTTTCTTGCTCTTGCGGCTCTTGCAGAAGGAGTTGTTACGCTGGATGAAGTTTTTGATTGTCAGGGGAAAATTGCATATGTTAATGGCGTGAAAGTTGAAAACTGGAAAAGTTTAGGAGAGTTGAGCTTTGCCGATGTTATTAAATTTTCAAGCAATGTTGGAACAGCAAAAGTTGCAATGCGTCTAGGCCCCAAGCTTTATGAACATCTCAAAAAAACTGGATTTGGAACAAAAACCGGAATCGAATTTCCAGGAGAGCGGGATGGTTTTGTGAATCCTCCAAAAAATTGGAGCAGATCTTCTCCTATTGTTATGTCATTTGGGTATGAGATTATGGCATCGCTTTTGCAGCTTGGTCGTGCATTTTGTATTTTTTCTAATGGTGGATATCTTGTAAATCCAACTCTTGTTATTGAGCCGAAAATAAAAAAAGATGTATCTTGTCATCCTGAACTAGTTTCAGGATCCATAAATTGTAAATCCCCTAAACTTAAACTTTATAGCGATGATGTAATTTCTAAAATGCGTCAAATTTTGAGTGGTGTTGGAGATTTACATCCAATAAAGGGTTGTACAGTTATGGGGAAGACAGGTACCGCCCGTTGTGCTTCACATGGTGGTTATTCAAACAAAGAACACGTGTATACATTTGCTGGAATGGTAGAAAAAGGTGATTATAAACGCGTTATTGTTACGTTTATAAATCGGCCACAAAAAACTCATCTGTGGGCATCTGAAGTTGCGGCGCCACTTTTTCAACGAGTGGCGGAACGTATGTTGATATACGAATCGGCTGACAAACGCGAAATAATGTTATAATAATGAGATTATAAAATTACGCCGGCCTAATAAATGCATTTGGGATGTAAGTAACAACGTGATTTCCATTTTCTTTTAAATGAACAGTTGCTACGTCAAAGCGTAAGACTTTATCTCGAATTTGATTTTGTAAAACAAAGTGTTTAGCAGCTTTGATTATTTTAAGTTGCTTGGATTTATTAACAACAAGAGAGGTTGGGAAATATTCCGTTTTTCGTGTTTTAACTTCAATAAAAGCAATGACGTCATCTTTTTGAGCGATTAAATCAACTTCTCCGTATCGAATACTGTAGTTTCGAGCAAGAACTTTAAAATTATTAAGAGCAAGCCATTTTTCAACGGCTTGCTCTCCGGTATTTCCAACTAATTT
>CAZJFG010000042.1:0-2087 GCA_964545385.1 uncultured Gammaproteobacteria bacterium | reverse complement strand
TAATTAAAAGTCTTGCTGAAGTTGCACCTGAAATTGATGCAATTATTTTTAAAATTCAGTTGCATGAAAGACTACAAAAATTATTAACAATGATTCCTCAAAATTTGGCTGAAAAACTTGAGCCTGTAATTAAGAAAAATTTTTGAAATATCTATAAATCTTGCATATAAAAATTAAAAATTTGTATCTTAAAAAAATAGTAATGAAGAAACTATAAAATTTTTAGGAAGAGAAGGGTTCTGTATGTTTTCTACGCGATATAAAAAATACTCTATCTTATTGTTGCTAATATCAGCGACATATCATTTTGCCAATGGAATGGTTGGGACAAAAGAATTGCCTAAAAAGCTTGGTAATTTAAAGGAGAGTCTTACGGAATTAAAAAGCAAGTTGACCTTGGTGCAAGGAAAACTTGAAAGCTTGCAATCGAAGCTTGCTCAACCCGTGGGGCATGCAGCTCCTCCACCCCCTCCTCCAATGCCAGATTTTGGTTCTAAAAAACCTGGCGTTCCTGATTCAGGACATACAAAAGAAAAAAAACATGTGGATTTAATGGCACATATAAGAGGCGAAGGTGGTACAGGAACTCCTAAATTGAAGCCTGTTTCTAAGAGTGGAGTAACTAAAGCTCCCGCGGGGCTTCGAGATCTTTTCAAACAACGATCAGAGACTGTTAGAGAGGCTCTAACCTTAGCCGATGATGATTTTAATAGTCGAATAGTTGATGTAAGTAAATTAGGAACACTTGATGGGACGGTTCAGGAATTAGTAGTATTAATGGACTCTGCAGATAGCCAGGAGCGACTAAAAAAATTTGTAGATGTATTTATTAAAATTGTAAAAAAAGAAAACTTTTTTAAATTGGAACAAGAATTTGGCGAAGAGGATGAGGCGCTGAATTTAAGGGGTTATTTAATAAGTGAAAAATTAGATGAAATTATAGAATTTATTAAAAAGATAGTAGAATTTTTTCCAGATGAAAAAAATGGCTTACTTGCAGGCATTAAAATTTTAGAAAAATACAAAGTTGATTATTCTGAGCATATTGAAAAAGGACGAAAGGCTGCGGAATTACAAAGAGAAGCAAAAGAACAGTCTGATCAAAAAAGAGCAGAAGAGCAACGTATTGTTGCGGTGGAAAAGGAGCGTATTCAAAAAGCTTTAGCCCCAGCTGAAAATTTAATAAGTAAAGAATTTACAAATAAAGAACTCTGTGGAATTTCCTTATCAGCGGCATTTACAGAAATTAAAGAATTTATAAAAAAGGCTGCAACCATTCAAGATGTTAACACGATTAATGAAAAAATAGATGAAGCAAAAGAAATATTTGAAGGTAGGGCTGTTCAAAAAGCAGTAAAGGATAGTGTCAAGCCTCTAATTAAAGCCTTCTTCGCTGCATGGGATTCGTCGTATGAAGAGCTAATGACCCCTGCAAAAGAGCAGAAGAAAACTGAACCAGTTAAGCAACCAGCAGCTAAACCGGTGCCTCCAGCTAGATCTGCAAAGAAAGAAAAACAGCCTGTCGCAGCCGCTGGTCCTGTAGAGATATCAGCAGAGGAGTCAGAATTAATAAGATCTTTTAGAGAGAGAGAAGTAAAACAAGAAAAGAAAAAAGAAGAAGCAGCAGCTGTACATGAACAAGAAATTAAACAAAACGCAGAAACTCTTGAAAATTGGACACTTATAATTAAACCAATTCCGCAGATCGAAGAAAGTGTTTTACGAGAAGTTCTGAAAAAATTAAATACGAAAGATCTATTGGATTTAAAACAAAGAGTTACAACAAGAAAGGCTAGTAAAAACAAAAAACAAGATTACGAGAACGGAATGTTCGAAATAATAGAAAAATTTCCAAATAAATAGCAATGAAAGAAGAGATGGTGAAAAACACCATCTCTTCTTTCTGCTTTTACATATACATGTGTTGCACTTCAGGTGTCATTGGTTTTGATTGAGATTCTTTGACCATTTGATTCAAGGCTTCGCCTATTTCTAAAAGTTTTTGCAAAGCCATAACAAAGCCATTATTTAATGCAAGCTTAAAATACTCAAAACTTTTTGTTAAAAGTATAGGCTCATCTTCAGCC
>CAZJFG010000041.1:0-2139 GCA_964545385.1 uncultured Gammaproteobacteria bacterium | reverse complement strand
CGACGACAAAGCTATTTGCGCAATTGCTTTCAAAAATTAGGCAGAACCAAAAGAGTTATTCAGAAAATAAAAAAAATGCACGTGGTGGTGAGCAAATAGTAAATAAGTCATCAGATATAGTTGGGTCTGGAATAAGTAAATTGGCTTACTCCGGCCCCAACTTAAAACCTTTTGTTGGCGGGAATATAGGTTTGGGAATGCTTGAGGCTATTCAGCGGCAAGAGTCTTATGATATTGGGGTGTTGGAGCTTTCCAGCTTCCAGCTTGAATTTAGTAAATCATTTGCACCTGATCTTGCAATTCTCATGAACTGCTATCCAAACCATTTGGATCGTCATACAACATTTAAAGACTATTTTGATGCAAAGTTCAATCTTTTTAAATATCAAACTGAAGAGCAATTTGCTTTTTTCCCATGGCATATTTTGCAGGGCGATACAAGTCAGTTTTTTGCTGAGCAAGTAATAAACTTAAAATCTAATATCTGTTTTTTTAGCGATTCTCCTATTGATACTAATTTGCCAAAAACTGTTTTATCTAAATCTGGGACTTTTAAAGAATATAAAATTTTTTATAAACAAGATAATAAGCTTGAATTGTTTGATTCTGTAAATAATCAAACAATTCAGTTGTTTGATTTGTCCGTTCTTCCGGATGTTACATTTGTTCAAAACTGGATTTTAATAATATCGGGGCTTTATTTGCTTGGTGCAGATTTGTCAGATTTACATGCTTTTTTTAAATTAGAGGGCAAAGATTTTACAATCGACGATCATCACCATAGGGTTGAGTACTTTGCAACAGTAAGAGGCGTTAAGTTCTATGATGACTCAAAAGCAACTGTTATCCAATCAACTCTTGCAGCGACAAAAAGCCTCATTGATAAAGGGCCTGTTATTTTGATATTGGGAGGTCTTAATAAAGGCGTTGATCGTTCACCAATTATAAAAGAGCTTGAGCAAATCAGAGCGTTAAAAAAGGTCTATTGCTATGGGCCTTCATGTGGCGACTTTGGTTCGGCTTCGTGCAATTTTGGCTCATTGGAAGAGATTCTTCAAGATATTACAACTATCATGCAACCTGGTGACCATGTTTTGTTTTCACCTAGCGGTACAAGCTTTGATTTTTACCAGAATTATAAACATCGTGGTCAGGTGTTCAAAGATTTGGTTTTAAAACTAAAAAAATAAAATTAACTTAAAAAAAAAGAGCCGGTTTAAACCGGCTCTTTTTTTAAAGTTCTAGTGACTATAAAATTTTGGTAAAATTTTCGTAAACTTCATCAACTGAAAGTTTTGAAGCATTTATTTCTTCGATCTTAATATTGTTTTTTCTATAGAAATTCAATACATCTTCGCTGTATTTTGCATATACGCTTAATCTTTCGCGTACAACGTGTTCGGTGTCGTCTTGTCTTCTTATTAATTTTGATCCACATTTTTCGCAAATAAGATTGTTTGGATCTTTCATAAGTTTAAGTGAATAAGTTGTCTGACAAGCTTTATTTTCGCACATTACTCTGTTTGTGATTCTATCAACTATCTCGTCCTCTGGAACGTTGATAGAGATTACTCTGAACTTATAATCTTTAAAGTTTGTATTCAATAAGTTAAGTAAAAGTTCCGCTTGCTTAGCTGTTCTTGGATATCCATCTAAAATAATTGTTTTGTTGTCAGCTGTTTCTTTGGCGAGCCAATCTTCAACCATGTCTGAAATGAGTTCATCAGGTACGAGCTTGCCTTCTTTTATGATGGATGTTATCAACTTGGATTTTTCATCATCTTTTGTCATTGCGGCACGACATAAGTTTCCTGTCGATAAAACCTTGAAATTGAGTTTTTCTACGCATCTTTCAGCCAAAGTTCCTTTACCTGAGCCGGGTGCTCCAAAAAATGAGAATATTGTTTTTTCCATTTGTTTACCTTCTGTTTCTTTTGCTTCCTGTGTTGTGGCTTTGTTTTTATCCGAACTGAAATTACATGCTGGAAATACCAGTCCTGCTGCAACTAAAAGCCATAAATTCCTATAAATCATGATAAACTCCTCAAAAATGCCTAAAAAATACAATTTTACATCAAAACAATCAGTTTTTAAGATAAAGCTAATTTTACAAAAAGTAATACAAATGTATAACTATTT
>CAZJFG010000040.1:0-2249 GCA_964545385.1 uncultured Gammaproteobacteria bacterium | reverse complement strand
AAAGTCAGCCGAAAAAAAACGGCTGACTTTTTTTGAGAAGATATTTTTCTTAATTCTTTGTTTTTTCGAAAAATTTTACTGTATCATTTTTTTTATTACCCAAAATTATGGCAAAAAAAATGGCAACAAAAACGTGCCTAATTTAAAAGTTATTTCGGTTGGCAATCTTTCAGTTGGGGGAACGGGGAAAAGTGTCTTTGTGGGATTCCTGGTTCAATTTTTAGAGGGTAAGCACTGCGCAATAATTTCTCGAGGGTATGGAGGAAATCACAGTGACGACAAAAGTATTTTAGTTGGGGATGGACAAAATTATTTTTGTGCTCCAGTCGTTTGTGGAGATGAGCCATACATGCTTGCTCAATCGTTGCATGTTCCCGTTATTGTTGGAAAAAATCGTTATAAATCATGTCTGTTGCTGCATGAAACTTTTGGTTTATCTAGAAGTTTTGCAATTCTTGATGATGGGTATCAAAACCATCAATTAAAAAAAGATTTTGAAATTGTTTTAGTCGATGCAAGAAGTCCTTTGGGTAATGGTCATTGTTTACCTGCTGGGAATTTAAGAGAAAAAGATTATTCGCGTGCTGATGTTATTATTTTAACGCATGCTGATGAAATCGGTATTAACAAAGAAGACTCTGAATTAGTTAGTTCTGACCAATTATCAAAAATCAAAACAAAATTTTTTCCAAAATTTGATCAAAGTAAAATTCTTTGCGGAATACATAAACCTGTAGGATTATTTTTATTTGATGAGCAACAAATTGAATTGCATGATTATAAAGATAAGAATTTTTTGGTTTTAGCTGCGATTGGTTCCTTTAGTGGGTTTACTGAAAGTTTGAAAAAATTTGGGGTACAAATATGTCAAATTTTACAATTTCCAGATCATCATAATTATTCAGATGAAGATGTTGCATTAATTTTTGATACAGTAAAAAAATATGGATTGAGTGGTGTTATTACGACTCAAAAAGATTGGACTAAATTATCTTTTTTAATGGGAAAAGATAAGAATAAATTAGACATTTTTGTTTTTAGAATTACATTCGAGTTTCTTACAAAAGATGAAGAAAATTTATTTAGAAAATATTTAAATATTTGTACATACGGATTATAAATATGAATTACAGATTTTTTTCAAAAACAGCTTTGATTATTTTTTTCTTTGGTGCACAGTTTTTGAGTGCCGTTGAACTTTTTTTAAGCGGTGATGAACATGTAGAGATTGCATCTTTTAACGGTCATATGAATGCAGTATCTTCAGTCTCTTTTAGTCCGGATGGAAAAAATCTGGCGCTTGGGCTTTCAAATGGAAGAGTAGAATTATGGGATACGGAAAAAAAAGAATTTAAGTACAGTTTTATTAGTAATTTTGGATATATATGTCCGTTAATATTTAGTCCTGATCGCAGTTTAATACTATTAAAATCTTTAAATGGGAATGTTAAGATATGTGACCTTACTGGTCTCGAAATAAAATCTTGTTTTTCTGAATATTATCCAACACAAACATCTTCAGTAACGTTTAGTCCAGATGGTTGTTTAATAGCGGCAGGATATATTGATGGGAAAATAAGATTTTATGATATGGTTCAAAATAAATTTGTACAAGAATTTTATGTTCCTGGTTGTGTGATAATGTCATTAGCTTTCAGTCCTGATCAAAGATCAATCATTATAGGCGGTTCTAATGGCACGATTGTATTGTGGGATTTAGAAAAAAATATTGAATGTCGATTACCTGTTTATTCTTGGAGTATATCTTCAGTAGCATTTAGTCCGGATGGCAAGTTGGTAGCAGTGGCTTATTTTGATGGGAAAATTAGATTGTGGAATGTTGAAACAAAAGAGTTAATACGAGAATTTTGCGCCTTTCCCAGTGATGTGGTTAAGGCAACTTCTATAACCTTTAGTCCAAATGGGCGATTGATTGCATCGGGATATTCTAATGGAATTGTAAGATTGTGGGATATAATAAGAAATAAATGTATACATGAATTTTCTGATCATCATGATGCAATAAAGTCTATTTCATTTAGTCCTGACGGTACGAGACTTGCTGCAGCCGGTGGTATTTTGATAATATGGACTGATAAGTTGGCAAGTAATGCTATGCAAAAATTAGGAGAAACTGATAAAAAATCTTTACTTACGTTTGCAAATTGTACACATCCACGACTTATTGCAGATTCGCCTGCGAAACTTTTGTACCCGGATCTTTTACGTTGGATTTCCGAATATTTTAA
>CAZJFG010000039.1:0-2296 GCA_964545385.1 uncultured Gammaproteobacteria bacterium | reverse complement strand
TTGGCCAATTCGAAACCGGATTAGTAAATCCCTCAAATATTCCTGATGTTAAAAGACTAAGAACTCCTCCAATCAGCATGGCAACCCCATTGATCATTCCGAGCCCATAGCCTTTATCCATAAGTTGCTTAACCAAAAACCAAGCATACGCCCCTGAGATAACGGCTAAAAATAAAACACACTCCGGTAACGAAATACATGCAATTTCTTTAAAATTTCCACCACCTCCGGCCTGAAGAGCCAAGATTGGTGCTAATCCTCCAAGTCCGATAATTATCCCTAAAACTTTTTGCCAGGAAAGACGCTCTTTCAACAGAACATATGAAAGTATCGCCGCAATAAATGGCGTTGCCGAATAGATTATTGTAATTTTTAAAGCAGAAAGATACTGCATTGACCAAAATTCAAAGATAAAAGAGAAATAGATGTGGAACAGGGCTACTTTAAAAAATAACCAGTAATCACTTTTGTTAATTGAAAACTTACTTTTACTAAAAAAACGCTGGTACGTAAGCAGAATTGTTCCAGCCAAAATCATTCTGAACCCGATAAGAAAAAAAGGATGAGCATAGGCCAACGTTTTTTTTGCAAAAACAAAGGTCAATGCCAAAATTGAATACATAAGAACTACCAAAAACATCTTTATTTCCTTTATTGATTAATTTTTGTTTCTAAAAACATAAAAAATGCTTACAAAAGCCGCTAAAAACAATGGCCCAAATAATATGAGCATCGACAATGCAAAACAAGCACTAAGAGCTTGCGCAACTGCAATCGATATATATGAAGCAAAAAAGAGCAATCCGCTTGTTGTAATTGCCACTAATAAATTACTTTTCTTTCTACCAAATCTAAATATGAAAAAAATTCCTAAAATTGGAAAAAAGAAAAGCCATAATATTTGAGCTACTCTTTTTAAAAACTCCCATAACACCTCTACATCTTGCTGCAACTTTTCAAATAACTGAGTTACGTTCCAAAACTTAAGAACGTTTAGAGATTTGTTATCTTTTTCAAGATTTAACAATTTATCCGTATTTATATTTGATTCTTTGAATACCGCAGAATATCGTTTATCGGCACTAATCGTACAAACAGATCCATCAAGCAAAAAAACACTGTTATCCCGAAAAAAGCCCTCTCTTGCCGTAAAAATAAACTGTTCATTTTGCTTATTACTGAATGCCAAAAAAATTGTATTAAATTTTGGCACCCCACCCTCGTATCGTCTTTCTTTGAAGAAAAATGTAAATCCGGGATATGGAGAATGAAACTTCTGTGGTTCCAGATTGTAAAACTGCTTTTTAGCCAATTCAATAATAATCTGTTTACCGATTAAATAACTACGTGGAGCAAATTCAAAAACAAGCGGCGTATAAAAAATTGTAAGTATAAATGCAAATGCAACAACTGCTAAACAAAGAGCATTATATGCAGACTTAAAAAATTTAAGAATTATAAGCTCATCTTCAATCAAAAACTGCCCAATAACTATTTGAACTGCAACTCCCGCCGAAATTGGTACAGCATATATTGCCATAAATGGAAGCATCACAAGAAAAATTTGTAAGAGTCCCATGGGAGTAGAAATCATTTGAATTCGCAAAATAAGGTTGCTGACTCCCAATACAGCTGTAATAATTAAAAAAACGATAAAAAATTGTTTTAAAAAACGATTTAAAAAAAAGAAAAATAACACATTAATTCTCTTTTTTATCACCAACTAAAGTTCTGTGCAACTCTTCGTCAATTATATTCACACGTTCAACAAAAAGTGCTTTTCCCGTTTCGACATCAACATTTACTATAATTCCGCTTAATTCAAAAGGCCCAGTATCTTCAACAGTTATAGAACCCATTTTTTGAAAAAACAGAAACTTTTTCAAAATTCCATCAGCCTGCATTCCAATAACTGAATTTCTAGCTCCACTGCTACCAAGATCTGTCATGTATGCTGTCCCATTCGGAAGAATCTGCGAATCTGAAGTTTGGACATGAGTATGAGTTCCAAAAACCCCTGAAACTCTTCCATCAAGATACAAACCCATTGCCTTTTTTTCGGATGTAGCCTCGGCATGAAAATCAACAAAAATAGTATTGGTTTTTGTCTTAATAAAGGTTAAAAGAGAATCAATTGCTCTAAAAGGACAATCCAAGTGATCTCTAACAAAAACTCTTCCATGCAGATTTACAACAGCAATCGTATGCCCTTCTAATTCGAAAAAAGTGAACCCTTTTCCAGGACAGCCCGGCGGATAATTTGCCGGGCGAATAACATCTTCTCTTGAATTTAAAG
>CAZJFG010000038.1:0-2346 GCA_964545385.1 uncultured Gammaproteobacteria bacterium | reverse complement strand
TATGGATAAGGTTAAGACCGGAGACAGTGTTAGTCGTGAGTCCATTATGAATAAATTAGAAAGCAAATGATTGTTGAGTTTGATAAATCGTTTGATAAATCCTTGAACAAAGTCCATGATACTACCGTCCTGAGGAGCCTAAAACGAATTATTATCCAAATTGAGAATTCCCCTTCCTTATCCACAATTTCCCATTTAATCAAACTTACAGGTTATGCTTCGTATTATCGTATTCGAATAGGAGATTATCGTGTTGGAATTGAATCGATTAATAAAACAACCGTAAGATTTGTACTAATTGCCCACCGAAAGGATATTTACAAGATTTTTTCCTGAAACGTCAGGAGTTTTGTCTATCGCCTATCGCTGATCGCCACTTTTTTTTCAACAACCGTATTACCTTTCCGGTTTTTTCGGATTAAAGTCAAAAAACATGTATTGTTGTTTCCTTTTTGGGAAACATTTGTATTTTTGTAATCCGGAAAACGATGAAATACCATTTTGATGTTAAATTTCTTAAACCAGCCGAGGAGTTTTTAGATAAAGTCGATCCTGTTGTACGGGAAAAAATTATATATAATATCTGGAAATCCAGGTACATTAACGATAATGAACTATTAAAAAAATTAACGGAAGAAATATGGGAATTTCGTACCCTGTTTAAAAAAACTCATTACAGGTTATTTGCCTTCTGGGATAAACGAGACAAAAAAAGTACTTTAATAATATGTTCACATGGAATATTGAAAAAAAACCGGAAATTACCGACTGCCGATATTCTCCGTGCAAAAAAACACAGAACAGAATATTTTCAAAATTTAACAGTAATTAAAAATGACACCGGAAAATAAAAATCAAATTATAACCCTGGAAGCCCTTACCGATAAATATATTGGGAAAGCGGGAACAGCAAAAAGAGAAAGATTTGAATTCGATCTTAAATCAGATATTCTTGGAGAAATAATAAGGCAAACACGGAAAAAGAAAAACCTCACCCAGGAAGAATTGGGTATTTTAATCGGTGTAAAAAAAGCTCAGATATCCAAACTTGAATCGAATAGCAAAGATGTTCGATTTTCAACCATATTAAAGGTCTTTGATGCCCTTTCCGCCGGGCTTAAACTATCCATCGAAATGGATTCTGTTTAGCGATAATTTATCTGGAAAACTTTTCAACAACCCTATCATCTTTCCGGTTTTTTCGGATTAAGCAGAAAAAGCCATGAAAACAGATTTGGAAATTCAAACGGAAAATATTTCCGCCTGATTTTATGTTTCGATTGACAAAATCAGAGTTGCAAAGAATGAACCCGGAGAACCAATTGGGTTGAAAATCATTCCCGGGAAGGAATACCCGTAGGGAGTGGCCAGGGCGTGGGTACCACAAACTTAACTCACAATTAACATGTCTGAAAATATTTACCCATACTTTTACAAACGTTATACCACCGGCAAAAGTCAGTGCGATGAAAAGACAAGGTCGTCTTTGTGGTTAAACAACTTTTGAAACAGCTTCGCCGGGAGGGATGACAAACGCAAAAAAAAATGCATTATTCCAAAAATTTCAGTATTTTTATTGATTCGTAAATTATATCTCGTCACATTTTAAAATATGATATATGAAAAAAGGAATTTTACTCTTAGGTTTATTGCTCACATTGAGTTATACGGGGTGGGGACAGGTGCTGGTTGAAGATTTTGATTATACGGCCGGAGATAATATCACTTCACATGGCTGGACTGCTCATAGTGGCGCTGGCACACAACCTATCACAGTAAACAATGGAGGACTAACTTATACAGGGTATTTTTCTTCAGGCATTGGCAACGCTGCCCTTGTTGATAATACTGGAGAAGATGATAATAAAACATTCACAGCTCAAAGTACAGGTAGTGTTTATGTCGCCTTTATGGTTAAGGTAACAACTGTCGCTGCTGGATATTTTTTTCACATAGGTCCTAACCCAATAGGTACAACGTTCCGGGGAAAAGTATTTATGGATGCTACAAAGCATTTTGGTGTAAGTGTTGGAAGTAACACAGGCACAATGGCAAGTACACCTTTTACCCTTGAAACTACTTATTTCTTGGTTTTAAAATATGAGATTGTGAGTGGAACAAATAATGATCAAGTTAGTCTTTTTATTTTTGATGGGAGTAGTAGCTTCCCATCCTCCGAACCTGGCACCCCAACGATCGGACCTTTGACTGATCCTTCGCAATCTGATGTTAACCCTGGCTCAGTTGCTTTACGACAATATTTAGCAACACAGAATTTTATTGTCGATGGGAATGAAGCTCCCCGCCGCAGAGCAGCGGGGTATCTTAAAACAATGCTAACTGTTT
>CAZJFG010000037.1:0-2508 GCA_964545385.1 uncultured Gammaproteobacteria bacterium | reverse complement strand
AAAAAGCTTATCGCATTCAGATTGATCAGGGCGTTACTGATTTGGCAGAGTTAAAAAAACGTGTTCTAAAAAATTAGTTAACTCAATATTTACTAAGCAGTGGCAGCTACCGGTTGTTGTGTCGGTTTTGTTTCATTTTCCAAAATCTTTATCCACTGAACCATTATAGGTTTTTGGGCTGGCCCCAATAAATTTGTTCCATTGGAAAGCTTTCTAAGATTAATTATTTGGAAAAGTTTTAAAATTTTCTTTTTATCATATGTATTTCGGGCTTTGAAAATATTGTTTAGTGCTCCTACAAATGTTGCCATTACAGTAACCGGAGTTTGAGGAGTAAATAAAGGTAATATTTTTTCATAAATGGTTAAATCTTTACTATTTATTGAGTTATCTAATAAAGCTGAAACATATGTCTTTTTATCAGTTGTGATTTTAATTGCATCATCTAATTCTTTGATCCATGAAACGATTGTACTGACTTGATTTGATGCAAGTAATCCGGCTGTATTTTGGATTCCAGTGAATAAGTCTTTCATAGCGGTTAAATCTTCTTGTGTTAAATTGCCTCGAGAATTAAATAGCTGTGGAATTACTACTGAAATTAGCTGTTTTCTTTCGTAAGCAGCATTTGTCGCTGTTACTTTATCTAAAATACTTTTGAGAAGAGGAATCTGTTCTTTTTCTGTTTTTGATTCAATTTGCGAAAATAAAATACTTGTGCATTCAATAATTTTTATCCAATCTTCTAACGTTTTTTGCATTACACTGTCGAGCATGTTTTTGCTTTTGAATGTTGCAGAATTTAGATTGTTTAGAAGATTTTTAAAAGCATCAATCTCCGGTCCGGTCATTTGTTTTCTAAGGCTGAATAGGCTTGTAATTCCATCTACAAAACGTCCTTTTTCAAAACTATCAATATCACTTGTTATTGAGTTTGAAATTTGTAAGTAAGCAGCAATTTTTTTAGATATATTTTTTTCTGAGGATGCAACATTAAGTTGAATCATTAATTTAAGAGAGTTTAATTTTTGAGGCTTTATAGTAGCTGTCAGTTCCGAAATAGTTTTGGCTTTTTCAAACATAATCATTAGAGCATTTAAATCCTCTGCTTTTTTTAATGAACTTCTGTTGTTGAAAAGAGAGGTGAGTTGTTCACCAAGTAATGGAACGAGCGCTTTTTTATTATCAGGACTTGTAATTTTAGGGAATAAGCTAATAACAGTGTAGCAAATTTTGATTATTTCCTTATAATTTTTATCTGCAGTACTTAGCTTTTTTTTGAGATTATCAATATTTATTATGACTTTTTTTTCAATGGCTTTTGCAGGAATTGTAGGGGCTACTTTCCCGGCGATGGCTAGTGGTTGTTGCGGAGATGTTATGGTTGGTTGAGCCGCAGCTTGCCCTGGCTGAGCTAATACGCTTATTGGAGCGGTGCCGGAAGGTATTCCAACAGATGGCACCGTAGTTTGTTTGGTTTTTTCAAACTCTGTTAACAATGCTTTTTCTGCATCAGTAAAAAATTTATTTGCCTGAATAATTTTTGAAAGATTTAAAATCTTCTGGCGCATTGCATCGTCGCTTGCCTGACTTACTAATCGTCCAATATCAGTGATCAAATCTTTTCGGCACGTAAGAGTTATTGATTTATTTACATTCATTATTAGTCTTTGATAAGCGTCTATTTTATTTGCTAATTTTTCCAAATCCATTGCTTTTATTGCATCAAGTTGGCTGGAAAAATCCGTTTGTTTTTTGATTTGTGATTCCAATTTACTTCTTCCTGACAGCAAGCTGGTATAAATTTTATTAAACATCTGAGTATATTTTGAGCTTGATGGTGAGCTTGTTTTTTTTACATCATCTTGAGTTTTTTTCAGCAGCGGGAAAGCTGGATATTTATCAACTTCAACAGTTGTTTTTGATGGGTCTCCCAAAACTTTTGTATAAACGTCATCCAACGCTGAATCTGATACCAAGTATGTTGATGAATCTACAATTGGGTTTAAAACATCGGTATATAAACCATCAAAAATTTTGCGTTTCGTATCAAGATTTACATTGGCAAATAACGTGCTTAAAGATTTTAAGATTACTTTATAAATTTCGATTTTACTTTTTATTCCTATGTTTTCATTAAAAAGTGGAGTACTTGGGGATGCAGCTTCTGTTATTGCATTATTAATTTCAGCTTCTGTTGTATATTGTATTGGTAAAGTTGAAACCTGGGCTGTGACTGCGGTAGAAAGTCCTGTACCTATTCCGGGAAGTGCTGTGGTTGTTTTGATTTGTCCGGTTGCAGGTGTAAAGGTTGTAGTGGCGGAAGGTGTTGGAGTTTGAGGTAAATTTACGGTTCCCGTTGCATCCATTCCTGGCATGGCAATTATTAATTTATGTAGAAAACAAAAGATAAATCCTACCAAAATATTTATAAAAATTTTTTTATTCATAGCTATTCTCCACAAAATTTAAAATATAAGATCTTGAATATCTGATTTTTAAAAAATA
>CAZJFG010000036.1:0-2573 GCA_964545385.1 uncultured Gammaproteobacteria bacterium | reverse complement strand
AAACTGGAACAAAAATATCTTTGTATCCTGTTGTCACTTGCATGACTTGATTATTGTAAGGTGATGGATTGGCTGGAATGTCGCCAACGACAGGAACAATTTTTAATTGTAAATCAACAGAGGTGGTTTCGGGCATTTTTAATGTGGTATCAATATTATCTGTTCTTCCCTTACGTTGAGCAAATAATTCAATCGGATGTTTACCAAATGCAGTTGAAAGCTTTTTTAGAGCATCTTCGTTCCAGCGTCTTGTGCCGTTTTTTATATGTGTGAGATAACTTTCGGACAACCCGGTTTTTTCTGCTAAAACTTTTGTTGTCCAACCCATTTCACGAAGTAATTCCTTTACTCTTAGCTCCGTTGAAGACATAGGCATCCCCTTCTCGGTTAATTCGAATTTTAAATTTTTATTCTCCGAATAATATAAACCATGTCAAACTGAAATGCTACTAAATTTTCAAAAAAATTTATAGAAAATAATTTTTCTATAATTAGTTAAGCATTTAAGGGATTATATTTGTGATACAAAATGTTTCAAAAAGAAAGAAATGATTTACTTTTTAGAAATCTTTTTTAAGGCGTCTTCGGCTTGATAATAGTTTTCTATTGATTCGCATACTTTGTTTAAGTGTTTTTCATTTAACTCGTTTTTGATTCCTATGCATTTCATTCCGGCAGCATTTGCAGCATTAAATCCAAAAAGAGAATCTTCAAATACGATGCAATCTTCCGGTTTTACGCCTAACTTTGAGGCGCTGTGTAAAAATAATGCAGGGTCGGGTTTTGGTACAAAGTTTACGTCTGCTACGCAATACATATTTTTACCGAAGAAATTGTCTAAATTAAGTTTTTGTGCAATACGTTGTAGACTTTTTGCATCAGCATTTGTGGCAATGCTTGTTGAAATTGCGTTTTGTTGGAGTTTTGCATGAAATTCAGTGAATCCTTCTATAAACTCAATTTGTTTTTCGAAATATTCTTGAGCTAGTGCAACTTTTTTTTCAATAATTTCATCTGGAGTCTGTGATAAATCGAATGTTTTCTTCAATAACAGAGATGATTGATTGAGTCCGATTCCGGACATAGATTGTATGACTGCCTTTTGTTCGGCGGTTAACTCTTTGACTCCGCAGTACGAAAGAGTGTCGAGTGTGACTTGCTTCCAGATATGCTCGGTTTTGATAATGGTTCCATCCATATCAAAAATGATAGCCTTAACTGTTTTTTTTATTTCATTCATTGTATTCTCCCCACCCTAAATGGATCATTTACTAGATCCTTGATTTGCTGATTTGCTGTCTCTCCCGGTTGTATTTTAACCTTTGAGAATTCGAAAAGTATAGATTTTATATAATTTTTATTCATATGCTGATATTAACAGAAGTTGTAAATATGTCAAATGGAAATAAATATCTGAGATAGCATTGAAAAAACGAGGTTTCTTAATAACTCTTTTAAATGCTGATTCTTTAATATTGTTATGTTTTGCTCTATGTTTGTATTTTCAGTTATAAATATTTATATAATTAAGTAATTAAGGCCCTTTTGCTACTGTTTTGATATCAAAAATATGGATTTTTTTGGTTAAAAATTACTAATTAATGTGTAATTCTGCAAAAAAAGCTGAAAAGTATAATTTTGAAAAATTGTAAAAAAAATGTTGTTTTTGTTAATAAATTTTACAATTTATAAATTTAATTATATTCTTTTTTTATATAATTTATTGTCTAATTTTTTTGTAAATAACAGAATAAATGGGGTTATGATGAAGAAATATTTTTATCTAATTTTTGCAATAGTTTTAAATCTTGTGTTTTCTTTGCATGGAATGGGATTGAAGACTTCTGATTCTAGTGAACAAAATGTTCAAAAGATAGTTGATATGTACAGGATTGAAGAAGAAATAAAAGCACTTGAAAGATCAGGTGGCTATTTAAGAGAAATGTTGCATTTGCAAAGAGATAATGTGTTAAGAGAGATGGATGTTTTAGCTCAAGAAATTTCTAGCGCACAGGATATGCAAAAGCTTCCTGTACTTGGACGTAAACGTAGGGATTTATCCAAAGAATTGTTGTTTTTGGAGAGGCAAATAAAGCAAGAATATTTTGAACTACAGGCTAAGCTTGAAAGCATGTTGCCTATTAAACTAAGAGAGGAATATTTACTTTTTAAATCATCTAGAGATAGTGGGAATGTTGAAAAACGTACAAATGTTTGGTTTTTCTTAACAGCAAAAAGTCGTTATGAAAATTCGGCTATTTATAAGATGTCTCAGATAGCGACTGTTAATCGAGAAGTTTATAAAATATTGTATGGACGATATCCAATCGATTCAAGTTCTCTTAAGGCAAGTAAGCAAAGATTAGTGCCGGATACTTCAAAACCATTGGATCAAATTGTATCATGCGCAAAATGTAAGCTTGTGCCAGATTATTTTGATGCAACTGTTGATATACCTTTGGTTCCATGTGACGATTCAGAAAAATTTAAGAAGGATCAATCCAAAAAAGTGTCCAAGCATAAAGAGAAGAAAAAGAAAAAAGAAAAACATAAACAGCATGTTCGACAGCCTC
>CAZJFG010000035.1:0-2603 GCA_964545385.1 uncultured Gammaproteobacteria bacterium | reverse complement strand
ATAAATTTTACTATAGTTTTTTTTAATTTTGTTATTTTAATTTCAAATTTTTAATTTCAAATTTTTAATTTTTGTTGCTTAATTACTATCGGATAGCTTCTTTAAAATTATCCAGATTTTCCGTAGCCATGCCTACACCTCGGATAACTGCAAACAAAGGTTCATCAACGACAAATGCCGAAACACCTGTGTAATAAGTTAGGTAACGATCAATATTAGTAAGCAAAGCCGACCCACCTGTCAAAACAATACCTCTATCAACAATGTCGGCGGCAAGCTCCGGCGGAGTTTGGGCTAGAACTTCTTTAATCCCCTCAAGAATTGCTTTTAAGGGTTTTTGTAAGGCTTCATTTATGCTTTTTTCACTTATAACAAGAATTTTTGGTAAGCCAGACTGATAGTCTCGTCCTTTAACCTCCATCGTCCGCTCCTTGCTACTTACCTCCTTGGTGTTTATCGATTTACCCAATTCCACCCCGGGGGTGGAATTGGGAAGATTGGAATCAACTAAAGCATTGCCAATTTGTATCTTTATATCTTCGGCTGTCCGTTCACCAATAATTAAATTGTGTTTTTTACGCATATGATCTATGATCGCTCCATCAAATTTAGTCCCTGCCACTCGAACAGTTTTGTTAGCGACCATCTGTCCGAGAGAAATAATCGCAACCTCTGTTGTCCCTCCTCCGATATTGACAATCATATGACCTGATGCTTGAGAAATAGGGATTTTAGCACCAATTGCAGCAGCCAGCGGCTCTTCCATCAAAAAAACGTCGGAGGCACCAGCCTGTTTACAGGCCGAGACAACAGCTCTTTTTTCAACTTGAGAAGCCCCACCCGGAATAGAAATTACAAGTTGTGGCCAATACACTCTACCTTTTAGCGCCTTTTTTAAAAAATAGGTAATCATAGCTGATGTCGTTTTGTAATCGGCTATCACTCCTTCTTTCATCGGAAGGCTGGCAACGATTGAGCCTGGTGTCCGACCAAGCATTTCCCGAGCATCTTCACCGACAGCTACGATTTTTTTATCTTCTAAAGAATAAGCAACAACTGTTGGCTCATGAAGAACAATACCTTCACCCGCTATATAAACCAAGGTATTGGCCGTTCCGAGATCCAGTCCAATTTTCTTTTTAAAAAACATGTCAAATTAATATATTAATATTACAAAATATATCACATTTGGATATTGATTAATAGTATTGTATAATATTTCAGGTAAAGTTAAAAACAAACATGAAAGCAATATTTAGATTAATTATAGTTATTATTTTCGTTGGGTTACTTGGTTTGGTAATTGCTTATGGTCGTGGATACCGTTGGAGTTTTAAAAATAAATCTTTACATTCAACAGGAATTCTTTCGGTAAACTCAAATCCTAACGCCGCCAAAGTTTATTTAAACGGTGAACTAAAAGGGGTAACTGATATAAACCTTACTCTTACGCCGGGTGAATACAAAGTTGAGATTAAAAAAGACGGCTATACCAGTTGGACGAAAAACTTAAAAATTAAAGGTGAGCTTGTTTATACCATCGATGCCCAACTTTTTCCTCAGAATCCTTCCCTCTCTCCCTTGACAAACCTTGGAATCATTAAAACCGTTTCTGTTGATCAAACCGAGAAGATAATTATTTTTTCAGATAATAATGATCCTCTAAAAGATGGTATCTATCTTTTTGAAGCAGGAAAAAAACCGTTATCTCTTTTTCCTCCTTTGAAGGTTATTTCTCTTAAAAAAAATATTCCGCTTGAAAATATAGATTTTAAAAACACTCAGGTTTTTTTTTCGTCCGATTATAAAGAAGCAATTGTCGATTTCAACCCCAATACTCAAGAAAACAGAGCATATCTTTTTTCTCTTGAAAGCGAAAATAACGAACCTTTTGATGTAACAAACTCAAAAGACACCTTAATTGCTGCCTACGAAGATGAAAAAATAAAAGAAATAAACAAGGTGTTGGAAACTTTTCCGGATGAAATCAGTAAAATTGCATCAAGTTCGTTTAAGATGATTATTTTTTCACCCGACAAAACTAAATTTTTTTATCAATCAACCGAAAATTTAAAACTTCCCGTAGTGATCAAACCTCCTCTTGTTGCTACCAATCAAACAGCTGATCAAAGGAATTTGACTAAAGACAACTATTATGTTTACGACAAAAAAGAAGACAAAAACTATCCTATAGATAACGCCCAATTTGCCATTGGAAATTTCCCCCAATGGTATCCGGATTCCAAACATTTGGTTTTTGTCGAATCAGAAAAAATATCGGTCGTGGATTATGATAATACTAATAAACAAACTGTTTATTCCGGGCCATTTGAAAACTCTTTTTTCATAATTACATCCGATGGTAAAATTATTACACTTACAAACCTTAATCCAGGTAATAACCCATTTCCAGATCTATATTCTATAGGAATTAAATAGACTATCATAACATTCCATTAAATATCATTAAATTTATTTAAACGTATTTATTATTCGGAAACTCTTGTAGCAAAAATAAGAAGACGTTTCAGAGTTGTCCCTGGTGGCCAACAGGTTTGAAGAGTTAAAAATTCCTTGTTTGTTTTTCTTGTTAGGTACTCAAC
>CAZJFG010000034.1:489-2670 GCA_964545385.1 uncultured Gammaproteobacteria bacterium | reverse complement strand
AATAAAATCACAGGCAAAGTCACAAAATCCGAAATTAAGGAGTGTTTTAAATACACATATCCTTGAACAACAAAATCCCACAAAGGAATTTGTGTAGCACCAAGTTTCGCATAATAAGTATTTGGAAACAAAAAGCCGAAATAAAAAAGAGAAAATAAAAGCCAAAGCCCGAGTGGCAAAAAGCCCAAAAACAAACTTAGCAAATCTTTAAAATACTTCTTGTTTGTGAAATATACATATCCCAAAGACGGCAAAAACAACAAAACGTTATCAAGTCGATTCAATGCTGCCAAAGAGGTCAAAAAGGTAAGGATCAACAATTTATGATTAAGTTTATCCTTAAAATAATAAATAAAAAATAAAATTATTATAAGATAAGAAAGCGGATTCTCAAGCCCTGAAACCGCATAATCCACAAAAGCTTTTGAAGAAAGCAAGAGAAGAACACCCAAAAAAGGTATCCATTTTGAATAATTCTTAGCAAAAAGAAAAAACAATAAAACAGATAAAAAAGACAAAATAATGGAACAAACAACCGAAACCAAATACCCATTTTGAAAGAAAAAATAAGGTATGGAAAGAAAAAACACAAACAAAGGACAAGTAAAAGTCTGAACTCTCTCAATTACATTGAAAGTAAGCCCAAAACCGTTTACGAAATTATCAACCGTTCTTAAAATAATAAAACCATCATCTCCCATCCACGCGTTTCTCACAAGCACAAACAACACGAAAAAGAACAAAACAACAACCGATAATGGATATAAAAAATTTAAATATTTTCCCCAAATAGAGGATTTTTTTTGTTTTTTCATAGGATTTTTAATTTTACAAAATTTTAAACAAAACCATAGCTAAAATAAACAAAAAAACACTTATAAATCATTGTTTTTCAAGCCTTTCTATGGTAAAATACTAAGAAATACAAAAACAAAAATGCAATACAAAGTCCCTCAAAACGTACAAAGAGAAGACACAATCATAGGCCCTATCACCTTTAGGCAATTAATCATATTATTCGCCGGAGGAGGCCTCACCTATGTAATTTACTCGATTTTAGCTCGTAAATTCTTCGTTGAAATTTGGCTTGGTCCTGTAATAATAGGCAGTTCACTCACTCTTGCTTTTGCTTTTTTAAAAATAAACGAAAGAGAATTCCATATTTATTTATTGAATTTATTGGCCCACACACTTACACCGAAAAAAAGGCTTTGGAGAAAGGGATCGGGAGATACCTTTATCTCTCCATTCTCAAAAATTTACGTAAAAAAGCCCGAAAATCTGGAACCTGAGAAAAAGGAAGGCCCGAAAGACTTGGACAAAATCATTCAAATTCTCGATAAACCGATTAAAAAATAAAAAAAATGCCACAAGAAAAAAAATCGAATCAACTTGGCACACAAACTTATATTCCCATAGCGGAAATCAGAGATAATACGCTCGTATTAAAAAGCGGTGGAATAAGGTCCGTTCTAAAAACAAACGCAATAAATTTCAATCTGAAATCCGAAGACGAACAAACTGCCATAATTATGTCCTATCAATCCTTTTTAAACAGCCTT
The DNA here is from genome assembly GCA_964545385.1 of uncultured Gammaproteobacteria bacterium. GTDB lineage: Bacteria > Patescibacteriota > Microgenomatia > UBA1406 > GWC2-37-13. Next base: position 1,108 of record CAZJFG010000034.1, on the reverse strand, counting down.
GAATTTCCTATCCAAGTATTAATAAAATCAAAAAAACTCGATCTGGACGACTACATAGAACAAGTTAAAAAAAGAGGTGACGAACAAACAAACAAGCTCCTACAAGAGCAAACATATGAATACGCCCAGTATATTAAAAGACTTATTGAATACGCGGATATTATGGAAAAAAACTTTTATGTAATAGTTCCTTACGATATCGGAACGGAAAAAACCACTTCTATCTGGCAAAGTTTTTTCAGGAAACTTTCCCCGAAAGATAGCTTTACAGATATATTAAAACGTCATAAAGATTTTGACGAACACAGAAAAAAGCTTACACAAAGGGTAACACAAATAAAAACCAATCTTGAAAATTGTAATTTGAAAGTAAACGAACTTACTACAGAGGAGCTAATAGATCTCTTCTACAAAGCATACAACCCAATTACATCACAAACAGTGAAACTTAAAAATCTTTCACAAACATCAATTGTCACAGACGAAGAAAAACTCCACGAAAACGAGGAGCTTATTGAGAAATCTGAAGAGAAAATATAAAAAATCGAAAACATAGTTCCGGCAGCTACCTACTCTCCCATAGACAAACTATAGTACCATCGGCGACGATGAGCTTAAC
>CAZJFG010000033.1:2654-2913 GCA_964545385.1 uncultured Gammaproteobacteria bacterium | reverse complement strand
GTAAAACCTGAAATGCTAAATATCAAATCTACTTCAAACCAATATCTTTTTTTTTAATCTTTCAATAATATCTTTTGCGTTTGCTTTTCCTTTTAGCTCGCGCATGCAGGCGCCGACCAAAAACATCAATACATTTTTTTTGCCGGCTTTATATTCTTCTACAACTTTTTTGTGCGTTATTATTAACCGATTAATCGTAGCGTCAAGAAGTTTTCCGTCGACCACCGAAGGCTGAAACATACTTATTGCTCGTTTTACA
>CAZJFG010000033.1:0-2644 GCA_964545385.1 uncultured Gammaproteobacteria bacterium | reverse complement strand
AAACTCATCTTCTTCCAAACTTGATGAAATCTTTTTATTTATAATCAAATTGGCAACTTTCTGATTCACATCTTGAATCTCAAATTGTGCTTTTTCCGCATTCTTTTTTATTTTAAGGCAGACGTTTTCAAAATATTCACTTAATTTTTTTTCTCTTGTTAAAATAAATGCGTCTTTTGGTTTGATTGTCAATTTGCTGACAAATCTAACCATTTTTTGTTGAGGAAGTTCCGGGATAGGAATTTTATCTATTTCATCTTCCGTAAAACTAATTGGCGGGATATCCGGTTCTGGAAAATACCGATAGTCCTGCGCTTCTTCCTTTGATCTTTGGGCAACAGTCGATGCCGTTTTTTCAACAAAACCGCGAGTTTCCTGTCTTGGGGTTTCTCCTTTTTTTAAAATCTCAGTTTGCCTTTTTATCTCGTATTCAATCGCCTGTCTGACAAAGCGGAAAGAGTTAATATTTTTTACCTCGACTTTATATTTTGGCAGTCGATCTTTGAGTTTTGAGTTTGAGTCTTTGAGACTATACAATGATATATTCGGTTCCATCCTCATTGTTCCTTTTTCCATATCCGCATCTGAGATGTCTAAGAAACGTACCAAAGTATGCAGCTCTTCCAAAAATTGTTTTACATCCGAAGCATTTTCAAATACCGGTTCTGTTACAATTTCAATCAAAGGCACACCCGAGCGGTTAAAATCGACTAGTGTATCTGCATCTTTATGAATAAGTTTTCCGGTATCTTCTTCCAAATGTACTCTTGTAATCTTGAATCGCGAATTTTGAATCTTAAGCCAGCCATTTACGGCAATTGGTTGATCGTATTGAGAAATTTGGTAACCTTTGGCTAGATCGGGATAAAAGTAATGTTTCCTGTCAAACTTTGTTACTCTGTTTATGGTACAGTTTAATGCCTTGCCCAAAAGCACAGTCCATTCAAGTGCTTTTTTATTTGGTACAGGCAGAGCTCCCGGCAAACCAAGGCAGACCGGGCAAGTGTTACTGTTTGGTTTTTTTCCAAAATAATCTGCATTACATTGACAAAACATTTTTGATTTTGTTTTAAGCTCAACATGGATTTCCAGGCCTATTACCGGTATATATTTATTAGTCATCTTTATAGTTTTCTAAAATTTTTTTTGTTATACCGAAAAATGCGGTTTCTTTCTCAAATTGAGAACTCAAGTCAAAAAGCGATTGTTCGTCAAACCATCTTCCTATAAACTGCATCCCTATGGGTAGGTTGTTACCGTCTGCACCGACAGGTAAGCTTATAGCACAAAGCCCGGCTATACTTGAAGGTTCAAGCAGAACATCCATCAATTCGCCGAAAAATGGATATTTTTCCGACTCGCCGATTTTTATTGCCGTCATTGGAGTTGTTGGAGCAACAATCACATCAATATCCCTGTATATTCTCTTAAAGTCATCAATAATAAGAGTTCTTACTTTCTGGGCCTTTTTGTAATATGCGTCATAATAACCGTAAGACAGACTATACGTCCCAAGCATAATTCTTTTTTTTGCTTCTGTTCCGAAATAATGCCTTGAATTTCCGTAGCGAATTCCATCATATCGGGAGAGATTTGAAGAAACCTCGGACCTCTGAATGATTGTGTAGTCTGAAATAGAGTATTTCGGATGAATAAGTTTAATTTTTTTTACGGTATGGCCCATTTTTTCCAGGATCTTTATCGCCTCCGATACTTTTTCTTTAACCTGATTATTTACTTTTTCGAAATACTCTTCAGGTATTCCGAGTTTGAATTTTTTCGTTAAATTAATTTCTTTTGTATAGTCTGGAACAGGGTGGTCGACAGACGTTGCATCAAACTCGTCTTTTCCGGCAATTGTCCGCAAAATATCGGCTGCATCTTCAACAGTCCTGGTAAGTGGGCCAGGAGAGTCAAGGGAAGACCCCATTGTAATCAATCCGTAGCGCGATACACGGCCATATGTCGGTTTAAGTCCAATAATCCCAGACCAAGCTGCCGGTTGTCTTATCGAACCTGCGGTTTCCGAACCAATAGCCGCTGGAGCCAAATAGCTTGCAACTACAGCAGCAGATCCGCCCGAAGAACCGCCCGGCGAGTATTTTGTATTCCAGGGGTTTCTGCTTGTTCCGTAATCTGAGGTTTCTGTCGATGACCCGTGACACCAAGCATCAAGATTTGTTTTTCCAAGGGTAATAAATCCGTTTTTAAGTAGTTTTTTGGTTACGGTTGATTCGTAGGGCGGAATAAAGTCATCAAGCACTCTTGAGGCTGCGGTTGTCCTGATTCCTTTTGTGCAAAAAGCATCTTTTATGGCAATTGGAAGGCCTTTTTTTTCTTTTGGCGTACAGACGGTAAGGTAACCGTTTATTTTTTTTTTGTATTTTTGTATTCTTTTTTTAAAATAAACAATAACTTCCTCTTCTGTAATTTCTTTTTTTTCTAGCAGAAGTTTAAGTTCTGCTACGGATTTTCCTAAAAGTGTTGCCATTTTGGTTTAAAGAATCCTTTTAACCACAAAATAATTATTTTTTTTCCTTTTCGCGTTTTTTAAGGCTTCATCCAAATTAAGTCCACGCACGTTTTTTTTACCGTCTTCGAAATATACATTTCGGGAGTTTACGGCATGATCTGTTGTTTTGAC
>CAZJFG010000032.1:0-2951 GCA_964545385.1 uncultured Gammaproteobacteria bacterium | reverse complement strand
AAAAGACACTAATTCATTAGTCAAGAAAAGAAAAAAATTAGCAGTTTTATTAACAGTTTTGACAGAAAAAAAAACGAACAGTAATTAATAATATGGCAAAAAAATTTACCGGAAAAGTTGTATCAACTAAAATGGATAAAACAGTAATCGTTGCCGTTGAAAGAAAACTACGTCATCCATTGTACAAAAAAATAATTAACCGTCGAAAAAAGATCAAGGCTCACAATGAAAACTTAAGATTAGAAGTTGGAGATATGGTTGAGATTAAAGAAACAAGACCAATCTCAAAAGATAAACACTTTGCCGTCGTCGGCAAAGTCAAAAGTTAAAAGTCAAAAGTTATGTTACAGTTAAGATCGATATTAAATGTTGCAGACAACTCAGGTGCCAAAAAGGCAATGCTTATTGGCATTCCGGGCCGTGGAAATCGTCGTTTTGCCCATATAGGTGAAATAGTTACAGTTGTTGTCAAAAGTGCTATTCCCCACGGACAGATTAAAGACGGTGAAGTAGTGCCAGCTGTTATTGTAAGGACGAGAAAGGAAAAAAGGCGAAAAGACGGTAGTTATATCCGTTTTGATGATAACGCATGTGTAATTTTAATAGGTAAAGAAACAAAAGATCCAAAAGGAACCCGCGTTTTTGGGCCGATTGCAAAAGAAATAAAAGACGAAGGCTTTAACAAAATTGCCAGTTTGGCTGAGGAAATTTATTAATATGAAAATTAAAAAAGGAGATAAAATCAAAGTCATTGCCGGAAAAGATAAAGGTCGAGAAGGAAAAGTGGAAAAAATATATGTTAATTCAAAAAAAATTCTGGTTTTGGGCATTAATACATATAAAAAACATATTAAAAAAAATGAGAAGATGCCTCAGGGCGGTCGAGTAGATTTACCAAGACCGCTGGATCTGGCCAAGGTAATGCTTATTTGCCCAAAATGCAACAAACCAACTAGAATAGGTTACCGCATAGAAAAGAAAAAAAAATTTAGGATCTGTAAAAAATGTGAAAGCAAAATTTAATTGGACCTTATGAATTTCAAAGATTATTACAATCAGGACTTAAGAAAAAAACTGATGTCTGAACTTGGCATAAAAAACCCGATGGAAGCACCAAGAGTCGTGAAAATTGTTATAAATGTAGGCGCCGGTGAGGCGGCAACAACAAAAGGTGTTTTAGCAAAAATCCAAGAACAGGTTGGTGCTATTAGTGGCCAAAAAGCAATTGTTACCAAAGCAAGAAAATCCGTTTCTGCTTTTAAAATAAGAAAAGGATTGCCAATAGGCGTTAAATTGACTCTAAGGGGAAAAAGAATGTTTGCTTTTTTGGAAAAATTGATTAAAATTATAATTCCTAGATTGAAGGATTTTCACGGAATATCAGAAAAAAATATTGACACCTTCGGAAACCTTAATCTTGGTTTTCCCGAACAAACAATTTTCCCAGAGATAGATTTTGATAAGATTGACAAAGTCCGAGGCTTGCAGATAACTATTGTTACAGATGCTAAAGATAGGAGCAAAGGCAAAAAGTTGTTTGAAGTATTAGGTGTTCCGTTTAAGAAATAATATGGCCAAAACATCAAATAGAGTAAAATCAGAGAAAAAACAAAAATATCAGGTAAGAGTTCATAATCGTTGTCCTCTGTGTGGTCGATCAAGAGGATATTTAAGAAGATTCGGACTTTGCAGAATTTGTTTCCGCGAAAAAGCGTTACAAGGAGAAATTCCAGGAGTTAAAAAAGTTTCTTGGTAAAGATTTATGAGTAGATCTGTCAAAAAAGGACCATATATTGATATAAATTTAGTCAAAAAGATTCAGAAACAAAAAGAATCGGGCGATAGGGCACCGATTAAAACCTGGTCACGAGACTCTCAGGTTGCACCTGAATTTATTGGCCACAGACTCGCTATTCATAATGGGCGGAAGTTCGTTGAGATTTTTATCAGCGAAGGAATGATCGGACACCGATTAGGTGAATTTGCTCAAACACGAACTTTTAGAAGTCACGGTAAGGTTACCAAAAGGGTAACTGAAGCTACCTAAACAATATGGAAAACTCATTTATTGATCTAATAATAAGAATAAAAAATGGTTATATGGCAAAAAGAGAAACAATAGTTTCCCCATATTCTAAATTTCGTGAAGAGATTATAAAAAAACTTAAAGAATTAAACTATCTTAAAGATTTTCAAATAGAGGGTGATAAAGTTAAAAAAATAAATATTGAGCTTTTTTATGAGGATGGAGTTCCTGCCATAACCGACGTTAAATTAATTTCGAAATTAGGTCGGAAAGTTTATGTTTCCTATCGAGATCTTAAAAGTGTTGTAAGTGGTATGGGATACTCAATCCTATCGACATCAAAGGGAATCATGACCGATCGTCAGGCAAAAAAAGAAAAAATCGGTGGAGAGTTACTATTTAATATTTGGTAATCATGTCAAAAATAGGCAATAAACCAATCACGGTTCCAGAGACGGTGAACGTAGCGGTTGAGAAAACGCTGATTATTGTCAAGGGTAAAGAAGGAGAACTGAAAATTAAATTGCCGAGTTTTTTGGAAATAGTTCGCGAGGGAAATATCTTAAAACTTATTTGCAAAAGTCAGGAAAAAAAAGCAGTAAGCCAACAGGGACTTTTCCGCCAACTTATTTTTAATGCAATCTCTGGTGTTGAAAAACCTTGGGAAAAACGACTGGAAGTTGTAGGGACAGGATATAGCTGCAAAATGCAAGGAGAAGATTTAGTACTCAAACTTGGTTATTCGCATCCTGTGATTTTTAAAAAAATCACAGGAGTTAAATATCAAGTTGAAGGTAACAATAAAATTGTTGTTTTGGGGGCAGATAAACAGTTGGTCGGTCAGGTTGCCTATTTGATTAAACTGTCCAAAAAACCAGATTCTTACAAAGGAAAAGGTGTCAGATATCTAGGTGAAAAAATTAAG
>CAZJFG010000031.1:0-3069 GCA_964545385.1 uncultured Gammaproteobacteria bacterium | reverse complement strand
ACTTTTTCAATAATTTCCAAAACAGAGTTTCCCGTTCCCGTCCCAAGATTAATGATCTCCTGGAATCTCTCGTCGCCGGAATCAGTCAATTTTCGGACAGCCAGCAAATGAGCTTCGTTCAAATCGACTACATTAATGTAGTCGCGGATCGGTGTTTTATCCGGAGTTGCGACTTCAGGACAGGTTAAACTGAATTTTTCTATACCCAAAGCCCCCCGAACTGCATTTTGGACAAGAAGAGTTGATGGTTTTTTTGAATCACCGACAAGCCCGTCATCCGATGCACCACAAACATTAAAATAACGTAAAATGGTATATTGAAAATTTTTAAGTTCACCAAAAAATTGGATCATTTCTTCAACCATTTTTTTTGACGATCCGTAAGGCGTAGTTGGTATAAGTGGGTGTTTCTCGTCGATCGGAAAATATTTTGCTTCTCCATAGACAGCGCAGGTTGAAGAAAAAATAATTTTAGCAACGTTATTTTTTTCCATTGTCCGCAGAAGGTTTAAAGAACCAAAAACGTTGTTGTCATAATACTTACTCGGATCTTTCATCGACTCATCAACCAAACATGAGGCAGCATAATGAACAACCAGATCAATATTGTTAGAAAAAACAGGGGAAAGATCCTCACGCAAGTCTTTTTTATAAAAAATAAATCTATCGCCGAATTTTTCCTGGAAAAAACTAACAGGTTCTTTATAGCCTGTTTCAAAATTATCCAAACCAACAACAGAATATCCCTTTTGCAAAAAAAGATAAGTGGCAACCGAACCGATATAACCGCCACAACCTGTGATTAAAATTTTTTTCATAAGCTAATTATATACGTTTTAACCTGTGGAACGGATGATATTGGATCCTGTGTTCGGCAAAATAAATACCTACAAAAACCAAGAAAGTGCCGATAAAAAAATAAATGTTCGGGTACTCGTTTAAAAGTGGAATGGCGATAATTACTGCAGCCACGGGATCAATATAGGCAAAAACGCCAACTTCTTGTGCCTTGACCTTTGAAATACCAAAGTAATACAAAAAATAAGCTAAAGCCGAACATAAAAATACACCAAAAACTATGCCGATAAAACCCTGGTAGTTCAAATTGGAAAAGCTCCACTTTGCCAATTCTGTTTTAGTAAAAGGTAGAAAAGTAAGACCACCAAAAAAAAACGATATAAAAGAAACCAAAACCGGATTAACTTTGTCTAGGACATTTTTGCCAATAAGTGTCCCGATGACAGAACCAAGGGTGGCAATCAAAAAAAATAGGTTACCTTCAATCTGACCGGCGGCAAATTCTTTACCGTCAAAAATAACCGGACAAAAAATAATTAGTAAAACTCCAATCAAAGAAATCAATAAGCCTCGCAGTATTTTCAAGTTTGGTTTTTCGCCAAGAAAAATCAATGACAGAATATAGATAAACACCGGGCCGGAAGAAGCAATTATCGGAGCATTAATACTTGTTGTTTTCTCAAGTCCCAAAAAGAAAAAAGAAATATTGACAGATACGCAAAAAAATCCTATTAATAAAATCTGTATAAATTCGCTAAAGGTAATTTTTTGCCATTTGGCAATGGCAAACGGAAAAAAAATTAATGCAGCGCCAAGAAAACGGATCGAAGCAAGAACAAAAGGAGGGATATTTTCCAATGCAAACTTGAATATCGGCGATGACGCACCCCAGATAATATTGGTTATAATAAGAGCAAGAGCCGGATTCATTCCTTTTTTTTATCAAGATAAACTATTAGTTCTCCGATGATCCCAGTCGTAATGATCTGGACGCCGATAACAATAAGAAGTACACCTAAAAACAAAGCCGGTCGACGGTAAAGTAATACGTCAAAAAATATTCTCTCGATAGCCAAATACAAACTGAGAATAAAACCCGCAAAAAACATAAAAAATCCTATCGGACCGAAAAAATGAAGCGGTTTTTCGGCAAATTTATAGACAAAGTAAGCGGTAAGAGTGTCAAAAATTCCGCCTATCAGTTTTTTTGAGCCAAACTTCGAACTGCCGAATTTACGAGGTTGATTTTTAACAGGAATTTCGGTTACTTTAAATCCCTGATAAAAAACAGCCAAAGGCAAAAAACGGAAGTTGTTTCCGTACAAAACAATTTCATCGAGTACCTCTTTTTTGAAAGCTTTAAAACCACAGTTTATATCGGTAAATGGAGAATGGAGAAATTTTTTCAGAAAAAATGCGGCTAGGGAAGAATATGCTTTTACCAAAAAATTGTCCTGTCTTTCTACTCTTATACCGTTAACAAAATCATATCCCTTATTAATTTTTTCCAAAAATTTTGGCAGATCGGCCGGATCGTCTTGCAAGTCGGCATCCATAAAAACAATTGTTTCGCCCACCGCCTTTTCAATTCCAGTCTGTAAAGCTTTCCCTTTACCAAATCTCTTCCGATGACTTATTAGTTTAATTTGACAGTTTTGAGTTTTGAACTGTGGTTTTAAACTTTGAACTTTAAGCTTCGAACTATCATTGCTTCCGTCGTCTACCAAAATAATCTCTGCCTCTGCCTTCACTCGATGCAATACTTCAATTAATTGGTCAATCAAAACCGGCAAGCTTTCTGCTTCGTTATAAAATGGAATAATAATTGAAATCATATTTTTTGAAAAACTTCAATTCCGTCCTGATCAGATATTATTTTAAATTTGCTATTTAACAGTAAATCCTTATAAAAAATTGAGGCGACACTATCTTTTTCCGGGTCGCCAATTTCATCTTTATTTATAATAACATAGTCGGCGTCATTATAGTTTGTAATTGCACTAAAAATCTCATCTTTGGAGATATTGGCACGAAGATAGGTAGCGTCGTAGTTGTAAAAATAACGCCGGTTGGTAAAGAAAGGGGCAAGTTTTGGAGTTGTTGCCACTTTAATATTTTCGTCTATAAGTTTTTTTTGCCAAAGACGGATTTGGTTAATTTTTTGTTTGTTTATTGACGAATAATAATAAGGTTCTTTCAAAAACTTTAAGGGTAGTGGACTGTAGTGGTAAATCGAGTAACAGTTTGAAATAACAAATAAAGATATAACTA
>CAZJFG010000030.1:0-3475 GCA_964545385.1 uncultured Gammaproteobacteria bacterium | reverse complement strand
CAAGTTGGTTATTGGGTTGTTTTGTCTTTTTTCATTTATCATAAGAACAAATGTTTTTGCGGCCAATCCTTTGCCAGATGCTAAACCTTTAAGGGTTGCATTTTACATGGATAATTTCAATGCTGAATCTTTGAGTGAGGCGGTTAGTAAAATTGCGGTTACACAGAATTTTTCGATAAATTTACATCAAAAGGCTTCGGATGTCATAATTGTATCAGCTAATATTTTTAAAAATTTTGTTGGTAGAAAGCGAACAACTGATTTTTTTAAATCTATTAATTTTAAGCTCGAGAATTGGAATATCTATAGCATAAAAGATTCAAATTTTTTTGCACTTGTTTTAAACAATAAGGAATCGCTAGTACGTGATTCCAATATTGTAAAAATTTATGATACAGCTAAATGGAAGCTAATTTCGCAACAAGCGTTAATGAGCTACGTCCCTTCAACAGGTTTATCTAGTTTAAATTCTTTTAAAAACATCTTTGTGACCGATCAAGATTTGCGCAATGATAAATTTTTTGAACCATTTAGAAAATCTTTCAAGTTTGAAAAAAAAGATGAGCCTGAAGATCTAAAAATGACATCTTTTTTGCGTCCCATGAATATTGTTCTGAACGGACATGGCGGCGTTGGAGCTATTGCAGGAATAGAAAGCAGTTTAATGACTGAAGTCCTCAACTTTTTTAATAAACTTCACGTTAATGCTGCTTTAATTTTCTCGTGTTCTTCTGGAGGTAAAAATCTTGATTTTATGCAATTTAAAAAATATTTGAACAATCAAAAAATTCCTATGAAATTAAATTATATTCTAATTGTTTCGGCTATTTCAGATTCTCCAATCATTTCGAGTTATAGCGAAGAGATTAAGTCTGATGAAGATATTGACCCAAGTACAGATGTCAAAAGTTTTTTTGAAGCCTTTGAAAAGAGTAAAACAAAGGGCAAAGAATTGTCATTTTTAACAAATATTTTAAAAAAGCTTACACTTTCTAGCCATTGGTTTTTAAGTGGATCGGGTATAAATAATATCCCACAAGTTTTGATTCCAAATGTCGGTTGGTTTCAATATTTTGATGTTGATCCTGATATACAAAAAATTACTGAGGCAAGTATTGCTAAGACTTTAGCTAAGCCAGAATTTGAAAGTGATCAATCGAGATTCAAGCTAAAAAAAATGAAATTTGCTGAACCCAAAATATGCTCTATAGAAGTTAATCAAAAACTGGCCTTACTTTTATATAGCCCAATTGTTCCAATTGAACTTAATTTTTTACCTAAAAAAATTGATATGGAGGTGGGAAGTATAAAACTGAAAGAAGAATTGATTGGAAATGTGTTAAATAAATTTTTTATGCCTATTCCTAATTGGTTAAAAAATTGGAATTCATATTTCCCAACGACCGAAAGTTGGCGTCCAATTTATAAAAAAAGTTCTGATCCGCTATATTTTTATCCTTCGATAATTTCAGTGCAACGCGGTGACAGTATTAATATTTTTTCAAAAATAACAGAGGGTGTGGATGTTGAAACGTATCCTAACGTTGGACTTTTAAATTTTATACGAAATTCGTTTTTGAATTTGCAAGGCAGGGAAAACAAGAAGGCTTTTTTTATAAAAGAGTTGGATGGTACAAATGATATTTCAGGTATATTGATGCTTATTAGAAAAGCAAAGGTAGAGGCGGCAGGAAAAGTCTTTGTTGCGCAAGAAGGTTTATCGGAAATTGAGCAGTCTTTACGCCCTTATATTAATAAAAGAATAAAAATGACGAATTTTTTTGTGCAAACATGGCTTGAGAATAAACTCTCGGCTGATCCAATTTCTTATATTTGGCACATTACAATGTTTTTTAAATTTGATAATAAACTTTGGGAATTTGAGATAAATGAGCCTCTTGATCTATGTAAAGATGATCCACCATCTTTATTAAAGGCTCTTTGGAATTTTAAAGTTGCAGATCCAACAATAATTGACAATAAATTAAAAAAATTAGGATTGAATTATTTCGCAGATGTTACACCATCTGATTATTATGAAATTTTGCCTATAGTGGATGATTTTTTTAAGCAGCAGGATAAACCGCTGAAGGATTTTCTTTGTGGGCTTAAATATGAGACGTTTTGTGATTGGCAGGTATTTGCCAAACCGTATCAATTAAAGTCGAATCTTGAAAAAATAAAAATCTCACTTCAGATGCTAAAGCAAAAGCTTGGATTTTTAACTTCCAATCTAAAAATTTTAAAAGAACGTCTTGAGAGAACGAAGTAATCGCGATTGTTGTGCATATTTTGATCTGGTAAAAACGCAAAAATCGGGTAAGCTTAGTACTGGGTCTGTGTTTTATGCATATATGTGTATTTATACGGCGTGTATTTCCTTAAAAATTCTTATAATTCAAGCTGAAAGATGCGGATATGAATCTTTTGTCGATACTTAAACTTGAACTGTTACAAGTTATCAAGAAAACGTTGAACTTGTCTGATGAGGATATGGCTCGCGTGGACATTGCTTTAAATGTTGATAAAGACAAGACCTTTGGAGACATGAGCTGTAATGCAGCGATGATGTTAGCAAAACAACTTGAAAAAAATCCGCGGCAACTTGCACAAGAAATACAGCAAGCAATTATACTTGCTTCACAAAATGAAGAAAATCCATTAATTTTTGGCGCTATAAAATCAGTTGAAATTGCAGGCCCTGGCTTTTTAAATATCACATTGAATCATGAAGTCTGGTGGACTTTGGCTCTTGAGTTTTTTCAGCAAAAAGATATGTTTTTTCAACTTGAATTTGATGAAGAAAATAAACAAAAATATCTTATTGAATTTGTTAGCGCAAATCCGACCGGACCATTGCATTTGGGGCATGGTCGAGGGGCAATAATTGGCGACACGCTGGCCAGAGTTCTTAATTTTTTGGGTTACAGTGCTGAAAAAGAATTTTATATAAATGATGCGGGAAATCAGCTTACAATACTTGGTAATTCATTGAAAATACGTTGTTTGCAGCAGTGTGGTCAGTCTGTCGAATTGCCGGAAAATGGTTATGCAGGCGAGTATATGATAGCCTTAGCAAAAGAGTGTATTGAAGAGCTTGGTTGTGATGTTATAAAAAACGACGAAGCTTTTTTTGCAGATTATGCCAAAGAGAAAATGCTGGCGTTGCAGCACAAAGATTTAGAAAATTATAGAGTTGTCTTTGATAGATGGTTCTCAGAAAAAACATTGCATGAAAGTGGTGCTGTAGAAAGCACAATTGAACTTTTAAAAGAAAAAGGCCTTGTTTATGAACAAGATGGGGCTTTGTGGTTTAAATCAACCCAATTTGGTGATGATAAAGACAGGGTTGTAAAGAAAAGTGATGGAAGTTGGACTTATATTGGCGCTGATATTGCATATCATAAAGATAAGTTTGACCGTGGTTATACCAAACTTGTAAATATTTTGGGTCAGGATCACCATGGTTATGTTA
>CAZJFG010000029.1:0-4187 GCA_964545385.1 uncultured Gammaproteobacteria bacterium | reverse complement strand
TTAATTTATGACCATTTCCATCAATAATAATTCTTCCACCCGTATGAATTATTTTCCCGTCAGGAATTGTTAAGTCACCATGTAAAACCACAGACCTGTCATACCCATAAATATTTCCACTCGAAGAAAATGTAACTCCATGATCCAAAATTAAATCTGATTGTAAAAAAATTGTATTCGTTTCACGTAAATCAATTGCACCGGAGACAGATACACATGTATCCATTATAACACTTGATCCAATCTTTGATTCTGCTCCAAATTTTGTAACCGTAACAGTGAAACCATTATCCAGACGAACCAATCCCCTAGCACTTTGTCTATTATAAAAAACGTTATGCACAGGCTGGAATGCAAAATACCCCGGTGAACCACCTAAACTTCCTGAAGATAAGTTTGTAAAATGTGATGCAAAAAATATTATTACAAAAATAAAATAACTGCTTTTAATAAAGTACCAGAATTTAATCTGTTTTTGAATTATGTTCATCTCTTCTCTCTCCCATAAGAATTGTTACCAATTCAAAAAACTATTAATTCAAAAAATATATTTTTTGTTTTTTTTGTGCAAGTATTTTATAAATCAATAATAAAAACGCCTTATGGCAATATTATTAAGCCCACCAAGACTGGCAAGCGTTATCCATAAATTTGAGACACCTGATGTAAAAAGAGGAAGCGGAATCCCAACCGCCGGTAAAATTCCTGTAACCATTCCAAGATTTATACAAACTGAAATCAAAATGTGAATAAGCAGACCAATCCCAATAATCTGTTCGAATAACGGTGGAATATGGGCAATAATAAAAATAATTCGAGCAAACATTAGAAAAAATAAAAATAAAATTAACATAGCACCAAGAAATCCAAACTCTTCACAAGCTACCGAAAATATAAAATCCGTATGATCTTCAGGTAAAAAACCAAGCTTATTCTGCGTTCCCTGTAATAAGCCTTTTCCAACTATTCCGCCCGATCCAATTGCAATTTTGGACTGCTCTACCTGATATCGTTCCTTGCGGGCATCACCATACCCAAACAAAACTAAAATTCTTTGTTGTTGATATGGTTTTAAAAAATTCCAAAAAAATGGAGCTCCCAACATTCCTATAAGTGCCAGCGTAAGAAAAAATTCTCGATTGATCCCAATAAACCAAAATGTTATAAAACCCGAAAATAATATCAAAAGAGCTGTACCAAGATCAGGCTGTTTTGCAATTAAAACAAAACTAATTAAAAGAACTATAAGAGGAACCATAAATTGTGAAGTTGGCAAATATCTTGATTGTGTAAAATTTACAAATTCAAGATCCTCAAGAAAGTGAGCAATAAAAAATGGGAAAAAAAGCTTAGCCAATTCCGACGGTTGAAAACGAATAAAATAAAGAGAAATCCAACGTTGTCCGCCCATACCTATTTTTCCACAAATAAGTGTGACCGTAAGGAGCGCCAGCACCCCAATGTAAATCCAAAAACCCAAGCGCGCAAGTTTTCGTAAATCTTTAATACAGAAAAAAAAATAAATCCCGAAACCGGTCAATGCACCAATAATTTGTTTTTTGAAAAAAATTGAAATAGGCTTTTCAACTCTATAAGTTGAACTAAAAACAAGAAGTAACCCTAGCCCTAGCAATAGGAGTGTTATAAAAAAGCTAAACCAATCAAAATAACGGAAGTAGCGTCTGTCTATCATCAACATTGATAGCGTTCTTTCTGTTTTTGGGTTAAAATAAACGGTAAGATATGATAATAGTACTACTGTTTTTAAATGTTGAAAACGTTAATTTTTATGATCCCAAGAAAAATTGATTTGAAAAATTTTTTAAGCTATGGCGATGAAATTCAAACCATCGATTTTTCCAAGCACTCTTTAATCTGTTTATCCGGTAAAAACGGCAATGGCAAATCTGCCATGCTGGATGCAATGACCTGGGCTCTGTGGGGACAAGCCCGAAAAGTTTCCGGTGCAATGAAACCGGATGACGGACTACTTCGCTTGGGCCAAAGCAAAATGATGGTAAGTTTCGAATTCGAAATGGGTCAACTTACTTATCGAGTGCGTAGAGAATTCGCCAAAACTCACGCAAAAGCATTTCTTGGGTTAGATTTTGAAATTTATAATTCAGAACTCGAAAGATTTGTCTCGCTAACAGAAAAAACCAGTCGTCAAACTCAAATCAAAATAGAACAAGTAATTGGGCTTGATTACGAAACATTTGTTAATTCTGCATTTTTACGCCAAGGCCAATCCAATGAATTTTCAAAAAAAACGCCCAAGGAACGTAAACAAATTCTTGCGAACATTCTCGGATTCTCAAAATATGACAAACTCCAACAAATAGCCTTTGAGAAGATACGCAAATTCAATGATGATAAAAGGCTTTTAATAATGGGACAAGAGCAAGCCAATATCGAACTTGTCAGAGAACCGGAAATTAAGGATCTTTTGGAAAAAACAACAGAAAATAGTCTAAATATTAGTAAAAAAATAGAGACACTAAGTTCGCATCTTCAGATAACTCAAGAACAAAAGAATAAACTAATTGAACAAAAAAATATTTATACTGCATTAACACAAGAATTAGTTAAAATAAAAAACAGCGAGCAACAAAAATTATTCGAATTTCAAACAATCGCACGGCAATGGAAGCAAACGCACCTAAAAGCGCTTAAACTTCCTGATACAAGTATTTTAAATAAACAACGAGCTACACTTATTGAAAAAGAAAAAGAATCTTTTGAATTAAGACGGGAAGAGTTAAAATATCAAGAACTTATTTTACAAAAAAAAGATATCTATCAAAAACGAATGGCTCTGCTTGAAAGTGAGTTTGAAAAAAAACTAAATGAACTAAAATTAGCCGTCGAACGTAGCCAATTCACACTAACGCAAACACAGCAAACACTAAAACAAAAAAATCAACAAACAAAAGATTTGCAAGGCAAGCAAGATGCTTACCTCAAAGAACTCGAGTTAATCAGAAAAAAATTAAAGGGCAAAGAAAATTTTGACACTGTTTTTGTAAAGCTCAAGTCACAGTTTGAAAAGAGAAAAGCGTTTTATCAGACTTTGATTGAAAAGGGAAACAGTATTAAATCGGAACGCAGTGAGCTTGAACAAAAAAAAGCTGCAGTCCAAGATTTAAATAATCCATCCTGCCCATTTTGCGAACAAATCTTAACAGTAAAACGTAAACAATTTTTAAACACAAAAATAACAAAGTCAGAAGCTCAAGCTGAACGTCGATTAAATCGAATTCATACAATATTTAAAAAACTCAAAAGTATTTTACTTGAACAGCACAAACAAATCGAAGATTTAACAAAAGAAGCAGATATGCACAAACAGATTGAGCTCAAAGCTGATGATTTAAATAAAAGAATCGACGAATATGCAAAAGAGCTCGATAATTTCAATAAAGAGATAGATGATCTTACAAAAAAAGAGACTACCGTTAGCACTCTTCTTAAAAAAGAAACCGAAGCGCTGCTTGCGCAAGAATCTGCACGTTTAACGCACTTTGCAAAAGACACAGAGCTCGAAAAAATTGCAGCTACAATAACAGACGCAGATGGCAAAATAAAAAATTTAAAGTCCAAACTCGATTCTTATAAAAAAATACAAGAGCAAATAACAGTTATTGATTCGCAACTTAAAGACCTTGAAGCAATTCAGGAAGAGATAAAAACGCAACCTCAAAAACTTATGCTCTTGGGTATAACAAAAAATAACTTAAAAGATCTGCGCTCACAAATTACCAATACTCAAAAACGACTCGACCAACTTAAAGTCAACACAGAAACTGAGCAAAATATTGAAAAATTAATTTTAGATCTTAAATATCAGCTAACAGACCAACTCAAGCAAAAAGAATTTTTAATACAACAAATAGGCAAACTTGAAAGCGATTTACAACGAATTGAGAAACTAAAAAACGACACAAAAAATAGAGATACTCAAATTAAAAACATTGAAACAGAAATCGATGATTATCAAATTCTTTCAAATACTTTTGGAAAGAATGGAATTCAAGCGCTATTGATTGAACAGGCCATTCCGGAAATTGAAGCTGAAGCCAACAGAATTTTATCACGGCTCACAGATAACCAAGCACAAATTTTTATAGAATCTTTACGCGATTTAAAACAAGGTGGCGTTAAAGAGACCATGGATATCCAAATTTCAG
>CAZJFG010000028.1:0-4534 GCA_964545385.1 uncultured Gammaproteobacteria bacterium | reverse complement strand
CAATATTCTTTAGATGTCTGAACGAATCCCTGGAAGCAAATCAAACTTTACTTAATGCAAAAGGAAATGTAACAATTCGTAAATCCGCAACAAAAAAACAAACTATTGATCCTGATAAAGAGTTTGATAAAATCTGCAAAGATTCAAGCTTGAAATTTGTTCAAGCACAAGCAAATCTTAAAGAGGCAATGCTAAAATTAAAAACCAATCCAACTGATACGAAATTACAAGAATCATATGACAATGCAATAATAGAAGTTAAAAATGCGTCTAATGCACTACTAGAGGATCAAATCAAATTCAGACGTGCATTTGCCGTGTACCTCCCAATGAAGCAGGATGATAAATCAACACAAACACCTGCAGAATTAGTACAAAAAAGGTTAAATGCCTTGAGAGAAAACAGTAAACATGTTGATAGTATTATCGCAAGTGAATATGCACCATTCAAAAATGCTTTGGGTTTTACACCCGCATTTCTAAAGAAAAGTGTAAAGAGTAAAAAAAGCACAAAAGCAAATAAAGTAAAATAAAATAAATAATGAAGCAGAGAGCGCCTAACTTGCCAGGCGCTCTCTGCTTTTAAGGAAACTGTTATGAAATATAAAATTTTTATCAATACAATTTTAATTGCGGGATCATTAATCAGTCCAATCTCGCTAAGCGCAATGGAAGACTGGCATAGAGAAGCTCCCGAAGCACCTAAAAAACCTTCATCTTCAGAACGCACTGCAACACTCGAAGCTGAAAAGAAACGTCAACAAGAAGCTGCAGCCGCTGAGGCAGCTAAAAAGGCTACCAGATCTCAACCAGACTGGGAAGCACAAAGAAAAATAACGCCTCCACAGCCACCAGTTCAGGCAATTCCAGTAAAACCAATACAAGTAACAGAACCTGCGCAAAAAAAGCCAGGATTCAGTTTTAGAGAATTTTTTGGATTTGGGAAAAAGGAGACCCCACAACTTGCTGCACCTACTAAACCAATAAGGCCTAACGATTCTGCAACCCAAGAAGCTCTCGAAAAATCCAGGCAACTTTTAAGCAGCATAGATATGAAAGCAACTGTAAGATTTGGCACAATGTTGGATGTAAGCAAATTATCTACGCAAGAAAAAGATTTAATAATTAAACTTGGCAATGAATTATTAGAAATTAATCCTGATGCTTATAAACATCTTACACCTGAAGAACAACAAAAAATGTATAACCTTCTCAAAATGAGAACAGTACAAATAGAAGCAGCAGAAAGAGTTGTAGCGGGAATAGATGAAAGCAGAAAGGGTATGGCTAGAGGAATCGAAAAATTGAAAGCAGAATTAAAAGGTAAAGTATCCGAAGCAGAAATACAAAAAAGGATTGCCGCTAAATTTGGACCAGAATCCGAAAACTCTAGAAAATTGAATCAAGACGTAGAAAGCTTAAAAGAACGCTATGGAGTGGATGCTACAAAATTGGAAACTCTTAAGGTTAAAGCAAACGCAATTTTAAGCAATTTGGAATTAAGAGAAAGTATACTCAAGTTAAAAACTGCTAAAAAATCACAGCTTAAAAAAGATGGAGCCCATTTTTGTGCAACTTTTGTCAGTGCATTTAAAAGTCAAGAATTAAACCAGCAAGATGAAATTAGTAAACTTTCCCTACCAATATTAAGACAAGTCGCTCCAAATTTTCTAAAAGAACAAAAGGCCTTGATAAAATCTTTAATTAAAAAACAAAAAAGTTTAGATCCAAGAAATGTAGACGGACATAAAAACTTATTAAAAAGATTAGATGCCGCTCGTGATGCTGTAAGCATAATAGAAAAAACATTAAACGAATATAGCACTAAAATACAAGAGCTGAAAAAAGAGCGTGTTAAAAAATTAAAAGCTATGAAAGAAAAAGAGCTTGCAGATGATCAAAAAAAATATATTGAATTTGGAAAAATGGAGCTTGCATTAGAAAATAATCCAACTCCAATCAATCAAAGAAAATTAATGGATATTCGCATACAAAAAAAAGAACTCGAAGATAAATATGGAAAAGCTCCAACAGAATTTAAAACATTGAGAGAAGCAATTCAGGCCAATAAATAGCAATATCTATTATATTAAACATAAAGGATATATCTTATGAAATACAAAATTTTTATCAATTACATTTTAACTGCAACATTATTAAGCAACTCCTGTATTTTGGTTGCTATGGAGTATGTCCGCAAGGATGCACCGGAAGAGTATGAAAAAGCACAAAAAGCTTTAGAATCACAAAAAACACGCGAAGAAGCTCAAAGAAAAACTCCACCTACCGCAAAAGAACAAGCTGATATGAGTAAATTAATCTCAGTAGGATACAGTCAAAAAGAAGCTGAAGCAATTGCTAGAAAAAAAACGGAAGCAGGAGGGGTAACTGTTGAAGCAGCTCTTAAGGCCCGAGAGACAAAAACAGATGCAGCAGCTAAAAAACTCACCGAAACAGTAGTGGCACTTCCAGACCCTTTTAAAGTTCGAGAAGAAGCAAAGAAAAGAGAAGAGGAAGCGGCCAAAAAAATGGAAGAGGAGGAGGCAGCTAAAAAGAGAGCAGGTGTCCGACTTCTCCCAGGAACAGGAACAATAGTACCAGAGTTATCTTTACCTACAGGATTCAAACCAAAACCACTTGAAACCACAAAACCAATTGTAGCAAAACCATTGTCAGGAGAACAAACAGGTACTCAAATAAGAGAAACTGAAGAAGCCATAAAAAAACAAACAGAGGAACTCAGACGATTAAACGCTTCGGATACTGAAATTGAATATCTTATGAAATTAGAACCCAAAACGAGAGCCTTAGAAATACAAAAACTTCGTGAATCTATATCACGTGAAGTAGCAGGAATAGTAAGAGATACCACAAAATCAACTACAGCAAAACCATTGTCTGCCGAATCAACAGAGTCACAAGTAAGAGAAATAGAAGAAGCAACTAGAAAACAAACTGAAGCATTAGAGCAACAAGAAACCATGAAAAAACAAACGGCTGACCTCAAACAACTGGGTATTTCAGATCTTGATATTGAGAATATAATGAAAATGTCACCACAACAGCGAGACGAAACGGTAAAAAAATTAAAAGAATCTCAAGCTAAAAAATCTGAGACTCAAACTGCAACACCCCCAAAAACAGCTGCTCAAACTGAACAAGAATTCAATGGAATACAAAAAGAGTTAGCTAATTTAATGGCTCGAAAAGGTCGCAATAAAAGCAAAATGACTCCCGAAAAAGTTAACGCTCTTCAAATAAAACTCTTGTCATCTGAAGATGCAATTAGTCATCTTAGAAAGCAAATTGAAGCCGATAAAAAAAACCCTGATAAGCAAAAACAAGTGAAAAAGGATGAAATAAAATTACAAAAACTAATAGCAGATTATAATAAAACAGAAACAAGGATGAAAAGTATTCAAAAAGAATTAACAGAAGTTGCACAAAGTGAACGCGATTTAAGACTAAAATCATACGAAATATCTAAACAATTAATTAACCCTAGTTCATCACAACAACGCGGTATAAGAAAAAATTTAAACGAATTAGTATCAATTCAAGATAGTGAAGTAAAAATACTTAAGCAGAAAGTAAATACACTCAAAACTGATACCATATACAATCTTGACGACAAAGTAGACGAGCTCAAGAAAAAATTGAGTAACAATCCAAATAGCGAGTTTTTACAAAATGAACTCAAAAAGAAAGAGGCTGAACTTGAAGCCGCAAAGGCAAGACTTGAAGCAGTCGAAAAAGAACTTGTACCCGCATCAAAATTATTAGATGAGATAAACAAAGCAAATGAACTAGAAAAAACCAAATATCGTGTTGAAAATTTAAAAAAATTTAATACAAAAAGATTAGCTGCTGACACATCTAGATACATCCAACTTACTGAAAAACTTAAATTAGCAGACCCAGAAGACACTGAAGGAAAGGCTTCTCTACTTCGCAAGAAAAAGGAATTAGAAAATATTTATGGGGCACCTCCTACCCAATTTAAAACTCCAGAAGAAGCAGTTAAATTCAATCAAGAAAAATTGAAATAAAAAAATATTTTAAGGGCCCTATAAAATGGGCCCTTAAAATATTTTTTTATTCTTCAAGTCGCATTAGTTAACAAACACTTCTGTTCTTCTATTAACAACAAAAAACTCTTTTTCCCTTATTTGCCTTTAAGATAAGTTTACAAATATAATACTTAATGAAAGAGTATAAAAAATGATAAAATTTATATTTCGATTTTATTTTTTATGCATAATATCTTCATGCACATTTATAACAACTGGGAATTTATTTGCAGAAAAAAGTGATCCATACAAAACAGATATAGAAAAGAAATTTGAGGAAAGCGAACCGACTGATAAATCGAAACAATCACAAGAACGACTCAAATCAGTAATAGGTCATTATACTCCCGAAGAAGTAAGACAGTTGTTAAGTGCAGATATAAAATCCATCCAACAAAAAATAGAACGTTTGGAATCTGAACTCAATATCAAAGGCTTAAAAAGTAAAGAAAAAAAATTGATAA
>CAZJFG010000027.1:0-5179 GCA_964545385.1 uncultured Gammaproteobacteria bacterium | reverse complement strand
CTCGCGAAGTTCAGGTAGGCGAGGAGTTTGATGCTACTGTCAAACGATTAATGCCATTTGGTGCTTTTGTCGAATTTTTACCCGGTAAAGAGGGCTTGGTTCATGTTTCCAAGATGGGCGTCAAACAGTTTGTTAAAGATCCGGGGACCGTTGTGAAAATTGGTGAAAAAGTTCACGTTAAAGTTTATCAGATTGATAACCAAGGACGAATTAATCTCCAAATCATAAAATAATTCTTTCTAATTTAAAATTGATTTTATTTGTTTGCTATACTATTATTTAATAATATTATGGCCAGACGAAGGCAAATAATTCGACTACCTTTTCTTAAGTTTAAAATAAATAAAAAAACGATTTTCAATATAATCGGTTTTTTTCTTTTGGGTGTTGGCGTTGTTTTTTTGCTTTCAAATTTCAGTCTTTTTGCCACAGAAACAGACGGCCGGATTCTGTCTCGGATTAATGAGACTATGGCAGAGCGTTTTGGTTCCTTAAAAATATTTGTGCCTTTTTTAATATTTCTTTTGGCGACGCATTTTTTTAATACCAAAAAGCTCAAAATGATCCGCCCCAATGTAACAGTTGGTGCTATAATGATCTATTTTTCCGTTCTTGGAATTTTCCAATCAGGCCAGTACGGCGAACTTATTTTTAGGAACTTGAGTTTGGATTTTTCCATGGTTGGTGCAATAATTATTTTGGGAATCGTTTTTGTTATTGGTTTGGTTTTGTTTTTTGACACATCGATTGATGTTTTCTTGATCTTCATTTTTAATCTTTTCAAATCGGCATTTTTTTTCATAAAAAAATATTTTTTTAGGGAAGTTGGCGAGAAGGATTCAGTCAAAGACAAAAAACGTAAAGAAGAACAGAAAGAATTTATTCAGGATAAAAAAGTTGGAGCTCCACAGATGGCGATTCAAGTGCAAAATCCGAAACAGATTCCAAATTTTTCCCAGAGTCAGATCGTGATAAAACCGCTTGCCAAAAGTTTTTCTTCCACCTGGGTTTACCCGCCGATTTCACTTTTAGCCGATGTTGAACAGAAAGAGGCGGATCGGGGAGATGTAAAAGATATTGCCAATAAAATTGAAAAAACATTGGATAGTTTTGGTATTCGTGCAAAAGTGGCTGAGATGAACTATGGGCCGGCCATTACCCAGTATGCCATCGGTATTACTATGGGGACGAAACTTTCAAGAATTACGGCTCTCTCTAATGATCTTGCACTTGCCATTGCCGCGCCAACCGGCCAGGTGAGAATCGAAGCACCGATTCCGGGTAGATCATTGGTGGGGATTGAGATTCCAAATATAAGACCAAAAATTGTCACTTTAAAAGATCTTTTGACTTCGCCGCTTTTTGAAAACAACAACGATCCTTTGCTTGTTCCTTTGGGACTTGATGTTTCAGGTCAACCTGTGGCGACAAGTATCGCTAAAATGCCACACGCTCTGATTGCCGGATCGACCGGTTCTGGAAAATCTGTCCTTTTAAATGCTTGGATCTCGACGTTTTTATTTAGGACAAAACCCGATGAGCTGCGGCTTATTTTGGTAGATCCCAAAAGAGTTGAACTTACTTTGTACAACGGTATACCACATCTTTTGACCGAAGTTGTGGTTGAGTCGGATAAAATAATCTCAGCTCTCAAATGGACGGTTGCTCAGATGGAAGCCAGATACAAGGAGTTTTCTCAGCATAGAGTGCGTAATCTTGAGAGCTACAATGCTCTTGATGGTGTGGAAAAAAAACCGTATATAATCTTTGTCATAGATGAGTTGGCCGATCTTATGACTTTTGCCCCAGGCGATGCCGAAGAGCTGATTACAAGAATAGCTCAAATGGCCAGGGCAACCGGAATCCATCTAATTTTAGCCACCCAGCGACCATCTGTTGATGTTATTACAGGTCTGATGAAGGCCAATATACCGTGCCGCATTACTTTTAATGTTTCCTCAATGATTGACTCTCGGGTAATTATCGACATGCCGGGGGCTGAGAAGCTTTTAGGCAGGGGAGACATGCTTTATTTACCTCCAGATCAAGCTAAACCAAAACGTATTCAAGGACCTTATGTTTCCGAGCGTGACGTAAATCAACTTGTTAAATTCCTGAAGATGCAAGTACCAGAGGTACACTATACCGAGGAAGTGACGACTCAGGAAGTGGCAGTTGCCGGTCGAGGCGGGACAATGGTTGTAGACGGAGAGGAACGCGACCAGCTTTTTAAACAAGCAATTGAGATTATCATGCAAAGCGATAAGGCCTCAGCTTCACTTTTACAACGCAAACTTTCCGTGGGTTATGCTCGAGCAGCCAGAATTCTTGACCAGTTGGAAGCAGCAGGTTATGTAGGTCCTTGTGAAGGATCCAAGGCTCGTGAAATCATCAAACGGCCAATGACCACAGAACAACAACCTCAAGATTAGTTTTCAATTTGTCGGCTCCGGCCCAAAATATCTTACGAAATTTCATTAAAAAAAAGAAAAAAACTTAACCTTTTACTGTTGAGGGTTATTTTTTCTTTCTTCAGCTTTTTTTAATTCGTCATCAATCAGTTGATTGACTTCAATATTTATTCTTCGAGCGTCTTCTTTCATCTTTATTCTTTTTTGTGTTCTTTCAAATTGTCCTTTCATTTTTTCGTCTGTTTGGTTTATTATGATTTCTTCAGATCGAGGTTGATTATTTGGTTTTTTTTCTTCTTTGGCAACTCCACTTATAATTTTTTCTATCGTTTGACTATCGGTCATATTATTTATTCTAAATAATTTTTAATGTTTTTGTTGTGTTCTTCAAGGGTTTTAGCATAGTGCATTTTTCCATCTTTATCCGAAATATAGTACCAGTAAGGAGTATTTGGGTCAGCGTTGATAACCGCTTTAATCGAAGAAAGACCTGGGTTGCAGATTGGACCTGGAGGTAAACCGGTATATTTGTAGGTATTGTAGGGCGAGTCGATTTCAAGATCGTCGGCAGTTAAGTTTTGTTTCCACCAGGTTTTTTCATCAGGCTGGTAACCAAGAGCGTATTGAACGGTCGCATCTATTTGCAGCGGCCAGTTTTTTTTGTATCTTTTGAGAATGATACTGGCTATTTTTTGGCGATCACTATCGTTTTTTCCTTCTTTTTCAACCAAAGAGGCAAGGATCAAAACCTCTTTTTCCGAAAGACCTTTTTTTTTCGCAAGCGTCTTTAAGGATTCGTCAAACCGGCGGTAATAATTGTTTAACATAATCTCGACAATGCCGCCTGAAGTTGCCTGTTCTGGAATAAGATAGGTATCAGGGAAAAGATAGCCTTCGTCAGGTGCGTCTTTCAAAAACTCTGTTTCCGGAATACCAGTACTTTGCGAAACAATCTGGGCGATTTCTTCTTTGCGCAATCCCTCAATTATGGTTAACCAGATATCAAGCGTACCATGAGTCAGATTATTTGCAATTTCTTTAGCACTCATTGTCTGGGAAAGTCTGAAAGAACCTGCTTGGATTTTTGTTTCTATTCCCATAGTTTTAACAATTAGGTAAAAAACAAGCTTGTTTCGGATAAGTTCTTCTTTGGCGAGATTTTTGATGATATCGTTCATCGTTTCTCCTTTTTTGACAACAAATATAACAGGTTTGTTATTCGATTTATTGACAGGTAAAGAACCCTCTTTATAAAACAAAAATAATCCTAGAAAAAAAAATATAAAGATAAAAAAAATAGTTGGCGTTTTTTTTATTTTCATAGGTTAGTTGATTTTATAAATGGCGAAATTTTTCAATGTTTCCTCGGCTTCGGTGATTCGGTATTTATCGCTTGAGTAAATAATCAGTGCCGGCTCGTTTTTAGTAATTTTTTCATCGATTTTCCTAAGCAGGTAAATTCCCGCATATTTATCACCGGGTGCACCCAGTATTCGAGAAATCGTATTAAGATTATAATTATTTACTTCTTTAATTTTACCAGAACGGCCAGCTTTTATTTCTTTTTTATATGATTTTATCGGAAAAGTTTCGCAGTCTATTAATTTATTACTACCTCCTTGAGCTTTGATAATCTCTCGAAACTTATCCAACGCTTTTCCAGATGTCAAGATTTCTCGAGCTTCATCTTCGCCGTTTTTTTTAATTTTAGCGTCTTCGAAGCATATATTAAGAAGTTTTCCGGCCAAGCGAAGTGCTTTTGATTCAAGTTTCAAAGGACGGCCCGTTCTCTGTTTAAGAACGGATAGAACATCACGAGCTTCAAGTGCAGGTCCTACGCCAGATCCTGCTGGTTCAAGCGCTTCATTAATATCTGTAATGGTTTGAATATTAAATTTTTTGCCAAGTATTTTAAATTTTTCCGCAATTTTTTCGGCATCGCTAAAATGGCGAATTTTTATGGTTTTGCCAACAGGAATATCTAATACTAGGTGATTAGTCCCGACAGCTACCTTTTTTGCCATGATTGAAATAATAATTTTGTCAAATGATTCAAAAGACAACGGTTCTTCAACACGGATGAGGATATCGTCGGCCGGCGCAATTCCCATTGTCCCGTTCCATACGATGCATCCTCCTATTTCATTTACAATTTTTGTAACCTTTTCTGGCGGAAAATTCACTTTCGCTAAAACTTCCATAACATCGGCTGTGCCTGCAGGACTGGTAATTGCTCTTGAGGATAATTTTGGTATCTTAAAACCCGCTGTAGCCACAATAGGAACAACGATCATTGTCGTTCTAGTGCCTGCCAAGCCGCCTGTCGAGTGTTTGTCGGCAACAATGCCTTTAAAATGCAGGCGGTTTCCCGTTTCTACCATTGCTTTTGTCAGGTAGTATAGTTCTTCTATTGGAAAACCTTCTTTAAAAGAAGCAGCGACAAAATATGTCGTAAGAACATCGCTTAGACGATTATTACTGATTTCATCCATTAAATTATAGATTTCCTGATAGGTAAGTTTTTTACCTAAAAGCTTTTTTTGGATGGATTTTATAGCTTTTTCTTTGTGTGTATGTTTATTCATAACTTGTATAAATCTCAAGTATTCTTTTTTGGTACTCTTTGGCCTTAGTAATCAGTTTTGAAATCAAATAAATTTCTTTGATCTCAAAAAGCCAGCTTAAAAATAAATATAACAAAAAATAAATAAAACCGATAGTTATAAGTAAAAAGAAAACATTGATGGTCCGGCTGGTATCAAAAATTA
>CAZJFG010000026.1:0-5390 GCA_964545385.1 uncultured Gammaproteobacteria bacterium | reverse complement strand
AGACTTTAAATACTTTTCAAATTGCAGGACTTTTCTTTTTTAAAGATTATATGCTATTGTAGCCGTGTCACTCATAACCTGAATATCAACGAGTACGAAAAGTGGAGATGCCCGGATTTGAACCGGGGTCCGAGAAAGCAATTTTAAAAAAGTTTAGCTTAGAATAGATTATTTTTGCTCTTTCTTGATCGCTAAAATAATCAAATCGCCTCAAGAAGCCAGTTGTGGTTTATCGGTGTAATAATCAACTGAAAACATTATTTCACCTTATTCCGATTGGTTACCCCTTTATAGATTGAATCGGAAAAATCTATAAAGAGTCCTTGGAAAGACTTAATTTAGGCATAAAGAAATGCCGGTTGGGCACTTCGATATTGTAAATAAGCCATTTCTTCGGCTGACAAAGAATTTTTATCAGTTATTTTTTTCCATTTATCGGAGTAGGTCCGTCTAAGCCTTTTTTAAAAGTGCGATTTTCCCGTCGATGCCTGTCATCCCCAAAATTTTAAATTGTTTAATTTCTTAAATACTCTTTTGCTTCTCTTTCTTCAATCCTTTGGATCTTTTTTTGCTTTTCATACTTTTTTTTGCCAAGCTCGCGTCTGGAGCGAACCAAGGCTATTTCAATCTTGACCAAACCATGCTTATTATAGCAGGAAACAGGGGCTACTGTCAATCCAGCACCAGATTGCAGCTTTACTTTCAAACGAAGTATTTCTTTCTTATGCAAAAGCAGTTTTCTTGTTCTTTTTTCATCGTATCCTTGTGGCCGGGCAAACTGGTAGATGGAAATCATGGCGTTAACCAAATAAGCTTCAGCACCCAAAATTTTCACAAAAGCATCGTCAAGTTTTATCCGGCCTTCACGCACAGACTTAACCTCGGCGCCTGTTAAGGCAATACCGGCTTCAAACCGCTCTATTTCTTGATATTCGCGATTGAACTTTCTATTAAAAACTTTCATGCTCTAATTTTAACAAATCCCTAATCGACAAGGATTTAAAAAAAAAGATTAACTTGTTATTATTTTTCGGGCGGCAAACAAAGCCAATAGTAAATTTTACTTGTCAACCAAGCACCTTAGAAAATTTATGGTTCTGATGAAGAGTTTGCCGATGGGTTTTTAAATTACGTTCAAAAATAGTAGAATTAGCACATGCAGATTGTTGCCGATCTTCACATCCATTCCAAATATTCCCGTGCGGTTTCTCAAAAGATGGACCTCTCGGAAATTGCCGCTTGGGCTGAAAAAAAAGGTATCTCTCTTGTAGCTATTCCCGACTGGACTCATCCTCTATTTTTCCGCGAGATACGAAAAAATCTGCATGAAGTCACACCGGGTATTTTCTCTCTAAAAAATTCTCCGGTTAGATTTATCTTTGCCACAGAAATTTCAAGCATTTATTCTCAAGGCGACAAAGTACGCCGCGTCCACAACTCCATTTTTTCTCCTTCTTTTGAAACGGCTGAAAAAATAATCGCCGAGTTTAAAAAGCGCGGTTTTAATATCATGTCCGACGGCCGTCCAATAATCGGTCTCTCCTCAAAAGGCCTTTTGGAACTTATTTTATCAATAGATAAAAACTGTATGCTTATCCCTTGCCATATTTGGACGCCGTGGTTTTCGATGTTTGGCTCAAAGTCCGGTTTTGACTCAATCGAAGAATGTTTTGGCAATCTATCCTCTGAGATCTATGCTATTGAAACGGGACTATCATCAGACCCAATCATGAACTGGCAGATAAAAGAGTTGGAAAATAGGGCGGTTGTTTCCTTCTCCGATGCCCACTCGGGCCCAAAGCTTGGCCGAGAAGCGACTGTGTTTATTCCAAACACGAGCTCAAAGTCAGAATTTTCTTATCAAGATATCATCGGTGCGATAAAACAAAAACCAGACGCTGGGTTGAAAATCGGTTATACTATCGAATTTTTCCCCGAGGAGGGGAAGTATCATTGGTCAGGCCACCGAACCTGTAACATCCGCTACTCACCCAAAGAAGTAAAAAAAAATGGAGGAATCTGCCCGGTCTGCAAAAGGCCGTTGACAATCGGTGTTGAAAACCGTGTAATTGATCTATCCCAAAAAACTTTAGAAAAAGATGATCTTTTGTTTTTGAAAAACAACGCTGGAGTAACGTTTGTTTACGACAGGCAAAAAAAACACCGTCCTTTTGTCTCCCTTGTCCCACTTGCCGAGGTCTTACTTGAAGTAACAGGTTCGCCCGCCAAGGCTGCGGCCGAATACGAAAGACTCATTGCCAACTTTGCTCCAGAATTTGACATTGTTTTAAAAAAAAGTTATGAGGAGATTGAAAGTTTTGGCGGAGCAAAATTAAAAGAAGCAATTAAGATAATCCGTGATCGCCGGGTTTATGTTAATCCCGGATATGATGGTGTGTTTGGCGAAGTAAAAATTTTTGACGGCCAAAACGATTCATCAAAAGAAAAAACAGCAAGTGAAGAAAATCAACCAAGCCTATTTTAATTTTCAACATTTAAAAACTATGTTTTTAAATAATTTATTACTCCTATTGTTCCTGTTTCTTCTGCCGACTCAGCTGGGAAAACATTTCTTTTTGCCATTCTCTTTTCTTTCCGGTGTTCGTGTTGATTACCTTGCTCCAACTATATATCTTTTGGATGTCGTGTTTGTTTTTTTGGTAATTTTAAATAAAAAAACAGTTTTGTCTTTTTTAAAAAACAAAAAGCTTTTTCTTTTGCTTTTTTTAATTTTTTTGAATTTTTTATTTTCACAAAACAAATTTATTTCTTTTTACCACTACCTAAGATTCTTTGAAATAATAGCTATTTTTTTTATTTTCAAAAAAAGTAAGCTTCCCCCAAAACAGATACTTGGTGTCTTTGTCGCCTCCTCTTTGATACAGCTTGTCCTTTCTCTGGGACAGCTTGTCAGCAAACATTCGCTCCAGGGTATTTTTTATTTTCTGGGTGAGCGTTATTTTAATCTTTCAACTCCCGGCGTTGCCAAGGCAGCATTTTCCGGAGTTGAGTTTTTGCGGCCATATGGTAGTTTTTCCCATCCAAACTCCATGGCCGGTTTTTATCTTTTGCTTTATTTTTTTATTCTAACCAACAGGAAATTTGACAAATTTATTTTTTTAAAAAATATTTTTTTGCTTATATCCTCAATTTTGGTTTTTATTTCTTTTTCAAAAATTGCGGTTTTTACTTACATAATACTTAATACTTTATACCTTTTACTTAATAAAAAAAACAATTGTATCCTCTGTCTTGTTTCTAAACTCTTTGTTTTTTTGGCGATTGCACTTATTTTTTTATCAGCCCAAACCGACCCTTTGACCATCAGCAAAAGACTCTATTTAGCAAAAAACTCGTTTTTGGTTATCCGGCATGACTTTTTATTCGGCGTTGGCGCGGGTAACTATTTACTTTCTCAAAATAAATTGGTCCAAAAATATCTTGATATTATCAACCAACCTGTGCATAATATTTTCTTGTTGTTTTTTTCCGAGTGGGGATTGACTGCAATCGGTTTTTTTTATCTGATTTTTGGCTGGATAAAGAAAGTGTTTCGGAAAAACTATATTTTATTACTCCTGGTTATTTTCACTGGTTTTTTTGATCATTACTGGCTAACTCTTGTGCAGAATTTTTTGTTGCTCCCTGTAGTTTTTGGGTTTTTATAGCTTTTTGAGTTTTTCTTTTATCTCCTTGTTTATCAGAATTATTTCCTCCATAGTCGCGATCTGGTTGGCTGGTGTGATCTTCAAAAAATCGTTGGCAATCTCAAAATGTTTAGCATTGCTTGACCGGACCGTTTCAATAAGCTCGGAAGATGGACTAACTCCTTGTTTTTTGGACATCAATAAAAGCTCGGGAATTTTCAAAAAATATTTTTCTCCTTTAGCGAATGTCGTAACAGCCAACTTATTCTTCCCTTTTTTAGAAAGCATGATCGCCATATTCACTCTTTTGTCGGAAAATAAAAGATAAAGATTGGCTTTTTTGATATAGTCTCTGGTAAAAATATCCATCAATCTATCTCTGGTTGCTTTCAGAAAATAAAGGGGGTGGTCGGGTAAAATACCAGGATAAGGCAAGGTATAAAATATTTTTTCCTGGCCATAAACAACGTTTTTTTGACAAAAATTAACAAGGTAAAAACCTGAAACAATTGCCGCCAAAAGTGCCAAAGAAAAAAATACCGTTAGGAGCTTTCTAATCATATGCATCTATTATTGTATTACACTTTATGAAAAAAAACAACCCCCCGATATGGAGGGTTGTTTATATATGAAAAAAATTACTTTACAATCCTTTTTAAGGTTTTGCCTGCGGTAAAACCTGGTGTTTTTGTCGCCGGGATTTGAATTTCGGCTCCTGTTTGAGGATTTCTCCCTTTTCTAGAAGCACGGCGTCGAACCATAAATGTTCCAAAACCCGTAACAACTACTTTTTCACCTCTTTTTAAAGCGTCTGTCATCGTATTAAAAATTGTATTTACAGCGTCTTTAGCCGCTTTGGCCGTAAGACCAGCTTTTTTGGCAACCTGGGCTACTAAGTCTGCTTTTGTCATGTTTTTTTTCACCCCCTTTCTATTTTTGATATTAACTTGCAACTTAAGTTTTACAACTACAGAATAGTAAGTTTTGGGCTTCTTGTCAATCCATATTTAAACTATCTTATTATAACAATCTGGATCAAATTAGGAGCTATGTAACAATACAAAGAAGAATAACTAATCATTAATAACAGATTTTTATTCAATATTTATTATTTTTTTATATCTTGGTTGTTGCTTCTGTCCGGAATTCGCGGATAATCGTGATTTTGATCTGGCCCGGAAAAACTTCAAATTTTTTCTCCAGTTCTTCCCGGATTTTTTCGGCAAGAATTGTTGCCTCATTGTCTGTAATTTCTTCAGGCTTAACAATTACTCGTAGCTCACGGCCGGCTTGGAGGGCAAAAGCTTCACGAACTCCCTTTTTACTTTTTGCCGTATCTTCGATGGTTTTAATCCTCTTTAAGTATTCTTCAAAGTCTTCATGACGTGCTCCCGGTCTTCCGCCTGAAACTGCATCGGCAATATAAACAATAATCGCTTCAACTGTTGGAAAAGGAATATCTTCATGATGAGCAGCAACACAATCAACGACTTTCTGCGGGAAACGATATTTTTTAAGAAGGTCTACGCCAAGATCAATATGAGATCCTTCTTTTTCGCTGATTACTTTTCCGATATCGTGCAAAAGGCATCCGAGTTTAACGATGTTGACATCGGCTCCAAGCTCGTGGGCCAAGGCAATGCCGATTTTTGTTTCCTCAAGGGTGTGCAGTATCATGTTCTGGCCAAAAGAATAACGGTATTTAAACTTCCCCAAAAGCCTGATTATTTCGGTCGGCAGGTT
>CAZJFG010000025.1:0-8639 GCA_964545385.1 uncultured Gammaproteobacteria bacterium | reverse complement strand
ATATGGCGCATTTAAATTTTTTCTAAAAGCAAAAAGTCAGGGAATAAAACCGATTATTGGTTGCGAAGTTTATAAAACGCGCGGTTCAAGACTCGAGATGGTTCATCATACCGAAAAAAACCGCTATCATCTAGTGCTTCTTGCTAAAAACTTAGAAGGTTATAAAAATTTAATCAATATAGTGACCGACGCACACATTAATGGATATTACTATAAACCGCGCACGGACTTTGAAATGCTTAAAAAATATTCCGGCGGTATTATTGCGCTTTCCGGATGTTTGCAAGGTGAAATTTCTAATTTACTTTTGAACAATCAGACAACAGCAGCCGAACAAACACTTAAGCAATATCTAGATATTTTTAAATCAGATTTTTACCTTGAGATTCAAAGACACACGAATGTTGCGGAGCTGGAAAGGGTAAACAGGGAGCTTGTTAAACTTTCACGGAAATTTGCAGTCCCGCTTGTTGCAACAAACGATGTGCACTATATAAATGCCGAAGATGCCTATGCACAGGAAGTACTTCTTTGCATCCAAACACAAAGAGTGATTCTTGAAAAAAACAGACCACTTTCGATGATAAACGTTCCGGACTATTATTTTAAGTCGCCGGACGAAATGAAAGGACTTTTTGTCGATTTACCGGAGGCAGTAGAAAATACGGTGAAAATTGCCAATGAGTGCAATCTTGAAATCCCCTATGGCCGCTGGATTTTACCTACCTTTAAAACTCCACAAAATATACCGGTTGAACTGTATATGGATAAACTAATTAAGGAAAGATTGGTACGATTGAAAACTTACGACCCGAAAATTGTAAAAAACAGAATTGATTATGAACTGAACATTATAAGGAAAAAAGGTTATTCCACTTATTTTCTTATTGTCCAGGATTTTGTTAACTGGGCAAAAAGCCACGGTGTTGCAGTCGGGCCGGGTCGAGGATCGGTTGCCGGATCGCTTGTAGCCTATACGTTGGGTATCACGGATATTAACCCTCTTGAACATAACCTTCCATTTGAAAGGTTTTTAAATCCTGATCGACCGACACCGCCTGATATCGATATTGATTTTGCCGATATCCGGCGAGACCAAGTGCTTGATTATGTTACAAAAAAATACGGTAAAGACAAGGTTGCTCAGATTATTACTTTTGGTAAGATGGAAGCGCGTCTTGTTGTCCGTGATGTTGCTCGGGCTCTTGGTATGTCTTATTCACAAGGTGACCGTTTAGCCAAGATGATACCGCTTGGTAAACAGGGTTTTCAGATGACGATTGCCCAGGCTCTTGAGGAGTCTGCTCCATTTAAACTTGCTTATCAGTCGGAAAATGAAACCAAAAAAGTACTTGATATTGGGCGAAAACTCGAAGGTCTTCCGCGACACGCATCTGTCCATGCGGCAGGCGTAATTATCAGCGATAAACGACTTACGGAGTATTTACCTCTTCAAAAGGATCCGAAAGAAAACAAAATTATTACGCAGTATGATATGTACTGTATTGACCTTAACGCGGTTTCAAACAACAATGCAATTGGTCTTCTAAAGATTGATTTTCTAGGATTGCGTAACCTAACTATTATTGAAGAAGCTTTAAAATATGTCAAAGAGTCAACAGGCAAAGATATAGACATTCACCATATACCAATAGACGATAAGAAAGCCTTTCAACTAATATCCGAAGGCCAGACGATTGGTGTTTTCCAACTTGAATCCTCCGGGATGCGTCATCTTGCAAAAGAGCTTAAGCCAAACAAACTGAGTGATATTTCCGCCATGGTTGCTTTATATCGGCCTGGGCCGATGGACCTTATCCCTTCGTTTCTGGCCGGAAAAAGAAATGCAAGTAAAGTACATTATCTTCATAAAGACCTTAAAGCGATTCTGGCGGAAACATACGGCGTTTTGGTTTATCAGGAACAGGTCATGGAGATTGCTCACAGCTTGGCTGGCTATACTATGAGTGAAGCTGATAATCTGCGTATGGCCATGGGTAAAAAGAAAAAAGAATTGATGAAAAAAGAAAAAATTAAGTTTATTGAAGGTTGTATTAAAAAAGGATACAAAAAAAAGTTGGCCGAGGGTATTTTCAACTTCATGGAAAAATTCGCCGCTTACGGGTTTAATAAACCTCACTCTGCCTCCTATGCTCTTATTGCATATTGGACAGCTTATATGAAAGCCAACTTTCCCGTTGAATTTATGACTGCGCTTCTTTCGGCCGAGCTCAAAGGTGTGGCTGGGCCGATGCGAGAGATTAAAATGTCCCAGGCGATTGAGGAGTGTCGTAGAATGGAAATACCGGTTTTGCCGCCGGATATTAACCGCTCAGGAAGCGACTTTATGATAGAGAACAACTTGATTCGTTTTGGACTTTCGGCAATAAAAAATGTTGGCCATGCTGCAATTGAGTCTATTTTAACTGCTCGGGCAAAAGGTGAGTTTAAAAGTTTCAAAGATTTTTTGTTTCGCGTTGACCTCCAAAAAGTAAATAAAAAAACCGTAGAAAGTTTGATTAAGGCCGGTTCAATGAGTATGTTCGGCAATCGCGCAACCCTTCTTACGAATTATCCAGTTTGTGTAAAGGAAATTCTTAACTTAAAAACAACTATTGAAAAAGGTCAGTTTAGTCTATTTGCAACCAAAGTAAACGAAAATAATTTTGTTGACGATTTCGAAACACTCCCTGAGTTTTCCGAAGACGAACTTTTTACTATGGAAAAAGAGATCATTGGATTTTCGATTACCTACAATCCGTTAACTAAATATAAAAACGTAATTGACGGTAAAGTGACAAAAAAAATCGGAGATGTGAATACGGAAGATATTAATAAAAATTTAATTTTGGCCGGAATAATCAGTGGTAAAAAATTGATAAAGACTAAAAAAAATAATCACGAGATGGCATTTATCAAGGTTTTTGATGAAACAGGATCGATTGAAGTTGTTGTTTTTCCCAAAACATTCGCCAGTTGTATGGATTTTCTGAATTTAAATCAAGTGATTATTTTTAAGGGTAAGGTGTCGGAAAAATTAGGATCTGTCAATATTTTAATGAATACGGCCAAAAAACTTTGACATATATAGTCAAAGAATCAACACAAAAAGACTATGGCGAACTATGAGTTTGACGACAACTTTAATTTGAAAATTTCAAAAAGAGGCTTTGTCAAACAAAAAAAAGGATCAAATTTACCTCTTGTAAAGTGCTTAAACATCAGTTATTATATTATTACTCCATTGATTGTTGGAGTTTTTTTAGGTTTGGCAATCGATAAAATTTTAAAGACGGAAAGCACTTTTTTTTTGATTTTTTTGGCTTTGGGAACCTTTGGAACTTTTTATAACATGTACAAAATTTACAACGATGGAAAATAAACCGCATATTAGTTTTAAAGCTCAGGAGATTTTTAAGATTCTTAACTTTCCTATAACAAATTCGATTCTCAGTACAATAATCGTTATCATCATTTTCTTTTTACTTGCCTATATTTATAATAGGGACAAGGATAAACCGGCAAAAAAGCGTTCGGGAATATATTATTTTGTTTCATTCTCGGTAAAAGCATTGTATCAATTTTTTTATAGCGTTTTGGGTCCAAAGATCGATGTTTATTTTCCTCTTCTTGCTTCCTTCTTTTTTTTTATTTTATTTCAAAACTGGTTTGGACTTTTACCTGGTGTCGGCAGTATTATGCTAAAAGTCGGTGAACACGGCAGTCATCATTATGTCCCAATTTTAAGGGGTCCAACCGCCGATCTAAACACAACCCTAGTTCTTGCTATTATTTCAGTAGTTTTCAGTAATATAGCAAGCATCAAGATTTTGGGATTTAAAAAATATGTGGCCCGTTTTTACCGCTTAAAGGATCCTATGTCATATTTTATCGGATCACTTGAACTAGTAAGTGAGTTTTCAAAAATCATATCTTTTAGCTTCCGACTTTTTGGTAATATTTTTGCCGGAGAGGTACTTCTGGCGGTAATTGCCTTTTTAGTGCCGGTTTTTGCGACATTACCTTTTGTCCTCCTTGAAATTTTCGTCGGATTTATCCAGGCTCTTGTTTTTAGTACGTTGTCGGCAGTATTTATAAATGTAGCAATTGAAGAACATCATTAAAAGTTATTTTGAGAGGGGGTGAATAAATTTTATGGCACCTGAAGCTGCGAAAAATATAGCCATTGCCTTGGCGATTGCAATCGGGGCACTTGGACCAAGTCTAGGTATTGGAATAATTGGAGGGAAGGCGGTGGAGGCATTGGGAAGAAATCCAGAAGCGGAAAACTCAATTAGGACTTCAATGATTTTGGCGATCGCCTTCGCCGAAGCTGTTGCAATTTATGCACTCGTTGTTGCATTAATATTAAAATTTACATAATATGGAAAATTTGGGTATCGACATAAAATTATTGGTCGCTCAACTGACAAATTTTTTATTGTTTTACTTTATTTTCAAGAAGTTTATCGCAAAACCATTTGCAAACTTTTTGAAATCCGAAAAACAAAAAGATGAAGTCAAGGAACAGCTTGACCAAAAAATAAAAGAACTGGGTGAAAAGGAAAAAATTGTTGAGCAACAGATGAAGGAAAAACTCGAAAAAGAGAAAGAAAAACTTGTAAAACAAGCAAAAGAACAGGCTGAGAAAATAAAAAAAGAGACTATTCAAAAAGCAGAAGAAGAAGCATCAAAAATTAAATCTAAAGCGCTGGATGAGATGGAAAAAGAAAAAAAAATGTTTGAGGCAAAACTTAGGAAAGAGATTATAGAAATAAGTGTTGAGCTTGTTGAAAAAGGGTTAAAAAATTATTTATCCGAAAACACACGAAAAGAAGTCACAAATTCCATAATTAAAAATTCACAAAAAGCGAATTGATTATGGAAAAGAAAGTGCCGACAACAATTTATTCAGCCTATAAGCTTGATGGAGCTGAGATTGAAATGATTAAGCAAAAATTTCCGATCATTCAATCCGGTCCTATTGAAAATGTTGTTGACAGATCTATTTTGGCAGGAGTCCGCATACAACACGGAGCCAAAATAATTGATCTTAGTTTGAGGAACAAATTATCCAGTTTAAAAAAGAAACTGTATGAAAGTTGATAACTTTGTAAAACAAATAAAATCCGAGATAAAACCCGAGAATGTTGATTATCAGATAGAAGAGGTGGGGATTGTCGAGGAAATTAAAGATGGAGTCGTTATCTTAACAGGACTTGATAATGTTTCATATGGCGAACTTATCAAATTTGAAAATGGTTTGATGGCAATGGTAAACGATATCGACTATGATCGGGTTGGTGCAATAGTTTTAGGCGACTATCTGGAACTTATATCGGGCGATATTGCCCAAGCGACAGGTCTTCAAGCCTCTATTCCAGTTTCAGACGAGCTTCTTGGACGAGTGGTTAATCCGATCGGCCTTGCCCAGGATGGCCTTTCTCCAATTGAGTCAAAAAAAAGATATCCACTTGAGAAAATTGCACCAGGTGTTGTTGCCAGAAGACCGGTCAAAGTTCCACTACAAACAGGGATTAAAAGCATCGATGCTTTGATTCCTATTGGCCGAGGACAAAGAGAGCTTATAATCGGTGATCGAGGAACTGGGAAAACTACAATTGCTTTGGATACCATCATAAATCAAAAAAAAGAAAACGTCGTCTGCATCTACTGCGCAATTGGCCAAAAAGAATCAAAGATTGCCTCGGTTGTGGAGCTTTTGAAAAAACAAGGTGCCATTGACTACACCGTAGTCTTAAACGCTTCGGCATCTGATCCGGTTTCACTTCAGTATTTAGCTCCATATTCTGCTGCTGCCATTGGTGAATACTTTATGGATCGTGGCCGTGATGTTTTGATTATTTATGATGATTTGACAAAACACGCCTGGGCTTACCGACAGCTTTCTCTTATACTTAGACGACCGGCAGGACGCGAGGCTTTTCCTGGTGATATTTTTTATCTGCATTCACGGCTTCTCGAAAGAGCATGCTGTCTTAATGAAAAAAACGGTGGAGGCAGTATAACGGCATTGCCCATTGTCGAGACTCTTGAAGGAGATGTTTCGGCCTATATTCCGACAAATGTCATTTCAATTACCGATGGTCAAATATTCTTGGAAACGGATCTTTTTAATGCCGGTGTCCGACCAGCTATCAATGTGGGAATTTCTGTTTCGCGCGTCGGAGGAGATGCACAAGCAAAGGCAATGAAACAAGTTGCAGGAAAACTTAAGCTTGACCTTTCTCAATATAGGGCAATGGCAGCCTTTTCCCAGTTTGAATCAGATCTTGATGAAGAAACTAAGATTTTTTTGAACCGTGGAGGAAAGATTACCCAGCTTTTAAAACAAAATAAACACAGTCCATACTCATTGGCAGATCAAGTAGTCAGTATTTGGGCTGCGACAAAAGGTTATCTTGATCAGGTCGAACTTAATAAGGTTTCTTTGTTTGAGGAAAAATACCTTCAGGAACTTAACCTGAGTCAAAATGAGCTTATGAAAAGAATCCAGAAAGAAAAAATACTTACCAAGGAAGACGAAAAAATACTGGAAAAAGTTGCAAAATCAGTTCTGGAAGATTCATATGAATTTAAGACAGGTGAAGAAAAAAATTAAAACAATCGGCAATGTAAAGAAAATAACTCGGGCAATGGAGCTTGTTGCTGCTGTAAAAATGAAAAAAAGCCAACAAGCCGCTATTGAAAGCAAACCATATCATGATGCTTTGGAAACAGTTATTAAAAAGGTTGTTTCCGTAATCGATCCAAGCTATTCTGTTTTTCTGGAAGAAAATAATGCTCAGAAAAACCTGATAATTTTGATCACGACAAGCAAAGGTATGTGTGGAGCCTTTAATTTTAATTTATTTCGAGAAATGTTTGGACTATTCAAAACTGAAAATATCGATTATATCACTATTGGGAAAAAAGGTGCCTATTTCGTTCAAAAAATCGGTAAAACCGTTATCGCTGATTTTTCCGGTGGAAAAGCGATTGATGCCCCATCGGCTATTTTTGATCTTTCAGTCGAAAAGTATTTAAAAAAAGAGTATAAGCAAGTTTATCTTGTCTATAATCGTTTTATTTCGGCAACAAAACAGTTACCGGTAAAAGAAATGATTTTGCCTGTCCGCCTCGAAAAAGAAATGGCAGACACTGAAGTAAAAAAACTATCTGAAAATTATAAAATCGAACCAAGTCCCGAAAAGATAATTAATCCATTACTGAAAAACTTTGTCGAAGAGAAAATTCGAAATGCCATAATAAGTAGTGATGCCGGTGAGCAGTCGGCTAGAATGCTTGCCATGAAAGCCGCAACAGACAACGCCAACGATCTGATCTATGAATTGACGCTGATGAGCAACAAATTGCGCCAGGAAAAAATAACAAACGAACTTTTAGATATGGTTACGGCAAAAGAATCCGTTGAAAATTAAAAATTTAAAATTATTATGACTCAAGGAAAAATACTTTCGATTAAGGGTGTTGTTATTGATGTCGAGTTTTTAAAAAATGAAACTCCGAAGGTCTACGATGCTCTTTTTTTAAAAACAAAAAACGAGGAATTGATACTTGAGGTCGAAGCCGTAATAAAGCCTGGTTTTGTACGAACAGTCGCTTTGGGTGATGTTTATGGCGTTTCCCGTGGAATGATAGTCCAGAATACTGGAAAGCCTGTAACAGTACCCACCGGACAGGAAACGCTTGGCCGAATGATGAATGTAATTGGAGAACCTATCGACGAAAAAGGTACAATAAACTCAAAAACAAACTCAAAAATTCATAAAAATCCACCAGACCTAGTTGAACAATCGGTCAATGACGAAGTTTTTGAAACAGGAATTAAAGTAATTGATCTTATTGCCCCATTTATTAAAGGTGGAAAAGTGGCTATTTTTGGAGGTGCCGGAGTCGGAAAAACCGTCGTTATCCAAGAAATGATCCATAATGTCGCTGTTGCTCACAAAGGTGTATCGGTTTTTACAGGAGTAGGTGAACGTTCGCGTGAAGGAAACGATCTTTATCTTGAAATGCAAAAAAGTAAGGTTTTGGATAAAACAGCGTTGGTTTTTGGACAGATGAACGAACCTCCTGGAAACAGACTCCGTGTTGCTCTGACCGGCGTGACTTTGGCCGAGTATTTTCGGGATGAAAAAAAAATGAACTGTCTCCTTTTTATCGATAATATATTTAGATTTGCTCAAGCTGGATCCGAGGTATCGGCTCTTCTTGGCCGGATACCATCTGCAGTTGGATATCAGCCGACCCTTGCCTCTGAGATGGCGGCCCTTCAGGAACGAATTACATCGACAACAAAAGGATCGATTACCTCAATTCAGGCTGTTTACGTGCCGGCTGACGACTATACCGATCCGGCACCTGTCGCCACGTTTGCGCATCTTGACGGGTCGCTAAACCTGGAAAGATCGCTTTCCGAACAAGGACTTTTTCCGGCAGTTGATCCTTTGACTTCGACTTCAAGAGCGCTTGATCCTACTATTGTTGGTGAAGATCATTACAAAACAGCCAGAGAGGTGATACTTGTTTTGCAAAGATACAAAGATTTGCAGGATATTATCGCTATTCTTGGAATGGAGGAACTTTCAGACAGCGATAAACAGATTGTAACTAGA
>CAZJFG010000024.1:0-9105 GCA_964545385.1 uncultured Gammaproteobacteria bacterium | reverse complement strand
TTTTTCGGTGGACCGGTTTTAGACCATCACGAACATCGGGAAGTGCCCGAGCCACAATAACAGACATGGCATAATCAAGGTATGCCCGTTTCATCTCCCTATTAATTTCTGTATCTATGATATTGCCCATACTAATTTGATTACTTTATAGATTTTTTTATTGCTTTATAAGCTTCTTCTTTGTCTAAAAAGTTTTTGGTTCTGACCCATTTGCCAGTTTCAAGTTCTTTGTAATGATCAAAAAAATGCTTAATCATATTTTTTACTTTGTCGCCAAGATCTGTGATATTTTCAATATTTTCATAAAAAGGGTCAACTTTCTTGGTAGGGAGAGCAATAATTTTAGTATCCACTCCTGCCTCGTCTTCCATTTCAAGCATACCGATTGGTCGGACCGCAATGACTGCGCCCGGTACGACAGGATAGGTTGAAATTACCAAAACATCGATCGGGTCACCGTCCTCGGCTTTTGTCTGTGGGATAAATCCGTAGTTAAAAGGATAGAACATTGCGGTATAAGCGAAACGGTCGACACAAACTGCACCAGATTCTTTATCTAACTCGTATTTAACAGAGGAACCTTGAGGAATTTCTATCAAAACGTTTACTTCTTCGGGAACATTTTTTCCCGAAGAAATTTTTCTAATGTCCATAATAATAAATGTTAAATTTATAACTTATATATCAAGATTAGCAAGTTTTGCATGAGTTACAATAAATTTTTTTCTAGGTGGTACTTCATCGCCCATCAACATCGAAAACACCTGATCGGTTTCTTGAACGTCGACAATTGTAACTTTTTTTAAAATCCTGTTTTTTGGATCCATAGTTGTTTCCCAAAGCTGGTTTGGATTCATTTCACCCAAACCTTTATAACGTTGGATTTGCGGTTGAAAGTTGGTTCCGTTCGGCTGGTCTTTGGCAAGTTCATTTAAAATTTTTTCTCTCTCTTCTTCCGTGAAAGCATATTGAATTTTTTTACCCACCTGAATTTTAAAAAGAGGCGGTTGGGCGACATATAAATGTCCTTTTTGAATAACATCCGGAAGATGACGAAAGAAAAAAGTGAGAATCAGAGTCATAATATGTTCGCCATCAACATCGGCATCAGTCATAACAATTATCTTATGGTATCTCAGTTTCGCATAATCGATGTTTTCTCCAATTCCCATACCAAGGGCGACAACTAAATCTTTTATTTCTTTAAAAGCAAGTACTTTATCAAGATAGGCTTTTTCCGTATTTAAAATTTTTCCGCGAAGAGGCAAAATTGCCTGAAATTTTCGATCCCGAGCTTCTTTTGCCGTACCGCCTGCAGAGTTTCCTTCAACCATAAAAAGTTCACACATTTTTGCGTCTTTTTCCGAACAATCCGCTAGTTTGCCAGGAAGACTGGCTCCTTCCAAAGCCCCTTTCCTCAAAACGGCTTCTTTGGCAGCTTTGGCTGCAAGCCGAGCTTTTTGAGCCAGAAAGATTTTAGAAAGAATCTCTTTTGCAGCTTTTGGGTTTTCTTCAAAATAAGTCTGAAGATAATCAAAAACAGTCTGCTGAACAATTGTTTGTACCTCAGAATTTCCGAGTTTTGTTTTTGTCTGACCTTCAAACTGAAGATTTGTCGCCGGCATTTTCACATAAACAATAGCAGTGAGCCCTTCTTTAATATCGTCTCCGCTTAGCGTATCTTCTCCATTTTTAGCACCCAACTCGGTTTTGGCATAGTTGTTGATGGCTTTTGTTAGAGCGGTACGAAAACCCGTAAGATGAGTTCCTCCTTCGTGAGTATTTATAACATTGACAAATGAATAAACGATTTCATTCAT
This sequence comes from uncultured Gammaproteobacteria bacterium, assembly GCA_964545385.1. Taxonomy (GTDB): domain Bacteria; phylum Patescibacteriota; class Microgenomatia; order UBA1406; family GWC2-37-13. The sequence continues at coordinate 7,285 of CAZJFG010000024.1, read as the reverse complement.
TGAGTCATTGTATTGAATCGCTACTTCTATTTCCTTATCATCAACTTTATTTTTGATTTTAATTGGCGTATGGAGGGTTTTTTTCCCGCGGTTTAAATCTTTTAATAAGGATATTATTCCACCATCAAAAAAATAAGCAAGTTTTTCATTGGTTTTATAGTTATAAACCTTGAAATACACGTTGTTTATAAGATAGGCACGTTCTTTTAATTGTTTTTTAAGTGCATTGTAGTTAATCTCAATCGTTTCTTTGAAAATTTCCTTATCCGGCAAAAAAGAAACAGCCGTGCCGTCTTTAAAAGGAAAATTTAGGAGAGATTTTTCAACAATCTTTACTTTGGTAAGAGGTATTCCTCTTTTATATTCCTGCCTGTAAATTTTTCCGTTACGTTTTACCTCAACTATCATGTGTTCGGCTAATGCATTGACAACCGAAGAACCGACACCGTGGAGGCCGCCCGATACTTTATACGCACCAATATTGAATTTTCCTCCGGCATGAAGTTTGGTCATGACGATTTCCAGAGCCGAAGTTTTGTATTTTGGAATTACGTCGACCGGAATTCCTCGACCATCGTCAAAAACCGTAAGGTAATTATTTTTTTCAATATGAACCTCAATATTGTGCGCAAAACCTGTCAACGCTTCATCGATCGAATTGTCAATGATTTCATTTAGACAGTGATTAACGCCGGTTTGGGAGGTTGAGCCAATATACATCGCCGGCCTTTTACGTACAGGCTCAAGTCCTTCAAGAACAACTATTGACTCTGCTCCGTATTTTTGTTGTTTAGTTTTATCCATAGAGCGAATATTACTTTAACTCAACTTTTGCACCGGCGGCTTCAAGCTTTTTCTTTGCTTCATCAGCAACATCTTTTTTGACATCTTTTAATACCTCCTGTGGAGCTGATTCAACCATTTTTTTAGCCTCCATCAGACCTAAATTTGGTAAAATTTCTCGAACCGCTTTAATAACACCGAGTTTATTGTCGCCAGCAGAACCAAGAACGACTGTAAAGCTGGTTTTTTCTTCAGCGGGTGCAGTGGTTCCTGTTGGAGCAGCAACAGCTCCTGCAGCAACCATAGGCATAGCGGAGACTCCAAATTTATCTTCTAAATAGGCGGATAAATCAGCCATTTCAACAACAGTCAATTTTTCAATTTCGGTTGCAATTTTTGTTAATTTTTCAGACAATTTAATATCAGACATTATTTTCACCTCCCTCCTTTGATTTTTGTTTAAGAATATAAACAAACTTATTCATATTAAATTTTGAAGCGTAAACCAATTTTTGAGTCGGGCTTTTAAAACTTCCGATAATTTTTGCAATGAGTTGTTCTTTGGTTGGTAATCTAGAAATTTTAAGTAACTGTTTGTCATCATAGATTGTTTTATCAAGTATTCCAAGCTTAAAGTTAAGGTTTTTTATATCTTTTGCAAACTCATAGAATATTTTTAAAGGTTCACTCCAGTTTTCGCCAAGATACACGATGGCAGTTGGATCTTTCAGAGGAAAAAAACCCGATCGAAGATCATCGATCTTTTTATTGTCTTTACTCAAAAGATTAACGGTTTTTTCAAAAAGTGTGTTTTTAACAACCGTAACTGAAGAGTTAACTTTTTTAAGTTTGTTTTTTAAATCATCGAATGTTTTGGTGCTGATAGCTTCGTATTTTACCAAAACGAAGTTTTTGTTTTTATTTATTGAATCGGCAATTTTTTTTACCTGCTCTTTTTTTTGAGTATTTACCATATTTTGTCCTTTCCCTCTCCGAGTGGGAGAGTTCTCCTCCAGGAATCTTTTTACTCCGCCTGTCGGCAAAAAACCTGAAGTCTCAAGGAATAATAATTATATCAAAATAAAAATTAAATTTCACCCAGTAATTCTTTTAAACTTTTTGTTTGTTTTTCATCCTTTTTTTGTTTCTTATTTTTTTTAAGGGCTCGTTGTTCTTGATATTTTACCGCTATTTTTCTCTTTTTTTCAAAATCTTCAACCTTTCCTTTCGTATCGATATAACGCTGTTCGCCTGTATAAAGAGGATGACATTTGTTGCAGACCTCGACAGATATTGTTTGTTTGGTTGAACCGGTGGTAAACGTATTGCCGCAAGAACAGATTACTTGGGCATTGTCATAAAACTGTGGATGAATAGCTTTTTTCATAAGAATTTATATTATATCACATAACAAATATTTTGTCCCATTTACCTTGCTCAATGACCTCTTCTAAATTGTAAAAGCTTTTTCCTCGTCTGTGATCTGTTAGCCGATTTTGAGGAAAATTGTATGTCCGAATCTTTTCAGCACGTTCACCTGTCCCGACATCATGTACATAAGAGTGCATCAAACCTTTTCTTTTCTCTTCTGCAAGTTGGTAAAGCTTGCCGGCTAAAAGCTCAAGAGCAATTCTGCGATTGGCTTCCTGATAGCGTTCGCGGCTTGCCGTGACCACAATGCCTGTCGGTTTGTGGGTAAGGCGAACTGCTGTTGAAACTTTATTTACATTCTGCCCTCCATGTCCGCCTGCGCGGTAAAATTGCCAGTCTAAATCCGCCGGATTAATCTTAATATCGGATTGAGTAATCTGCGGGATTACGACGATAACCGCAGTTGAGGTATGAATTCTTCCTTTCCTTTCGGTTGTAGGAATACGTTGAACCCGATGGACGCCGGTTTCATTTTTATAAAAAAGAAATGCGTCCTGGCCCTGGATTCTTATAATATTTTCATCAAGATAAAAAAACTTAAAACCTTTTTTTTGAGCAAAACGAATGTAAGAAAGTAGAAGTTCTTTCATCCAGATTTTAGACTCGTCTCCGCCTACGCCGGGGAGAGCTTCGATAATGGCGATATTTGGATTTATAGTCATGTCAATGATTTAATTAACTCGTTTTCCGTAAGATTTTTTTGCAGACCGGTTTTCATATCTTTAAGTTTGTAGATATTCTTTTCTATCTCCTCAGGTCCGAGTATAACGGCATAAGGAATACTTTTGCGGTTGGCATATTTAAGTTGTTTGTCTATTTTTTTATCATCTAAGGAAATTTCTACGGCAACATTGTTCTTCCTCAATAAATTTAGAATATTCAGGGATTTACCGACAGTTTCCTCACTAAATATTGTGACAAAGACCTTTGTTTTGTTAATGCTCATTTGAGGAAGCAATTTCTTATTCTTCAAAAATTCCCATAAAACAACATCGGAAGTGGCAAAACCAACACCATTTATCTGATTTTTAGGGTTGAAGTTGGCAATAAGGTTATCATACCTGCCTCCGCCCAAAAGAGCCCTTCTCATTTTTGGTTCCTTTTCCCAAACTTCAAAAACAAGACCGGTATAATAATCCAAACCTCGAACAATATTGTAATTGATTTTACAATAGTCGGCAATACCGAGTTTTTCAAGATAAAAAAACAGTTTTCCAAAATAGGTGGAGTTATTTTTTCCTTTTGTGTTTAGAAAAATAATCAGTTTTTCAATTTTCTTTTTATCGCTTTCTATGGTAAAAAGCATTTTCTCAAGCTTTTCCGGCGGAATCTTATCTTTTTTATCAATAATGCCCAAAATCCGTTTATATTGTTTTTGGCTAAAATCAAGCTTTAAAAGCGATTCTTCCATCTCCTGCCTTGAGTTTATGTAAACAACAAAGTCTTTTTTACCGGCGCCAAAAGAGGTAAAAATGGCGACTGCAACGTTTAGAATTTCGGCATCGGCCAGAACACTATTTCGAGCAAGTATATCAAAGTCGGCTTGGTAAAACTCCCTTTCCCTGCCTTTTTGTGGTGCTTCATAACGAAACCTAAGTCCAAGATTAAATAGTTTTTGCGGAAAGGTCAGCTTGCCCGTTGCTTTGGCAATCATTCGAGCCAAAGAAGGTGTCATTTCCGGCCTCATAACAAGAGTTTCATCTTTTGTTTTAACAGTGAATGTTTGACGGTTGATAAGTTCTTTGGATGTTTTATTTAGGTAAATTTTGATATCCTCTAAAATAGGTCCATCATATGAAGAGAAGCCGAAAGAATCGGCAATTTTTTTAAGTTTTGAAAAAATATATTCTTGGGTTTTCTTATCCTCAGGATAAAAATCACGGAAACCCCGAGGTGGGTTTAGATTGACTGCCATATAAACAAATTATATCACGAAAGTCATTGCTCGTAGGCTTGAAGGGTAACTTTTTTAATCAAAGTTTCCTTGTTGCGCCAAATTTTTATTGCAATAGTTTGGTTTATTTTTTTTTGGTCTATGAGTTTTGCCAGTTGCTGATCGTCCGTGCCAGTAATTTTTGTCCCGTCAAACTCAATAATGATATCCTCTTCTTGGATGCCTGCTTTTGCTGCCGGTGAATCTTTAATAACTTGGATAACATAGGCGCCGGCGACAACATCATTTAAAATTGCAGTCTGTCGATCAAGTATTTTATATCGCAGGCCCAAATAAGGTTTTTCAAATGTACCCCCTTTTTTGTTAAAGTTGTCAATAAGATCTTTTATTACATTGGAAGGAATGGCAAAACCAATATTCTGACCTTCTTGAGAAACAGCCGTATTTATTCCGATCACTTCACCTTTGGAATTTAAAAGAGGCCCACCGGAGTTGCCGGCGGAAATAGCTGCATCTGTTTGGATGACGTTGTCCAGCTTTTCCACATAATTTTCATAAGGAGAACCGGCCGTGATTCCTCGCCCGAGGCCGGAAACAATACCACTTGTTACTGTATTTGTGAACTCGCCAAGAGGCGTACCGATGGCAATGACCAACTGACCAAGTTTTAAATTGTCGGAATTCCCAAGCGTAAGAGGTTTAAAACTGCCGGACGACGTGCTAATTTTCAAAATGGCAAGATCATTTAAAGAGTCGCGGTAAATTTTTTCAACATTAAATTTCTTACTGTCATTGGTCAATATATGATACGTCGCCTCCGTATCCGAGACTACATGTTTGTTTGTGATGATAAGACCGTCTTTTGAGATGATAAAGCCACTACCGATATTCTGTTCGATTGTTTTTGTTTCCCCCGGTACTTTTTTAAAAGGAGAAAACGGGTCAGAAAGGTCAATCTGGTAAGAATCCGTAGTGGAAGCTGTTTTATTTATAGCAACTGTAACAACCGATGGCACAGAATCATCAACCACCTTGGTTATTACCGATTCCTCATAAACCACAGTTTGTTTTTCTGTGGGTGAAGAGAGATTATTTGAGTTTAAAAAACCAATATTCGGAAAAATTTTAGTCTGAATTCCGATAATCAAAATGATAAATAAAATGGCAAGTAACGTGAGTAATTTTTTCATTATAAATTATTTAGTAAAACTTCAATTGCTCGATCAAGCTGAGTGTCATTTTCCCGAGTTAAAGTATTACCCTCTTTTAATTTTAACTCAACCTTAATGTCGGGTTCAATACCCTTACTGTTTATCCAATCGCCATTGGGCAGGATCCATTTAGCAACGGTAATATGCAAACCTGCCTTATTTCCGCCGATATCCAGAGCTTCTTGAACAGAGCCTTTGCCAAATGTTTTTTGTCCGACAAGTTTTGCTCTTTTATAGTCACGCAATGCTCCGCTTAAGATTTCTGAAGCTGAAGCAGAACCTTCGTTTATCAAAACAACAAGAGGAATATCTTTGAGTAAACCATTGCGGACTATATAATACGTCTTATTGTCTATAGTTGTTGATTCCTGCCGAACCACTACCTTGCCAAGGGGTAAAAATTCAGAAGCGAGATAGACGGAGCCGTCTAGATAACCTCCCGGATTATCCCGTAGATCAAGGATCATTCCGTCAACCTGCTTTTTATCCCAAAGAGTTTTTATTTCATTGACTGCTTTATTCCATTCTTCATTGGTATTCTCACCGAACTGATTTAATTTAAGAATTGCAATTTTTTTACCATTTTTAGTTTCATAGGAAAGTTCGATCGAAGAAACGTTTATTTGATCCCGAGTAATATTGACCGTAAATTCTTTATCATTACGTTCAAGAGTAAGTTTGACTTTACTTCCTTTCTCGCCCCGAATTTTATTGACAGCCTGGGTCAAGGTCCAGTCTTTAGTTGATTTGCCGTTGACTTTGGTAATTACATCGCCGGCCCGAATACCAGCTTTTTCAGCAGGTGAATTCTTAAGAGGGGCAACAATAATAATTCGGTTATCTTTAAGGCCAAGTTGAGCACCAATTCCTTCAAATTTACCGCCAAGGTCGTCTTTGGATTGTTTATTTTCTTCCGGTGTTAGAAAAAAAGTATAAGGATCCTCAACTGAAGCAACCATTCCCTTTATGGCGCCGTAAAACATTTTTGTTGGATCGATTTTTTTCTTATCGACATATTTTTTTTCAATACTATTCCAAACCTCCCAAAAAAGAGAAAAATCAATGTTTTTTACCTTGGTTTTTTCATTTTCAGATGAAGTATTAATGATATTGTAGCTTGTGCCGATTATTTTTGTTTGATTTGCCCGGTACTCGCCTATTCTATAGCCTGAGCCAAACAAAAAAATAGCAACGGAAATAATCAAAAGAAAGTTTGTTATTTTTTTAGCCTGCATATTTATTCGTAAAAAAATATTTTACTAGATTGTTGGTCTACATAGCAATAGGTAAGTTTTTCCTCAAATATTTTTTTAAGATCGTCAGGATTTTTTAATATAGCATAAGGTATTGATGGATTTGTATTTTGCAAGTTGACGCATACAAAACCTGTTGCACCAAGAGCTTCAATCTTAGGTTCAAACAGACCGGTAATATTTGGAGAAACCACAAGTTTGTTGTTGACAGTATTACTGCTTAATTGAGTAAAATCTTCTTCTATCATATAAAAGACCTTTCCGCCGAAATTGATTTCGCCTTTTTTAATTTGATAGCAGGATGATTTTTTGACTTTTAATTCGATATATCCTTTTTTTAAGGAAAAAACTTCTCCTTGAAAATAAGCTGTAGTTACTTTTTTTTCTTTTTCGTTGATGGTTAAGACTATTTTACCCTGATCATGGTCAATCTCCTTAATAATTCCATCAAAGGGCGAAAGTATTTTTTTTTCCGAGAAAAAATCCTTTTTCAGAGCAACGATTTCATCTCTAGACACACTGTCCCCGACAAATTTCTTTAAATATCTGAAAATTTTTTTTGGCTGAATTCCTAAATCCTTGGCGATAAAAAGTTCCGATTGTTTCTTTTCTTTTTTTTCCAGAAAAGGCTCGCCAAAATTGATGCTATCACCAACTTTCAAAAGACAATGGATATCTTGGGGAACAGAAATTGTAATCGTCATGATTACATT
>CAZJFG010000023.1:0-9366 GCA_964545385.1 uncultured Gammaproteobacteria bacterium | reverse complement strand
GACTTTAACTATTGTCTTCGTAATCGGATTTTTTATAATCTCGGTAATTAATCTTTTTTATTAAAAATGGTTGCTCGAAAAAAATTTCGCTACTATTACTGGTTGGCAATTGAATTTATTAAAAAAAACTTAAAGCTTATTGCTATGACGTTTCTTTTAAGCTTTATTTTTATAGTCGGCTTTGTTTCCCTATCTCCTTATCTTGAAAGTTTTTTCTTTACAAAAAAACAAATTATTGGTTTAGTCGGAACATACAGTAACCCAAGTAGTTTGCCAACCGAAATAACCGGCAAGGTTTCAAACGGCCTTATCTTCGTTAAACCAGACGGTATAGTCGTACCTGCTCTTGCCTCAACTTGGGAAACTCAAGAAAACGGGAAAAAATTTTTAATCCATCTTAAACCCAATTTGATTTGGAATGACGGAAAAAAATTCACGGCCTATGATGTCGATTATCGATTTAAAGATGTAAAACTTAAAGTATTGGATGAAAATACTCTTACCTTTGAACTTAAATCAAGTTTGCCAATTTTTATTACCTATCTTAATAAACCTTTAATTCGATACCCGCTGAATGGCGTTGGCGGATTGTATCGAACCGGCAAAATTTCTATGAAAAATGGCGTCATTAACGAAGTTTATCTTCTCCCCAATAAAAAAGGCATCCCAAATATTATTTATAAGTTCTATGGAAGCGACGATGAGTTGATTGTTGCTTATAAAAAAGGCGAAATAACTGAATTTTCAACCTCTAAAAAAGCTCTTGTTGATCAGTTTTATCAGTGGAAAAATACGAAAATAGTATCTTCAGTTGATTATACAAGGCTTCTAACGCTTTATTTCAACTTTAAAAATCCTTTACTTGCCGAACGTGATATCCGATCGGCTATAAGGATGGGAATTAATAATGCAAAGTTCAAAGACTTCGGTCAAATTGCCTTAACATCGATTCCACCAACTTCCTGGGCTTACAATACACAAACTAAACCCGCAGTATATGAACCTGAAACTGCTAGGGAAATTATTTTGAACAATCTATCTGCTAGCCAATCGGCGAATATAAATTTTTATACCTACTATGAGTATTCGGACTTGGCCGATTTGATAAGTGATGATATGAAGGAAATCGGTCTGAATCCTGCGATAAATTACCTTACTCAAAATTTACCCGAGAATTTCGATGTTTTGCTTGCTTACTGGAAAATTCCGGATGATCCTGATCAATATTATTTTTGGCACTCTTCGCAAAAATCTACAAATATAAGTAACTATACAAATTTAAAAATTGACAAACTACTCGAAGATGGCCGTGCAAAATTTTTAATCAAAGAAAGAATTCAAATTTATAAAGATTTTCAGAAAGCACTAAATGACGATCCGCCGGCATTATTTTTATTCTACCCTTACCTTTATACCGTAAAAAGAAAGTAAGTTGACACAAATATTGTGGGCGAGGGGGGACTTGAACCCCCACGGGTTACCCCATAGCCTCCTCAAGACTACGCGTATACCAAATTTCGCCACTCGCCCAATAAAATACCTATACAATATATGTATTATATATTATGAGCCGACTGTCGGATTCGAACCGACGACTTGCTGTTTACAAAACAGCTACTCTACCGCTGAGTTAAGTCGGCATTGTGTGCCGGGAGAGGGAGTCGGACCCTCACGACCTTGCGGTCACAGGATTTTAAGTCCTGCGTGTATGCCATTTCACCACCCCGGCAGAGTGAGGCCAGACAGAATCGAACTGTCATCTAATCCTTAGAAGGGATTTATTCTATCCGTTGAACTATGGCCTCATCAATTAATATTATAGCAAAGAGAGTCGGCTGCATGACCAACTTAACTAAAGACAAAATTTATCCTTGCTAAAATACGGATTTTAACGTGTTTATTTTTTATTTTTTAAGTGAAGGAGAGCTTTTGGAGTAATTTGGCGGCCACGGGGTGTTTTTTTTATAAATCCGAGTTGCAGGAGATACGGCTCTATAAACTCCTCAACCGTTTGTCTATCTTCAGAAAGTGAAGATGCAATGGTTTCAATCCCGACCGCCGAACCGGCGTATTTTTCAGCAAGCAACCTAAGATATTTTAAATCAATATTACCAAGTCCCAGTTCATCTATTTCCAAAAGTTCAAACAGTTCGTCAATTTTTTTTTCATCAAGAACTTTCTGCGGCCCAACATCATACATATCACGGATTCTTTTTAAGATTCTATTGGCAATTCTTGGAGTTTTGCGTGCCCGCCTGCATACTTTTTCAATAATATTTTTTTCAAGTTGAAGATCTAATATCTTGGCAGACCTATTAATAAGCTCAATCATTTCTTGGTTGTTGTAAAAATCAAGACGTAAAACCATGCCAAAACGGTCGCGAAGCGGAGCCGAGAGTAGTGCTAACTTTGTTGTCGAACCGATAATGGTAATTTTGGGAATTTCAAGCCGAACTGAACGGGCGGAAGGTCCTTTGCCAAGGACAATATCTAAAGCAAATTCCTCCAAAACAGGATAAAGAATTTCTTCCACCGGCTTTGGAAGGCGGTGAATTTCGTCAATAAACAAGATGTCGTGATCTTTGAGATTTGTCAGAATAGCAGCCAGATCACCGCTTTTTTGGATAGCTGCGCCCGAGGTTATTTTTATCTCTCCACCAAGTTCGGCCGCAACTACATAAGCCAGAGTTGTCTTGCCGATGCCGGGTGGTCCATAAAAAAGCAGGTGTTCGTTCGTGCCTCCTCTTTTTTTTGCCGCCGCAATAAATAACTTTAAACTTTCAACTATTTTTGATTGACCGATATAATCTTTAAAGTTTTTTGGTCGAAGAAAATTATATCCATTATCACTTGAACCCATATCACTTATTTTACCATCTGCAAACCTTTTTTGATCCGTTCTTCGACCGAAATATTTTTAGGAATATGAGCAAGAACTTTTCTTGCATCTTGTGATTTAAAACCTAGAGAAACCAAAGCATCTACCACCATTTTATCATCTTCGGATAAATACATTTTTTCAATAGAAAAATCTTGCTTAAATTTTTGAGAAAGTTCAAGGATAATTTTCATTGCTGTTTTTTTTCCAAGACCTGGAACACGGGTAAAATAATCAATATCGTTTCCTTTAATTGCTTGAACCAATTCATTTTCATTAGTAAATGAAATCGTACCGAAGGCAGTCTTTGGACCAACCCCCGGGACTGTCAACAGTTGCAGAAATAATTTATATTCTGTTTTTGTCTCAAATCCGAAAAGTATCATGGCATCTTCGCGTACTTGAAGATAGGTATAAACGTTTACAAAAGCCGGCAGTTTGATATTCGAAACCAGACGAGGTGGAAGAAAAATATTATAAGAAAGACCGCTTGATGTTTCTATAAGTCCAACATTATCATCTATTTCTTTAAGTTTACCTTTGATTTTCCCTATCATAGATTATTTTAATTCTTCACGTTCAATTTGCCACAACCTATTATATTTTGCCACACGCTCCCCACGACACGGTGCGCCAAACTTAACGAAATCAGCCTGGACGGCCACGGCGAAATCCGCCATGAAAGTATCCTCCGTTTCACCCGAACGGTGGGAAATAATGTAGTTTATGCTGTTTTTTCTAGCAATATCTATCACCTCGAAAGTCTCGGTCACCGTCCCTATTTGATTCGGCTTTATTAAAATTGAAGTGCAGGCATTCATTTTGATTGCTTTCTCAAGTCTTTCTTTGTTGGTTGTTAAAAGATCATCACCAATAAGATATACTTCCTTTGAAATTTTGCTATTTAATTCTGTCCAACCAACCCAGTCATCTTCTGAAAGCGGGTCTTCAAGCGTAAGAATAGCGTATCTTTTGATAAGTTTCATTAAAAAATCTATCATTTCTTGGGTTTTTAGAGGATGCTGGATGTCTTTTATCCGATAGTGGTCACCAGAATAAAAAGTAGAGGCAGCCACATCCAAACCCAGGAAAATATCCAAACCGATTTTCCCACCTCTGTTATTTATTGCCTCAAGCAAAATTTCAATTGCATCAACATTTGTAGAAACGGCAGGTGTAAAACCACCTTCTTCACCAACCGCTGTTGTACCGCTTCGAGCCTGAATCACTTTTTTTAGTTCGTGAAAAAGTTCAACTCCCATCTCATATGCTTTTGTAAAACTTAATGTTGACGAAGGTACCACTTGAAACTCCTGAATTTCCAAATTATTGTTAGCATGTTTGCCTCCATTTATAATGTTAAAAATGGGCGAGGGAATTCTTTCTATGGCAATTTTTTCCTTGCAAGCCTCTCCATAAATTTTATTGATATATTCAAAAAGCGGTAAATTTTGGTTGACAGCGCCTGCTTTTGCTACAAGCTCAGAAATAAGAAGCGTAGTATTGGAACCAAGCCGGGCTTTGTTCTTTGTCCCGTCTGCTTTGGCAAGCCAAAGATCAATCTGAGTTTGCTTTTCCGGAGAAATACCTATTAGTTTAGGAGCAATTACATCATTGACATAGGAAACCGCTTTTTTTACTCCTTGCCCATTAAATCGCTTGGCGTCTCCGTCTCGAATCTCAATTGCCTCATACTTGCCGACCGAGGTGCCGGCCGGAACTGAACTGACAACAAATTGATTATTATCAAGATCGAGTCGGCCTTCAAGTGTCGGCATTCCGCGCGAATCGATAATTTCATAAGCTGTAATTTTTTTTATTTTTGACATAGTTATTTTTTCTTTTTATATATTTTTTTTTCAAGATTAAAAATAAGCTCGCGCGTACGATTAATCGCATCTGGATTTATCGAAACACTTGTGATCCCTGATTTGATCAGTTCTTCAACAATCTCCGGGTAGTCTGAAGCGGCCTGTCCGCATATAGATGAAGTAACGTGAAATTTTTCACACGTTTCAACAATCCCTTTAAGAATTTTCATGATGATCGGATTACGTTCGTCATAAACATTAGCAACTTCTGCATTGTCACGATCGACACCAAGCGTCATCATGGTCAGGTCGTTTGTTCCAATTGAAACTCCATCAACACCAACTTTTAAAAACTCATCAAGACCCAAAGCTGCCGAAGGGACCTCAACCATAATCAAGAATTTGAAGTCGGAAAGCGATAAAAGTCCTGACCTCATAACAATGTCTTTTATCTTAATCAGTTCCCATGGAGTACGGACAAAGGGGATCATCAAGTGCAAATTACGAAAACCACTATTCCAAATATTAGCAATTGCCTGTAACTCAAGCAGAAAAACGTCAGAGTTTACAATATAACGGGAAGCACCGCGAAAACCAAGCATTGGGTTTTCTTCCTTTGGTTCATATTTTGCTCCTCCTTTCAGATTTCTATATTCGTTTGTTTTAAAATCGGTAGCTCTATAAACAACCGGTCGGGGACTGAAAGGCTCGACAAATTTGAGAAGATCTTTAGTCAGTTTATTTATAAAAACGCTTTCTTTTTTTTCTCTGATAAATTCCTTTGGATGAACTCCTATATTGGCAATCATAAACTCGGCCCGCAACAATCCGACACCATCAACATTTTGCTTGGCAATCTCTTTAGCCTTTTCAGGTTCGGCTAAATTCACATACACTTTTGTTAATGTTTTTAAGCGACTCGATTGTTGATTATGGAATACGGATTGCGTATTCTCTGGTAAAGTTTTACCTTTAAAAATTTCACCTGTTCCACCTTTGACCGTAATAACCATTTCGTTTTTAATTTTTTTGGTGGCGTTATCCGCACCGACGACAGCCGGTATTCCAAGCTCCCGTGAAACAATTGCAGCGTGCGACGTACGGCCTCCCTTTTCGGTAATGATCGCAACGGCTTTTTTCATCGCAGGCACATAATCCGGATTAGTTTGGGGTGCAACTAATACATCACCTTTTTTAATTTTGTCGATTTCTCTTGGTGAGGTAATAATTGCCGCCGTACCCGTGGCAATACCAGGTGAAGCTGGAGAACCAATAAGTAGCGGAGTGTCAAGTCTCAAGCTTCCAGTATCATCCTTCGTTTTTTTAGTTTCAACGTTTTTTATCGTTGTTATAGGCCGTGATTGAACAATAAAAACTTTATCTTGCTCAATCGCCCATTCAATATCCTGGGGAAAAAAATAGTGATTTTCAATCTGTTTTACAAGCATGGCTATCTTAATGATTTCTTGATCGCTTATTTTTTGCAGCCTACCTTTTTCTTTTAGCTTTATTTCTTTATTGTATAAACCAGATCTTGTAAGCATGACGTTTTGAAATTTAATTTGTTTATCCAAAATAAGAAAAGAATTTTTATCCACCTCATAATGATCTGGCGTAACTTTGCCACCGACAATATACTCACCCAGGCCAAGGATAGCCTCAATTACAATCTTTTGTTTATTGTTTGTGACAGGATCAATACTGAACGAAATACCGGATTTGTCAGATTGGACCATACGTTGGCAAACAACAGCCAAACCCACCTTAAATTTATCAAAACCTTGCTCATGGCGGTAGTAAATTGCCCGCTGGGTAAAAAGCGAAGACCAACATTGTTTTACTTTTTTTATAAGATTGGCATCACCACAAACATTAAGATATGTTTCCTGTTGGCCGGCAAAGGAAGCATTGGGTAAATCCTCGGCAGTTGCAGATGAACGAACAGCCAGAAGCGGTTGTTTATAAAGCTGTTTTACTCTGTGTTTAATCTTAACCAAAACATGAATATTTTTTTTATCAATTTCCTCTTCTTTTTGAACAAGATAATCATAATACTCGATAATTTCGTGAGCTAGATGATCGGGAAAGGGGCTGTCCTCAATAAGCTTTCTTATATATGATGACGCGGCACGCAGTTCGGCCGGATTATCATAGTTAATCATGCTAACTGTTTTTTTTATTTCCGCATCAAGTTTTGCTTCTTTGAGAAATTGGAAATATGCTTGGGCAGTGACAATGAAACCATAAGGGATTGGTAGACCGGCATTTACCATCTCGCCTAGGTTTGCACCCTTACCGCCAACTATCCCAACATCATCCTTTCCCACTTCAGAAAACCAGACTATATTTTTTTTAGCCATACTAAAATATAAGCATTTTTTACCTATGTTGCAAGTTGAGTTTTTTCTGTTGACAAGGCTTGCATAATTTATTAAAATTCTAGTTACCAATGATAAATTTTGCTAAATAAAGGCACCATTGGAGACTACAGAACAAGCTCTCCTAACAGCCTTCATTAATTAAATATAAGATTTAAGACTTAAGAATTAAGAATTAAGATTTTTATGGGCTCGTAGTTCAGTTGGCTAGAACATCGCATTTGCAATGCGAAGGTCACCGGTTCAAGCCCGGTCGAGTCCACGAACGAGTACTTTAACAATTTGGGTCCAGAAATTTAAAAAATTAGTTAACAAGAATGGCGGGAGAATTTATGCTAATGGCGGATGCCTTGGCAGTTTGAGCCGAAGAAGGATGTGTGTATGAGCACAAAAACAGAGGTAAGTCCTCCAACAGACGCAACCAACCTCTGGTTTCCGAATGGAGCAATCCTATCTTGTGTAAGCAAGATAACTAGGTACCGAATGGCACCTGGGGGGTACTTGGTGAACTGAAACATCTCAGTAACCAATGGAAAAGAAATCACATGAGATTCCGTAAGTAGCGGCGAGCGAAACCGGAAAAGTCTAAACCCTCCGCAAGGAGGGCGTTGCGGGACCACAGTAGGGAGTATTTTTTGATAGAAGAATGACTTGGAAAAGTCAGTCCTAGAAGGTGATAACCCTGTATTCGAAATTAAAAAATACCTCGGTGGATTTCCCAAGTACCACGAGGCACGGCAAACCTTGTGGGAATCTGGGTCGGTCATGATCCAAGACTAAACACTCAAACTGACCGATAGTGAACTAGTACCGTGAGGGAAAGGTGAAAAGTCCCCCGGCGAGGGGAGTGAAATAGAAACTGAAACCATTAGCTAACAAACAGACAAAGGTCCGACGTTACGTCGGGCTGATGTCGTGCCTATTGAAGAATGATCCAGCGAGTTTACGTTTATTGTTTGTTTAACCACGTTTATCGTGGGAAGGCGTAGGGAAACCGAGTCCTAACAGGGCGACTATACATTAAACGTAAGACCCGAAACTGGGTGAGCTAACCATGAACAGGATGAACTACGCCGAAAGGCGGAGGGAGGTCCGAACCCGTTGTTGGTGAAATAGCATGGGACGATTTGTGGTTAGGGGTAATATGCCTATCGAACCCAGAGATAGCTGGTTCTCCTCGAGATATATTTAGGTATAGCGTCCACTTTATTTTTGTTGGGTAGAGCTACTGAATGGTCCAACAAGCCTTTGGCGAGTTGGATCAATCAAACTCCGAATAATCAAAAAATTAGTGGGCAGTCAGTCGCGCCCGGATAAGCGGGTGTCGGCCAAAGGGGAACATCCCAGATTCCTGTCTAAGGTTCCTAATTGACTATTAAGTGCTAAAGGTCGTTATTTTTCTAACACAGCAGGGAGGTTGGCTCAGAAGCAGCCATCCTTTAAAGAGTGCGTAACAGCTCACCTGAATAATTCCGACTTTATGTCGGACTAGAAGAGTAGCGCCAAAAATGATCGGAACTAAATAGTCAACCGAAGACGGAACTCTCCGATTTGGAGAGGGTAGAGGAGCGTTCCGACGACTGTGAAGATTAAGGCGTAAGCCTGATTGGAGTCCGTCGGAAGTGAGAATGCTGGAATGAGTAGTGATTCTCTCGATGAAAACTCGAGATGCCGTAAATCTAAGGTTTCCTCAGCAACGTCAATCGGCTGAGGGTTAGACGGATCTAAGGGAATACTATTTTTGGTATTTCCGATGTACAAGCCGTTAATATCCGGCTTCTTAATATAAAACGTTCTACTAGGATTTTTGACGAAGTTTGATAGCTTCAGCCTTCCAAAGGAGGTCTAAGTAACAAGTTATTGCTGCAAGGCAATGACGAGTTGCGACTGTAAGTCTGACGCAAGTTGGGCAAGTGAAGTGACTTAAGCTTCCGGGAAAAAAAAGTCTTGGGAGTTTTGTATTAAACCGTACCGCAATCCGACACAGGTAGATTGGTAGAGAATACCAAGGTATACGGGTAATGGTAGTTCAAGGAACTCGGCAATACAACTGAGCGTAAGCTATGCGATATGCTCTGTCCTCCGATTCGGAGGATCTCAGTCAACGATGCTAACCGACTGTTTAGCAAAAACACAGGTCTCTGCAAACCTCAATAAGGGAGGTATAGAGGCTGAAACCTGTCCAGTACTGGTAAGTCAAGAATCAAGGGTGACTCCGATTCATTTCAGAGAAGCTTTTGATTTAAGCTCCAGTGAACGACAGCTCTAACCCTGAGAGTTCTAAGGTAGCGTAACCCCT
>CAZJFG010000022.1:0-10335 GCA_964545385.1 uncultured Gammaproteobacteria bacterium | reverse complement strand
AAATTCAAACTCAAAAACAGGTTCGATCCCAGATGTGGTGTTGGCCATCAAAGAGGTTGATCCGGTTGGTGCTTGCATAAGAAGTAAAGAGTTACGGACACCATAAGTTTTTATTTTTTTACGGATATCTTCGGGAAGTTGTTGGATAAATTTTCCTTGTAAATATTTTTGAGGATCAAATTTTGCAAAAGCGCCTTTTTCCCGAGCAATTTCAGAGGCGGCGCTATATGCCTCATCACGAATTATTTTATAAACTTTATCGATAAACTTTAATGCTTTAGCCGAGCCGTAACGCAGGTGAAGTTTTATTAGAGTGTCACCGAGACCCATTGTCCCAAGGCCCAGCCGCCGCTCGCCCTCAAGTTGTGTTTTCCGTATACCCGGGAAAACATAAGTGTCCATATCGATGACATTATCCTGAAAACGGACGGCAACTCCAACGATTTTTTTAAGTGTTTTAAAATCAAATATTCCCGGTTTATTTATATAATTACCTTTTACTAAGGCTGAAAGATTGATAGAACCAAGGTTACAAACTCCCCAGGCAGGTAATCCTTCTTCACCACAAGGGTTTACACAGTTTATTCTGTTCCAATAATAGTTATTATGCCACTTGTTGTACCGTTCCATAAAAACAACCCCAGGCTCGGCGCTTTTCCAGGCGGCCTCGGCAATCTTATCCCAAATTTTTCTTGCCTTGACAATTTTACGTACTTTGATTTTTTTACCTAAATTTTTCCAAGTCTCAAGGTCACCGTCCCATTTTTGGTCATATTCCGGATCTGTCGTGTCTGGAAAAACAAGTGGCCAATCATCATCTTTTTTTACCGCTTCCATAAATTTATCCGAGATGCAGAGTGAGAGATTGGCGCCGTTTATACGGGTAAGGTCTTGCTTAACCGTAATAAATTCCTCGATATCCGGGTGCCAGTCCCAAAGCATGAGCATAAGTGCACCACGTCTGGAACCACCTTGTTGGATAATATCTTTTGTAGCGACAGAAAAAAGTTCAGCCCAATTTGCCGGACCCGAAGAAAAACCATTAACTTTTTTTACCCTTGCGCCGCGTGGCCTGAGTGAAGAGAGGTTTATCCCTACTCCTCCACCATGAGCCATAATCTCAACCATCTGTTTTAATGTATCCAAAATTCCACCACGGGAGTCTTTGGGGCTTGGGATTACAAAGCAGTTATAATATGTGACGGTGAAACCAGTTCCGGCGCCAGCCAAAATTCTTCCTCCCGGGACATATTTAAAGTCTTTCATGGCCCAAAAGAATTCTTTTTGCCATTTTTTTTGATTGGCTTTTTTTTCCTGTTGAGATACGGCCCGGGCCACACGACGCCACATCTCATCAGGTTTTTTTTCAACAGGATGCCCGGAAGAATCTTTTAAAGCGTAGCGGTCTAGAAAAACCTTTTGAGAAATCCCGGACAGTTTCATATATATGTATTATTACAATTATTAATTTATGTTAATTTTTTTAGTTCTTTCTGGAAATCTTCAACCTCTTCAAAACGCCTAAAAACCGACGCAAACCGAATGTAGGCAATTTTATCAATTTTTTTTAGTTGTTGGGCAACTAAATTTCCAATCATCCTGCTTTCTACCTCGGTTGACGACTGTTGTTTGATTTCTTCCGTAACCAGATTAATTATTTTTTCTATCTGATCGGCAGAAACAGTTGTTTTGCCGCAAGAACGGATAATCCCCCGTCTTAGCTTTTCCCTTTCAAACTTTTCTCTTCTTCCGTCTTTTTTAATAACAAGTATTGGCAGTCCCTCCACCCGCTCATAGGTGGTAAAGCGCTTATCACATTTGGGACATTTCCTTCTTCTCCTTATTGTTGTCCCGTCTTCCGAAAGACGTGTTTCTATCACCTCGGTGTCTGTATGTTTGCAAAATAAACAGTACATAATTAGTGTGCTTTAAAAATTTATAACACTACAGCTGGGTTTGCAAGAGGTCAAAAGCATAACAAAATAGATCATAGGTTTGGAACCGAGCTTAAAAAGTTTTTTCAAACGAAATACCATAAAAAAATTGAACAAAACCAGAGAGGTTGCTTGATATTAAATACTGAATGTTAACTGTATTTTTAATATACTTGAAGGTATGTTTTTAAAGGATTTTTTCTTCCCAAAATTTTGTTTGAGTTGTTCTAAAATTGGAACGTATCTTTGCCCGAAATGCCAAAAAAAGCTGGAATATTTTGATTATGATAGATGTCTTTACTGTGGAAGGAAAAGCATGTTTGGTTTTACTCATCCGGGTTGCAGCAAAGAAAACGGAGTTGACGGTTTTTTAACCGTTTTTAAGTACAATAATACCTTAAAGAAAATTGTCAAAGCATTTAAATATCGCCACGCATGTGCTGTTTGGGACGAGTTTATTTTGACAATAGAGCCTAAAAGATTAGAAAAAATATCCGCTTGGACCCAACCGGAATTTATTCAACCAATCCCCTTGAATATCAAAAAATTAAATAACCGGGGCTTTAATCAGGCAGAAATTATTGCTGATTTTTTTAATCGTTTTTTGAAGCTAAAAAAAGTTGATTGGTTGGAAAGAAAAAAAGAAACAGAGCCCCAAGCTCAAATGAAAACAAAAAAAGAAAGAAGATCAAACGTAAAAGGAGTATTTGTCGTCAAAAATAA
This sequence comes from uncultured Gammaproteobacteria bacterium, assembly GCA_964545385.1. GTDB lineage: Bacteria > Patescibacteriota > Microgenomatia > UBA1406 > GWC2-37-13. The sequence goes on along the minus strand of CAZJFG010000022.1, from coordinate 7,678 downwards.
AAGAAAAGTTAAAAAAGCAAGAGTGGTCCTTGTTGATGATCTATTAACGACAGGAAACACAATTTTTGAAGCAGCCAGAGTTTTAAAAAAATCAGGCTGTGACAAAGTTTTTGTTTTGACATTGGCCAGAGGCTAGTTATAATTAACATATAAATGGAAAAAACCTACAAAATAGAGATTTCTCACAGAACTATAATTTTTACCGTTGTTTTTTTTATACTCCTCAAATTTCTATGGATGGTACGTGATCTTTTATTTTCATTACTTATAGCTTTTATTATTATGTGTGCGCTAAAGCCGGCGGTTAAGTTTTTGACAAAAAGAAAGTTTCCCCGAGTATTCGCATTGATCATAGTTTACCTTTTTTTTATTGGTTTTTTTAGTTATATTCTTACCTTTATTATTCCTCCGCTTGTAAAAGAAAGCGGTCAACTTTTAATGATGGTTCCTTCTATTGCTGCAAGCCTTTGGCCCAATCAAACAAACGTACTTAACTTATCCTCTTTTTCAAATTACCTGCCGGATATCACGAGCCAGGTTTTTAACTTTGCCAAAAACTTTTTTTCAAATACTCTTTTTGTTATCTCTACTTTATTTTTCGGCTTTTATTTCCTTTTGGAGGAAGATTTCATTAAAAACCTACTAATACGTTTTTTTGAGGAAAAAAAGACGCAAACGGTAGTTAATATCTTTAACCGTGTGGAAAAAAGAATGAGCAGCTGGTTTTGGGGTGAAATAAGTTTGATGTTTATCGTTGGTTTTTTGAGCTTTATTGGATTTAGTTTGGTGGGGTTAAAATACCCGCTGCCTTTGGCTGTATTAGCTGGAATTTTGGAGATTGTTCCAAACCTCGGACCGATAGTTGCAGCGATACCGGCAATAATAATTGGCCTCTCTCAGTCCTATTTAATGGGGGTTGTTGCTTTGGCAGTTTCATTTTTAATCCAACAGCTTGAAAACAATATTGTTGTTCCAATGATTATGAAAAAAGCAACAGGTCTTAACCCAATTTTTATACTGATTGCTCTTATTGTAGGCGGCAGAATCGGCGGAGTGGTTGGTGCAGTTTTGGCTATTCCTATCAGCCTTATTTTTGAAACACTCTTAATTGAAATTGTTCATCAAAAATAAATTAGCGGTTAATCTTCGGTAAATATGCGGGAAAAAAAGAAAATAGCAATTCTCGGCGGGGGTTTTGTCGGCTTAACGGCTGCCTACTTTCTAAGTAAAAAAAACTATCAAATAATACTAATAGAAAAAGAACAGCAACTCGGTGGTTTGGCCTCAGGCTTCAGAGAAAAAAACTGGGATTTTTTTCTTGAAAAAACAGTCCATCACTTGTTTGTCAACGATAAAGATATTTTAAATTTTGCCAAAAGCACCGGATTCTACGACATTTTTTTTAAAAACCCAAAAACAGCATCTTTATATAAGGTTCCTGATTTAAAAATATTTCCATTAGATACCCCGCTTGACTTGTTAAATTTTCCCTTGATTCCTTTTTTTGATCGTATAAGGGCAGGTGTAGTTCTTGCTTTTTTAAAAGCTTCTCCATTTTTTTCTTTTTATGAAAACCAGACGGCAGAAAAATTTTTAAAAAAAACAATGGGTGGAAAAGCCTACAATGCCTTGTTTGAAGAGCTTTTTCGGAAAAAGTTCGGTAAATATGCGGAAAATATTTTAGCCTCATTTTTCTGGGCCAGAATAAAAAAAAGGACAAAAAAACTGGGCTATATTAAAGGAGGTTTTCAAAACTTCATCAACCACATCGAAAAAAAACTAATTGAGCAGAAAGTGGAAATACTAAAAAATTATGAAATCAAAGAGATAAAGAGAAAAGGGGAGAGATTTAGTATCAATCAGAAAGAATATGATGTAGTTGTTTCCACTCTTCCGACACCGGTGTTGACTGCGGTAGAAAAAAAAGTATTTCCAGAAAAATTTACAGCCCGTCTAAAAAAAATTAAATATTCGCACAGCATTAGCATGATACTCAAAACAGATAGACCGATACTTGATAAAAACTACTGGATCAATATTCTTGCACCGCAAATTCCCATTATGGGGCTTTTTCAGCAAACAAATTTTGTCGATAAAAAAAACTATGGTGGGAAAGATATTCTGTACTGCGGATGGTATGTGGGAGAAGAGGATAAGCTTTGGTCAATGGACAAAAAAAAGATTATCGATTACGTCAAGTTAGATCTTGATAAAATTTCAAACCACAAAGTGAAAATTTTAAATTCCTGGCTTTTTAAAGCCAGGTATGCCCAACCGCTTTTTGATAAAGAGTTTTTAAAAAACAAACCGGGATTTGTTACTCCGATTAAAAATTTTTTTATTGCCAATCTCGATATGACCTACCCATACGATCGAGGGACGAACTACGCAGTAAAATTAGGAAAAGAAGTTACTAATTTATTATAATATACATATATATGACAACTAAAAACATTTTTTCAACGGCTTTTATTATTTTTCTTTTTCTTTTCCTTATTAAGGCTTTTAATATTTCCTATCCTTTGACGATTACAACAACATCAAGAACATCGGAGCTAGCGGTTGTCGGGGAGGGAAAAATTGAGGTTGTGCCAGATTTAGCCTATGTTGAGGCGGGAATTACTGTCAACAATGCAAGTACGGTTGATGAAGCACAAAAGACAATCAACAATGTAAACAACGAAATTATTAAATCAATGAAAAGCTTGGGAATTCCGAAAGATGATATAAAAACTTCAAACTATTCAATCTTCCCGAACTATGATTATGACAGCAAAACAAATAAAATTTCAGGGTATAACGGCAACGTAACAATAACGATTAAAACAAAAAAGCTTACTCAGACATCACAAATTATTGAGAAAGCAACTGCCGCCGGCGCCAACCAAATTCAAGGAGTAAGATTTGAAATAGATAAGCCCGAAAACTATCGTGAAAAAGCCAGAGAAGAAGCAACCAAAAACGCAAAAACCCAGGCAGAAAAACTCGCTAAAAAATTGGGTATAAAACTTGGAAAAATTACAAACATTGTTGAGGAGACAAACAGTTCAACCACGCCTTTTTATCAGACTTATTCGGCTAAAGCAATTGGTGGGGTAGGAGAGGATGCAACGATTGAGCCCGGAAGCCAAACGATCACCTCCACCGTAACTTTGTATTTTGAAAAAAAATAAAGTTATTATATTTCCTTTAATTTATTTTTGAAGTAATCTACATAAGGGACAATGGCAGGATTCTCCTGATAAAGGATAGAAAGATACATAGTTAGATAGCTTCCAAACGCGACAAGCTCAAATACGTCTTCAACTTTGTTTTTTCCGGAAAGCTCATACCAAACAGTTTCGATCTTATTTTGTTCGACAATGTCTTTTGTGATCCGAAATCTTTTTTTAATCGGTTCAGAATAATGTTTGGAAAAGAAAAATACAAAAAGCCCAATTTTTGCAAGTTCTTTTGGATTTTTTAAACCTTCCATCAGGTGGTGATTAAGCTCGGGAATTATCCGGAAAGAGGAAATGGATTTGGCCGTTTCGTTAGTTTGATTGGCGATAGCATTACCGCAACCAGACAAAAATTCCGAAACGATATAATATGGATATTTGCCGTAAATTTTTTTGGCAAGAATTTTTGCTTTATTATTTTTGGCTTCAGGCGAATATTTTTTAGTGAACAAAAACATATCTTTAATAGCTGTATCTACCATTTGTTTATCGATAGATAAAATTCCGAGTTGATAAAAAAGACCCATTAATCCGCCAATCCCATAGCCAAGACCAATCCTTGGTTGATTTGAAGGATTATTTATCGGATTGAAAATATAGCTTGGTGCAGCTACACGAGTCAAAAAATCAGCAAGAGCGCCGCCAGAGGTAATCCCAGAAATTTTTGCCTTTTTTTCAAACGCCTGTCGGCCAACAAAAAGTACCTCTTCGGTTGAACCGGAATAAGAAGAAAGGATGACAAGAGAATTTTCGTTGACGAAAGAAGGAAGAGTATAGTTATCGTTGAGGATAATAGGGATTTTGATATTTGTTTTAAAAAGCTCGGTAAGGATATAGGCGGGAAATCTTGAGCCGCCCATTCCAGCGATTACAATATTTGTTACTTTTTTATAGCCTTCTGGAAAGGTGATTTGAACGCTCTCTTCCCAGGCCTGTTTGACTTGAAAAGGAAGACGGGCAAAGGAGCGAAAAGCAATCTCAGTCCCTTGAGATTTGGTCATTTCTTTTTTGTCGTCAAGGTTCATCATGGTTTAGCAAAATCATAAAGTAAAATCATGTATAATTCAAGATGTAATGAACAAGGAAAAAACAATTACTATTCTCCGTGCGGTTCGTGTTAATCAATGGATAAAAAACTTAGTTATTTTTACCGCCATTATTTTCTCAGGCAAACTTTTTGAAAGTAAGCTTTTTTTCCAAACCCTATTCGGCTTAGTAATTTTTTGTTTGTTGTCTTCTGCCTCTTATGTTCTAAATGACATTGTTGATTATCCTTATGACAAAAAACACCCGATAAAGAGGTTACGGCCGATTGCCTCAGGAAAAATTTCTTTGGCCGAAGCAAGCTTTATCACTTTTTTATTAATAATGATTTCTTTAGTAAGTTCGTTGTTTTTCTCTATCCATTTTTTTCTTTTATGCTTGGTATTTATCTTATTACATTTTTTTTATTCTTTATACTTTAAAAAATTTCCGGTGATTGACATTTTTACTATTTCTTTTTCGTTTATGATTCGCGCCTATGCAGGAGAAGCGCTTACCGGCTACCATATCCCTATTTGGCTTGTCTTGACGATTTTTTTTGGTTCACTTTTTATGGCGGCGGTCAAACGACACGCCGAGTTGGTTTCTCATGGGCCAAGCGCGCGTGAATCTCTTTACCGTTACCAGGAACACTTTCTTGATTTTTTGACTTATACTTTTGCCACACTGACGATTATCGGTTATTCATTTTATACATACTTTGAAAAACCGCCGTTTATCGAAACACCTTTTTCCAAATTTTTTGGGATGATGTTTCCAGGTTTTGAAGGAAGAAAGTGGCTTATGATAACGATCCCTTTGGTTGTTTTTGGTATTTCCCGCTATGCTCAACTTTTATATGAAAAATACGAAGGTGAACAACCGGAAAAAATTATCACAACCGACAAACCACTGATGATTACCATTGGTTTGTGGGGTCTGATTACGGTTGGACTAATTTATATTTTTTAGTTTGTAGCGTATAGTCCGTTGACAAAAAAAATAAATAGTTATAAAGTGTATCAAGTTATAAAATATATAAAGAATTTATGAAAAATGCTGATTCTGAAAAAAAACAGGCTATTAATTTTGCCATTGAGCAAATCCAAAAACAGTTTGGTAAGGGTGCAATTATGCGGTTGGGTGAAGCACCGACTACCAAAGTTGATGTTATAAAAACAGGCATATTGCCGCTTGATCTGGCTCTTGGTATTGGCGGAATTCCAAAAGGCAGAATTATTGAAATTTATGGACCAGAGGCTTCAGGAAAAACCACTCTTTGTTTAAATTTGATTGCCGAAACTCAAAAAGCCGGTGGGATTGCGGCGTTTGTTGACGCCGAACACGCCTTGGATCCTTCCTGGGCGAAAATTCTGGGTGTGAAGATCGAAGACCTTTTAGTTTCGCAGCCGGATACAGGTGAACAGGCACTTGAGATCACCGAGCAACTGGTGCGTTCGGGTGGCGTGGATCTTATTGTCATCGATTCGGTCGCCGCTCTTGTCCCTAAATCTGAAATTGAGGGAGAGATGGGTGAGGCGCAGATGGGTGTCCAGGCCCGACTTATGTCTCAGGCGCTCCGAAAACTGACAGGCGTTGTCTCAAAGTCCAAAACCACCATTATTTTCACAAATCAGTTACGACTAAAAATTGGCATTATGTTTGGGAATCCGGAAACAACAAGCGGCGGTTTGGCTCTTAAATTTTATGCTTCCGTTCGGATGGATGTTCGAAAAATCGAAACCCTGAAGAAAAATAATCAAGTAGTGGGGACGCGGGTTCGGGTAAAAATTGTCAAAAACAAAATGGCGCCGCCTTTCAAAGACGCCGAGTTTATTATTAATTCTTCAGGGATAGATAAAGAAGAGGCTTTGGTTGAAGCAGCGGTCAATAACGGCATATTTTCAAGAAGCGGCTCTTTTATTAAATACGGAGATAAAATTTTGGGTCAAGGGAAAGAACAAGTTAAAGAGATTTTGGCTAAAGACAAAAAGTTGAAAGAACAAATTTTGGGAAAAGTACTTGATAAGAAATAAACTCCTAATTCCTAATTAGAAATTATGCTTAACGAAGATCTTCAAGGTCTATTAAACAAAGCCTTATTTTATCTTAAGTTTCGTCCACGAACAGTCGGTGAGACCAGGCGCTACCTTTACAAAAAAATTAAGACAACCCATTGGTCTCAACAAGGGGCCGATTCGGTAATCGATCATCTTCTTGAACTGGATTTTCTAAACGATGAAAAGTTTATTGATTGGTTTGTAAGTCAACGGATATCGGCAAAGCCAAAAGGAGAGTATTTTTTAAAAGCAGAGCTCAAAAAATACGGTGTCGAAAAGGAAACGATTAACAAATATTTTGAAGTCCATCCCATCGATGAAGAAGTTTTGGCGGAAAAAGCATTGGCCGGTCGATGGGACAGGTTTAAAAACCTCCCGAAAAAAATATGTTTTCAAAAAGCCTGCCAGTTTTTAGGAAGAAGGGGTTTCGGTTTTTCGACTTCAAAAAAAATAATTGCTAAATTTACCAATAAAGAGTAAAATAGAAAAGTTAATAATTCCTTAAGAGGAATAGGAATAAAATTTTCAATTTTCAATTTAAAATTTTCAATGAATTCCCAATATTTTAATTTTCAGACATTAAATTTAGACTCTGAATAAAATTTAAGTTTCTGATAAGGAAAATTATTCCCATATCTTCTTAAGATAAAAACTTATTCATGTTTAAAGATTTTTTTAAATTATTCCAAACCAAAAAAAGGATTGAAGAAGAAAAAGAAAAGATTCGTCAGCAAACAAAAGAAATTACCTTAAAAGCCCAAGAAGAGGCACTTAAAATTAAACAAGAGGCCGAACGTCAAGCACGACGGACAATTAACGAAACTCTTGAAGCGGAGAAACGTTTGGCGCGGAAAGAGCAACAGATAGAAGATAAGCTGAAAGAGCTGGATCAAGAAAAACAAAAAACAAAGCAGGAAAGAGCAAGTTTGCAAAAAGTTCAAAAAGAGCTTGAGGAAAAAAGGGAAGCAATTTTGCAAAAACTTGAAAAAGTAGCGGCTCTTAGCAAAGATCAAGCAAAAAACTTGATGCTTGCCGGATGGGAGGAAAAACTTGATCGGGAAGTTGCCAAAAAAATAAAAGCAGCTCAGGAAGAAATTAAACAAAAAAGCGATGAAACCGCAAAACAAATACTGGCAGAATCAATGCGTTATGGCGTCACAGACTATGTGGCCGAGTTTACCCTCTCAACAATTTCTTTGCCCAGCGATGACTACAAAGGAAGGATTATCGGAAAAGATGGCCGAAATATTCGGGCTTTTGAGATCGCAACAGGAGTTGATGTCGATCTTGAAGAAGAAAAAGTAATTAGGCTTTCTTCTTTTGATGCGATCCGCCGAGAGGTAGCCCGGATCTCTCTTGAAAAATTAATACGAG
>CAZJFG010000021.1:0-11926 GCA_964545385.1 uncultured Gammaproteobacteria bacterium | reverse complement strand
AATCAAAATACTGCCGAAAGTTTCAATGACCAATCTTCTGGTTTAGATCAAAGTTCACTTCTTGAACAATTGTTTGGCAAAAACTACAAAGAAGAATTTTCCGAAAAAAAACAAAAACAACCACAAAGAAAAGAATTTTCTATCTTCAACTATAACAATTACTATGAAAAAGAAATTGTTAAAAAACAGATTAAAGAATTGACAGAGCAGATTAAAAAGGAAGTTGAATATCTAAAGAAAGCCGATAATGCGCTTATGGCTGAGGTAGTCGACATTGAAAAAATTACCATGGAGTCTTTACCACAAAAGCCAGGCATTTACCATGTCCGTTTTCTTGAAATTGTTTTACGTATGTTGCAGACTCTTCGGGAAAAAGTCAGTGAGTCTAAAACCTGGCTTTCAGCAATGATCAATAAGAAGAAAAAAAGAGGTTCTCTTTTTGCAAGCCTATCCAAGAAAAAAGGAACTCAATACTCTATGTCTCAAGAGCTTTCAAGCGCAAGATCAATACAATAATTATTCTAGCATTCGCAAAAAAGTATTTACTCCCCGGGCCCAGCTACCTTGCGATGAAGGTGTATATTTCTCCATAATAGCTGTCGCCGTTACCAAGCCATTATCTAGGTAATTATCCTTTAGGCCTTTGCCTACGATCTCAATTGCTTCATCATAGGAATCGAATTTTGTGACGGTTGTACCATATATACCCCATCCCCAGCAGTTGTAGGAATCTTCAGGTATGAATCTGCAAAGATTTGATTCTTGCATAGCAATGGCAGGCAACAATCTGTAATCAAACTTATATTTGTCAGAAACTGCGACGATATGGTCGGCATAGTCAAAGAGTGGCGAGTTGTATTTTCTAAAAAAACTTTTTAAATTGGCCACACGATTGTCAGAGAGCTCGACATTTGTTTTATAATTTCCAAGACCCGACGGACCGGAGTTTGTCTTAAACTGTTGGTCAACGGACGAAATTTCAGCCAGAATTTTATTTATCTGTTTTTCTTTGGAATATAAGCCATTGATTTTGGAAATAACCATTAAATTAAGAACAATTAAGCCAAAAAAAAGGAGAAAAACATACAGTTTTCTATTCATTATTTAATGATATGGAAAAGTTAAGGCAATGTCAAATTAGCTATGTAAGTTTGTAAAAATAAGTGGGAAATGGTTTTTGGAAGAGCTTGAATCTTTGATATCTAGAAAGAGCTTTTATTTTGAATCCATGTGAAATTATAAGAGTTCCTTTTTCAAGCTGTTTAAGAAGTTCTGGAGAAATTTTCTCTATCAATTTTGGCATAAGAAATATATAAATTATATCCGCTCCGGGTAAATTTTGGCTTTCGATGTCCAGTCGGGAAAAATGAATATTGGTTTTTTTAAATTTAGCCAATAATTTTGCCCAAAAAAAAAGTAGTGGGTTTATTTCTACGCCAATACCTTTGACGTGATATTTTTTGACCGCAGTCCGCACTACTCGGCCGTCACCACATCCGAGCTCAAGGAATACCTGGTTTTTTTTCAACTTTGCTTTTTCAAGGATAAGATCTAATTGCCTTGTTGATGTTGGTACATACGGCGCGCCTTTTAATGTTGAGTAAATTAAAGAAAAAATAATGACTGCAAATCCGCCTAAAAAAATAAGCTCTAAAAACAGAGCTAAAAAATAAATTATCAAAGTTGGCATGTGAGTCCGCGGGGACTCGAACCCCGAACCACCTCGTTAAGAGCGAGATGCTCTACCAGTTGAGCTACGGACCCTGTAAAATTCCGAAAATTTATCGGAATTTTACAGGGTAAACCCGTCAACTTTTTTAATTAATTTTAGTTTATGTTCTCTTTTCCAATTCTTTATTGCTGCCTCGCGTTTTTTTGCTTCCGATTGCGAGTGCAATTCCTCTTTGTAAACAAGCCGGACCGGACGTTTTCCCTTTAAGGATTTCGCTCCCTTTATATTATTATGATTATGTTCATATATTCTTCTTGAAACATCTGTTGAAATTCCCGTGTACAAGGACCTATCGCGGGCTTCAACTATATAAACATACCAGTTCATATGGTGTTTACACTGTAAAAGTAAATTAATAAGTATATTTTGTTACTTTTATTGTGCGCCCTAGAGGAATCGAACCCCTATTCCTGGTTCCGAAGACCAGTACTCTATCCATTGAGCTAAGGGCGCGTTGTTAAACATATTATACCGTATCATAAACTTAAAAAGCCAAAAACCAAAGTTTTTCTTAAGATATGTTGGTAGATTATGGTTTAGCAGTTGGAGTTGGCGTTTGTGATATGTTTTTCACTTCCGGAGTTGGAGAAAGTTCCTCTTCTACAGAAAAGCCGCTCGTACTGGTATCTACAATATTAACCGTTGGTACAAGCGTTGGGATAATATAGGAAGATTCACTGGTATCTGGTCTATCATCAGGAATTTCTTCTTCAATATCTTTTATCACCTCTTCTATTGTCTTTCTTGTATTGTCGATGTCGTCGGTTATGACGGATTTTTCACCTGATGAGGAATCTGAAGAAGACACGGCAAAGGAAGTATTTATATTTGATGATGTGACGATAGAGACCTTTTCATAATCAAGCTGAGTTTTCATTTCTTTAAGAGCAGAAGTATATTTTCTGGCGTAAGCGGTTTTTTTATCGGCATCTTCAATATTTTTTATATTTTCACTTGTTGAGAGAATTTGGAGATTAAGATTTTTCAAACTTTCGCTGGCGTTTGCAGTCTTCAAAACCTTCTGTGACTCTTTAAATCTGATTTTGGTAAGGTCAATTTCATAATCCGTGTCCTTATCAAACAACCGATAGCTTGACAACACGACTTTTTCAAAGGCCGTTTTTATGAAATAAGTCCTATCGCCAGGGATACTGTTTTGTGAGATGGCAACTACTGTTGTAATAGTAAAAGCAGTAAGGAAGATAAACCAGCTGACTATATTGAAGATTTTATTCCACATGTATTCATTATATAATCTCTTCTTTTCGTTTGTGAACAAAAGAGATCCATTCTTCGATAATTTCAAAAATAAACTTAAACGGAGCTTCTATCAAAAAATCCAGGAAGAAGACCAGAAAGTTTAGTTTTGAAATCTCCTGGCTAAAAAACTTACCAATGGAAAGAATGGGCATAAAGAAAAAGTCAATGATAGGTGTAAAAATCGACTCTTTTTCCGAAAGATAATATTCGTTGGCAACTTGTTTGATGCGATAAGAAAAAAAGGTTACAACAGAGACAAAAAAAATAAAGATTACTTGACTGACCAAGTTAAAATTGAGCATATTTAAAACCTCAAAAATCAAAAGCAGAGTGACCAAAAAAGTTAATGAGTAAAAAACCGTAAAACCGAAAACAAGAATCGGTTTTTTTTCTTTAGGTTGGCGCCGGACAAAGGCGATGGAAGATTCAAAACTTTTATCCGCATCGACAATTTCAATTATTCTTTGCTGGATTTTTTGAGTATTCTCAGCTCCTGGGATTTTAAAAAAGGCGACAATAAAAAGCATTAAAAAAGGCGGGAAAAGAGTGTTTATGGAAATTGATTCCCAGTTGACTTCGCCATAGATATAACGCGATAAGGGAAATTCCAGAATAAGTGCCAGAATCATTTTAGTCAAAAAAATATAAATAAAACTTCTTATACTTAAGTTCATTATGCGTTTTTTCAATCCTTGATACTTCTGACGACAGGTAATCTCCACTTCGTTGTTTAATTTTTCTTTGTCGGACAAAATCTCGTTTATATCGCCGAACTTGTCTTTGATGATAGAAAAAAGGATTAAAAAAGGCGGTAATTGTTTTTTAATAAAATGCGACAGTTGCTCGACATACGGATTTTTGATCATATCGTCGATTTTCTCAAATATCTTTGGGAGTTTACCGGAAAATTCTTTCAATTCCTCCTTTTCATATTGTGATATGGGTTTATAAAAAGTGGTAAAAAGGTGGTATCTTTGGTACGATCGGTCGCTTCTGCGGAAAGTCTTTTCAACCGCTGCTAAAAAATAAGCATTCTTCTGATCTTCGGAAATTCCCTCAAGCTTTATTTTATTCCGTAAAACCTGGTAGACAAAAAAAGTATAACAGGCATTTTTTTGAGTTCCTTCGGGGTTAAGATTTTCTTCAATTTCACATGTTAAAAGGTCTATGATGAAATTGTAAATAAAGTCTCGGTTTTGACCGCTTAGACCGAGGAGAAGAATATTTAGTAAGTAAATATACTTGTCGATAATGCGTTGGGTATTTTCAATATCTTTTGAGCCGAGGGAGTCGGCATCAAAATACCTGGCCCACAAAAGTTCGCGGATTAGTCCGTCGGCCATATCATGACCGCTAGGATTGAGCATGAGAAGCCTTTTAACAATACGCTCAATTGCCGCACGTCTGATTTGATGATCTTCGCGATACTCCATGGCGTTTCTAATCTTTTCATAAGCTAAGGCAAAGAAGGTGACAGTTTGGGAAACCGTTATTTTGGAAAGATCATCAGGTCTGATTTTTGGCTTAATTTGTTTAAGGCTTTCGATCAGAGCGGAAGTATATTTGGAAAGCCTTATTTTTTTTTGGTGCTTTTCTTTGGCTTCCTCCATAGCTAATATTTTACTATATCTAAAAGTTTTTGATGAAGTAAATTGTTTGATGCGACGATTCCGGATTCAAGGTTGTTTTTGTTAAGTGGTTTTCCAAAAAAATCAGTAACACGCCCTCCTGCCTCCTCAAGTATTAAAATACCTGGTGCAATATCGTACCACTTGGGTCCAAACTCAGATGTCGTGATAGAGACTAAACCATCATAGCTACCTGACGCAATGTTACAAAAAGCCTCTACCACCCAAGGTGTGCCACGAGTACGATAGCTTTTTGAGATCAATTTTTGGAGCATATTGGAGAACTTATTTATTTGTTGAAAAGTAAAGTTACGGTGTGGGATGCAAGAATAGAGATAGGAATTTGTTAGTTCAAGATTTTTGGATACAGAAATTTCTTTTTTATTTCTTGCGGCGCCGTGACCTTTGGCTGCCGAAAAAAAACGATTTGTTTCCGGATGGTAAAAAATTCCTACAATTAGCTCTTTTTTATACTCAAGTGCAAGGTTGATCCCATAATACGGCAGGTTGCGAGCAAATTCCTTGGTGCCGTCTAATGGATCGATTATCCAACAAAAATCAGAATCTTTTTTTTGCATTCCAAGTTCTTCTGCGTAGATTGAATGATTCCCGTATGTATTTTTAATCTGTTCGCAAACAAAATTTTCAATAGCAATATCCGCATCTGTGGCAATATCGTTGTAATCTTCCTTTCTTTTTACGACATTAAAGTTATTTTTATATTTGGCAAGAATTTCGGCACATTTTTTGACAACATCTGTTGCCCATCTTTGGAAATTTAAAATGTCGTTTTTATCTAGCATTTATATTGGTTCTCCTCCAAGGGAGATTATTTTACTCCTCAGTTCATCTAATTTTTCTTTAGTTAATTTTTCATTTTTCGACTCGACATTAAGTCGTAAAAGCGGTTCGGTATTTGAACTTCTTATATTAAATCGCCAATCCGGATACTGGACAGAAATGCCGTCAAGCCAGGACAGGCTTCCATCCTTATAACAAAAAGCAATCTTTTCTTGAATCTCTTTACCGGAAAGTTTGCCACAAAGCTTGAAATTAAATTCACCGGACTCGGGCGACGTATAATAATTTTTTACTATTTCTGAGAGCGGTTTATTTTCCTCCGATAAAATTCTCATAAAATAGGAAAGAACAAGAACTGAAGATTCGGCATAGCCGGTCTCCCTAAAGAAAAAATGACCGGAAGACTCGCCGGCAAAAAAACCGTCAATTTCGCTAAGTTTTTGAGTGATAAATGCGTGACCGACTTTGGTCAGCTCCATCCGTCCGCCAAAATTCTTAATTACTTGCGAGGCGTTGCGAAGCGACCTTATATCAACGACAATTTTTTCTCCCGGATGTTCTTTGAGCACTTCCTTGGCTATCATGCTTGTAATTACGGTTGCTCTTACCACTTCACCTTTTTCATCAATAAAAAAAATCCGATCGCCATCGGCATCCGGAGCAATACCAAAGTCTGCTTTTTCAGCCAGGACCTTCTTTTGAAGCCATTTTAAAGTCTCAAACTTGAGAGGATTTCCTTCATGGGCAGGAAATGTCCCATCCAGTTTATCGTTGATTCGGATAATCTCGGCCGGTACTTTATCAAAAAACTTGTTTAGGTATGTAATTGCCATACCATTTGCCGTATCAGTAACAATTTTAAACTTTTTAATCCGGGAAAGATCTAAATGAGACAAAGCATTTGTTACCTCATCTTCAAGGACATTGTTGTTACTTCTGATTTTACCCTTTGTTTTAGAAGGGATAAATTTATTTTCCAAGGCAAATTTTTTTATCTCTTCCATACCCGATCCTCCGCCAACCTTGATGAGTTTGTCATTTTCTCGTATGACAATCTTTACGCCGTTATATTCTTTTGGATTATGCGAAGCTGTGATCATAAAACCTGCATCGTAACCGTATTTGAAACAGCCGAAGTAAAAAGTTGGTGTTGAAGTAAGATCGATGTCAACCGCAGTCACACCAAATTCTATACATGTTTTTTTGGCTATCTCAAAAAATTTTGGCGTCGAAAGCCGCATATCGCGACCAATCGCCAAAACAAGACTTTCTTTTCTTAGTCTATTTTTTAAAAAAGCAATTATCGCTTTTATAATCGTTTCAAATCCTTCCTCGTCTATTTCTGTTGGATAGATGCCGCGAATGTCATAGGCCTTGAATACTTTTTTGTCGAGCATAGTGATTAAATCATAATAAATAATAAGCTAGTAAGTCAAGGGAGTGCTTGGTAGAAAAAGGGTTTTTACTTGTTTTGTTAATTATGTCGATTCTGTGGAGGTTTTCGTAAAACAAAACAAGTTTTTCCAAGCTCCAAAAACCAGCCTGTTTTTTGATCTTGAAAAGCTGCCAGTCAAACATAGCACTAGGCTTTTCTCCTGATTTTACAAGAAGTAGCATCCTTATATGTTTTGTTAACATGTAAAAAATAAATCCATCTTCAATTTTATCAGGCAGACTATTCAGTTGGCTGATGAATTCACTTTTGTTTGTCGGGTAACAACTGTCCAGAAGCTTGAAGATTGTCCGCGTGGGCTTAAATTCTTTTAGAATTGCTATTTGTGGAATCTTCAAACTGCGACCGGTTATTCCATCTTCCCAATCGACAATCTCAACCTGTTTATCTTTGGCGAGTATCTCGATTAAATCTTTAGTTGACTTTTTCCGTGTAATTGTTTTGTTAAGATTCTGTGTAAAAAAAACAATTTTTTCCGCAAACAGACTCAGCGATTCGCTCAGTTCTTTTTGGACCTCTACTATCTGAGAAGAAGCAACTTCCTTGATCTCGTATTTTTTTTCGCGATACCTCTTTTTGAGTTCGGAATAATAATTCCTTGAGGAAACAATATCTTCACCACAGATAACAGTGATCATAAGCTAATTATAAATTTTCAATTTTTAATTTACAATTTTCAATCAATTGCTCAATAATTAATAAAAATTATAAATTCAATGTAAATTGAAAAATGAAAATTAAAAATTATATTTATGTTATTCTTAAATTATGTATGATCTTGTTTCGATCGGCAGCATTTCTGTTGATCTTTTTTTTAGTGGGAAAAGTTTGACATATAAAGATAGTAGATTCCAACTTGCTGTTGGTGGTAAGTACTTGGCCGAGAAATTTTTTGTCTCAGTCGGCGGTGGTGGGCTAAATATAGCGATTGGAGTACGCAATCATGGTTTTCGTTCGGCTGTTATTGGTAGTATCGGCAATAATTCTTTCAAAAAAATAATTATTGATAAGCTTGAAGAAAACAAAGTTTCCTATGCTCTTTCCGACTTTGAGGATAACTATTATAATATTTCGTCAATTTTTTTGACCGAAAAAGGTGAACGAAGCATCATACATTATGTTACGCCACATATTCATCTTCTAAACAATAAAAATAAGCTAACTGGTATTACCAAATCAAAGTTTATTTACCTTGGCAATTTACCTGAGGTCTCTTTGTTTGAACGGGAGGCTTTTTTAGATTTCTTTAAAAAAAGAAACATCACAACCGCAGTCAATTTGGGTGTTTCTGATTGTCGAAAGTCAAAAGAACAGCTTAAACCGTTTTTGGATAAAGTGGATATTTTGATTGTTAACGGCCATGAGTTTGCCGAACTTGTCAAAGCCCCCTATAAAGATATTCATTTTAAAGAAGATATCGTAAAATGGTATATCCCATATTTATACGATCAGATTTTAGTCGTGACCGAAGGTGAGAAAGGAAGTTTTGCTTACTGGCATGGCAGGGTTTTTCACCATAAAGCAATCAAGGTTGATAAAATTGTTGATACAACAGGTGCGGGTGACGGTTACACAGCCGGATTTATTTCCGGTTTTTTAAAAACTAAGGATATCGAAAAAAGTATGCTTGCAGGCAGTCGTTATGCTGCCAAAATTCTTGGTAAAATGGGATCAAACTGATTATCTTCCTAAATTTAATTTAATTCAGGCGAAGTCGATTTTTATTAAATCGGGTTTAGCGGGATCGGATTATGTAATCAATCTCTATTGCCAGATGGAAACACTCGGATAAGGTTTGGGGGTTTTATCTTGACGCAAAAATGAACGCACCGGAATTATTGAAAAAAGAGTTGCTTAATTTTGAAAAAAGATTTAAGACTAAAAATTTCGGGACGGTTTTTTTCGATTCAGTAACCGATCCATACGTGAGGATAGAAACGAAATATCTATTAACCAGGAAGTGCCTGGAAGTTTTGGCCGACTTTGGTTATGAGGGAAATATTTTCATAATGCATGAAAAGCAGAAATCTAAAGATGTGTCTTGGAAAAATCTTATAGAATCGTGATTTACCAAGGAAAAAATAAAAAATCAGCTAAGTTCCTCCAACAAATTTCTTCCGGTCATGTTTTCCGGTTTTGGTATTCCAAGGAGTGCAAGAACGGTCGGTGCAACATCGGCGAGAATTCCCATAGATAACTTGTTAAACTTGCCCTGAAGTTTCTTATCGATAGCAATAAATGGAACCAAATTGGCCGTGTGTTCTGTTGAAATCTCTCCTGTTGTCGGGCTAATTTTCTGTTCGGCATTCCCATGGTCGGCCACAATCAAAACAGTGGTATTTTGGTTGAACGCTTCCTGGATGATTTTTGCAAGGCATTGGTCGATAGCTTTAATAGCCATGATTGTTGCCTGGATATTTCCGGTATGACCGACCATATCCGGACAGGCAAAATTTACTAAAATAAATCTATATCTATCCTCTTTCATTTTCTGGATCAAAGTTTCGGTAATTTCGAAAGAAGACATTTCTGGTTTTAGATCATAGGTTGGTACTTTTGGTGAGGGAATAATTATTCGATCTTCAAGACTAAAAGGCATCTCCCGTTGACCGTTGAAGTAGAAAGTTACAAACCTTTCTTTTTCAGACTCGGCAAGTCTAAGTTGGTTGATGTTAGCGCTTTCCAAAACCTGTCCCAGAGGATTGTTGACAACAATTGGGTGGAAAGCAACACAAACCGGTAAATTCTCTTCGTACTCAGTCATGGTTGCAAAATACAGATTTTCAATTTTTGGACCACGGGTAAAAGGAGGATTTACAGACTCTTTTTGAGGCAAATGAGTTTTTAAATATTTTTCCTGAAACGGATCGTAGTATCTATTTTCGTTTGCCGTTTTTTCAAACTCGTCCAAGACAAAGGCCTTGGTGAGCTGACGGGCCCGGTCAATTCGATAGTTTAAAAAAACCGCCGCGTCATTTGCTGAAACTAAACCAACCGGTTGATTGTTTTCCAAAACATTGGTAGGCAAAATAAACTCGTCGGTTAGGTTGTTCCTATAAGCATTTTCTACGGCCGCAACTGCGGATTCGGCTTTTTCCCCATCTCCTTTTGACATGCAAAAATAAGACTTGGCAGTTCGTTCCCAACGATTGTCTCGATCCATGGCATAGTATCGGCCGGAAACCGTAGCGATTTTACCGATATTTAGTTGTTTAAGTTTATTTTCGACGTTTCTAATAACATCTACGGAAGACTTTGGTGGTGAATCTCGGCCGTCCGTGATCGCGTGAATAAAAACATTTTTGATAGCATTTTCCTTGGCAAAATATAAAAGGGCAAAAAGATGATCAAGAGCCGAATGTACAATTCCTTCACTGAGAAGGCCGATAATGTGAAAGTTTGAATTATTTTTTTTTACATGATCGGCCGCGTCCAGAAAAACCCGATTTTGATAAAAA
Source organism: uncultured Gammaproteobacteria bacterium (assembly GCA_964545385.1). GTDB lineage: Bacteria > Patescibacteriota > Microgenomatia > UBA1406 > GWC2-37-13. The sequence goes on along the minus strand of CAZJFG010000021.1, from coordinate 1,594 downwards.
CTACCATCGGCAATACTCATATTTATTCGAGGTAGATCTTGGTGAACGACTCGTCCCGCGCCAATATTAATGTGACCTACTTCAGTATTTCCTACCTCGCTTGATGGTAAGCCAACAGCTTCTCCCGAAGCTTTTAATGAAGTATGAGGATATGTTGCCATATAGTTGTTAAAATTTGTCGGATTGGCAAGGTAGACAGCATTTCCCGGACCGGGTGGAGCAAGTCCAAATCCATCAAGAACAATAAGAACGACTTTATTCATAAAATTATTCTAGCAGTTTGGAATTTCGAAAACAATAAGCCAAGCCTATTGCGATAGCGTCATATTCGTCATCGTCTGCAAAGTTTTTTTTAAGGTCAAGAGTAAGTCCAATCATTTTTTTAACGGCTTTTTTATCTGCCAGACCGTAACCTGTGATGGTTTGTTTTATTTCAAGCGGAGAGTAACATTTCAGCGGAATATTGTTCTGACTTGAAAGAAGCATAATTACTCCTTGAGCTTGAGCAACCGAAATAACGGTTTTTTGATTCTTAAAAAAGAAAATATTCTCAAAAACAATTTCCTTTGGTTGATACTTTTTTATTAAATCTGAGAGTTTTTTATAGATTACAAAAAGTCTTTTTTCTTTAGGAAGTTTTTTTGCGGTTTTTATCAATCCAGAGGACAAAAATCTGTAGTTTTTGGAATATTTTTTGTCTTTGTCAAAAAACGCGTATCCTGTTTTTTCAAGTCCAGGATCAATTGAAAGTAAAATCATTTTAATTTATAGTCAACAAAAATGGCGGGAGATTGCTTTTAGTACGTCTTGACTAAATCCCTTGCAGGACTTACATCTGACGCCTATCAATCCCGTAGTCTACGGGAAAGCTAATAACGATTCTTAATCTTGAGACTCGCTTCGCACTTGAGATGCATTCAGTGCTTATCGATTAAAGATATAGCTACCCAGCGATGCTTATGACAACTGGTATACCAGGGATCTTTTCTCCTAGGTCCTCTCGTACTGTAGGAGATCTCTCTCAAGAATCAAACGCTTACACCGGATAGAGTCCGAACTGTCTCACGACGTTCTGAACCCAGCTCGCGTACCGCTTTAACGGGCGAACAGCCCGACCCTTGGGGCCGACTTCAGTCCCAGGATGCAGTGAGCCGACATCGAGGTGCCGAACCACGTCGTCGATATGAACTCTCAGACGTGACTAGCCTGTTATCCCCGGGGTAGCTTTTATTTGTTAAGCCCGTCCCAAAATCATATCGGGATCGGGGATCACTAATACCTGCTTTCGCATCTGATCGGATAATAGTCCTCACAGTTAAGCCAGCTTTTGTATATGTACTTATGCTGCGATTTCCATACGCAGTAAGCTGACCTTTGTACTCCTCCGTTACTTTTTTGGAGGAAACCGCCCCAGTTAAACTGACCACCAAACACTGTTGTCCAACATGACGTCGGACTAAGGTAAAAAATAACCAAAGAGAGGTGTTTCATTGTCGGGCAAGCCCTCCCTCCTACACTCAACAGTTAATTATCTCTTACCAATATCTAGTTTCAGTAAAGCTCCCGGGGTCTTTTTGTCCAGGTGTAAGTAGGC
>CAZJFG010000020.1:0-13429 GCA_964545385.1 uncultured Gammaproteobacteria bacterium | reverse complement strand
TAAACCGTCAAAAAGTTTTAGAAGATACTAGCTGATTACCGATGAAAAAAGTGAGACGCTTGCAATTTTAAATGTTTCAACGATAAGTTCTTTATTTTCAAGGCCTTTGATTTTTTTGTAGAAAAAAATGTAAAGCAAAACAACATTTATTATCATAGATATGGAAAAGGCAAGTGCCAAAAACCAAACAGGTAGCTTAAAAACAAGAATAAACAAAAGGCTTAGGCTGAAATTGATTATGATTGCAAAAACACCGATGTAAAAAGGCGTTCGGCTATCTAAAATAGCGTAGAAACAGCGGGTTAAAAAATAATAGATGCTGTGAAATGGAACAGAAAGGGCAAAGGCCGAAAGAGTGAATGCGGTAAGAACAGTTGCATCCCAGTCAAACATCTGTCCACCGAAAAAAAGCCGGACAAGCGGCGTGCGGGCAAAAATCAAAAAAGCAGAGATAGGGATAATGGCAAAAAAAAGATTAAGAATCGTACTTGTAACGATTTTTTTAAACTCATCGATTTTTCCTTCCTGAAAAAGTTCGGAAAGGTATGGAAGCGCGGCCTGACCGATGGCAACCCCAAGGACCGAAACCGGCAGAAGTTGGAGACGCTGGGCAAAATAAAAAACTGTATAGGCGCCACCGCCAAGCAGACTAGTTAAGCTTAGGTCGATTGTTGCATCGATTTGAGCGACAATAGTCGTCATGATCCGAGGAAGAATCATCTTAAAAAACTCGATCAAGCCGGCAGTTTTTTTTATAATCGGTTTATAAGAAAAACTTGAGCTTTTTATAATGGGTAGTTGGACAATCAAAAAAAGGACGGCTCCTACGATAACACCGACTATTGGTGCGCTAAGTCCAAGGCTTGGGGCAAAAAAATATGTGACGGCAATTATAGTAAGGTTATAGACAATCGGCGCCAAAGCGGGAATAAAAAAACTTTTGTTACTTTGTGCAATTCCGGTTAGAAAATTACCGAGAATAAAAAAAGGCAGTTGGCCAACAAGAAGCATCCTTGAATAGTTGATTATTATTTGAGTTTTTTCCTGATTATAACCCGGAGTAATAAGTGAAATCAGTTGTTCAAGAAAGATCAGGGCAAGAATAATAAATGCGGTCAAAAAGACCGAAATAAGATTGAGGATTGAAGACATATTGATATCCAGTTCCTCTTTATTTTTTTGGTATTTGATAAAGATTGGAATAAAAGAAGTCGTGAGGGCACCGGTTATCAAAATTTCGAAAATCAAATCCGGTATACGAAAGGATGCAAAAAAAAGATCAAGCTGTTCTTTAGGATAGTAGTTAGACAAAACGCGGTAACGCAAAAAACCAACCAAACTTGAAACGATGATCATTGAAGATAGAATCATAGCTGAAGAAAAGATACTTTTTTGTCTTGAGAAAATAAATGCCTTTGTTCGGTTTAATATTTTGTTCATTCATCTAAATTATAAACTGCCAAAGGCTAAAAAAAAAGAATAATTAAGATACTAGGACTAGAGGTTTATATTAACTAAATCCTCTTGACAAATGGTGTAAAAAGGATAATAATGGAAGAATATGGTGTTTTTTGGTGAATATCAACTGACTTTTTCTTCTCCGGGCCGTCTTGTTCTACCCAAAAAAATAAGAGAACTGCTTAAGGGAAACACATTTATTTTGAACAAAGGTTTTGGTCGGTGCTTGGCTGGTTTTGACAAGGATGAGTGGGAGGAAAAGACCAAAGAGCTTATGCATGTTTCGGTGCTTGAGCAGGAAAATATCGATAAAAAAAGATTTTTGTTTTCCTCGGTTGTTTATCTTGATATAGATGACCAGGGAAGATTTATTGTTCCTAAAAATCTTCTGAACTATGCCGATTTGAAAAGCAAAGCGGTGATTATTGGCGTCGGCGATCATTTTGAGATCTGGAACACGGAGAACTGGGAACAATATGTTAAAAACTTAAAAGCATAATGCACCGTCCAGTACTTTTACAACAAGCGATTGAAAATCTAAATATTAAACCAGATGGTTTGTATATAGATGCGACATTTGGCGAAGGAGGCCACACCCAAGAAATTTTAAAAAGAGGGGGGAGGGTTTTGGGAATAGACATTGACGTAAATCAAGTTCAAAACTCAAAGTTCAAAACTCAAAACCTAAAGCTTGTTCATGGTAATTTTAAAGAGATCGAGAAAATTGCCAAAGAAAACAATTTTTATCCTGCAGACGGCATTTTAATTGATCTTGGGTTGTCTATGAAGCAGGTTAACGGCTCTGGCCGCGGTTTTTCTTATAAAAATCTCAACGACACACTGGATATGCGAATTAATTTGGATCAAGAAAAAACTGCGGCAGATATTGTTAATCGGCTATCGGAAGAAAATCTTTACGATATTTTAGCCAGTTACTCTGAAGATATAAACTCGAAAGAAATCGCTAAAGAAATTGTTTTTAGCCGCAAACACCAAAGAATTCAAAATGTAAAAGACATATTGGCTATTATTGACAACGTGATCGGTCAGAAGGATGAAAAAACCTATCGTCGAGTTTTTCAGGCATTACGGATTGCGACAAACGACGAATTTGAAAATTTGAATTGTGGTTTGGCCGGTGCGGTTGCCACTTTAAAAAAAGGAGGAAGGCTTGTGGTCATTACTTTTCATTCGCTTGAGGATCGGATTGTTAAGAATTTTGTTCGAAAAAACAATTTTTTCTTTGTCAACAAAAAGGTAATTAAGGCTGGTTCAGGTTTTCATTTTGAGAGATCAGCCAAGATGAGAGTTATCGAAAAATAATATGAACAAAGTTATAAAACCATTAGTTGTAATTTTTTTTAGCGGGCTCGTTTTTGCTAACGTATATATTTTTGTAGCCGGTATTAAGTCTTCGGTTGAGATTACAAAAATCGAGGCTCAACTTGAAAAAATAAAGCAGGAAAACTACAGCCTGGAAGGCAAACTCGGTGAAGTCAGTTCGCTTGAGTATGCGGCATCCATGGCAGCCACTATGGATTTTTCCAAAAAAACAGTACCAACCTATCTTGAGAACCTAAAATATGCCTTAAACCGATAATATGTATAAATTCAGACTGCTTCTTTTCTTTTTTTTCATCGCTTTTCTTGCCGTTATTATTAAGTTGTTTTACCTTCAGGTATATCGGCCAAAGCTTTCTTTAGATGATATTTATCATCAAGACAAAAAAATCAATCCTCAAAGAGGAAAGATTTTCGATAGGAACGGTCAGCCGCTTGCCATAAACATCCAAAACTACTTGCTGTATTTAGAGCCAAAAAAAATAACAAACGAAGATAAACTGATTCGTAGTCTTAATAAAATTCTTAACATTGATGAAGCAACACTTGAGAGTCGGCTGGACAAAAGTAAAGACTGGGTAATTGTTCAAAAAGATTTGACTAGAAAACAAAAAGAGCAAATTGAAAAAATTGGTTTAGACGGAGTTGGTTTTGAAGAGGGATTTAAACGTTATTATCCGGAAGCTTCGCTTGCTGCCCATATCTTGGGTTTTGTTGGTAAGGATTACTGGGGTGAAGATATAGGTTATTTTGGAATAGAAGGTTTTTACAATAAGGATCTCAAAGGATTGCCTGGTGTTTTGAAATCAGAAAGAGATCTTTTCGGCAAGCCAATTTTTGTAGGTACCCAGGAAAAAATAGATCCTGAAGACGGTAACGATCTATATTTGACGATCGATAGTTCAGTCCAGGCAATTGCTAAAAAAAAATTGCAAGCCGCGCTTGAATCTTATGATGCAAAAGAAGGTTGTGTTTTGATAGCCGATCCCTACACAATGAGGATATTGGCTGCCGTTTGTTTGCCTGATTTTTCAATAGAAGAATACTATAAATTTGATGAAACTTACTTTAAAAATCCGATTGTCAGCGATGTTTATGAGCCCGGGTCAATTTTTAAACCTTTGGTTGTTGCTGCGGCACTTGAGGAAAAAGCAATTAAAGAAGATAGCATTTATAATGAAAAAGGACCGGTGAAAATTGGCGAGTATTCGATAAAAACATGGAATGACAAATACGAAGGAAAAATCAACATAACCCGAATTCTTGAAAAATCGTCTAATGTAGGTATGGTTTATATTGGAGAAAAACTAGGGAATAAAAAATTGTATTCTTACCTGGAAAAGTTTGGTTTTGGCCAGTTGACCGGTATTGATTTACAGGGTGAGGTAGCAAGTTATTTAAAAAGCTATAATCAATGGTATCCAATTGATTTTGCAACAGTGACATTTGGCCAGGGGATTGCTGTAACGCCGATTCAAATTTTACGCGCTTTTGCCGCAATCGTAAACGGCGGAAATTTAATGAAACCGCTTGTGGTCGAGAAGGTTGTCTTCAACACAAAAGAAAAAACCATTCAACCCGAAACAGTAAGAAAAGTGATCAGCAAAAATACTTCGGAAACTGTCAAAAAAATGCTTGTTTCTGCTGTGGAAAATGGAGAGGTAAGGTGGGCAAAACCCGATGGTTTTACAATGGGAGGCAAGACGGGCACAGCCCAGATTGCTATTGCTGGCCATTACGATGTTTCAAAAACCAATGTGTCTTTTATTGGTTTTGCGCCAGCCGACAAACCAAAATTTATTGCTCTGGTTACCTTAAACGAACCTAAATCTTCTCCTTGGGGTTCAGAAACGGCTGCGCCTCTTTTTTTTGAGATCGCCAAAGAATTATTAATTTACTATAATATAGCACCAGACCAATGAAAATTTTCAATTTTCAATTCCCAATTTTCAGAAGGAAGTTTCAAAAAATTAAGAATATATATCACTTTTTCGCAGCTGTTTTGGCTAATATTTGGTATGGTTTCCCCGGCCGCAAATTAAAGATAATCGGTGTTACCGGTACAGACGGCAAAACGACCACGACACACCTTATCTACCACATTTTAAAGACTGCCGGTAAAAAAGTTTCTATGGTTTCTTCCGTCTATGCAAAAATCGGAGATCAAGAATATGATATCGGTTTTCATGTGACTACTCCTAGTCCATTCCAGATTCAAAAATTTTTAAAAATGGCAGCGGATGATGGTTGTAATTACTTTGTCTTGGAGACTACCTCTCACGCTTTAGATCAGTACAGGGTTTGGGGAGTTAATTATGAGATAGGTATTGTTACCAACATAACAAACGAGCATCTGGATTATCACCTGGACTATGAAGACTATGTAAAAACAAAGGCCAAACTTCTTCAAAAATCCAAGTTGGCGGTTATAAATAGCGATGATCGGTCATACCGGCTTTTAATAGATCAGATCCCAAAAACCAGGTATCAAAAATATGATGCCAAGTTTAAATATTCAGAGAAGTTGCCGAAATTAACAGAGTTTAACAAATATAATTATTCGGCTGCATATACGGCCTGCAAATCTCTTGATATAAAGGATGAGACAATAGTCGAAGCGATGAAGACATTTAAGTTACCAAAAGGAAGACTTGAGGTCGTTTACGATAAGGATTTTAAGGTGGTTGTTGATTTTGCCCACACGCCAAACGCCCTTGAAAATATACTTAGTTCTCTTGGAAAAAATATCATTCACGTGTTTGGTTCGGCAGGTTTGAGAGATCATTTGAAAAGATCTCAGATGGGTAAAATAAGCGGCCAATATGCAAAAAAAATTATCCTGACAGAAGAAGATTATCGGACAGAAGATCCTGTTAAAATCTGTAAACAAATAGCAAGCGGCATTTCAGAAAAAAAGTATGAAATCATTGTTGATCGCCAGGAGGCAATTAAAAAAGCAATTAGTTTGGCTAAGTCCGGAGATACGGTAGTTATTACAGGTAAAGGCCATGAAAAAAGTCTCTGCCGCGGTAAAAAAGAGTATCCGTGGAGTGATCAGTTAGCAGTTTTTAAAGTTTTAAATGATAAACTTCGATAATCAGCTAAAAATTTTTTATTCGGATAAAATCAACGACGGTGCCTTTTTTTCCGGTTTTGGGACAAAGTATTTAGGAGACGCTAAAAAGCCAGGAACAATTTCGAATTTTTTTTTTCAAAACAACTACCTTTTTGACAAGATGATTATTTTAGAACAAATACATTCAGCCAATGTCTTTTTTTACAAAAAAACAAATGATCAGAAAATTGAAGTAATTGAAGAAACGGACGGTGTCGTTACAGATGAGCTAAACACCCTTTTGACAATAAAAACTGCAGACTGTCTTCCATTTATTTTTACAGATAAGATTTCTGGTATCATTGGACTTGCACATATTGGTTGGCGGGGGAGTATCAAAAGACTTGCCCAGCGGATGATTGAAAAGATGGTAGATAGTGGCGCAAAGGAGGAAAATATCATCGTTGCAATCGGACCGGGAATAGGTTCATGTTGCTATGATGTCACAGACGATCGTTATTACCAATTTCTCGAAGAATTCAACGGTTACTCGGAAAAAATCTTTCGGTTTCAAGGTACAAAAAGATATGTTGATTTGACAAGACTAAACTATTTGTTGTTGGTCGAGTCTGGTGTTAAAAAAGATAATATTGATTTTTTTCCGTTCTGCACCTTTTGTGATAAAGCTAGATTTTATTCTTTTCGTCGGGACAAAAAAGAAGAGTTTGGAGAAATGTTCCATTTTATAATCAAGAAAGAGGAACAGGAATTGTTTAGTTACTATGAATAACATATTTATTGTCGGTATAAAAGGAGTGGCTATGGCCAATCTTGCAGTTATCCTTAAAAAAATGGGCAAAAATGTTTCTGGTTCTGATCTTCCTGACGAGTTTATTACCGATGAAGTTTTGAAAAAAAACAAAATTCAATATATCACAAATTTCAAAAAAGATAAGCTGCCAAAAGAAACGGACCTTGTAATTTATTCGGCCGCACACCAAGGGATAAACAATCCGCAGGTACAGGAAGCATTAAGCCGTGGAATAAAAGTTCAGGCCCAGCCTGTTGCACTTGTCGAACTTATGCAAAACTTCAAAACTTCTCTTGCTGTCTGTGGATGCCACGGCAAAACAACAACAAGCTCGCTTTTGGCCTATACACTTATTAATCTTGGTGTTGAACCGAGTTATCTTGTTGGCAGTTCAGGTTTTAACGAATATTCTGGCGGTGATTTTCGTAAAAAAGACTACTTTGTCATAGAGGCAGACGAGTACGGGGTCAATCCACCGATTGATAAAACTCCAAAACTAAATTTTTTGAAACCAAGTCACCTCATTTGTACAAATATTGATTATGATCATCCGGATGTTTATCAAAACATTGAGGAGTTAAAAAGGACTTTTTTAAATTTTTTTAAAAAAGGTAGTAGTAGTTTTATCTGTTTTGATGATAAAAATTCAATGGAAGTTGCAGCTTTCTTGGACAAAAGTCAGTATAAGACCTTTGGTTTTGGCAAGGGAGCAGATTACAGGATAGAGGATTTTCAAACCAATGAATACGGTTCGAGTTTTTTCCTGTTTGATCCTCAAAAAAATCGTTTTGAGTTTCAAACAAGGCTTTTTGGAGAAAAAAATATTTTGAATGCAGCCGGTATTGTCAGTTTACTTTTATTTTTAGGTTTTCCTTATGAAAAGATAAAAACCGCTATTTCCGGATTTCTTGGTGCAAAAAGAAGATTCGAAGAAGTCTACCACAAAAATAGTATTTATTTGTTTGACGACTATGGACATCACCCCAGGGAGATTGAAGCGACTATAGAAGCCGCCAGATTAAGATTTTCTCAAAAAAAAATAATAATTGTTTTTCAACCTCATACCTATTCAAGAACTCAGGCCTTGCTTTATGACTTTAGAAAAAGCTTAGCTCTTGCAGACTACTCTTTTGTTTTACCGATCTTTGCCTCGGCTAGGGAAAACAAAGAGGATTTTAATGTTACGGCAAAGGATATCGTTGGTGACAAAAAAAATGTTGTATATGTCGACTCTTTTTGTCAGTTGATCAATCGGCTGAATAAAGTTTTGAAAAAAAATGATGTAATTTTTACTATGGGTGCGGGAGATGTTTATAAACTTGGTGATGATATAATAAAAGCGATATTAAAAATCAAAGATTAAAATGAAAATAAGACTTGAAGAAAACAAAGATATTTCAAACCTTCTGACACTTCATACTTCGACTATTGCGCGTTATTACACAGAAGTAAAAACTGTTGAAGATTTTCAGGAAGCGGCTAAAAAAGCCAATGAACTAAAAGTACCTTTTTTAGTTTTGGGCGGTGGTTCGAATATAGTTTTTTCTAAAATGCGGATCAATGCCTTGGTTGTTAAAAATCTCTATCTAAAAAAAGAGATTATCGCAGAAACAGAAACCGAAATTAAGGTTTTGGTTTCTTCGGGCTACCCAACAAACAAACTTGTTTTTGAGGCAATTTCAGCCGGCTGGGAAGGTATGGAATATCATAAGGGTTTGCCTGGTACAATAGGTGGTGCAATCTATATGAACTCCAAGTGGACTAAACCGCAAAGATACATCGGCGATTATCTCATAAAGGCGGTTCTTATGGATTGTTATGGCAATCTAAAAAAAGTAGATTACGATTATTTCAATTTTAAATACGACTTCAGCATTTTGCAACAAACCAAAGAAACTATTATTGACCTTGTTTTCAAATTTAAGAAAGTTGAACCGCGGATACTTGCAGAAAGAGCCAAGCAAGCTGCGGACTATAGATCAAAAACTCAACCTAAAGGAGTAGCGACCTGCGGTTGTTTTTTTCGTAATATTTCAGTGGTTGATCAGAAGCGTTTAAATTTGCCGACAAGATCGGTTGGTTACATTTTAGATAATCTTAATCTGAAGGGTTTGACAGTCGGCGATTTTACAGTTTCTGATGTCCATGCAAACTTCATTATCAATAAAGCCAATAAAAAAGGTAGAATTAGTGATCTAAAAAAACTTTTGGGAATCATAAAAAAAAGAGTGAAAGACAAATATAAAATAAAATTAGTTGAAGAGGTAGTTATTGTTTGATTTTTTGTTATGAATGACGCTTATTTTGTAAAAGGAGGAAAAAAATTGGTGGGTAAAATCACGTTATCCGGCGCCAAAAACGTCGCTTTGAAAGTGATTATTGCCGCGCTTATGTTTGATGGAAAGGTAGTTTTGGAAAATATCCCGAAAATCAACGATGTCGAGGAATTAATTATTTTAATTCGAAAACTTGGCGGAAAAGCTGAATTTATTGAAAAAAATACGGTAGAGATCAATGGAACAACTATCAATAAAAATAAAGTTGACCTTTTTCAAGCCGCAAAAATCCGCACTTCCTTTATGTTTTTTGCACCCCTTTTACACAGGTTTGGTACTTGTTATATTCCAAATCCGGGAGGTTGTCGAATTGGTGCCAGGCCGATTGACCGGATTGTTGAAGGAATGAAAAAACTCGGAATTGAAGTAATTTATAATCATGAGACAGGTTATTACTTTGCTAAACTTAATACCCAAATAGAAGGGAGTTATAGATTTCCTAAAGTAACTCACACCGGTACCGAACTCTTAATTCTTTTGGCTGTTCTTTCAAAAAACAAAATCGTTTTGGAGAATACTGCGCTTGAACCGGAAATAGACGACCTTATCGCATTTTTAAATGAAGGAGGAGCCAGAATCAAAAGAGAAAAAGTCAAAATAACTATAGACGGTCAAGGGTTGTTGTCTCAAAAAAAACCATATAGAATCATGACCGATCGGAATGAAGTAGTTACCTATGTCAGTTTGGTTCTTGCCAGTAAGGGTCAAATAAAAATAGGACCAATACGATACGACCTGATCAAAACTTTTTATGACAAGTTGGTCGAGATTGGAGTCGACTGCCGAAAGCTGGACGGAGATTATTACGAATTCTTTTATAGAGACCAGCTAAGAAGTTCGGATATCGAAACTGCACCTCATCCGGGATTTATGACTGATTGGCAACCTAACTGGGCTGTTTTAATGACCCAGGCTAAAGGCGATTCAACGATTACGGAAAGAGTTTTTGAGAATAGATTTTCTTATGTGGATGAGCTGCGCAAGCTTGGAGCCGAAATTGAGTTTATTAAACCGACATTTGCTAAACCGGCAGAATTTTTTTTCTTTAACTTTGATCCGAAAAAAAAATATAATCAGTCTATTCGAATAAAAGGTTCGCAAAAACTGCATGGCGGCGTTTTATCAATAACCGATCTGAGAGCTGGCGCGACTTTAGCAATTGGAGCTCTAATTGCCAAAGGTGAATCTATCATTCACGGTGCAAGCATTCTTGAACGAGGCTATGAAGACTTCGTAGGAAAAGTAAAAAAAATTGGTGGTGATATTGAGAAAATTTAAAACTTACAAATCGTATTTGTAATAGTTTGTTTTATACGGCTTAAAGCCGATTTTTTTATAAAGTCTATTTGCAGCGACTCTTTTTGGATTTGATGTGAGGTGGACCATATCAATTCTCATTTTTTTTGCAGTTTCCAACGTTTTTTTTAAAAGGGCTTGTCCGACTCCTTTTTTTCTTTCGATCCTGTCGACAACAAAATCCTCTATATATCCTTTACATAGACCGTCCAGTCTATAAGAAAAAGTCAATCTGATGATGCCTATAATTTTTCCACTTTTTCCAATACAAGCAAATATCCTTGTTGAGCTATTAATCGTTTTTTTTAAAACATGAAGAGAAGGTTTATTTCCTGTGGTAGTAAGTTGTTTCATCAGTCTATGAATTTCTCTACTATTTTTTTTATTAATTTTTTCAAGAAGAATAATCTTGAAAATAGGTTTCATGTTGTTATTATACTAAAAATGAATTGTTGAGGTTATAATATACATATAAACGTTTTATGAAGAAAATAACGGTAATAGGAGGGGGAACCGGTACATTTGTTGTTTTATCCGGTTTAAAAGACTATCCTTTTGACCTTTCGGTTGTTGTAAATATGATGGATTCCGGCGGTTCAACCGGAAGATTACGTGACCAACTTGGTGTTCTGCCGCCGGGCGATCTTAGACAGTGTTTAGTTGCCCTTTCCGGTGCTTCGCTTTTATGGCGTAAGCTTTTTTTGTATAGATTTGAGGCAGGCGACCTTAAAAGTCACAACTTCGGCAATATTTTTTTATCAGCTTTGGAAAAAGTATCCAAAAACTACAATGAGGCAATAAAAACTGCAAGCTTTATTCTTCAGACTAAAGGCAAAGTAATTCCGGTCACTTTTGACAAAGTTCATCTTGTTGCCAAGTATTTTGGCGGGAAAATATTAAAAGGCGAAAGTAAAATCGATGAGAACAAGAACCCTCGGGCAAAGATTTCGGAAATCTATCTCGAGCCAAGTGCGAATGCCAATAAAGAAGCTCTTAAAGTACTTAAAAAATCAGATTATATTATCATCGGACCGGGAGATCTTTATACAAGTATTGTCCCAGTGCTTTTAACCACTAAAATAAAAGACGAAATAAAAAAATCAAAAGCAAAAATTATCTATATTGTAAATCTGATGACTAAACTCGGCCAAACATATAATTACAAAATCTCCGATTATTTAATTGAACTCGAAAAATACCTTGGTAGAAAACCGGATATTCTTTTAATCAATAATGGTAAAATACCAAAAAATATCATAAAATGGTATAAGAAACATGAAGAAGAAGTGGTTGTTGATGATCTAAACGATAATTTTCCCGGTAAAATAATTAAAGAAAATTTATTAAGTAGTAAAATTTTCGAGAAAGTGGCAAGTGATAGATTGTCGAGATCGGTTTTACGCCATAGTTCTAAAAAACTGGCTAAGTTAATAAATAAAATAATTTTATGATAAAAAAGCACAGAATTTCTTTTAAAAATGCATTTAATGGTTTGGTTTGGGCTTTTAAAACCCAGCCAAATTACAAGATACATATCGTGCTTTCGTTACTTTCTATATTTGGTGGAGTTTTTTTGCAAATAAGTTATTTTGAGTGGTTGACAATTGTTGTTTTGATTGCGGTCGGTTTGGCTATTGAAACAATAAATACAGCCATTGAATCAACAACCGACGCCATTGACAAAAAATGGCGCAACGACATCAAGATCGCCAAAGATGTGGCAGCCGGTGCCATGCTTATTTTTGCAATCGGTGCATTTTTAATTGCAGGCTTTATCTTTTTTCCGAAGATTTTAAATTTTAAATTTTAAATCAAATTATTATGTCCCTTTATCTTTTTATCGTTATTACCTCGTTTATTTTAAACGCGGCGACAATAATTCCTTTCATAAACTTTCTTTATAAAATGAAGCTCCAAAGAAAAGATCAACATACTAAGGACGCTTTTGACAATCCAACTCCAATCTTTGATAAATTTAATAGGCATAAAAGCGGAACGCCGGTCGGCGGTGGAATTTTGATTATTGTTAATACGATAATTATCTTTTTTACCTTTTTGTTAATGTTTTTATTTTCCGGTAATAAATTAATCAGCAACTATCCATCGTTGGTAAGTGAGATTAAAATTATTCTTTTTTCATTTATTGGTTTTGGGTTTCTAGGTTTGTATGATGATTATGCTAAAATTTTTCTGGTCAAGCATGAAAATTTTTTCGGTCTTCGGCTCCGTCACAAGTTTATCCTGGAAATAATTCTTGCTTTGGTTATTGGTTTTTGGCTTTTTAGTGAACTAAAAATAGAAATAATTAATATCCCTTTTTTTGGCGTATATAATCTCTCTTTTTTTTATATTTTCTTTGCTGCTTTTGTAGTGCTTGCTTTTGCCAATGCGGTCAATATAACAGATGGTTTGGATGGACTGGCAAGCGGAATTCTAATGATTTCCCTTTTTGGATTTTGGGTAGTCTCAAGATCGATTTTGGACGTGCCGACATCACTTTTCATCGGAAGTTGGCTTGGAGGCCTGATCGCTTTTTTATACTTTAATATTTATCCGGCTAGGCTTTGGCTTGGCGATACGGGCACACTTTCTTTTGGTGCGACATTTGCAGTTATCGGGTTAATTCTTGGTAAAACTTTCGCTTTGCCAATCATGGGTGGTTTATTCGTTGCCGAAATATTTACGTCACTGGTTCAACTTTTGGGAAAAAAATATTTGAAGAAAAAAATTTTTCCTGTTGCCCCGCTTCATCTTTGGTTACAACATAAGGGTTGGGAAGAACCGAAAATTGTCATGCGTTTTTGGGTGATTTCCATTCTTTTTGTCATTTTCGGTTTAATGATTGCATTCATGAAATGAAAAAAAACTATACGTGGTTTTACATGATGCCTATTTTTCTTTCACTAATCGGCTTTTTTTTTATCTTTGAAGCCTCGGCTCTTCGGAGTTTCAACGAAGTCGGTCATTCATTTTTTTATGTCCAACGTCAGTTTATTTGGTTTTTGGGAGGAGTTGTCATTATGTTTTTTCTCTCAGTTTTCGATTACCATAAACTCTATTATTTCGCTTTTTTTTTAATGATGGGGACGATTTTTTTACTTATGATAGTTCTTATCCCTAATATTGGGCATG
>CAZJFG010000019.1:0-13820 GCA_964545385.1 uncultured Gammaproteobacteria bacterium | reverse complement strand
GAGTTTGAATTTACAAGACGGGATCGGTTGGGAGAACATGTTCTTCGTCACCATATATATCAAAAATGGTATGAAAAAAATCCAAATCAAGAAAAACCGGAGTGGTTTGTTTCTACCAATGAACTTTCACCGGAAGAACATATCCAGGTTCAGGCAACAATTCAAAAATATGTTGATGCCTCTATCTCAAAAACAGTCAATGCTCCCAAAACCCACACCATTGAAGATGTCAAAAAACTATACTCACTTGCGTATGACCTTGGTTTGAAAGGAATCGCTTATATGCGTGAAGGATCACGACCCGGAGTCTTGCAAAGATCAACTAAAGAGGAGAAAAAACAAGAGTTGCCAAAATGTATCCCTGATTACAAAATAAAACCACGGCCTGTCGTTGTCAATGGCTCCACCTACCGCATTGATACACCTGTCGGTGCGGCTTTTATTACCATAAACACAAATGGCGGAACACCGCCTGAACCGCTTGAAATTTTTATTACGGTTGGCAAGGCAGGAACCGATGTTTATGCTATGGCCGAAGGTCTTGGAAGAATGATCTCTTTGGCCCTTCGTTTTTCCTCTCATCTTTCGGTTGAGGAACGAGTGAAAGAAATCATCAATCAGCTCCAAGGAATCGGCGGAGCACGTACTATGGGTTTTGGGAAAGATAAAATAAGGAGCCTTCCCGATGCGGTTGCCAAAGTTTTTTCAATACATTATGGACTGAATGGTCACTCTAAAAAAGATTTACCGAAACTTGTTAGTGAATCAACTCAACCATCGCTTTTATCTGTCACTACGGAAAATAGCAATCTTTTTGACATCTGTCCTTCTTGTGGCGAAGTTTCCCTTGCCCATGAAGAAGGTTGTAAAAAATGCTATGGTTGCGGTTACTCAGAGTGTTAAAATATAGCAAATGTCA
The DNA here is from genome assembly GCA_964545385.1 of uncultured Gammaproteobacteria bacterium. Classification (GTDB taxonomy): domain Bacteria; phylum Patescibacteriota; class Microgenomatia; order UBA1406; family GWC2-37-13. The sequence goes on along the minus strand of CAZJFG010000019.1, from coordinate 12,901 downwards.
ATCTACACTCGCACAGGAGATGAAGGAACAACTTCTTTGTTTGGTGGTAAACGAATATCAAAATCTCATCCATTGGTAGAAGCTTGCGGTTCAATTGACGAGCTGACAAGTATAATCGGTCTTGTTGTTGTAAAAAACAAAAAAAATAAAAAAATACTAACCGATATTCAAAAAGATCTTTATAAAATAATGGGTCATCTTAGTGGAGCTAAAATAGATCTTGATTTTATTGGTAAAAGAGTCTTTTTTTTTGAAAAACTTATTGATGAAAAAACAAAAAAACTTCCTGAAATAAAAAATTTTATTCTTTCTCAAGGGGCTGAATTGTCCTGTTGGTTTCATATACTAAGAACGGTTTGTCGCCGAACAGAAAGAAATGTTGTTAAGTTATTAAAAAACAAAGATTCTAGCATCTGCCATCTAGAATCTATCATTCAATACCTGAATCGCCTCTCTGACCTTTTTTTCGTTCTTGCCCGTCACTACAATAATCGAAAAGAACAGATTATAATAAAAAAATGACGACAAAAAATTTTACTCCTTTAAAAAAACCTGTTTCTTTGCCCAAAGAGGTAGAACCTGCTCCTCAAAAGGAAATCGAATATCAAGAAACAGTAGAACAGGAGCCAAGCCCTGAAGTGCAACCTTATGTTAAAAAATGGGCGGAAACAATCCGTCTCCCGCCAGATCTGAAAAAGTTGGGTGTTCAAGCCAATTCTCTCAGCCAAACAACCGGCTATCAAAATGTAAAAATCCCTCTTGCAGACGACAAGGTAGTTTCAGGACTTCATGCACCTATTACCTCGTCTCTGCGCTGGCTTGCTACTTTAGCTCTTTACATTCTAAAACAAGCCCACCTTTCATTGAAGGTGGTCAAAGGTCATACCGTGCGGGTTTTCAAAAAGTAATTATTTAATCTGCTTATTTATTTCCTGTTCAAATCCTTCTTTGGAATGGGCACCGACAAATTGAGAAACCACTTTTCCGTCTTTGAAGATAATAAATGTTGGGATAGAAAACACCTGATAAGTTGAGGCCAATTCTGGATTTTTATCAACATCAACCTTGATAAATTTCACTTCTTTTTTTTCCTCAGCCAACTCATCAATAATCGGCCCGGTCATTTTACACGGACCACACCATTCGGCAAAAAAATCGACGAAAACTACTCCCTTTTGTTCAACTACCTCTTTTTGAAAGTCATCTTTTGTTACATTTAAAACCGTCATATTATTTTAAAATAAATAACTCTAAAAATATAAACTTTTATTCTTAATTAGTCAAGTTAATAATTTCTTTGAAAACCTGAGATTGACATTTTAAAAATTACTATATAATATAATGAAAAAAATGTCTGGAACAATTCATATTTTTCGCAATATCACAAGAAACGGAGTAGAGATAAAAATAAAAAGAAAAATTTTCCGGATTACTTATCCGACTTTAATCTGGGGTAAATTCCCACGATCTCTACACCGTGTATTTGCCGACAGTCTCACGTATATTGCTACATGGCATTTGACTCTTTCGGAAAAAGACTCTGTTGTCTATCACTTTTCCCATCCTCCGATTGAACCTGTTTTTTTTAAACTTTTAATGTACTCTATCCCGATGACTGTTTTTGAAAATACAAGTGAAGAGACCCCAAAAATCATCAAAGAATTTTACAACTCAACCTACCAAACTCAGTTTAAGGGGTTAAATTACTCTTATTCCGGAAAAAAAGTAAAAAGAGCTCTGAAAAAAAATGCAATTCTTCTTTTTTCTTTTGGAAAAGACAGCCTTCTAACCTATGGTTTATTAGATGAACTTGGGATTACAACAATTCCCGTCTTTATGAGGGAACCACAAAGCGCGTTTGAAAATGCTCATAAAAGAAAACTTGCCGAGCGTTTTTATAAAAAACTCGATGAGGAAGTCATTTTTTTTCCAGTTTCGGTCGGCCGTCTTCGCCAATCTTCCGGTCTCTACTGGGGTTGGGATATTATTCTTTCCCAGTACGCTTTTATGCTCATTCCTTATTATTTTGCTTATCAGTCGCGTTACCTTTTTTTTGGCAACGAACAAAGTTGTAATTTTTCTGTTTACGATAAAAGCGGTTATCTTCTCAATCCTGTTTTTGAACAAAGTGTTTTTGCCATGCAACATTTACAAGATATTCCTAAGCAGTTTTTTATAAATACACATATTGGAAGTTTGGTTGAACCGATCCATGAAATTTTTATCACCTATATTCTTCATCACCGCTATCCTGAGTTTGGCCGATTCCAGATGTCTTGCTTTGCCGAGGGTAATGAGGCAAAAAAAAGACGTTGGTGCGGAGTGTGTGAAAAATGCGCCCGAATATATATTTTTTTAAAAGCCCTGAATATTTCACCGGATCGTGTTGGTTTTTACAATGGCGATATGTTTAATTTGGATAAGGAACGATTTTATGTTCTTTTTAACCCTGCCTCAGATAGTGCCTATGGGGGAAGCGGACTGGGGCGAGACGAACAACTTCTTGCTTTTTACCTTGCTTATAAAAATGGAGCCAAGGGCGAGCTTATCGACAAATTTAAAGATCTTTATCTTGCTGAAGCGGAAAAGAAAAAAGATAAATTAATAGAAATTTTTTTTGGCATTCATTCTTCTTATTCTCTTCCTTCGGAAATCCGAAGAAAAACAATAAAAATATTTGAAAAAGAACAAATAAGTGCTCTCAAATTAGTAAAAAAAATCATTAATAATCATATTAATAATCATTAAGTTATTTCTGTTCGACGTTAAAAAGAGGACCGACGATCTGAATATTGGCTGGCGCCCGCAGATTAAACCAGTTTTTAAATTCATCACCACTGAAAGAATCTGATTTCCCATCGCCAGAGACATTAACAGAGGTTGTTTTTCCTGACCCAAAATCCACTCCGATGGAAACACTGCTGATATTATTATATGCCGCCGCCCCTAATTCTTGTTTTACTCTTTCCTCGTTCCAGATTTCGCCGCCATAAGGGTGAGCTTTATCTGTTTGGTATAAATGATCTCTTGCAGAAGAGTCTTTTCTCGCTAAAAGAATTACATTAACAATGTCTACTAATTCTGACGGCTTCATCCAGGCAGTGTTGGAGTATTGACTTCTTGATCCCCAATCACAATAAAACCAAGGTGAATCTTTATCGTATGCTCGATCATTAAGTTCGCTAAAATTACTTGGAGAACCGTCTTTACCGTCAAATTTTCCTAAATTTAGAATATATCCACCATGGGTTGAGGCATATTGAGTAAACCCTGGTTTATCTCCATCCATTAAAACCCAACCTCTTGTAGCATTTACCGCCTGTTCCCAATTACCTCCCTTTACCTGATCTTTAAAAACTTGACAAGATTCTGTAGTACAAATTGATCCATTGCGTTGCATTACGTTTAAAGCATATGATCTGGCAGCAACTGCCTGAGCTTTTAAAACCGCTAAATTATTGTCCGTCCAAGAATCAGGAACCTCATATATTCTTTGTACATAATCTTCTATTGAACCAGACCAACCCGTTGTCGTCACAACTTGCGCATTTTGATCATAATCTTTTTTTAATGACATATTAGGATAATATTCCTGCAATATTTTCTCTTCGTTTTGACCAGCTTTAGCCCTTCCCCAAGCACCATATTGGTTTAATCCATTTCTGTGAGGCGCCCCGTAGGTAAAAAATGCAAACCGCGGTGAAAAACCCGGATCAGTGCCCCGATCGTCAACACAACCGCGAAGAGATGTTCCAGCGGAACGAGGAATATTAAGACTTGCCAGTTTTTGAGCAATCAATGTCTGCTGTCTTGCTGTAAGTGTTGCAATTTTTTGTTGTGTTTGCGTTATTTCCCCTGATAGAATTTCTGCTTGTTTATCGACCTCAATTTTTAAAGAAGCGAGTTTGGTTTTTTCCTCTTCAAGAGCTTTTTTCTTTTCTTCAAGATTTTTTATATAAAGAACAACCTTAATAATTGTTTTTCTATCTTCATCAACAACTGTCTTCTGATAAAAAAAATTATCAAGGGATCTGGAAAGGTTTCCCTCAACCAATAAATTAATTAAGCTGACCGTGTTCTTGCTAATATTTTTATAGTAATTTTTTGCTCTCTCATTTAATAATTTTTTTTGATAATCAAGCGCTTGCTCTCCTTCGATTACCTCTTTTTGTTTTCTTACAATCTCCGTTTCTAAATAACCTACTCTTGTTTTTATACCTTCAAGCTGTGTTTTCAGCTTTTGATAGTTTGCTTGTTTCCCGCTTAATTCGGTTCGAAGCGCTTCAATATCTTTTCCCAGTTGATCAATATCATTATTGAGATCAGCTCTTACTTTTATGATTGAACTTGAAAAAAATACTATTAATAAAAATATTGTTACAAATCTCTTCATATTTTAATTGTAACAACTTTGCTTTTGATATACTAAAAATATGAAGAAAATATTAGTTTTGATGTTGGTAATTAGTGAGTTGTGGTTGGTTTCAAATACTGTTGTTTTCGCCGATGACCGATATGCAACCTGTGACCAATGCGGTTATTGCTTAAATGGAGACAAACCTTCAAATTGGGAAGAGTGTAAAAACTGTTTATATGAAACCGACGACACCCTGAAAATTGATGAAACAACCAACCTCCCGCCAACAACCATTACAGGAAGATGGTATTTGCTTGGAACCTGTATTAAAACAGAAGGTGGTTTTCAACAAGAAGGTGCGGCAGCAAGCCTAACCCAGGTCCTTCTTAACTTGATTTTTTCAATATCCGGTGGTATTGCTTTCCTTTATCTTATATATGGAAGCTTTATTCTTCTAACCTCGCAATCTGAACCGGAAAAAATTAATCACGGAAAAAGAATAATAAACGGAGCACTTATTGGCCTTGTTATTTCTTTAAGCTCGGTCTTTATTGTCAATCTACTTGCCTCCGGTATCTTAAAAATTCCAGGATTTGACGGTGGATAAATATTATTTTTTCCTTCTTAGGTAAAGGCCGCTTGCCAATGTTGAAAAAAGTACCGGGAGTAAAACCGTAGGTGAACCTGTTGCAGGAATTGATTTTGGCGTAGTGTTTTTTGGAACCTGTGAATTGTATTGATTATAGGTTGCGGCTTCTTCTTTTTTTATAGTGGGGCGGGGAGTAACCGTCGGGGTAATACTTGCTGATTTTGTTATATTTATTTTTTTAAGATTTATTTTGCCGCTGATAATGGCTAAAAAAACAATAACTACAACAAGTCCCAAAACAAAAGAAATAACTTTGTTAAAACTATCCATGGTGAGAATATTATAACATTATAGGATAAAAAATTCAAACAAAAACCCTTCTTGACTTTGTTTTACAAAAAAGCGAAAATAAATATATGGAAAATCCGCAACTCATTTTTTCTTGGAAAGCACCGCTTCGACCATACAAAAAAAGAGGGAAGATGGTTTTGCGTTTTTATATCGCAGTGTCCATACTTTTATCGCTCATCGTCTTTTTTTTTGGTGATAAGATTTTACTTATTCCTATCTGGGCGTTAATGTTTTTATTTTATGTTTTGACTATCACTCCGCCACCCGAGGTAGAAAACAAGATTACCCGTTTTGGTATTGAAACTGCAGGGATTACTCTCCGTTGGGAAGCACTTTCTCATTTCTATTTTAAGAAAAGATTTGGTTTTGATGTCCTAACGATTGTCAGCCAACCTCCTTATTTTTACCATGCCTATTTGGTTTTACCAAATGAAGAGATTAAAAAAAAATTAATGTTAATTCTCTCGGAACATTTAATTTATCAAGAAAAACCTCAAAGAAGCCTTACCGATAAAATGGTTGATTGGTTATCTACACTTATTCCGGATGATGACCAAGAAGAGAATCCAACCGGCTCCGTAAAGACTGAGGCGGCACCTCTTTAACACCAAAAATTCTTCCCCAATAAATCACACCTTGATCGGAAGAAACCAAAAATCCGTTTGTTTCTTTTGCCAAAACAATAAGGTCAAGATCGGCAACACTGTCGATAAAACCATTTCTTGTTGCCTGTCGGTAGCGATCGCGGAAATTCGTGATTATTTTGCCTATTTTTATCTCAAATTCTTTTTTTCCAATTATTTCTTTACCCATCATCTCGGCTCCGGCCTTTTTTATTTCTTCTTCACCAAGATTCAACCCCTTATAGCTCCTTTGTCTTATGTCCTCAACAAGTTTATAAAAAACAGTGCTTGAAAAAGCTTGAGCGCCTCTTGTGGGAGAGCGTACCACAATACATGATAGAAGTTTTTTTATCTCTGGTATATTTTTATCTTCAAAAAAACTTAAAAACTCATCGAGAATGGCAGGTGGCATTAAAAACTCGGCTTTGTTTTTTAACTTTTCAGAGTATGAAATAATATTTTCTATAACCTCTGTGGTTTTCCCACCCATATCAAAACCGGCTTCCATATTAAAAAAAAGGTTTGTGTCTAAAATAAATTTTTCCATGCCTTATGATATAAAATTCCGGTTGAAATTTCATGTTTAAATGTTTATTATTTGTGGATAAGTTATCCACATGATTTATGCTGATTTCTTTTTGGAGCCAATTTCTAACCTCAATCGAAATAGATTTTAATAAAAATCAGCCTGTTTTATTTACTTTCCTCAAACAACTAAAACCTGTCGAACTTACTGAAGAAAAACTTATTCTTGGATGTGAAAATCCTGGTCTGAAACTTTTTTTAGACAAAAAACTTGGCTTAATCGAACCGTTGTTGGAAAAATATGCTAAAAAAAGGCTCTCTCTCCAGTTGATTATTTTAACTCCATCAAAAAAAACAAAAGAAACACCGCTTTTAAACTTCCAACCAACCACAGAAGACATGCTCATCCATAGCGGTTTTTCCAGAAGATACAGTTTTGATAATTTTGCTGTTTCGCCGTCAAATCAGGTTGCTTATGCCGCAGCGCAGGCTGTAGTCGACAATCCGGGAACAGCCTATAATCCCTTGTTCCTTTACGGTGGGGTTGGAGTAGGGAAGACTCATTTAGCCCAAGCTGTAGGACGCAGGATTTTAGAAAAAGACGGAGAAAATAGAATACTTTTTTCTCCTGGTGATCTTTTTACAAACGAGCTTATCGAGTCAATCAGGGAAAGGAATACTCCACGCTTTAGAAAAAAATACCGCCATCTTAATCTTTTAATTATTGACGATGTTCAGTTTATTGCCGGCAAAACCACTGTCCAAGAGGAATTTTTTCATACATTCAATTCTATTGTTTCGGCCGGTGGACAGGTTATCCTTACTTCGGATCGGCCGCCCGGGGAAATAAAAAATCTCGAAGACAGACTGCGGTCTCGTTTTTCCGGTGGACTTATTATAGATATTCAACCACCGGATTTTGAATTAAGGACCGCAATTCTTTTAATAAAAGCACAGGAAAAAAATATTAAAATAGATATCGAATCGGCAAAATTAATCGCAGAAAACGTGACCGACACAAGGGCCCTTGAGGGAACCCTTCTTTCGATTTATGCTAAAATTTTAGGAAAAAAAGAAGAGGTTGATTTGGAAACGGTCATGTCTTTTTTTTCTGACCAAAAACAAACAAAAATTAAAAAAATCACACCAAATGATGTTGTCCGCGCCGTTTGTTCTTATTACAACGTTAAAACAACAAAAATAAAAGGAAACACCAAAGAAAGCAATATCGCCCTCCCCAGACAGTTGATAATGTATATTTTAAGAAACCATCTCGACCTGAAACTTAATCAGGTGGCGTTTTTTTTAAACCGTAAAGACCATACGACGGTAATGCATGCCCAAAAAAAAATTACCAAGCTTCTTGCGAAAGACCCTCTTCTTAAACAAGAGGTCGACAATATTCTTGCTTCTCTAAACTTATCAACATAATTTTTCCTTTTTATTCACGGTTTTTTTTTGATGACTGTTGTGTCTTGAAAATCCAAACTTTTTTTTATACACTTATACGCACTATCTAATACTACTATATTTAAATACTATGAAAATTATCCTTGATAAAAACCTGTTTAATGAAAAACTTTCCCTAGCTACTCGTTTTACCTCCCAAAGGTCAACTCCTTCACAGATTCTTCAAGGGGTTTTAATAAAAGGGGACAAGAATGAAATTAATTTATATAGCAGTAATTTGAACTGTTTTTTCCATACAAAAATAAAAAAAGAAATAGAAAAAGAAATATCTATTTTAGTTGAACCACAAAAAATTATGGAGTTTTTGTCTTTGCTTCAGCAAGGAAACATAGAAATAGAAATACTAGAAAAAAAAATAGTTATCTCTCAAAACAAAACCATTGGCTCATTTCCTTTGCTTGTACCACAGGATTTTCCGCTTCCGCCAAAGATTTCGGGAAAAGAGCAAAAAATTAAGGCAAAAAGCCTCATTGAGGATCTTTCACAGATAATTTTTTCTTCTGCTAGGGACGAGGGAAGACCGGTTTTAACAGGGGTTGATTTTGTTGTAAACGAAGATCTCACCCTGGTTACGACAGATGGCTTTAGGCTTTCTTTAATAAAAACCAAAAAACAACTGGAACATCCTCCGCTTATTATTCCTGCGGCATTTTTGGAAGAGGTAATAAGAGTGGTGGAAAAAGAAGATGATGTTGGTTTTTTTTATATCGAAGAAGAGAAAACGGTTGTTTTTAAAACAGCGCAAAACGAGTTCTATTCCAGGTTAATAGAGGGCGATTTTCCTCCTTTCGAGAAAGTGATACCAGAAAAAAAAACAACAAGCACGACTCTTGATAAAGAAGACCTTTTGCGGTCTATAAAATTGATTTCGATCTTTGTCAAGGACCAGTCCAATATTGTTGTTTTTGATTTTAAAAAAGAAAAAATCATTATACGTCCAAAAAACGAACAAAAAGAAAATACAACGGAAATAGAAACAAAAATCGAAGGTGATGAACAGGCGGTTGCTTTTAATTACCGTTTTTTAATTGATTTTTTGAACCATGTTCCCGAAAATAAAAATGAGATTTCTATTGAGGTATTAAGACCGGATGCGCCGGTTGTTTTTAGGATTGTTGGCAAAGAAAACTATATCCATATCATTATGCCAGTAAGAATTCAAGAGTAGTCTATAGTTCCCCAAGCTTTTCTTTCTTTTTGTTTGCTTCTTTGACAAGATTAAAATACCTTTCGGTTGAAGAAAGGCGGCGGTGGCCGACTATTTTAGCAATATATTCTAAGGAAGCACCGTTCATGAGTTGGTGAGTAATAAATGTATTTCTAAGATCATTGATTGTTGCATTATTAATTCCTACTTCGTTAAAATATCTCATGATTACCTGTCTAACGTTTCGGATAAGAATTGGTTTTCCGGTTCTTGTCACAAATAGAAAATCAGAAGAAGGGTTGATTTTTTGTCTTTCTTTTAAGTAAGAAGATACTGCTTTCTTTGCTGCTTTATTCAAAGGAACTTCACGGCTTCCACATTTACCATATGGCCGGACAAACAAAGAGCTATCTTTTATATCATCAATCCGCAGATTAACAAGTTCGCCTATTTTAATCCCTGTTTGGAGTAAAAGTTCAACCAATGCATAAGTACGAGGATCGTCTTTTGTGGCATCTCGAAGCGCTCTGTATTCCATCTCGCTCAAAATTCTAGGAGGAGTGAGGCTGTATTTTGGATGAAGGACATCCAAAGAAGGGTTTTGGGTAATTACCCCTTCATTTTTTAAAAAACGAAAGAATGTCCTTATGGAATTAAGTTTTCTTGAAGCTGATTTTTTTGTATAGTTATCCTGAAGAAGTTTGTTGATAAAAGCGTCAATATCTTCTTTTGTAATTTCCCGAGCATCGGTTTTTTCCTTTCCGGTTAAAAAACCAATAAACTGTTGGAGATCTTTTCTATAGGCCACTATTGTAAATTCGGATCGGGATTGGCTTTTTAGGTTGTTTACGAATGTTTCAACGAGTTTAGGTAATGGTGAATTATCCATAACAACCTATAATATAGCAAAAGAAAACTATAAATACAAGCGAAACTTGTTTTTTTTAGATTTGTTTGGTATATTTTGATCTTATGTTAAAAAATAAAACGCATCCGATGGAGGTTTTACTGGCAGCCCAAAAAACCCAAACCCTTCATAAAGGAGAGCATGTTGAAGCGACAATCATTAATCTATCAAAAAAAGGAGTGAGTTTTAATATTGGCGGGAAAGCCCAAGCAATGCTTGGACAAGAAGAGCTCTCAAAATTTTCATCTTACTTTAATTATTTAAAACCCGGCGATAAGGTAATCGTAAAAATAATTACTCCTGAGGCAAAGGACGGATACCCTGTTGTTTCGATGCGGCAATTTTTTCAAAAAGGAAGATGGGACGTTTTGAATCAAAAAAAAGAAAAAGAGGAGGAAATTAATGTTTTGTGCGGAGAATACGGAAGAGGAGGGGTATTTATAGATTTTATGGGAATAAGAGGAGTGATTCCAAAAATACAACTAATCGGTGAGGCTTTGAATCAACCCGAAAAACTCCAAGGGAAAAGAATCAAAGTAAAGGTACTTGAAGTAGACGAGAAAAAAAACCGTTTGGTTGTTTCCCAAAAAGCCGCAGTTTTAAAAATTTCTCAAAAAGAAACAAAAGAAAAATTTGAAAAAATTAAAGAAGGCAAAAAATACAAGGCAAATGTTTTAGGCGTATCTGAATTTGGTGTTTTTTGCGAGGTTGAAGGAGTTGAAGGGTTGGTTCATATTTCTGAGGTTTCTTGGGAAAAAGTGAACGATCCTTCAATCCATATAAAACCAGGGCAGATGATCGATGTTATTGTTGTCAAAAAAAACCCGGTAGATTTTAAACTGAATCTTTCCATAAAAAGATTGACCGGTGATCCTTGGGAAAAAATTGACGAAAGATATCCAAAAGAAAAAGAGCTTACAGGAGAAATTGTCCGAAAAGAAAGATATGGGTATCTTGTCAAATTTGAACCCGGGGTAGAAGGATTAATTCATATAAGTAAAATTGAAGAAGGAAACGAGTTGAAAATCGGTCAAAAAATCAAAGTATATATTGAAAAAATAGATAAAAAAAACAGAAGAATTAGCCTTCTTCTTCCTCAAAAAGAAAAACCGGTCACCTACAGGTAAGAAATACTTTATACTGGGATTATGGAGCAACATGCGATTCCCAGGCAGATTACTACTTTTGAGTTTAAACTGATTGGTTTTATGACCATAAAGCAGTTTATCTACCTTTTGGTGTTTATTCCTATCGGTTTTGTTATCTATTATCTTTTCCCTGTCCCCTTACTCAATATTATTTTCGCGGTTCTGGTTGGGGCTTTAGGGCCGATTTTTGCCTTTGTGCCAATATACGACCGGCCTGTTGACGTTTGGATAAAAAACCTTTATAAAAGGTTGATTAAGCCAACGCAATTTTTATATCAAAAAGCCAATAAGCCGATATATTTTTTAAATGATCTGTATTTTATTTCGGATCCTCACAGGACCGCAAGTCATATTGAATCTGAGGAAAAATTAAACGCATATTTAGCAAGCATTAACAAGGCTCAAAAAACAGATGGACAAACCGCGCAAAAAAAAACAATTGCGGACCTATTCCGACAAAAAACCGTGTTTAAAAATCAAAAAACAATAACAACAAAACAGCCGGTTACCAACAAAAAACAACCTTTTTTTACCGGTATAGTAAAAAACCATAAACTGATTAATCTTCCGGGGATTTTAATTTATGTTAAAAACAACGATGGTCAAACGTTGAGACTTTTAAAAACCAACCCACATGGAGTTTTTGCGACATTTAGTTCACTACCTGCAGGTGACTATTTTTTTGAGATCAAAGATCCAAACAACAACTACTTTTTTGATACAATGAAAATTAAGATTGAAAACATAAACCAAAAACCAATTGAAATTTTTTCTAAAGAATTAATATGACAACAGGTCAAAAGCCCCCCGTTTACCCTCTGGGTAAACCGACGTCGCCAGTAAAATCCTCAACCCAACATTTTATTGAAATCGAAGAGATTCGAGAAGATATTTTACTCATGAAAGATTTTTCAGCAAGCGTGGTTATCGAAGTTGGAGCGGTTAATTTTTGGCTTTTGGCAGCCGAGGAGCAAAACTCAATTATCTACGCTTACGCCGGTCTTTTAAACTCCCTATCTTTTCCGGTTCAGATTTTAATTTTATCCAATAAAATGGATATTTCTTCTTATATTGACTATCTAAATGATAAAATCACTAAAACAAGAAACGAACTAATTAAACAACGTCTTGTAAGCTATAGCGAGTTTATTAAATCAGTTGTTAAAAAAAATACTGTTTTGGAAAAAAGATTTTTTTTTGTGATTCCTTTTTCGCCTCTTGAGCTTGGAGTAAGTGGAGCAAATATAAACGGATTGAATAAAGAATATGTTATTTCACGAGCAAAAACGTCGCTTTACCCAAAAAGGGATCATCTGATTCGTTTGCTTTCTAAAATAGGTTTAAGAGCTACTGTCATGCAGCATCAGGAACTGACAGAACTTTTTTACAATTTGTACAATCCGTCGGCAACCGGAAGACGCTTGGGACCGGTTGAAAGTTATACCGATGTGATATTGACAACAGGATAAAATGTTTAATTTGTTTAATACTAAACAAGATAATAAAGGCAATAAAAAAAACACGGTTGCGCCAAATGTGCCGGCCGGTCAGAATATGGCTAATTTTTTAGCCAAAGGGACTGTTTCGATAAAAGATATTATTGCTCCGTCATTTGTTGAGGTGGACTTTAATCATCTTAGGATAGACAATAAGTATTATAAAACTCTTTACGTTGTTGGATATCCCCGTTATGTTTCGGCCAACTGGTTATATTCTCTTATTACTTTTGATCATCCGCTTTATATTTCAATGTATATCTACCCCACCGAGTCAAAAGCAGTACT
>CAZJFG010000018.1:0-14192 GCA_964545385.1 uncultured Gammaproteobacteria bacterium | reverse complement strand
AGAGTAATAAAGCGGTTTTATACCAAAATGATCACGGACCAAAATAAGTTTATCACGCTTTTTATCGCATAAACCAATAGCAAACATGCCGTTTAAGCGGTCAAAACAATCCTTTCCCCACTGTTCATATCCATGGACAATTACCTCGGTATCAGACTGTGTTTTAAAAACGTGACCAAATTTCTCGAGCGTGAATCTAAGTTCGGAAAAATTGTAGATCTCGCCGTTGTAAACAACAACAACCGTTTTGTCTTCATTGAAAATCGGTTGATCACCATTTTTTATATCTATGATTGCGAGCCTCCTGTTTAAAAGGCTTATCTTTTCAGAGATGAAGGTTCCAAGCCCATCAGGGCCGCGGTGTTTAAGTTTTTCGGAAAATTCATTCAACAGATTATCGTCACGGAAACCATATATCCCGGCAATGCCGCACATAAATTACATGTTTCTTAAAATTCTAATACGTTCTTCAATTGGCGGGTGAGTATTGAAAAGCGTAAGAAACCAGGAGGCTTTCCTAGTTTTTTTAAACGGATTACTTATAAATAGATGAGCGGTAGCTGTACTTGCGGTCCGCATAGATATAGGATAGTCCGCAATTTTTTCCAAGGCACGGGCAAGTCCTTGCGGATACCGTGTCAAAAGGGCAGCCGTAGCATCGGCTAAAAACTCGCGTTTTCTTGAAATGGCCAATTGAATCAATGTGGCAACAATGGGAGTAAGAATAAGGACAACTATGACAAAAATAGCCATAAGAGGGTTCCTATTGTTGTCATCGTCCCGATCAAAACCAGACCACCAAAAATTTCTCATGATCCAATCGGAAACAAGAGAAATCATACCAACCAGTACGGCAACAACCGAAGCAAGCAATATATCATAATTTTTTATATGAGAAAGCTCATGAGCAACCACTCCTTCAATCTCCGACCGATCAAGACGACTTAACAAGCCTGTTGTTGCACAGATGACAGCATGCTTTGGATCCCGACCTGTAGCAAAAGCGTTTGGTGCCTCATCTTCAATCACATAAATTTTAGGTTTGGGCAGTCCTGCCGCTATTGATAAATTTTCGCAAACCGTGTAAAAATCAAAATACTCTTTTTTATTTGCCGGTTTTGCACCAACCGAAAAGAGAACAATTTTATCCGAATAAAAATAACTGCCTATGGTTGATGTCAATGAAAAAATAATTCCGGCGATCAGATATCCATTACCATTGCCAAAAAAACCGCCTATAAAATAAAAAAAACCGGCAGTGATGGCAATAAAAACCAAAAAAATAACTATTGTCCGCCATTTATTAGCGGAAATTTGCCTGTATATTGACATAATTAGTCAAATTTAACTTCAACTTTTTTCTTATCTCCTTCTTCAACTTCAAAAAATGCCTCTTGTTTAAAACCGAGCATATTGGCAATAATATTTGAAGGAAATACCTGAACTTTCGTATTGAAATCCAAAACATTACTGTTATAAAATTGCCTCGAATAGGCAATCTTATCCTCCGTATCAGCCAATTGCTTTTGCAAGTCCTGAAAATTAGCACTTGCCTGAAGTTGCGGATAGGCCTCGGCAACGGCAAAAAGACCCTTAAGAGCTCCGTTTAGTTGATTGTTGGCTCGCGCCTTTTCTTCAGGAGTTTCTGCCTTAACAAGAGCACTTCTTGCTTTGGTTACGTTTTCAAAAATGCTTTTTTCGTGTTTTGCATAACCTTTGACTGTTTCAATAAGATTTGGAATTAAGTCGGTTCTTCGCTTCAGTTGAACATCAATCCCTGAAAATGCTTCTTTTATTCTTGTTCTTAAAACAATCAAACTGTTATATGTACCGATAAAATAGAGAACTAACAGAACCAAAATACCGATAATTGCAAATGACATATTTATTTATGCTCACCTCCTTTCGTCATAATTATATTATAACAATTGAAAACAGTTTTTTTTTTGCTAATATATAGGCATCAAGTTTAGCTGATTATATGAAACCGAAAACAAAGTCAAAAAATTATAAAGAAATTGTCATAAACCTTATCCAAAAAAAAATTCATTTTTTTTTGATTGGCCTGACGGTGATTGTATTTTTTTTTATGGCCGTTTATATTTTTTTTCCAAAAAAAATTTTTATTAACCGGAAAAGAAAAGAAAAGATCAGTCCGACTGTTGCGGCAAAGATATTTCCAAAAACCTATACAACTAAGGAAGGTGATTTTTTATGGCAGATTGCTGAGGATAACTATGGATCAGGACTAAATTCCTATGATATAGCACAGGCCAATAAGCTACCAGATCCAAACGATATTCCACCGGGTACCAAACTGACTTTGCCGGACGTTACGCCAAAAAAGCCAACCAAAGGAGAAACAAGTTCAATTCAATCAGGGCAGGTCACCTACAAAGCAGATAAATATACAGTGCAGCTGGGCGACAGCCTATCAATCATCGCATTTAAAGCTTACGGTGACTACAATGCCTGGCCAACGATAGCTCGGGCCAACAGTCTTGCCAATCCTGAGGCAATCGAAGTCGGTATGGTTTTGGTGATTCCACGTTGATATAATAAATCTACGCGGTGGTAGTTCAGCGGTAGAATGTCTCCTTCCCAAGGAGAAGGTCAGGGGTTCAAATCCCCTCCACCGCTCCCAAAATGGTTATTTTTATTAATGGTTCAATTAATTCTGGTAAGTCTACTATCTCCAAGATATTAGCTAAAAAAATAACTAATACCGTAGTTTTGGAAATTGATATATTAAGAAAATTTATTGATTGGTTACCGTTAGAAGAAGCGATACCTATTAATCTCGAAAATGCTTGTTTGCTAATAAAAAACTTTGCTAAAAATAATATAAATGTAATTATCCCTTATCCCATTTCCAAGAAAAATTATGATTTAATCATAAAACTTCTTGATGGTTTAAAATCAAAAATTTATTTTTTTACCCTAGATCCAACCCTTAATACTGTATTAAAAAATAGAGGTAATAGGAAACTGAGCATATGGGAAAAAAACAGAATAAAACACCACTATCAAATTGGAATTCACAAACCATCCTTTGGCGAAATAATCAACAATTCAAATGAAAAACCAGAAGAGACAGCGGAAAAAATCATGACTAAACTTTGTTAATGTAAAAACAACAAAGATGTTTTATTACTCTTCTTGAATATGTTTTTATACCGGCGGCTTTTTTTGTGGTCCTTTACATATATTTATGTTGTTATATCAATATAATCAAAATTTGACATTCATATTAATTTATAGTTTATAGATAAAGGTCCCCGCTTGATGAAAAGAGCCCCCGGGCTCTTCCCTAAAGGATAGTCAGGTGGGTCAATTATTATTGAGGTAATACTCTGTAGTTCCTCTTTGAAATATTGCAAATTCGCTTTTAATTTTTGTCTTTATCTTATTGATGGGTCGCAATTCATTTCTCTCATTTTTGACATAAATTGCCCAACCACAATAATCAGCAATTTGGCAATTTAGGTCTGCTTTTGACTGATGAAAATATATATAAAATCTTTTTTGGCAGTGTTGTTTAAGATATGATTTTAATGACTTCAAGACTGTCTGTCTTTTATTATCTGTAAAAAGGTTATCCAATATAACCACAATTTTTTCTATATTAGTTGAATTAAATCTTCTGAAAATATATTGTAAAAGCGTTTGGCAAACAATGCGATAAAATTCTGCTCCAACAATTCTTTTCGTAATTTTTCCTTTTTTTGAACACATTTCACTATAAAGACTTGGGTTAGCCTTATTTTTTTGAGTAACTACCGAATCAACAAAAAAATCATCATAACCGGAAATTAAACTGTAGATTCCATCTCTAACCGTTTGTTTGTCTTCGGTTGCGTGAAAATACTCTTGGTCGGTTTGTTCTGATAGAAGCTGACAACGATATTTTAATAATTTTTCTCGTTCATTAAGGGGTTTAATTGTGCTTATTGCTGTTAATATAAAATATTTTGTTCCTGTTGAAGAAAAGTCAAAATTACCTGACTCGTCAATAAAAATAAATAATGTTTTATTATTCATTGTTTTTCTTTTAAGTGAACAAAAAACTTAGGATCAACAATAACTATTCCTTCTTCGTTACTGCAAGAAACTCCATTTTCTACAGGTATCTGGTTACCCGACTCCTCAAATCGTTTTTTTGTAAACGACAAAGCAAATTTTTGAGCACTATTTATATCTGCAGAAAGTTTAAGTTTATCTTCCAAATATTCACCCGTTACCCAAATAAAATATTTCTTTATTAATTTATCTTTTTCTGGAGAATCGTTGATAAATGCAATGATTACTCGCCATGTTTCAACTCATTCTTTAATTGGAACAACATGATAGATTTTTACTCGCAGATTTTTGATAAGTTCAATTTCATCAGGCTTCATAATCTTGACTTAAATTATCTTATCAGAAATATAAAGAACATGATATTTATTGATTTTATGATAATAAATTTCCAGAGTTTTTTTCCTATCTTTATTTTATATATCATCAAAATTTGGTATATAATATCTCCTAGTGGACTGTTGATAAAAGGTTCTAATTTTGTTCACTAGTCCGCTCATTAGCTTGATTACTACAAAGTTTAACCAACATAAAACTCCCGTTATCTCAAATAAGAATGCTGTATTTTTTCCGGTTTGAAAGTGTTCCATCGCGTAATTCAAACATAGATACATACTCATAATAAAAATAGAATAACCTCAGTTTTCTGGTTTTATTAATACTAAAAAAGGCATAATCGAACAAAGATACTGAAAGTGCAAATCCGAAAGTGAATACGTAGAAAAAAAATAAGTATATCCAAAAAATCATTTAAAATATTTTTGTATTAATCAAGTATGAATAGACTGCAAGCGGAGTAAAAAATAGAAGGTTGTGGGCTTTTTGCGTAGTAGAAAAAATGAATCAACTTTCCAAACTCACATATGCTAAACAGACTTCGATGGCCGACAATCGATTTGGCAATACTTAAATAATTACTTTTAAATATTATTCCTATATAATCATTGAAACTAATGGAAAAAATCAGAAAAAAATTTTTTTATCTTTCGGTTCTCTATAAATAACAACCGAAAAAAAACCGGCCAGGTTTTTGCCAGAACCGCAAAAGAAAAAGTAACATCGAAATCATCTCTTTCTTTTTTTTAAGAAAATAAATTGCAGTGAGTAAGAAAAATAGCGGAATAACATCACACTGGGCATAAACACACGTAACAAAAAAAGTAACCAGATTAGAAAGATAAAGCGCTGTGACTTTCCAGCTTCTATTACTTAATTTATGAACTAGTACACATTCGAGAAAATCAAATACCAGAAAAACCAACCGTAAAAAAACCGTAAAAATGACAAGATCTTTTAAATAGTAAGCCAATGTCAATATTATATTTTATATCAGGTGTAAAAAATCGTTTACGGACTATACACTACTATTTTGCATCTTCGGATTAATATATCAAGAAAAAATCTGTCTTCTTGCAAATTCCCCACTCCCAAACTAAAATAATGAGTATAATTGTGCCGGCTTAGCTCAGTTGGTAGAGCGGCTGTATCGTAAACAGCAGATCGTCGGTTCGAATCCGACAGTCGGCTCTCAAACTATATGGGAAAATTGGAATCGCATCGTCAAAAAAAAATAAAACGCAGCATATTTTTTATTGGATTGATTTCTCTTCTTTTAATATATTTTATTTTAAGCTACGGAATAAAGTTTTTACTGAGTGGTTCCGCTTATATCGGTAATCTTTTTAATAAAGATAAAACTACGACTTCAATATCGAAAAATGACGACTTTTACGGCACTGTGCAAATCGACAATATTTTGAATGCAACAAACTCCG
Source organism: uncultured Gammaproteobacteria bacterium (assembly GCA_964545385.1). Classification (GTDB taxonomy): domain Bacteria; phylum Patescibacteriota; class Microgenomatia; order UBA1406; family GWC2-37-13. The sequence continues at coordinate 8,340 of CAZJFG010000018.1, read as the reverse complement.
CTTCAATTACCCTTAGCGGTCATGTCTCGAATTTTGATACGGTTTCGATTTTCCTTAATGACCGGAAGATCGATGAAAAAGAAGTTGAAGATAATTTTGATGCCCAAATAAACAATCTTATTGCCGGTGAAAATAAAATTTATATTATTGCCTCTTCGAAAAACAGCAAAACGACAGAGAGAACTGCCGACTACACAGTCACATACATAAAGGATAAACCTAGGCTGGAAATTGCCTCGCCTACCGATGAATCCAAAACCAGTAAAGAAGAGGTTCTAGTCGTTGGAAAAACCGATAAAGAAGTAGTCGTTGAAATTAACGGTTTACCCGTTGTTGTTAATGTCTTGGGCGACTTTCAAAGCTCGATCAAACTTCAATCCGGAGAAAACATAATTACCGTCACCGCTGAAGATATTGCCGGCAATATTGAATCCAAAGAAATAAAAATCATTTGCGAGAAGGATTAAGGCTCAGCAAAGAAATAAGGAAAAAAAGAACAAGAGGATGAAGAAGTGCGTTGTCTCCCAAAGAAACCAAACTTACAAAAAGCACATAAAAAACAGCCTGGGGCGTAAAAGTGGAAAGCCTAAAGATGGAAAATAAAAATAGCAACAGGCCAACAATTCCGGTTGTTGTTAGAATAATCATATAGCTTGAGTGATAAGAAGCACCCGAGTGACTAAACAGATCATTTTTAACATAGCGAATCCTGTTATAACCGATACCATACAAAGGTGATTTTTTCCAGAGTTGAACCGCTTTTTTGTAATCGTTCAATCGCGATTCTATCGAAAAAGTCCGGGCCAGATTTACGCCTTCTCCCCAAGGTTTTGGAATAAACAAAAAAACAACCAATGCACATCCAAGAATAGCCAATACTTTTTTAACATTTTTTAGGTAGACGAAAACAAGAGTGATTAAAATCGCAAGGTAACCAAGTCTTGAAAAAGTCATCAGTATAAAAACCATGTAACAGGCACACAAGACATTATTTACAAAAGATTTTTCCTGAAAAAGCAAATAAAGGAAAATTAAACCGTATATTGTTACTGCTACATAGGTGTCAAGATATGTACCAAACATACGATAAAGATGCGGATCCCAACCGGCATAAAGCAAATTTCTTAAATCCGGGTAAAGCAAATATTGCAAAAAAGAAAAAACTGCCGTCAAAACAATAAAAAAATTTACCGGCTTTGCGGAAATAGAATCTTTTACATAAAATAAGAAAACAAAATAATAAATGAGTCTCAATTGGTATAGAAAACCAATAGAGTTTTCTAAAAAACCATATTTAGAAAAATCTATAAAATATGTCAGAAAAGTGAATAAAAAAAACCAAAAAATATACTTGTTTTTTTTATAGGCATCTATAAGAGGCTTTAATCCTTTCCCGATAAGCAAACAAATAAGCAAAAAAAGCATGAGGATTTCGTAGAAATATCCGTTTATCTGCTGGTTTAAAAATGTAATACGACCAAGCATGCCAAGGGAAAACGCAAAAAATAGGAGATAGAAAATAAGGTTAAGCACGTTTATAAAGTTTTCCTCGAACTAAAAACGAATGAAAACTCATCAAAAAAGCATAGACGAACCCCGCCGGCCCGTCCAAAAATCCAAGATAAACAAAGTAGGTAAAAATAAACTTGAAAAAAGGTAAAAAAATCAGTTCACAGAGACAAAATTTTTTACCTTTTTGCCGCAATTCTTCGGCACGCAAATCGCTATAAAAATTTATCTTTTGGACAAATTCCTTTATGGTCGGATGAGGATAATGATTAAGATATTCTTTTAAATGTCCAATACAGGATACTGGATGCTTGCTCACGAATACTTCGTGTACTTTTCCTACCCATTTTCCAGAACCTTTTTTTACCAATCTGACAATGCCACGATTCCTCAATTTCCATGTTTCCCCATATTTCAGTTCTTTTCCCCAGAAAAAATCACGGCGTTTTATATAAAAAGCATTTTTTGATTTCGGATTGCGGACTACCGATTGAATTTCGGAAGCCAGCGCTTTTGATACGATCTCATCGTCATCCACAAAAAGAACCCAGCAGTTTTTTGCTTTTTCCATTCCAGTATTTCTTTGCTCAGAAAAGTCTGAAATCTCCCCTTGTAAAATAATTTTCTCATCACAAAAATCAACTGCTTTTAAACAATCCTGAATCCCGTTTAATTTTTTATTGGTAATTATTACGACTGAGATGTTCATAGATTTTTGCCAATGATTTGGCTGTTTTTTTCGCATCAAAATAAATTTCCGCTCTCTTTCTTCCAATTTTACCAAGTTTTTCCCTTTGTTTGAAATTTCCGGCCAAATATTTAATTGCGTCATGAAGTTTTTTCGTGTCTTGAGGGATAAGAATTCCCGCGTCTTGCACAATCTCGCTTATCGCGCCTGTCTCATAAGCTACAATCGGAATAGCCGATGCCATTGCTTCTACCAAAACCATACCATACTGTTCTTCCCAGGTCTTGGTTTTTTTAGAAGGTAAAACCAAAATGTCTGCTTGCTGATAAATTTCGGGCATTTTTTGATAGTTTCTCGAGCCAAACTCAACGATCTTTAAACTAATATTCTTTAATCCGGCCACAGCCTGTTTTAGATCATAAATCCCCTTTTCCTCGACTGCCCTTCCCACAAATAATAGTTTGCAACTTTGAGTTCCAGCTTTCAGCTTTGAACTTTTAACTTGAAATTTATTTAAATCAACTCCCAACGTGACAACCTTAATTTTGTTTTCCGCAATGCCTTCTTTTACCAAACAGTCTTTTGCTTTTTGAGTATAACAGATAAAAAGATCAACGTATTTTTGGGTAAATTTCTTGATGAATTTTTTTCTGGCAACCGTCTCGTTGTTATAAGGAATTATCTCCCAGGAAGTAGAAATAAGTCTTTTTATCAATCCTCCCTGTCGGAGTTTGGCCAACTGATAACTGTAGTAGTAGTGTGGATCTGCGGTGTGAAAGATATCAAACCGGCTGGCATATTTTTCCAGACCAAAAAGATTCTGGCTATCACCAAACAATCTATTGGCCAAAATCTTAACAGGCTTTTTTAAAAAAGTGATCTTTTGAAAATCACCAAGCGACAACAAACGGACGACAGAAAAGGGAAACTCTGCGTTCAATGGTTTTAATGAGGAAAAAGCCGTAAGATGAATATTTTTGTCAAAGATATAGTTTTGACCTTCAAAGTTGTTGAGATAACTTCCGCGAATCAGGGCAACTTTAATCATGTTACGATTGTTCGAATCTTTGTAACATATTTCTTCCATGAAAATTTTTCTTTTATCTCTTTTGTATCTGGTTTTGGCAGGCCTTTTTGTTTGGCTTTTTCCATCATAAATGAAAGTTCACTTTCGTTGTTGCAAAGGTTCACATATGGCGCAAGTTCCGGAATAATAGCCGAATTTAAACCGATCACCGGACAACCCAAAGCCAAAGCCTCCAAAACAGGCAGGTTAAAACTTTCATAGAATGAAGTAGTTACCAGGGCAATCGCCTCTTGATAAAATCTTCTTAATTTACGTCTTGAAATGTTGTTGGCAATCACAAATTTGTATTTGTCCGCCGGCAGAATTTTTTGGTTTTTTATCGGATGGCTCATTCCTACCGCCAAAAAAAACTTATTCGGTCTTTGGACTTTCAACTTCGTATTTTGAACTTTATTTGTCATATCCAACGGCACACCATAGGGAATAACAACTATTTTTGATTCGTCTGATCGGTAAACATCGACCAATTCTTTTTTTACTTTTATGGATGGTACGATTATTTTGGCCGAGCGGTTAATCATTTCCTTATGCTGCCCTTCCATTTTTCTTGCCGAATCCGGGTATAGTTGCGAAAAAAAATGAAATGCTAATCCATGGGAAAAGGAAATGATTTTTGCCGGGGTAAAAATAGGCAACGATTGGTTCAGAGCAAAATAATAGTCCTTTTTACTAATCAATTCCTCGATAGAAACTCTTAGTTTTGACCAGAACAGTTTTGGCTGAAGACTTTTTGTTTTTGGCTTATCACAAAAAGTGTAGAAAAAATATTTTTGTTTTCGATCGTAAACTGTTAAAGCTTTCAAAAAATTCTCGGTGAATATAAAATTACCAAAACGGTGATTTTTATCGGCGCACAAAGCACCTGCGTCAACCGAAATTTTCATTTTTAAATTTTCTAATGACTAGATAACTTGTTATACCAGCATTTATCAGTTCGCACAAAACCGTGATATAGGCCGCTGCCCAGATGGAAAAGAGAGGAATAAATACCAAATTCAGTGTAAGATTCAAAATTGCCTGGAAAATGTAAATGTACAGAACATACTGTGGGGTTTTCCAGGCGTACAAGACGTTATTGAAAATAGATGAGAGAAAAATAAAAGGCAAACTAAAGATCACAATCCTGGCCACCTGAATACCCGTCACATATCTTCCCTGGAGAATCAAAGGTAAAAAAATTGGTGCGAAAAAATAAAATAGGAAAACTACGGGTAAAGCAATGGAAATCAGAAGGATGATATCTTTTTTAAGCTTTTTTTTCAAGGCATTTTTGTCTTTAGCAAGCCGGCTGATAATGGGCATAACAACAATATTATAACTACCGCTAATAAGTACCAAAGCATCCAAAAACTTATATCCTGAGGAATAAATTCCGACTTCGGTTTCCGACTTCAAAAAATTAAGCAAGAACAGATCGAGTTTAAAATATAATCCGCTAAAAAAGCTAAGTAGCACGTAAATGTAAGATTTTTTGAATATATCAAACCACGCGCCAAGCTCAATGGATAAACTGATTTTGCCGACTTCATGTTTCACAAGGTAAAAATTCACAATTAGATAGACAAGGTAACTGAGAAATATGGCCAAAAAAATTGAGAAAAGATTTCTCTTAGACAGATAAAATACAATTATTATAACCACAAAAAAAAGGTTGAAAAACAAAGATACTATTGAGGAATAGTAAACTTTTTGGCGAATCGAATTAAGAATCAAATATGTTCCGGACCAAACATTTGAAAGTGTCGTTGTTGAGGTAAGAAGAACAAAAAGTGCAACCAAAGGCTGAGTTTTAAAAGTAAGCCAAGCAAATACATTGGTTAAAATATAGATTATGAATGCTACAAAAAATCTCATTGAAATTAAGCGGTTCAAACCGGCTTTTTTTTCTTTGGGTAAATAAATCAATCCGTAATTGGTAGTTCCAAGATCGACAAAAGGATTGAAAATGGCAATATAAGCCCAAACCAAAGTATAGATCCCATATTCCGAAGGGTCCAGGTTTCTCACCAAAAAAATAAAAAGGCCGAAATGAAGGAGTTTGTTGAGAATTGAGGAAATATTCAAACTGAAGAAATCCGTAAGGAAACTGCTCTTGGAAATAATCGATTTAATAAGCGGGAAGTACTCAATGATAGTTTTGGGACTACGTAAAACTTCATAAAATTTCTGCTGGCTGTTTCCGTACCTAAGCAAAAATTTTACACGGTTTTTTGCTAAAAAATAATCTTTTGCCGGATTAATTTTCGAAAATTCGAAGTGCGTGTAGGTATTTTTTGAATCAATACCAATTTTAAATCCTCGCTTTTTAGCACGATAGCAAAAGTCAACCTCATCATAGTAAAAAAAGTAAGACTCGTCCATTAATCCAGTTTTTTCGATAACTTCTTTTTTTATAAACATAAGGGAACCGGAAACGAAATCGGTTGAAAAATATTGAATATCGGGTTTATTTTTGATCAGTCCGCCACTCATCCGCCATTTATCAATTTGGCCGCCATAGTAGGTAGTATTGTCTTGTTTACAGGCAAACCCCAAAATATCGAATTTTGTTAAGCCATTGGTTATTAATTTTTTATTTAATCTATTTAAGGATATATCCGTGTTAAATACAACAAAGACTTCACCGCCTTTTTTCAACCCTTTTTCGATACCACGATTGATGCCATAAGCAAATCCACGGTTATTTTTAATCCCATCATGGACAAAAATCTCATAATCTTCAAACCCAAGCTTTTTAATTTCTCCGCATATTCGTTTTACCTCTTTTTTTTCTTCCTCCTTATAAATATTACTGACAAATATAATTTTCATAATTTTTGAAGCCTATTTTTTTGTTTTAGGCTTTGACTTTTGAGTTTTGGGCCTATAAATAGCATACTAAAATACGTAATAAATTCCATACAGGCAAATCCCAAATCCAGAGGAATTCGAAAAAAACCATCCTTGTATCCCTTATCTTTTATAAATCTTGCCCAAAACATATGAGCAGGATACATGAATATTTTTTTTAAGCTGGGTTTTTCGCCTTTTTTGCACCGCAGTTTTGCCTCTTCAATTCCATAGGTATAAAATTTCTTATAAAGGTCGACTAAATTACGGTATGAATGATGGTCGGCTTTGTTTTTCAAAACGCCTACTTTTTTTGAAGGAATATGCCAGACGTAATGTATTTGCTTAAACATCATCTTCCCTTTTTTTTTATTGAAAAGAATTAATTTTCTATAGTTCTCACCACCATGATATATCTTCCGTCCCAGATAATACGGTTGGAATTTTATAAAAAAACCGTAAAACTTATTTAATCCGCAATTGGTAGTTCGTAATTGATTAATTTCCTTATTCAACGATTTCGAGAGAGCCTCATCGCTGTCAAGTACTAATATCCAGTCGTTTTTTGCTTTATCAACTCCCATCTGACATTGAATTCCACGGTTTTTCCCTTTGTAAAAAAGTATTCTCGCTTTGTATTTTTTGGCGATTTCAAGCGTTCTGTCTGTTGAACTATTATCAACAAGAATAATTTCGTGAACCAAACCTCTTACGGATTGAAAGGTTTTTTCGATAGTATCTTGATTGTTGTAGCTGATAACAACTAGAGAAATATTTTTTTGCATTTTGTCCTATTATACTTCCTGGCAATAAGAAATATGGTAAAGCAAAAATCAATTTATATTTGTACCTAATCACAAATTGATATAGGGACATATATTGTAAAAATTATATCTTATTACCAAGCTAAAACTACTTTTTTGTAGCGTATAGTCCGTTGACGAAAATAAAAATAAGTTTATTATTTAAATGAGGTCTTACGGCTTGTGCTCATAGGAGACTGTGAAAACCCCTCGCCTTAATCACATAGGCAAAAACAAGCCGATAATAATATAGCGTATATAATCTTTTTGTTTATTGGTATTCTTCGTTAATTTTATAAATTTCTCTACCATCAAAACTATTTTCGACGCGGTTTTTTTTTCCTTCGATTTCAACTTTGATTATTTTCTTCATACCCTGACCAGTTTGAGTTTCAAGTAATTTCACACGCTTTAACCAACCAATCTCTCTTAGCTTTTCAATAACTCTAAAATAAAATGTTTCTCTATCGTTCGTATATAAATTTCTTTGTCTAACATCCTCTATCCAAATAAAAATTGTCAATGCAGTTAAAATAACAGAATAATATAACTAAACCACTGAAAAGCTGTTGCGTATGACAAAAAACCTATGCATATTATTCTTCGGAAAAATCAATGAAACTTACTTTTGTTCTTGAAAGAACAAATTCAGTTGCTTTTCAGAAAAAAGGGGTGTAGAATCGAAACCAATAAAAATAGTATTGCTAAAATCCAAATTAAATGAGAATTAAAAAGAGGATTCTTCAAAAAATATTTTCCTCATTCTCAGCATTAATCTTGCTTGTCAACTCAGTTGTCCCCTACATCCCTGTACCTGTTGCCTATTCGACAGAACCTTTGCAAACAAATATTTCTTTTAGCAACAACAGTTTTCAGATTTCGGCAAACACAAGCGAGGCACTTACCTATCTTCTAGCTTACAAAACGCCGGAAAATATCGAAGGCGCAAATGCAACTAAGATAGAAAAGTCTGATGACAGCTTTAGCAAGGAAATCTATGCCGGAATAAAATCGGGTTCGGACTCACGGCAGGACGAGGTAATCCGCGGTATTTACAAGCTTGAAAGCGGAGACTCTTTTAACGAGAAACGATTTACTTTTGAAGATGGTTCCTTGAAGATTGTCGATGAAACAACAGCCGGTACGATGACACTTACGGATGCGGACTCAAACTGGCTTGAAACCGGAACAGATACTATTGAACAAACATGCGACACAGAAACCATTGATAATAATACATATATAGACTGGGATACGAATCTTGATGAAAAAACCTCAAAAACAAAAGAAAAAGTAAAAGTCGGCGTGACCTATATCTTTCCTTTAGAAAACAAAGTCACGGTTAAGTTTTCTTGCCTTCCCAAAAACGAAGCACTACGAACGACTTTGAAGATCCAACAGGTAAAAGTTGCGGATCTCAATCT
>CAZJFG010000017.1:0-14563 GCA_964545385.1 uncultured Gammaproteobacteria bacterium | reverse complement strand
TATGATAAAATAAAAAGCATTGGTGATCGTAGCTCAACGGTAGAGCGTCGCCCTGTGGAGGCGAATGTTGCGGGTCCAAATCCCGTCGATCACCCATTTTTAATATTGAAAAAAAATGGGGATTTTGATATTCTTTCACTACTTATGGAAATAAAATATCTTGGTCATTCTTCTTTTTTAATAAAAACCAAAGAAGCGAAACTGGTTACCGATCCATTTGATCCCAAGATGGTGGAAATTAAATTTCCCAAGATTGAGGCTGATATTGTTACCGTTTCTCACGATCATAAAGACCATAATCAAGAAAAATTAGTCAATCCGCCAATTGCAGGTGAGAAACTACTTATCAATCTGCCCGGTGAGTTTGAAAAAAAAGGAGTAAGAATCACCGGTTATCTCAGTTTCCACGACGACAAAAAAGGCGCAGAAAGAGGAGAAAATATTTTGTATAAGATTGAGGCAGACGGCGTTTCGGTTTTACACTGCGGCGACTTGGGATTTGTGCCGGATGACTCATTTGTTGACATGATTGGCGGAGTCGATATTTTGATGGTTCCGGTTGGTGGAGTTTATACAATTGATGCCGACCAAGCCACCCGAGTGATCAAGAAATTTGAGCCTTCAATTGTTATTCCTATGCACTACGGTTGGGACAAACTGGCACAAGTTTCCGAATTTTTAAAAAAGATGGGTATGGAGAAAATAGCACCGGTTCCGAAACTCGTTATCAAACCGGAGGAGCTGGAAGAAGAGTTGAAGATAGTTATTTTGGAGAATTAAATTATACTAATTTCTAATAAAGCACAAAATAATCCAATAATTGGAGCTTGGGATTTGATTAGGTTAATTGGATTAATTAAAAATTAGACATTTTATTGATGGCTGATCCCAAAATTCCTCCACACGATATTGAAGCCGAAAAGTCTGTGCTTGGTGCGATTTTGATTGACTCTTCGGCCATAAATTCAGTCGCCGAATTTTTAAAGCCTGAACATTTTTATCTTCCCGAACACCAGATTATTTATTCGGCAATGATTACTTCTTTTGAGAAACAACAACCGATTGACCTTATTACTATTCAAGACGTACTGAAAAAAAGCGGCGATTTAAAAAAAATCGGTGGGAAAAGCTATCTTTCTGATCTTATAAATACCGTTCCGACTTCGGCATATATCGAACATTATGGACGGATTGTTAAAGACCAATTTACTAAAAGAAAACTGATCGAGATTTCTTCAAACCTTGTGACAAGATCTTTTGACGAAAAAGGAGACGTCAAAAAACTTCTCGATGTAGCAGAAGCGGAAATTTTTGCTTTGGCCCAGGAGCATTTGCACCGTGATTTTATCGATTTAAAAGAAATACTGGGTGAAAGCTTCGAACGGCTTGAAGAGTTTATGAAAAAGGGTTTACACATTCGAGGTGTGAGTACGGGATTTCCAGAACTCGACAACAAACTTTCAGGACTGCAGCCTTCCAATTTGATTGTTTTGGCGGCACGTCCAGGTGTAGGTAAAACATCTTTGGCTTTGAATATTGCTTTAAATGCTGCTACCAAGGAAAAAATCCCGGTTGGATTTTTTTCCCTTGAGATGAGTAAGGAGGAGTTGGTAGACCGGCTTTTGGTTGGTCAGGCCGATATCGATGCCTGGCGTTTAAAGACGGGCCGGCTTTCCGATGAAGACTATAAAAAACTGACCGAAGCGATGGGTCAGCTTTACGAAGCCCCAATATATATCGACGACACACCTGGTGCATCGATTTTGGAGATGCGCACCAAAGCAAGAAAACTAATGGTTGAGAAAAAAATCAAGCTTATTATTGTCGACTATCTCCAACTTGCCGATGCCGGCCGCCGTTTTGACAACCGGGTAAATGAAGTTTCTTTTGTTTCCCAGGGATTGAAAAACCTGGCACGTGAGCTGAAAATTCCGGTAATCGCCATTTCCCAGCTTTCACGCGCGGTTGAGCAGCGAGGGACCAAAAAACCCCAACTTGCAGACCTGCGAGAGTCAGGAGCTATTGAACAGGATGCCGACGTTGTTATGTTTATTTACCACGAGGAGGAAAGTGAGGATCTGGTCGATCAGAACAAAAGATTGGTTAAACTTTACATCGCCAAGCACCGCAACGGTCCAACAGGAGAAATTGATCTCATGTTCCGCGGCGACCGCATCAAATTCTACACAGTGGAAAAGACTATTTAAATAAAATAATTTTACTTATTAAAAAACCGAGCAGACCACCGGCTAGCACGTCAAAAAACCAGTGGCAACCCAGATAAATTCGCGAAAAAGAAATCAAAAAGGCGATAAAATAATAAAACCACTGTCTTTTTTTATCAAAATGAGCGAGTGTTGTGGCTGCGGCAAAGGCGGTAGCAGCATGACTTGAGGGAAAAGAAAAATCCACGGGACAGGTAAAGCTGGCCGAAATTTGTTGCAATTGGCTAAAAGTAGTTGGACGGAGGCGCTGAAAAATATTTTTTAGAATAAATTCGTTTAAAAAATAAGAAAGGCCAAAGTTTAAAAAAAAATAAAATACGAAGATCCGATCGGTTTTTTGGATGCCTGGATGCTGAATTTCCTCAATTAAAATGACAAAGATTACAACTAAAAGCCAGATGAAAATTGAGGCGCCGGAAAACGAAAAAAAAGAAAAAATAGAGTCAAAAAAATGATTATGAGGAATAAAATTCCTTATTACGATCGTCAATTGTTGGTCGGCCGTTGTTAAAGCGTCAATCATAATTAATTATAAACATAAATATGATGATAACCGTTAATTATTTTTTCTCTTGGTTTTAATATTTTTGAAGGATACATATAAGAGACAACTGAAAAATTTTCAGTTTTTAATTTAAAATTTTTAATTAGTTTGTCGATGAGCCAGGGGCTAATGTAAATATAAAAAGTTATAAAGTCTTCAAAGTTGGTAAAGTTTAGAAAGTCCGATTTGAAAATATCACCATAAATAATTTTTATGTTTTTTTTATTTGGAGAAAACAATCGCCGGAGATGCAAAACAAAAACCAAGATGGGATTAATCTCAATCATAATAAATTTTGTCTTTAGTTTTTTTTTAAAAGCGATTTTTGATGCTTCAAAGATGACGACGCCGTTTCCCGCTCCAAGATCAACAACGGTCTGATTGTTTTTCAATCCCAGTGCTTTTATAATAAGTGGGAGATCCTTTTTGCTTGTGGGAAAATAAGGGATAGGAGAAAATTTTGGACTGGAAAATAAATAGACAATAAAAAGGATAATCAAAATACAAAACAATATTATTAGCATTAAAAAATTTTAAATAATAAATATAAAAAATAAAACTATAATTTTTGATTTTGACGGAACACTCGCCGATACTCTTTCTTTTCATTTTAAAAAAGTTAGTGAAATAGTCAGAGAATATAAGATTACAAATCTTAGCGATAAAAAAATCATTCAAGAATTTAGGTCAAAATCCTACAAACAGCTAATGAAAGAGTATGAAATCTCTTGGTTGAAAATACCACTTGTGGTTTCTATCATAAGAAAAGCCCAAAAAGAACTCAATGAAAATATGGATAAAATACGACCCTTTCCCGGAATAAAAGAGATGCTTTTGAGTCTTAAATCGAAGTGCCAAATAGGGATACTTTCTTCGAATTCTTTAGAAAATATTAATAAATTTTTAAAGGCAAATGAGCTGGAAATATTTGATTTTGTTTATAGTGAAAGCAATCTTTTTGGGAAAGACAAAGCTTTAAAGAAGCTAATAAAGAAATACAATTTATCTAAAAAAGACATTTACTATGTTGGTGACGAGGTACGGGATATTGAAAGCTGTCATAAGATCGGCGTAAAAATACTCTGCGTTTCCTGGGGTTTGAACACAAAAAAAATACTTATGGAAAACAAACCCGATTTTTTTGTTGAAGAACCAAGAGAATTGGTGCGGATTCTGGTGGGCGAGGAGGGAGTCGAACCCTCATGAAGTTGCCTTCACAGGTTTTTGAGACCTGCGCGTCTGCCATTCCGCCACCCGCCCAAAAGATCCAACTAAATTATATCAACTTTTTTTAAAAAGCTTCAGGTTGAGATAGTAAATAGTAAAAAAAATAACAATAAAAAGGGTAATTAATGATTTTTTGAAAAAAAGAGTTTCTATTAGAATAAGAATGCAAAGCGTATTTGAGATAAAAAAAATCCAAACAAGAGTTTTAAATAAATCGTTGGACATAGATGATTATGAAGATTCATCTTTGAAGAATTCTGTCCAACTAATCACGTAACAAAGTTACAAGACTTATTTCTACAGACTGCTTTTTATGAATCGAGTTCTTTCTCGAAATTACAGCTCAAAACAAAGATCTCAACAATCTCACCGGTTTTTGTGCTTATATCGGTATGGATGCTGACGACCTCATGATTTGTAATTTCGGTAATTATCTTTTTCATGTCATCGGCAGTGAGATTATGGAGAATTTCTCTGATATTTTTTACGAGATGAAGACCGTTCTGGGTTTTAAGAAGTTTCCGCTCTATTGGTAAAAGCTTACACTGGAAGCGGACAATTACCATATCTTCGAGGATATAGGTTTTGGCCTCTTTTGGACCTGTTCCCAAAGCATCAAGATAGAATTTTATCGCTTCTTTTGTGATAAGGTCTTCGATTTGACCTTTTGATTTATTATTTTTCTCCATGTCAATTACTTTGCAAATCAATCATGTCTACAGTAAAACGATCTTTGGGAAAGAAAATGGAGATATTTTTACTGTCTACTAATTCTTATTTAGATTATAAGAAAATATAAATAAAATTCAAGTGTTAATTTATGCTTGACAAAGAAATATTTTCTTACTATTATTTTTTCTCAGAATGTTAATTTATTATAAAAATTGTTATTTTCTTTAAAAAAAAGAGAGCTAGAGGCTCTCTTTTTTTTTACTCTAAAAAAAAATATGAAAAAAAAGTTGTTTTGGAAAGTTGCTGTTTTTACGAAGTTGATGAATTGAGAAAAACCGAACCAGCTAATGGACTAAAAGTTTTAAGTTTAAACTGGGATATGAAACTTGAGGTAAATCTTTTTGGAAAAAAATTGAAAAACCCTTTGTTTTTACCCTCGGGAATTATCAACGACATTCCTGGTCACAAAATTGCAGTTGAAGCTGGGGCAGGCTGTATTGTTTTAAAATCAATTACGGTTGAAAAAAGGGAGGGCAATCCGATCCCCCGAGTGGCCAAATACGGTCATGGCTTTATCAACTCAGTGGGATTGCGAAACCCGGGTCTTCAAGAAGCAAAAAAGCAAGTTAAGCTTTTTTTAAAAACCTATGACGTTCCTGTAATTGTCAGTATTTTTGCTGCGAAAGCAACAGATTTTCAAAGGTTAACCGCAGAGGTAGCCGAATTAAAACCATTTGCTATAGAGCTTAATTTATCTTGCCCAAACGTCGGTGATGAGTTTGGAGAAATTATTGCAAATAAAGCCGACTCAGCGGCTAAAATGACCAAACTTGCCAAAAAAGAAGCAGATAAAATTCCAATAATTTCCAAGCTCTCGCCAAATGTAGAGAGTATTGCCGAAGTGGCTAAAGCCTGCGAGCAAGCCGGAGCCGATGCTATTTCTGCTATAAATACTGTTTCTCAAGGAATGGTTATTGATATCAAAAAACGTCAACCGATATTGGGTGCTAAAAAAGGTGGTGTGTCCGGACCAGCCATTAAGCCGATTGCTGTTGCCAAAATCTATGAGATCTATGAAGCGGTGAAAATTCCCATTTTAGGTACGGGGGGAGTGGAGCAGTGGCAGGATGCGGTTGAGATGATATTGGCCGGTGCGACATTGGTCGGCGTCGGTTCGGCTGTCTATCTACGGAGTTATAAAATATACAAAGAAATCCAAAATGGTCTTATAGGATATATGAAGAAAGAAAAAACTAATAATATTAAAAACCTAGTAGGTATAGCCCATATTTTTTAAATAGTGACGACGGACGGCTTCTATATTATTAGGGTTACATTTTTCGCAGTAGTATATAGAGCCTTGAGGTTCGCCAATCCCATTTATGACCGCATATTGGTAAGCGGTATTTGGAGTTTTGCAGGTATGGCATGGATAGGTGAATCCTTTGGTTTGATAAATTTTTTCGATCTGAAAAGGCTGATCGCAGCTATAAGTTAGATTGAATATTTCGGCACGTCTCATTTGTTTATATTATAAATTATTATTAGATTTATGGAAAGTCTTTTATTTGAAAAAATTGCAGTTAAGACGGCTTTAACTCTTATTAAAATTAATGCGGTTAACTTTCGTTTTCACCCTCCATTTACTTTTACTTCAGGAATTAAAAGCCCTATCTATCTAGACAATCGAGTTGTTCTTTCATACCCTCAAGCTCGACGAGAGATAGTTGATTATTATGTAAAAATTATCAAGGAAAAGATTGGTTTAGAAAATATTGATTATATTTCTGGGACGGCGAGTGCAGCTATTCCCCAGGCCTCTCTCATCGCTTATAGGTTAAAATTACCGTTGGTATACGTCAGACCGACGACAAAAAGTTATGGTAAAGGTAACAAGTTGGAAGGTTATCTAAAAAAAGGGAGTAAGGTGGTAATTATTGAAGACCATATATCAACGGCGGCAAGTTCTGTCAACAATGCTCAGACGGTCAGAGAGCTTGGAGGGAAAGTAACCTACTGCCTTGCAACAACAACCTACGAATCTCAGATCTCCAAAAATAATTTGGCAGATAACAAAATCAAACTTATTGCTTTAACAACAGGAAAAATAATTATCCAGGAGGCATTCAAGAAAAAATTATTGAAAATAGAAGAAAAAAATTTGATAGATCTTTGGTTTAAAAATCCGGCTAAATGGGCGGAAAATATATCCAAAAAACAAATATGAACTTTCAACAAAAAATAGACAAAATTATCGAAAAAAACGGTTCTTTAGTTTGTATTGGTCTTGATCCTGATATCGAAAAAATTCCTATTTCTATTAAAACCCATAAAAATCCGCAGTTTGATTTCAACAAAGCAATTGTTGATGTTACAAGTGATTTAGTTTGTGGTTATAAGCCTAACAGCGCTTTTTATGAGTGCCGTGGAAAAAAGGGTATTGAAGAGTTGGAGATGACCTGTGACTATCTGCAGAAAAAACACCCGGAAATTCCGATTATTTTGGATGCCAAACGGGCAGATATCGGCAATACGAACAAAGGATATGCTGGTTTTGCATTTGACTACTTGGGTGTTGATGCGCTAACGGTTCATCCTTATTTGGGCGAAGAGGCAATCAAACCGTTTTTGGATTATAAGGACAAAGGGATTATTGTTTTATGCAAAACTTCAAATTCCGGCAGCGGTGAGTTTCAAAATTTAAAAATAAAAGGAAAACTTCTCTATAAGATCGTTGCTCAAAACGTATTTGAAAAATGGAACAAGAATAAAAACTGTATGTTGGTGGTTGGTGCTACCTACCCAAAAGAATTGAAAGAAGTAAGAAAAATTGTTGGGGACATGACGCTTCTTATTCCGGGAATAGGTGCCCAGGGCGGGGATGTAAAAAAGACTGTCCAAACCGGCCTGAATTCCAAAAAAAAAGGACTGATTATTTCCTTATCTCGGGCAATTATTTTTGCCAAAGACCCAAGAAAAGAAACAATAAAGCTAAAAAATCTTATCGACCAATACCGGAAATAATTTGTTAAAATCTTCTCATGTTTGTGCCTGAGGAAAAAATACTTCAAAACTATGCATCGGTGATGGTCGACTTTGCTCTTGGCGGCGGAGCCGGTATTGGGAAAAAAGACGTTGTTTATTTGCAGTTTGATCTACCGGCAATGCCTCTTGCTCTTAAAATCTATTTGCGTATCCTTGAAAAAGGTGCTCATCCGCTTTTAAAAATAAACGAAGAATCTTTTAGTAAGATTTTTTATGAATTTGCTCAGAGTCACCAGTTGGATTTTTTTCCTAAAGACTATTCCAAGGCCTTGGTTAATACCATAGATCATAAGATTTATTTAATGGCAGACCGCGATCCACTTCATTTGAAAGATGTTGATCCAACCAAAATTTTTCGGGCTCAACAGGCATCAAAGCTTTTAAAAAAATGGTTGTTTAACAAAGAAGATCGGGGAAAACTTACCTGGTCACTCTGTTTATATGGTACCGAAGGCATGGCTAAAGAGGCAGGCATAAGTGAGGAAGAGTACTGGAATCAGATTGCCACAGCTTGTTTTTTAGATAAAACCGATCCGATTAAGAAATGGCGGTCGACATTTACCGAAGTGAAGGGGATTATAAAACAGCTAAACGAAATGCCAATTGATAAGATTCACTTAACCGCCAAAAACACGGATCTGTGGATCAAGTACGGCGAAAAAAGGAAGTTTGTCGGTGTTGACGGCCGCAATATTCCAAGCTTTGAGATTTTTACCTCACCTGACTGGCGGGAAACAAACGGTCATATTTATTTTGACTTTCCGTTGTATCGTTTTGGGAATATTATTCAAAAGATCTATCTTGAGTTTAAAGACGGTAAACTTGTCAAAGCCAGGGCCGAAAAAAACGAAAAACTGCTTTTGGAAATGATTAAACAAAAAGGAGCCGATCATATCGGCGAGTTTTCCCTGACCGATGTCCGTTTTTCGAAAATCACCAAATTCATGGCCAATACCTTGTTTGATGAAAATTTCGGCGGCAAGTACGGGAACACTCATCTTGCCTTGGGCTCAAGTTACCACGACTGTTTTTCCGGCAACCCAAAATTCATGTCCGGGAAAAGTTGGCAGGAGTTGGGCTACAACGATTCGGCAGAACACACCGATATTATTGCAACAACCGACAGAAGCGTCGATGTTTTTTTAAAAAACGGGCAAAAAAAACTAATCTATAAAAACGGACGGTTTGTTCTTGACAAGTTGGCGAATTAGTTCTATTCTTTTTTTTACGTATGGTTAGGTTAAAAGATATTGTTAAAACAACCAATGTCATTAAAATTTCTTCTTCCGAAACTTTATCTTCGGCTCTTCTAAAACTTTCTACATCGCACGATGGAGGCTTTGTTTTTTCAGAAGATGGAAAATATTTAGGAGTAATCAACCCCTACTATACAATAATTAAAGCATCATATCCTTCTAATGCTAAAGTCGAAAATTGTTTGTTTCACCCGCCTCACGTTTATTTAAATACTCCTTTAAATAAATTGGCTCAACTTTTTATTGATTCTAAGATCCATTACCTTCCTGTTTTTGACGAAAATGAAAAATTTATCGGTATTGCTTCAGCAAGAAGGCTCCTCGGTTTTTTTATGAAATTTGATCTTTTCAATATTTCGATCGGCGATTTTTTAAAAAAGAAGAAAAACCAAATTTTTGTTGTTTATGATGATGATTTAATTTCCAGGGCAGTTTCGATCTTTAAAGAAAAACGAATCTCAAAACTTATTGTTGTCAATAAAGATATGAAGCTTAAGGGAATTTTAAGTCATTATGATCTAATTTCTTTTTTAGCTAGCCCTCGAAACTCAACTCGTCGCGGGGATAGAATAGGTGATAAAATAAGTTTCCATCATTATCCTATAAAGCGCTTTGCCAAAACATATGTATTAACTTTATCAAAAAATAATTCTTTAAAAGATGCGATTAAGTTTATTCTTGATAAAAAAATCGGAAGCATTGTCGTCGTTGATGAAAAACGCCATCCAATTGGCATTATCACTACTCGAGATATCCTGAAGTATTTTATCGGTCAAAAGATATACAAGAAAATGGAAATTACTACCAAAAATATTTCCCAGGAAAACCGCCAAGAGCTTGGCGGTTTTTTTAATCGTTTCAATTTTTTTTTGAAGAAAGATCCTGAAATTAAAAAAGCAAAGTTGTTTGTAAAAAAAGAAAAGAAAGGTTTATTTGAAGCAGTTTTATCCATTTTTCCCATTAAAGGAAAGCCACATGTGATTAAAAAAGAAGGTTATACGCTTTCCCAGGTGCTGGAACCATTTGCCCAAATTTTGAAGAAAATAAGAAACGAAAAATGAAAAAAAAAGTCTTGGTATTGATTATTTTTTTGGCAGTTTTTTTTCGTTTCAACAACCTCAACTGGGATTCAAACCAACATCTCCACCCGGATGAAAGATTTTTGACAATGGTGGGAGGCAGTCTTAAGCTCCCAAAGAATATTCTGGATTATTTTAATCCTCAAAAGTCAACAATGAATCCAGCCAATGTCGGATATAGTTTTTTTGTTTACGGCACTTTTCCTCTTACTTTAAATAAAATTCTGGCAATAGTTTTTGGCAACGATAATTACGATGCTTTTGTACTCCAAGGTCGATTTTTGTCCGCTTTTTTTGATTTGATGACGCTTTTTGTTGTTTATAAAATAACTGAGTTACTTGTCAAGAAAAACTCAAGATGGCGTAAGACGAATTTGCCGCTCTGGTCGGCTTTTTTTTACGCAATTGCGGTTTACCCGATTCAGAGCTCACATTTTTTTACCACCGATAGCTTTGCCGTTTTTTTTAGTCTTTTAGCGCTTTATTTTGCCCTGAAGACAGATCTTGTGTTTTCTGCATTTTCTTTTGGTTTGGCCATGGCCTGCAAAGTTTCTTCGGTTTATCTTTTACCATTGATCCTTGTTTTTGTCATCTGGCCTCTTTTCAAAAAAAAAGACTGGCTGAAAATTTTATTTAGCTTTGGAATTTTTGGTTTAATTTCCCTTTTTTCCCTCTTTGTCTGCGATCCAAAATTTTTTAGCCCTGGTTTTTTCAAAAGCCTACGGGAATTAAATCTTTTATCGAGTCGTAATGTCTGGTATCCACCGCTTGTTCAGTGGTTTAGTAAGGTTCCGGTCTTATTTAGTTTATTTAATTTAGTCTTTATAGGATTAGGATTACCTTATTTTATATTGGTAGTTGTTGGAATTATAGATATAATCTCAAAGCTCAAAACTCAAAGTTCAAAACCGAATCTTAAAACTAAGAACTATTTATTATTTATAATTTTGACCTGGGTTATTATATTTTTTCTTTGTCAATCTTTGCAGCTTGTTCAGTCGATCCGTTACCTATATATTCTTTTTCCTTTTTTAGCTATTTTTGCTGCAGTTGGAGTAGAAAAGCTGATTAATTACGCATTACAGATTACGGATTTTCAAATAATACACCGTTTGTTATTCGTAATTTTCATATTAATCTTATTGGTTTGGCCGATCCTTTTTTCAACTATCTATTTTCACAAACATACACGGGTTGAGGCTTCGGAATGGATATATTCGAATCTTGAGGATAAAAGCTTGATTCTTGGAGAATATTGGGATGATGCTCTTCCTTTGAGAGTTAAAGAAAATTACGGAAAAAGTTTTCAAGTCGAACTTTTGCCGGTTTTTAATCCGGATACGGAAGATAAATGGGAAAAGATGAATAGTTTGTTGGCAAAGGCCGACTATTATATTCTTTCGTCAAACCGAGGATGGGGAAGTATTTCGACTGTCCCGGAACGCTATCCGAAAATGGCGAAATTTTACCAAGATTTATTGGCAGGCAAAAATCCGAATTATAGATTAATAAAAACCTTCGAGCCTTATTATTATCGATTTATAAGACTGCCTAGTAGTTGGGTAGAGGAAACATTTACAGTCTACGACCACCCGACCGTGATGATATTTAAATTTAAAAAAACAAAAAGCGGATGATTACTTCATCAAATAAAGAAGTGATAGATCGCTTGATTATTTGAATTTTTTTAATACAAAAAAAACAGCAGCTGATTCAGATATGTCAACAGGGCAATTAATATTTTTTTTAATGGCATCAATAATATGTGCCGAACAAAACAACTTTGGCCAAAGGACCCATTTCCCGAATAATTTATAGCTAAGTAGAGAGGGGAACGACAGATAATGGGAAAACTCGTTGTATTTGGCAGATTTAGGCGACAGATAGCCAATTTCTTTCTCAATTTCAAAGCCTTTTTTTTGAAAAATATTTTTCCATTTTTTGGCCGATGGGAGGTTGAGATGTTTTTGGATTTTCCGCATAATTTTTTTTGCAAAGATATAATCCTCCCACCGGTCGGTCATAACTGTCGTTATAAAATAACCGCCTGGCCTTAACACCCGATAGATTTCATGTAAAGACAAATTTAGATTGGGAAGATGCTCCAATACGCAGTTTGAGACTACTGAAGCAAAGTAGCCGTCCGGATAAGGAATTTTTTTTCCATTGTAAATTGTAAGTTTTTTATAAACATTTTTTGCCTGGTTGATTCGGCTGTTTTTAAGGTCTAGGCCTACAGTTATTTTTTGGTCAGCAAAAGCGGTTTTCGCAAAAAAGCCGTCACCGCAACCAAAATCCAAAGAAGGAGTTTTTGTCAACGCCTGATATTTTTCAAAAAGGAGTGCTTCCTCGGGTCTTATGAAAACATAAAAAAAAGGTCTGGCCTCCAGATATTTTTTGATATAAAAATCAATTTTTTTCATTTATTAACCGTTCGTAAAACTTATAAACTTTTTCTTCATCAAAAATATTTTGTGCATCTTTGATCAGTTTATCGTTTGAGTATTTTTTTTTATTTTCTAAGATTGTTTTTATTGCTCTTTTGATGCCATTGGTATGTTTAGGCTTGATAAGAAGCCCCATTTTTGTTAAGTCTATCGGCACTCTGATACCCGGAAGATTACTGGTTACGACCGGCGTGCCCAAAACCATGGCTTCAGCTTGAGCCATGCCAAAAGCCTCTGTTTGGTTGACGGAGGGCAAAACCAGAATTTCGATTATTTTATAAAAGGCGCCAAGCTGATCGGCACTTAGTTCGCCAAGAAATAAATGATTAATATTATTCATTTTCAACAGTTTTTTAATTTTTCTTAGATAACTACTTTCTCCTACTGTTTCGGCCGGACCTGCAAAAACCAGCCGTACATTTTTCAACCCTTTAATCGATTGGGCTAAATACTCCAAACCTTTTTCGCCGGCAATTCGACCAACATAACCTATCCAGATTTCTTTTTTTTTCTTGCCTTTTAATACGCCCATGAATTGAGTCGAGACGGGAAGGATCTCAATCGGCGGTAAGACGGTTTGTATTTTTTTCTTAAACCTTTTACCAATATATGTACTATCTATATAATCGACATGGCCGACAATCGTATCACTCAAAAGACATTGTAGATAAACAGAAAGATTAAGAAAAAAAACAACAATTTTTGAAGGTAAATTCTTGCCAAGGTCGACCTGACAATGATAAATGGAAATAATTTTTTTCCTAAACAGTTTGGCAAGTATTGCTAATGCTAGCCCTTCGAAATTAGGTAAATTAAGGATAACTAAGTCATTTTTTTGGATTTCCCGCCAAAAATGTATCAAAGACTGAGGAGAAATAAAACCCTTTGAAAAGCGGAAAAGGTACGAAAAGCGTTTAATTTGAAATTTCAAATTTAAAATTCGGAATGAATTTTCAGAATGATTGAATGTCAAAACCGTGATTTTGTTTTTTTTGGAAAGATGATTGAGGAGTCGCAAAGGGTAGATGGTTAAGCCCGAAATATAGGGATAAAAATAGGTTGAAAAAAAAATGATCCTCATATCTTTGACAGCTCATCAACGACGGATTTCAAAGATGGAAATTTATAAGGATAATTAATATTTCGATCAAGGATATTATAGATCCAAAAAATCTTAAATTTTGGATTTCCCTTACCGGGTGAACGAATTTTGAATTTCGAGTTTATGTGGGCAACGATATCCCAATTATCTTCCACAAAAATATCAAGGTTGAGTTTTCTAATCATCCTTTCCTTATAGAGGTGAGGTTGTTCGTTTTGGTTATTGTAAAAGTAATCCATAAAAACATGATCTGGATCGATTTTTTTCATCCAGGCATCAAAATCTGTTTTTAATGATTCATAGCGGGCAGAAATAATATAAGCTTTAATTTTTTTTTCCTTCAGAAGTCTAAGAAGTCCTTCTATGCCTGGCGCCGGCCAGACGCTTGATTTGTGGAGAATATTCCAAATCATTTGTTCTGTCTTGTTTTTTGGGTAGTAAAACTTGTTGATGTCTCTTTTTAAAAAGTATTTTTTGACAAAAACAATAATTGGTCTTACAATTCTTGCTGGATTATACAGGATTACGCCATCAAGATCAAAGCCGATGTTTTTTATTTTTTGAGCCATATTGCTTTTAAAACGTTGATAAATTATACTAAAAAACATGCTACCCGTATTACTTGATCTTAAATTCATAAAAATCTATACATTCGGCATATTCTCTGTTTTAGCTTTTTTTTGGGCAAGCTTTTTGCTTTGGAAGCTGATTCGCCTCACTTCTTATTCTGAAGAAGATATTTTTGACGGCTTATTTTGGATTTTAGGAGGAGGATTTTTAACGGCCCGATTATTTTATGTAATTTTTAATTTTAAAGACTTTGGTTTTAATTTTTTGAAATTCATCTTGATTAACGGTTACCCTGGTTTATCTATTTATGGGGCCATTTTAGGAGGACTACTTACCGCTTTTCTATTTTTTTCTTCAAAAAAAATAAAGTTTATGGAGGTAATAGATTATTTTATT
>CAZJFG010000016.1:0-14661 GCA_964545385.1 uncultured Gammaproteobacteria bacterium | reverse complement strand
ACATATAAATACATCTGGAAAAGAAAATATTTCAAAACTATAGTAAAATTTATTATTAGTCAATAAAAAATCAAGAAAATTCAATTATAAATTGTTATAATAATAAATTAAGTGATCAATTAAATTATACAAACTGGGTATGGATTAAGACTAAACAATAGAAATTAAAACCTGTAATAAATATACTTATTATGAAGTCAAATAAAATTTTAGATATTTCGATACCTAAAGATAGTAAAAAAAACATCCTAGAGAAAATTAAAAAGTGCATACGAAACCCAAGTGAATTTTGTCATATTATTTCCTTGAATCCGGAAATTTTAGTACTTGCCCAAAAAAATGAGAAATTTAAAAAGATTATTGAAACAGCCCAAATTAAAATTATTGATGGCGCTGGGATTGTTCTGGCAGCCCGAATACTATGCATTCAGCCGGGGGAAAGGTATCCTGGAGTTGATTTAATGAATGACCTGGTTAAAGAGGCTAATAAAATGCGCTTGAGAGTGCTGCTTATTGGTGCTGATGAAAATATAGCAAACAAACTTGCTGAATGCTATCGCATTAATATGCTACAGGCTAGTTTTAAAGGACTGATGGGAATAAAAAATATTAAAAGTCCCAAAAGAGAGGAAGAAAAGGAGATTTTTGCTATAGTGGCCGACTATAGGCCCCATATTGTTTTTGTCGCTTTTGGTTCACCAAATCAAGAAATTTGGATAGACAGTCATCGCGCCCAGTTTAAAAACTGTGTCGTTATGGGAGTAGGAGGTTCTTTTGACTATCTAACAGGCGGAATTAAGCGGGCACCGGTTTTTTTACAAAAAATAGGACTAGAGTGGCTTTATAGATTATTTTGCCAACCGTGGCGGTGGCGAAGGCAACTCAAACTTTTACAGTTTATCTTTCTAGTTATCAAACAAAAAATTGGAAAAACAGATAATTAAGGTTTTTAAATATTTCGATTTTTTTAACTACCCTCCAACCAAGGAAGAAATATACTGTTTTTTAAAAAAAAAGGCTTCTTTTGACCAATTTTCGAGCATTTTTGAAAATATGATAAAAAGGGGTGTTGTAACAAGGGTTTTCAACTCTCAATTTTCAATTTCTGATCAATTTTTAATTTTTAATAAACAATACACAAATCAGCCTCGATATACAGTAGGGGAGTATGGTATTAAAAAAGCTCAAAGCACAAAACTCAAAGTTCAAAACTACTTAAGCAGACAATCTGATTCGTTTAGTAAACTCAACGGTCCAAGGTTTAAAATTTACATTAAAATTCTCAAATTTTTTTCCCAGATAAAACTTGTTGGTCTATCGGGTTCGCTTTCGATGCTTAATGCCACCAGAAACGATGATATTGACCTTTTTGTTATTACCGCGGAAAATAGATTATACACAGCCCGATTCCTTGCTTTAATGTTTGCTCAATTACTGAGCTTAAGAAGGAAAAGATGGGGAGATAAAGGGAAAAATAAAGTTTGTCTTAATCTTTTTTTTGACGAGAAAAATCTGTCTGTGCCCAGTTTCAAACGGAACAATTACGTCGCTCATGAAGTTTTGCAGATGAAGCCGATTATAAATAAAGATGTTACCTATGAAAAATTCCTACAGGCTAATTTATGGGTAAAGAAAGTATTTCCTAATTCAAGAATTGCCAAATCACGAATTACGAATTGCGGATCGAGAAAATACACAATTAAAAAAATTATTGGTAATTTGATAGAAAAGGTATTAAAAAAAATCCAATTATTTTTGATTAATAAGCACAAAACGACTGAACTTATTATCGATTCTCAGCTTTGGTTTCACCCGGAAGATTTTGAGAAGAAATTATCCTCGATTGATCTTTGATAGAACTTTCATTGCATCATTTTGATTTTTAGTATTTGCTTCAGTGAAATTTTTTTTCACGTTGAAATTGAATGATTGGACTTCTGGAGTAGCTGTAGGAGTAGGTGTCGGTGTTCTTTTAAGACTATCAAAGTATTTTTGTTCCGAAGTCCTATTATCTTGATTCAAAGACTTTAAAGGATTTACCAGTCTATCTACACCGTTAACGTGATTGTAAATCATACCTCCGATAATCGGAATGCCACCAATTAAACCATAAACAAGACATGAAAGTTTAATCCCTGGAATAGCTGATGGTTGTTGTTCTTTATTATGCATATAGTTTAAATCATAACATATGTTTTTTTGTTTGTCAATACTATAGGGTTTATTTTTTAAATAATTACGCGAGTGCGGAGAGTGTCGGAGTGTTTGTTTTTGACAAAACTAAAATAAGATGATAAAATTGGCCTCAAATGAGCCCAATCTTAGATAACAAATCTATAATAAATACCCATATCCCACGATCAAACGATTTTTATTGTTTAAAGGAAAGAAATAGAGAAGCAGATTTAAAAAAAATAGCGATTATTGGAATTAGCCTTATCGCCACGGGTTGTTGTGGTTTAGTCAGTCTAAGCCAGTACCTTCAGAATTATTTAAAAATCCATTAAAATTATTTAATGGAACTAAAAGAAATACGGGCAAAAAATATTCTCACTCACTGCAAGATTCCGGGAATCGGTTTTGTAATTAATCCCTATATCGGTTGTTCTTTTGCTTGTAAATATTGCTATGCCTCTTTCATGGGCCGGTTTGTCGACAAAAAAATTGACAAGTGGGGGAGCTATGTCTTTGCCAAAATCAACGCGCCAGAACTTTTGAAAAAAGAGATTAAAAAGCTGAAAGACAAAGGAAAGGGGAAGGAGATTTTTTTCTCTTCGGTGACCGACCCTTATCAGGGTGTTGAAGTCAAATACAAGCTTACTCGCCAGTGTCTGCAGATTTTATTGGATGAAGATTATCGTGGTTTGGTTTCCATTCTCACTAAATCCGATCTGGTTTTGCGAGACATGGATCTTTTGAAAAAGATTAAAAATGTTGCAGTCGGCCTGACCGTGACCTCGACAGACGATGGAATTTCTCGTTATTTTGAAAAGTTCGCTCCTTCGGTTCTGGCTCGGTTCAAGGCCCTAAAGATTTTAAAAGAAAATAAAATTCCCACTTATTCCTTTATCGGGCCGCTTCTGCCTCATTTTGTGGCCAATGAAAGCCAGCTTGAGAATATTTTCAAAAAATTGGTTGAGGTTGGGACAAAAAGTACTTTTGTTGAACATCTGAACTTATCAAGCTATATTCGGGAAAGACTTTTGAAAGAGATAAAAGATGCAGATAAAAAGATTATCGAGAAATTTTATCTTTCACAGACAAAAGATTATCGAGAAAAACTTGATCAAATTGTGGACATGCTAGCCAGAAATTACAAAATTAAACTGCTTAACGGCGGCACAATCTTTCACAGAGAACATCAACAGAAAGGGAATTAACCAGCGTAAAATGCTATAATCTATCTAAGTTTTTGTATGCCTTGCCCCGATGCTGGAACTGGCAGACAGGCACGCTTCAGGAGCGTGTGTTCTAAAAGACGTGGAGGTTCAAATCCTCCTCGGGGCACATCTGGAGGAGTCGCCTAGTGGTATGGCACAGGTTTGCTAAACCTGCGTCCGAAAGGACTCGTGGGTTCGAATCCCACCTCCTCCGCATTTGTTATGAATGACCAACAAATTGAACAGCAGCCTGTTCCTATTGAACAATTAGTTCCTGTAAACAAACTATTGACTTATATTTCTTCTGAAGATTTAGTTAGAACAATGATCTTATCAGGGCAAAAATTTATTATTAAAAATAATAACAGTTATAATACTTTTTTAGATAATCCAGAAGATATTATCAAAAGATTAAAGGAAAGTATTGAAACCTGCGACATTTTTTATATTAATAAAACTGCTTTTCACCAGAATTTTCACCAAAATCTTGAGAAAAAAATTGATGAAGCATTAATTATTCAAGATACAGCAGAAAAAAACGAAGTGTTGTTGTCGGTACTTACTTCCACTTTAGTTGATTTTTACGTAATGACTAATTCTACCGATATTTCAAAAACAAATATTCTAGCGGTGAAAAATGTTGTTTCAAAAATGCTAAGCCAAGATAGAAGTAATCTTCTCCTTTTGTTTAAGGAAAATCAAAAGTACTCAACCATTAATCACTCGATTAATACTATGGTTCTGATTATGAACTATATTCAAAAAAACCCTAAAGATTTCGCCAAGATTGATCCAACTCAGATTGCAATCGGTGCAATTCTTCATGATATCGGTAAAGTATATATGCCTGAGTTGGTTAACTTTCCTGGAAAGTTTTCTCCAGAACAAAGAGAAAAAATGGAGCAACATCCGAAACTAGGCTATGAAATGGCCATAAAAGCCGGGATAAAAGATCCTGTTATTTTGGGTGCAATTTATAATCATCATCAAAGGATAAACGGTCAAGGCTATCCGGTTCAAAAAGAGGATTTGGAACCGACAAATCTTGATTATTTATTTGGGTTAATTGATTCCTTTGAAGCAATGACATCTGATAGAAGGCCATATAAAGAAGCAATTCCAGTTTACAACACCCTTCAGATCTTAAAAAAAGATATTGAAAACAAGAATATGTATTCGGCCGAACAGTTTAAAAAATTTGTCAAAAGTTTAGGAAAAGATTATTTTGACAGCCTTTCAAAACCCAATCCCGATATTCAAAAATGATCTGACATTCATTAAGTCGGTTTTTTAGCACTTCTTTTGGGTAAAGATAGTATTCTGCCGGTACAACTTTATTTTGTTGATAAAGACAGTATTTGCCGATTTCGGGCAGATTGCATAAACGGAAATAACTGGTAGAAATTTTACCTTTAAATCCGTATTTATGATGATAATCGTAGAGACGCAGGTTTAATTCGGGAATGCCAATCTTTTTTTTCCCCTCGGTTTGATAAAAAAGTAGTTTATGATCCGGAATAAAGGTTGAAACAAATATCAGAATAAAAAATAAAACAAAGGAAATTTTTAAAGGATGAAACTTAAAACGTTTTGTTACAATTAATCGATTAGTTGTAACACTCCGACTAATTATATAGCCAAGGTAGGGAAAGATGACGCTAAGGTTTCTTTGATCATAATTCAAAAACATCGACCAGAGAACAAAAAAAGGAAGGACTATTAGACCAAGCAGCTGCCTTGATTGTTTATTTTTAAAAGACAGTAATATCGACAATACGACAATAATAAGAATGAAAATTCCTTTGATGTTTGGTGCAAGGATTTTTAGGCTTTGGCTAAGCCGAGCCGGCATGGAAAAGCTGGAAATTTTGCTGGCCATAGCCGTTTGGTAGACGCTTTCAATATTATGGTTGTTTTTAATTTCCGGAACTTTAAGAAGATACCAAAAAAAAGTCGTTACAAAGACTACAGCTATCACCAATTTCATTTTTGTGAACCCTTTGTTTTTAATTTTCTTCCAAGAATAAATAAAAGCCAATAAAAGAATATAGATACCAAGCTGTTTTGTTAAAAAACTTCCGAGTGCAAAAAGAATCATGAGCAATAAATATTGTTTATTTTCATATTTTTTATACAAAATTAAACAGTAAAAAGGCAGGAATGCAAAAAAAGAAAAAGCTAGGTCGACATAGCCGTCGCGCAAAAACAAGTTGTCAAAATAGTAATGAAAAAAGATTCCGGTTGAGATAAGGCCGACAAAGTCCCCAAGATCAAAAAAAATAAACAAAATAGCCAAAACAAAAAGCGGCATCATAAGTTTGGCAAAGAGTTCAACAGTCGTCGTTTGCATAAAAATATACGTCAGTGACCAATTCGCCGGAATTAACTGGGGATAGTGCAGAGTTTTTGAAGGAATAATGTTTTTTGCCCATGTCGTTGACCAAAAATTCCATGAGTCGATGGCATCACCTTGTAAAAAAACAGAGTCCAGGGAAAAATTCTGGAGAAATGGAAGCAAAAACCGGGCAATTACAACAATAGAAAGAAAAAAAATCAAAGTAAAAATTTTTTTTGATCTTTTGGGCAAATCAAGTCTAAAATAAATAGGATTATTTTTGATCGTGAAGAAAAATGCCACCATCTCAATAAAAAAAATAGCATAGATAACAAACGGCAAGTAGAGTTTTATCAGGCTTAGTATAAAAACCAGGATAAAGTTTGTGATGAGACTTAAGGTAAAGATAAAAATAATTTTTTCAAGCGCAGTTTTGGTTCTTATTTGAAGGTATTTTAGGGTAAAGAAACCAGGTAGAAAAGTAATTTGGAAAAAGCCCAAAAAGCCTAAAAAGTAAAGCATAGAGGTAAAAAATTTACTATCATTATAAACTATGAAGCAAGAAAACTATTGCAATCTGTATATCGTCCGTCACGGCGAAACTGAATGGAATGTTTTAGGTTTACTTCAAGGTCATATGGATATTCCTCTCAATAAAAAAGGAAAAAAACAAGCGAAAGAGCTTTCCAAAATTTTAGATAAAATTAAGTTTGTGAAAGCTTTTTCTTCTGATTTACTGCGCGCTAGACAGACTGCGGAAATTATCATGCTTAGTAAAAAAATTACAGTAGAAACAACTAAGGTTCTTCGTGAACGTTATTTTGGTTGTTTCGAAGGAAGACATTGGAATAAAGATAAGAAATATCAAGAACTTATTAATAATTTTCAAAAATTGTCCCAATCGGAAAGATACAAAAACAAGCCGTATAAGGATACAGAAAGCGATGAAGAATTGATGAATAAATTAATACCCTTTTTAAGGGAAGTTTCCGTCGCTTATCCCGGAAAAAATGTTTTAATTGCAACTCATGGCGGAACCATGCGCGCTTTTTTAACTCATCTTGGTTGGGCTGATTACGAGACTTTACCTCCCGGCTCCATTAAAAATACTGCTTATGTTAAGATAGCTTGCGACGGAGTGGATTTTATTGTAAAAGAAACTTTTGGATTTGCAAAAAAGACTCTCGAATAAACTCTTCTTCACCAACATAGGAATTTCGGAAAACGATTTTTTTAAAAGGGATTTTATCCAAATACTTTATCCAAAGAGGATAAAGAGAAAAAAGGCATTTTTGATATTCGAAAAGAAGTTTATTGATCTCTTTTTCGTCTGTGATATTCAGCTTTTTAATTCTTTCGAAGTATTTTTCTTGGCGTCTGCGCCAGCTTACTTCAGGTTTTGTATCGATAAAAAACACTAAAGGTTCAAATTCCTGATAAATTTTAATATATTTTTTTAAATAGTTGCCGGCGGCTTTTGCTCCGCAGAATTTTTCGGCATAGGCTACATGGAAAATACCTGTTTCAACTACTGTTGTTCGCTTACTATCTATATTTTTTAGGATTTTAAGTTCTTTGTTTATTAGTTTTGCCTCAAGCGCTTTATCTGTGAAAGCCGCGCCAGGATGGTCTTTCCCAACTATTTTATAGGGATTGAGCTCTTCAATAAACCGCCAGCCGGAATAGCGATTTTTCAAGATATTAAAAAGAGTGGTTTTTCCTGAAGATTGTGGACCGGCAATAGTAATTAGTTTGGCCATTTTTATATAATAACAATATTTGATATGTATTATAACCAATCCCTGCAAATATTAGAAAGAATCAGATCGGCTAAAAATATCCTGATCAATATTCACAAAAACCCTGATCTGGACTCAATCGGTTCGGCAACGGCCCTTATACAACTGCTTAATCAACTAGACAAAAAAGGAATGATTGTGGCAGGAGACAAATCGGACGAGTCGCTTCTTATTTTCCCGGAAACAAAAAAAATCAGGGTGATTGATTATGCGGCTTTTAATTTCTCAAAGTATGACTTATTTCTGGTTCTGGACTCATCAAGCCACGATCGAGTGACAGGAAGCAAAAAAATTTTTCTGCCAAAAATTTCAACGATAGTCATTGATCACCACCGCTTTAATTCAGTTGAAGGTGAGATAAAATTAGTGGATGTTGAAGTTTCGGCAACAGCTGAAATAATCTACAAACTCACAGTTGACGCCGGATTAAAAATAGATAAAAAGTTGGCAACCCGGCTTTATTGCGGTATAGTGGGCGATACGGTTTTTTTTAAATATGGAGGAAATCTCGTACAGACGATCGGTATTGCTTTTGAGCTTCTGAAAAAAGGAGCAGATCATCAGTTTGTGATAGATCGGGTTGTTGATAACATGGATTTTAAATTCGCTAAACTGATGGGTCTTTTTTTGGAGAAAATGGAAATTAAAAAAACCAAGTTAGGCAAGCAGTTTGTCTGGGCAGCTGTATCTTATAAAGAGTGTGTTAAATTTGGAGCGGTTAAGGGTGCCCGGGAAGCAGCGGCTGACAATTTTTTTCGAAGTATTGCCGGTGTTGATTTTGGCCTGGCGATGACCGAGTCTAAACCCGGCGAAATCAACATTAGTTTTCGTTCAAAGTCTAAAACGGATGTTGCCGCGATGGCAAAATTTTTAGGTGGTGGCGGCCATACCAATGCCGCAGGTGCCACTATCGAAGGAGATTATGAAAAAACAATCAAAGACACTCTTGACAAGATAATAATTAATTATTAAGATATAAATTTATTTATAAAAATATGGCAAATATAGAAAGCTTATCTCTTAATAAGAAAGTGATTGTTAGTCCTCCAAAAGAACTAGGAATATCAAAAATTGAAGCATTAGGATCATACTGTTATGCTTTACTGCTGGCGCTTAGTGAAGTTCCAGTAAATGGAGATAAGCAGGATAGCGAACAATATACACTGGGTCAGTTAGCCCAAGATATTGAAGATGTTTATGCAATAAGTATGGGCGTGAGAACGCCACGGGTCGACAATTTACTTACAAGAAGAAAACTTGTTGATGGACCAGAAATGAATGACAAAACGATAGCCAATTCCATAGTAGGAGAAATTATTCAAAGAGTTCAACATGAATACGATTTAAGAAAAACTGGCTAAAATTTTTTTTACCTCCCGATCGTTAATTCTGTGATAGCGGCCGCGGTGTGAAAGAAGTGCTCCTGAAAAAGTTTTTGGTATATGCATAAGTTCATGAACCAAGGTTTTCATCTGTTCCTGTGGTGGGAGTTTATCAAACTTCTTTGAGATAACTTCTATGATATAGTGTGGTTTTATACCCGCTACCTCCTCAAAAAGCCTGGACATGCCCCAGATTCGAGCGTAAGCGTGAGTTTTGGCATCAAAAGAGCGTATACAGTGGACACGTTTTGCATCAATATGTTTGAAATCAAGTTTTTCGACCAAATAATCAACTTGTTTTTGAATGTCAGGCGCCCGAGAGTATTTCATGAAAATTAACAATTAATTTCCCATTCTTTAAATCCTAACTTGATTAGTTTCCTTTTAGCTTCAATTGGTGATTTTAATTTTTTGACCAAAGCCTTGTGTGTTTCGTTAATTTCGTAAGGAAAAACAATCCAGGCGTCTATCTCTTCCTGCCAAAAATTCGGGAAATAAGTGGTTTTCGGTTTGACATAAAGGGAAAGAGAGTAAACTTTACAGTTTGAAAATTTTTTAAAATAAGATAGAGCTCGGCGAAAAGTTTTTCCCGTATCGGACAGGTCGTCGATCAAAAGAAGCGTATTGTCGGAAAAAGATTTGTTGGAAGTTTCTACGATTTCTATATTTTTTCCTTGTTTAAGATCACTATACGAGGAGATAGTAATATGGGAAATAGGTAAATTTAAAAGATCGGAGAAGAGACGTCCGTTTGTAAGTCCGCCTCGGGAGATAGCCATAATCCGATCAAATTTTATTTTTGATGCGACAACTTTTTTGGCGAGGGCAATACAGTCTTTTTCATATTTTTCCCAGGAGATTTTGACAAAGTTCATTTTATTATTATAAATAAAATTTGTTATATTATAACCAATGAAAAAGATATTCATTGGTTTGTGGTTGGTGATTTGCGGTTTGTGGTTGCTCAATCGGCCAGCAATGGCTCAACCGAAACTTTCCGGTGAACATATCGAACATTATAGTATAAGTTATGTTATTAACAAAGATGCTACGGTAGACGTTGTTGAGAATATTACCTATAATTTTGACACGCTGCAGCGCCATGGTATTTACCACAATATTCCAACTATTCGTAAAAACAATCAAGGGAAAAAATACCGTCTGCACTATTCTAATATCTCTGTCGTTGACGCTTCGGGTGAAAGCTATGAGTTTGTCCAAAGCTATGAAAACAATAACCTGAAACTGAAAATAGGCAATGCTAATATTCATGTAACGGGTATAAAACAATATTTTATTAAGTATAGAATAAGCGGAGCCATTACCTATTTTTCCGACCACGACGAGTTTTACTGGAATGCAATAGGCAGTGAGTGGGAGGTGCCTATCGCTACGGTAACGGTTAAAGTTAGCTTGCCCGAGGAAATTAAACAAGAAAATATCAAAGTCGTTTGCTATAGCGGAAGCGTTCAAAGTAGAGCTGCCGATTGTTCAATTACTCAAAAGGGTAGCGACGTAGTGATAACTTCAACAAAAGTATTTTATTCTGGTCAAGGTTTGACTTTCGCCGTCAGTTTTCCCATCAATGTTGTTGCTTATCTTGAGGCAAAAGAAGTAGTTGATTTTTGGGATACGATTTTTGGAAAGTTTGTAAGTCTTCTAATCAGTGTGGCTGTTCTGTTTTGGTATGTTATCTATCCATTAAGAATTATTTATAAATGGTGGCGTTATGGCCGGGATCCTAAAGGTAAAATAGGTGAAGTGCGAGCTTGGTTTGATCCACCAAAAACAAAAACCGGCCGGCCACTGACTCCGACTGAAGTCGGTTCTTTAATAGATGAGAAAGTTGATCTACGCGATATTTCGGCCGGAGTAGTTGATCTGGCCCGCCGTGGTTATTTCAAAATCGAGGAAAGAAAAAAAAATGACTATTATTTCATCAGGAAAAATACCGATCTTTCCGACTTACAACCTTATGAAAAAAAATTAATAGAGGGAATATTTAAAAACGGAAAGGAAGTAAGGATTAAAGATAAACGTTTGGCAGCGACAATACAGGAAGTAACAGATCTTGTTTACAATCAACTCGTGGCAGACGGTCTTTTCCCCAAAAATCCAAATGCAACAAGAGTTTTTTATAGTGTGATTGGGGTTTTGGCTCTGATAACAGGAAATTTTGGTTTAGCTCTGATCGCTTTTACCTTTGGTCAAGCTATGCCGGCTAAGTCTGTTTTTGGTGCCGAGTGTGCCAACTTGAGCCGTTCTTTAAAAAACTTTTTAACCAGCCAGGAAAAGCAACTTGCATATCAAGCTAAAAATCAGATGATGTTTGAAAAGCTATTGCCTTATGCGGTAGCATTTGGCGTCGAAAAAATCTGGGCGGAAAGATTTAAAAATATTTCCTTAAAACAGCCGGAGTGGTACTCAAGTTATAATTCGACACGCGCTTTTAGCAGCACTTTGTTTGCAAGCAGTCTTTCTTCTTCAATATCCAGTTTCCGTGCCTCGGCTACGCCGGTTTCCTCAACAACAGGCCACGGAAGCGGATTTTCCGGCGGATTTTCCGGCGGAGGTGGAGGAGGAGGCGGAGGAGGAAGTTGGTGATAAAAATAAATCCGAAATCCGAAGCTCGAAATCCGAAACAAATTTAAATTAACAAATTATTTAAACGCTTTTTCTTATTATTGCACCAAAAATATTCATCAGCTCTGTGGATTCTTGTAATAGTTTTTTTCTTTCTACTTCAAGTTCATCACTACCTAAAACATTAATTAAACTCAACCAATATCTACTTTCTTTTACTTCTTTACGACTTATTTTTATTCTCATAATAAAATCTTTTTTACTTAAAGCCTCATTAGCTTCAATATAATTTGCACCAACAGAACCAGAAGATCTTATAAGTTGTTTTAAGTCTTCTATGTTGCTTAACGATTTCGGAATTATTTTCATAAATTTTCTAATATTTTTTGCAAATTGAAATGTTCTATCTTCAAGATCATAAACTTTAGTTTTATTCATTTGTTATTTAAGAATTAATAAATTGTTTCGTATTTCGGATTTCGATATTCGAATTTATTATCAGATTAGTATTTAACATTATCAACGGACTATACGCTACAAATCTACTAGTTTATACGACTGCCAGGTGATAAAATTAGGATATCAAGCTCCCATAGCTTAACGGATAGAGTAGTGGTTTGCGGAACCACTGATGGCTGTTCAATTCAGCCTGGGAGCACTCAACTGTCCTTTTCCGATACGAAGTGAGGATTAGGGACAGTTAGTCCTGAGCGTAGTCGAAGGACAAGGAAAAGGTCCGTGGTGAAATGGTATCATAAGGGTCTCCAAAACCTTTGTTCCCCGTTCAAATCGGGGCGGACCTGCCAAATTATATGTCCAGAGCCATTAGAGAGTATTATGATGGTTATTTTGCTTCATATCTCTTCCAAAAAAAGTTTGGAAACCTACCGGAGTTAGTCGAACCAGTTTTTTGGTTGGAAAAACACCCCTTGGGTTGGCAAAAAAGGCTTCAAGAATTTAACCGGACCATAAACGAATTTAATCAATTTCTTCAAGTCCCCAGAAACGCACCAACAATTTGCCGGCATGACCTTGATGAATTAAAAAAACGTCTAAAAATAAATGAGTTACCTAAATTACGTACGATTTTAAGTTCGATGAAAACCAACGGCAATAAAGAAAACCCAGACGATTATTTAGTGGCAGGTGCTTTTAATACGATCAAAAACCAATTAGGTGAAGGAGGAGACTGGAATTGGGTGGTGACAGAATGCCAAGACCCTTTTCAGGCAATGTCGAGTCTGCTTATCGAAGGATATGCATTGGCCTTGAGTTATTTACACGATGGAGATGCAACCTTAAAAAGATCGTTTGTCAAGGTTTTTGAAGAAATATTGTTGACACATGAAGATAAAAACCCTCTGCTTCTGAAAGATGTGACACCTTGGTTAAAACAAGAAAAAATGGGTTTTACAAAAAGAATTCAAAAGCAAATTGACGGATTAATTACTTAAAATCCGGTTCGGGGACGTTTGGGAGATTGGCAGCTGGGGCGGCTGCTTGAGATGCCTCTGCTTTTGCTTGCAAATTATTCAAAACCGAATTTAAAGCCTCGTTTTGCTTGACCGTCGGAGCTTCAGCGGAGTCGATTTTGGGTGGTTCGGGTGTAGCTGGTGGTGTTTGAACGGGTGGTGGAGCTGGTTCTTCTTTTGGTGGTTCGATTGGTTGTGGGGGAGGAGTGGGAGTTGGGGTGGGTGCGGGTGGTGGCGTCGCCGGTTTGTCAGCCGGTACGTTCATCGTTGAGTTGACGACAGCCACTGCCGGTTGGCCAACCCCTGTCAGTTTGTCGAATTCTTCTTTGGTAAAGCCTTTTAAAACGGAAATCTGACCATCGTCTTTTTCAACTTTTGTCACTGGTGTGCCAGCAAAGTTGTTGGAAATGGCAAGCATCTCGGTAAGATATTCCTTATTGCTTTCGAGATTTTTTTCTTCGTAAGGAAGATTATGAGCCTGTAGATATTCCTTTTCCGCTCTGGAGTATTGACAGTCGTTGATGGTATAGATAGTAATTTTCATTTCGATATTTAATTATGGAAGAAAATAATTATCTTGTCAAGAGTGATTTTACTTAAAAATTGACAAAATAGAAAAAAAGAGGTATTGTATTTTTATATATTTATGCTTAATTCTCCCGATATTCAACCACAAAATCCACGAGAGTTACTTCAAAAGTATTCAAGACCGCCAAACGAAAAGGATTTGAAATGGATTAGCGCGGGTACAAAAGTGATTGAGGCGAAATATTTTTTTAAAAAAACCTCTAATGGCTATAAGGAAGAAATTAAATACCCGTTTGATTATAAAAATGTTCCGGAAATACCAAATGGAATAACAAAAGAAGATATTGTTTATGAAACTCCTTGTTTTCTTGACGGAGTCATGTTCCACGTCGTCGGAAAAGGAGCTGATTTTTATCAGGGTGTAATGATGGGAAGAGTGGCTTTGGTCAAAAATGGATATTCAGTTGTAATTTGGGATC
Source organism: uncultured Gammaproteobacteria bacterium (assembly GCA_964545385.1). GTDB lineage: Bacteria > Patescibacteriota > Microgenomatia > UBA1406 > GWC2-37-13. Next base: position 703 of record CAZJFG010000016.1, on the reverse strand, counting down.
AACAGGGAGAGACACGGATAATTAAGGGTGATGAATTATCAAAAAAAGTTGCTGTCGAAATAATGATCAACGATCATTTAAAAGCCATTGATTTACTGGAAGATAATGTGGCGAAAGCAAATAGACATGAACAACTGATGAACGATATTTTCACCAGCTATCCGCCGGTGGCAAAAGCCATCGATGGTTTTTCCAAAGGGAAAAATTCATTAGACCAAATTGCTTTGGATATTAAAACAACCTTTAATAGTTAAAATTAATAAATACTTTTATTGAATACCAAAATAAACTTTTGGATGGTTTTGACTTTAGTACTTTTGGGAATCTTACTTTTTGTCGCGGGTACATTTTTTCCTAATCCCTGGATAAAAAAGCAAGAAAATAACCCAATCCCATCGGTGACGGTCGAACCGACAATTTCCATTATACCTACTCCAACAGTTGAAGAAGAAGGTGCTCTTTTACAACTGCAAAAAGCTTTTGCCAAAAAATACAATAAGGAACTTTCCGAAGTTTTGATGACAATCAGTCAAAAAGACGATACTCATGCCTCAGGCAGTATAAAATTTTTGGGTGAGACTTCAGGCGGTTGGTTTTTGGCTTACAAAACAATAACCGATGGCTGGATCATCGTGCAGGACGGTAATGGTACTATTTCCTGCGAAACTATTGCCCCCTACGGCTTTCCCCAAGAGATGGTTTC
>CAZJFG010000015.1:0-14818 GCA_964545385.1 uncultured Gammaproteobacteria bacterium | reverse complement strand
AACTAGAGCTCGTAAGATACAAAAATTTTTAACCCAACCTATGTTTGTGGCTGAGCCTTTTACCGGTCGTGTAGGCAAATACGTCCCAATTGCCGAGACCGTTCGCGGCTTTCGGGAAATACTGGACGGTAAACATGACGACAAGCCGGAAAATGCTTTTTTCATGGTTGGAGGTATTGATGAAGTTAAATAAATTGAATTGATGAAAACGCTTCATTTAAAAATTATAACACCCAAAAAAGTCGCGATCGAGGAAGATGTTTTATCCGTAACAGTGCCGTCGGAAGCGGGCGAAATGACTATTTTACCACGGCACATGGGAATTTTTACTCTTCTTGTTGAGGGAATAATAAAAATTAAAAAACCTGACGGCGAAGATTTTCTGTCAATTGGTGGAGGATATCTCCAAACCGATGGAAATGATCTAAATATTTTGGTTTCTAGAGCTTACGGCCAGGAACAGATCGACCAAAATTTAACGGAAAAAGCGATTGAAGAGGCTAAAAAAATCATCAGTCAGACTAAAGATAAAGAACAAAGAATTGAAGCAGCATCTATGCTCCGTCGCTCTATAATCGACCTAAAACTTCTTAAAAAGCGAAAACGAAAGGTATAATATAAAATATGAGTTTAATAATAGTCGAATCGCCAACAAAAGCACGTACCTTCAATCGTATTTTTAAAATACAAAATAATAAAGATCACTTTGTCTTTGCTACATTTGGACATATTCGTGACCTGCCAAAATCAAGACTCGCAGTAGACTATAAAAAAAAATATAAACCAGAATATCAGATTATTGCCAACAAGAAAAAAGTCGTAAGCGAATTGAAAAGACTTTCTAAAAAAAATAGCGATGTTATCCTGGCAACGGATTTAGACCGTGAAGGTGAAGCAATTGCATATCATGCTGCTTATCTTTTGGGAATGATTAAAGAAAAATGGCCGGAATTGACCATCAATAAAAAAAAGCCGATCAAACGAATTATATTCCACGAGATTACGGCTTCGGCTCTTAATGAAGCGCTTAAAAATCCGCAAGACCTACGCCTTAATCTTGTTAAGGCACAGCAGGCAAGACGGATTCTTGACCGAATCGTCGGTTATGAACTTTCCCCGCTTTTATGGAAAACCATGGGAAAGAAATGGCTCTCGGCCGGTCGGGTACAAACAGTGGCCTTGCGTCTTATTGTAGAAAGAGAAAAAGAAATAAGGAATTTTAAAATTGAGCAATATTTCCAGGTTTACGGACATTTTTGGCCGGCGGAAAAACTTGATGTGAAAGGAAAACTTGTTGCGATGAATGAAGAGAAATATGAAATCGAGACAAAGGTTAGATTGTTTGACGGTGATTACAAATATATAAAAACGACAATTGACCAAAATAAAGCCGATCGAATCATGGCCGATCTTAAAGATGATGAGTTTCGGATAGAAAAAATTAAAGAAGAAACAAATTCACGGTTCCCACCGCCACCTTTTACAACCTCTCTTTTGCAACAGGAAGCTTTCCATAAATTCCATTTTTCATCTAGAATGACCATGAAGTTAGCACAAGATCTTTATGAGCAGGGATTAATTACTTATCATCGAACCGATTCATTTAATCTTTCAAGTCAATTTGTTTTTCGCGCTAAAGATTATATTGCAAAAAAATACGGCCGGGATTTTACCCTTGAAAAGCCACGGGGTTACAAAACAAAATCAAGAAACGCTCAGGAGGCTCATGAAGCAATAAGACCAACTGACTTTAAAACCGAGGTTTCTGTTAAAAAAATTGATGACAAATTGACGAACAACCATAAAAAGCTGTATCAGTTAATTTTTGCTCGAGCAATTGCTACTCAGATGAAAGAAGCAGTGGTAAAGTCCGTTCAAGTTAATATTTCAAGCAAAAAAAAATATCTTTTCAAAACGGAGTTTTTTCAGGTTTTGTTTCCCGGTTTTTTACTACTCCTTAATCCCGACTACGTAAAAAATCATAGCAAAGAGGTAAAAATAGAGCAAGGAAAAAAGGTTAAGATGACAAATAGTGAATCTGCACAGCTTGAGACTAAACCACCATATCGTTATAATGATGCAACACTTATCAAATCTCTTGAAGAAAAAGGCATAGGTAGACCTTCAACATATGCCCCAATCCTTTCTTTAATTTTGGATAAAAACTATGTTGAAAAGGAAAACCGATATTTCGTGCCTACAAAGCTCGGAGAGGCAATTTCCGACTATCTTTGCCGGTCTTTTCCGCAGGTATTTGATCTGACATTTACCGCAAAAATGGAAGACGGTCTTGATCTTGTTGCAAAAGACCAAAAAGATATAGTTAGTCTCCTTGATGAATTTTACGTTCCGTTTAAGAAAGTTTTGGAGTTGAAAAAAGAAGAAAATAAAACAATTGACGTTGAGGAAACTGTTGCGGAAAAATGTCCAAATTGTCAAAGCAATTTGGTTATCCGTTATTCAAAGTTTGGCAAATTTCTTGCCTGCAGCAAATATCCTAATTGCAAATTCACTAAACCTTTCTTAAAATATGTAAGTGGCAAAAATTGTCCGGAATGCAACGGAAAATTGGCTATTAGATTTACCCGGACAAGAAAACGGTTTTACGGATGTGAAAATTATCCGAAATGTAAATATTCGACTTGGAAACTATAAAATAATTGAGAATTAATATGAAGTATATTTTTATCTCAGGAGGTGTAATTTCCGGAATTGGTAAGGGAACAACATCCGCCTCTATCGCTTTGCTTCTTAAACAGGCCGGCTATCATGTCGCACCAATTAAATTTGAAAACTACCTAAATATAGATGCCGGGACTATAAATCCGATAGAGCATGGCGATCCTTTTTTATGTGAAGACGGTACTGAAGCGGATATGGATATTGGTACCTACGAAAAATTCTTAAATGAAAACATGGATACAGATAACTTTGTCACCATTGGAAAAATATATAAAACAGTGATCGATCGTGAACGAAAGTTTGAGTATATGGGCGAAGACGTAGAAGCAATCCCATATATCACAAATGAAATAATTAACCGGATTCAAACATTGGGACGGAAAAAAAAAGCGGATATTGTTTTGATTGAACTTGGCGGAACAGCAGGTGAGTACCAAAACATGTTTTATTATGAAGCTTCAAGAATTCTAACCTTAAGACAGCCTGATGATGTCGTTCATATTCATGTCAGTTACGTCCCAACGCCCTATCATTTAGGTGAACCAAAAACTAAACCGACGCAACTTTCCGTCAGGACTCTAAACTCTATGGGAATTCAACCGGATTTTATTGTTGCAAGGTCAGAAAAAAATCTTGACAAAAGACGGATAGACCGATTTGCATTGTTCTGCAATATGCAACCTGAAGATATTATTTCAAATCCAAACCTTTCTTCTGTTTACCAGATACCTTTGATTTTTGCCGAACAACAGTTTGAACAAAAGATTCTGAGGAAGTTGAAGCTAAAAGAACGTACAGCTGATCTTAACCAATGGAAAAAACTTGTTCAGACCATAGTCAAATCAAAGAGTAAAACCGTTACACTTGCAATTGTCGGAAAGTACTTCGGTACCGGAGACTATCAACTTCGAGATTCTTACGCTGCTTTATTTGACGCGATAGATCATGCTGCCTGGAAAAAAAACCTGGAGGTAAAGTTAAGGTGGATTGATGCCGAGAAGATTGAGAAAGACGGAACAAACCTCATTGGCAAACCAGACGGGATAATAATTCCCATTGGTTGGGGAGTCCGTGGAGCCGAAGGCATGATTCAGGCAGCAGGCTATGCCCGCCGAAGCAAAATTCCTTATCTTGGATTATGCTATGGCATGCAACTTGCCGCAGTTTCCTTTGCCCGTGAAGTTTTGGGTCTGTCAAAAGCAAACACAACTGAAAACGAACCAAAAACAACCAATCCGATTATTCATATTATTCCGTCTCAGAAAAAGTTTATGGAAAAAAGGGCTTATGGTGGGACAATGAGACTGGGCGCCTGGAAAGCAAAACTTGCTAAGAATTCCTTTGCTTATGAAATTTATAAAAAGTACAACCAGTTTCTTGATGGAAAAGACGGACTTATTTCCGAAAGACACCGTCATCGATATGAATTTAATGATAAATATACGAAAAGATTTGCGGATAAAGGTTGTATTGTTTCTGCACGATCCATACCTGAAGGTTTGCCTGAGATCATGGAACTTTCAAAAAAAATCCATCCTTTTTATCTTGGCACTCAAGGCCATCCTGAATATAAAAGCAGGCCATTATCACCTCATCCTATATTTTTGGAATTTTTGGATGCTTGTAAAAAGTAAGTATCGATGATAAAATAAAACATGGCAAATTCATTTTTGTTAAATGAAAAACAGTACCGCGTGGGCGACATGATTTCTTTTAAGTATAGTTTGAAAGAAGGAAATAAGGAAAGAAAGCAAACTTTTCGTGGAATTCTTGTTCAGGTGCGTGGAAATACACCTGCGACCAAATCAATCACTATAAGAAAAGTAACCAGGTCCGGAATCGGCGTAGAAAGAATAATTCCCTTGTCTTCTCCATTTGTTAGCAATATAAAACTTATAAAAAAAGGTCGGGTAAAACAAGCAAAAATTGGTTTTATCCGCAAGCTTTCCGAACAACAGTTGACTCAAAAACTCTATAGGAAAAAATAATTTGAACGTTGGCAGATTGGGTGAGGATATAGCCTCTTCTTATTTGACTTCAAAAAAATATAAGATTATTGAAAGAAACTATTATTGCCGTTGGGGCGAACTGGATTTTATATGTAAAAAAAATAACGAAATTTTCTTCTTTGAAGTAAAAACTCGTGTCGGCGACAAAAAAGGTAAGCCTTCTGATGCGGTAACCTACAATAAAATACGGAATTTGAAAAGAACAATAACTCATTACCTCTTGAAAAAAAAATTGGTTAATTGTAAGCTTTCTTTGGATGTCATCAGTATCGAACTTGATACATCCTTTAAAGTTATAAGTTTAAAACATTTTAAAAACATACTATGGTAAAACCTGTAAATGCGGTGATCAGCAACTTTTGGGCAAAATTTATAAACTATTTGCCTGATTTTTTTGGCGGTCTTATCATATTTTTAATCGGTTTGATTTTAGCAAGTTTGCTGAAAAAATTTTTACGAACTGTGCTTAGGTTCGCCCGAATTGACGCGATTCTGCAAAAAACAAAACTGTTTGAAAAAAACGACATAAAAATATGGGAGGACGTAATACTTGAAATAATCCGTTGGACGGTTATTATTCTATTTTTAATCCCAACCTTGGAAGTTTGGGGTCTATCACGAGCAACAGTTGTTTTAAACCAGTTTTTATTTTATTTACCAAATGTCATAATTGCCGTAATTATTGCTTTTATCGGCCTTTTATCTGCAAACCTTGTGGCGGATGTTGTCAGACATAGTATTGAAACACTTGGCTCTAAATCTGCCAAAGCACTTTCCGCTCTTGCTAAAAGCACATTAATTTTTTTCACCGTTCTTATAGTTTTAAATCAACTGGGAGTAGCTCAAGATCTGATTCAAATTCTTTTTAAAGGGATAGTAGCCATGCTCGCTATAGCCGGAGGCTTAGCTTTTGGTCTTGGAGGTAAAGATGTGGCTAAAGATATTTTAAATGAGATCAAAAAAAAATTGAAATAAAATTTGCCTGCCGCCCAAAAACTGCATCAACAGCAATTTTTGATATTGTATAATAAATTAATCTAGGTTGGTCCCGTCGTCTAGCGGCCTAGGACATCTGGTTTTCAGCCAGAGAATCAGGGGTTCGAATCCCCTCGGGATCACATTTGTTTAAGTAACGTGTCGGGTATAAGAAGTGATGTAGGATAAATAAGAATATTTCTTGGCTCGGTATATTCCGGCTCCTTTAGTTGACCAGTCTCTAAATTAAAAGAACAGATTTCTGCAGCATGCGCTTCAACATCATAAAAACCGTTGAGTATTTTTTTTATCTTTGCAAAATTAAAACAAATTTCATTATTACTCATTAGATCGGATAACGTAATAATTCTATCGCCTTTATTAATTAAACCAACCGGTACATCCTGGAGTTCAAAAATATGATTTGAATTCAGAGCCATCCGGTAGGCCTCTTTACTATCAATATCTTCAGATTGATTTACAGGATATTTTTTTATAAGAAAAAGGATTTTTGTCTCAGGTTTATTAATCAGTTCATGGATTAAATTTGTCGTCTGTTCAATATAGGGCATTGGTGCAGCCAGGTCAAATTTTTTTATTGCATCTTCAAGGTAAAATCTAAAAGTAGATCTTCCATTCTCAATCATGCTTGTCATACGAGAAATAAATTATACCTAATTTTTTTTAAAAATGTGATTATTAATTTTTTAAGTTTTTTTTCCCTCGTTTGGTTTTTTTCGTATCTATACACACCTCTCTTTTAAAATAAAAATCTGATATAATTGGTTTTTCTTATGGAAAAATGTAACTATAGATTTGTTGTAAAGGACGGTTTAAACGCCAAGTGTTTGGCCAAACCAGGACTAGTATGTTCTACCTTAGGAACTGGTTTATGCCCGCTGCGCAAACTGGTTGAAAAACAAATAACAAGAGAACAGGCTGAAAACGTAGCTTATATCCTTAAAGATATTGTTGGAGGATTATTTAATATAGGCAAGCAAAATTAAACTGCGGCATTATTCACTAAAAAAGACTTAAGAAGGGTTACGTTTTGATTTAACAAACTCAACAAAAATTGGAATAACGGAGATAAAAATAACGCCGATAATGACAAGAGAAAAATTGTCGCGTACAAAAGGAATATTACCAAAAAAATAACCGGCGAGACTGCCGATCAAAACCCAGGCAAGACCGCCTATCAGATTGAAGGATAAAAACTTCGTGTAGTTCATCTGTCCAGCACCGGCCACAAAAGGGGCAAATGTTCGCACAATCGGTACGAAACGGGCTAAAATAATCGTTTTTCCTCCGTATTTTTTGAAAAAATCCTCTGTTTTTTGGATATGTTCTTCATTTATGGGGATTTTTGGATTGCTGACAATTTTCTCACCAAAAAAATGACCGATCCAGTAGTTGACCGTGTCACCAAGAATAGCCGCAACTCCAAAAAGTACAAGCAAAACAAAGATATTCAGCGCACCAAGAGCAGCAAAGGCACCTGAGGCAAAAAGGAGGGAATCTCCAGGTAAAAAAGGCATAAAAACAAGGCCGGTTTCAATAAAAATGACTACAAATAAAATAGCATATGTCAAGATTCCGTAAGTAGAGATGATTTGCCCAAGGTAAACATCCAAATGTATTAGAAAATCAATCGCAAGTTTTACTATGGCCATAAGAGATAATTATTTCATACTTCTTTTAAATAAGCAAGAAAAATGATAAAATTAAAGGTTCAAATTTATGTTCAAACTTAAAGCGGATTTTGTTCCGATGGGTGATCAACCTCAGGCTATAAAGCAACTTGTCTCTGGCGTCAAAAAAAATCTTAAAAATCAGGTACTTTTGGGCGTCACCGGATCCGGAAAAACATTCACTATGGCCAAGGTAATTGAGGCGGTAGACTTGCCCACGTTGATTATTTCTCACAATAAGACACTGGCAGGACAGCTTTATCAGGAAATGCGTAATTTTTTTCCAAGCAATGCTGTTTCCTACTTTGTTTCTTACTATGATTATTATCAACCTGAAGCGTATCTCCCTCAAACAGATACTTATATTGAGAAAGAGACAGAGGTCAATCAACTTATTGATAAGTTAAGACTTCGGGCAACAACCAATATTCTAACGCGAAAAGACGTGATTGTAGTGGCTTCGGTTTCTTGCATATATAACATCGGCTCATCCGAGGAATACGGAAACTACACTCTCCAGTTAAAAATAGGGGATGCTTACAATGAGAGTAAATTCAGCTACCAACTAATTAAACTTCAGTATGAACGATCGGAATTTGATTTCAAGCGCGGGACGTTTCGTATTCGCGGAAACTACATGGATATTTATCCGGCGTATGAGGACTTTGGTTACAGGATTTATCATGAAGCCAACAAAATCACTCAGTTTGCTCAATTTGACCCGATAAGCGGGAAGGAAATTATAAACTCAAAATCCAAAATCCGAAACATACTCATTTATCCTGCAAAGCATTTTGTTACAAATGAAAATTTAGTAAAATCAGTAATTTATAAGATAAAAGAAGATCTTAAAAAAGAGTCGCAATCGTTAAGGAAAAAAAATAAATTAACCGAGGCCGAGCGCTTGATACGAAAAGTAACGTACGATCTTGAAATGATCAATGAGGTTGGTTATGTAAACGGGATAGAAAACTATTCAAGATACTTCGACGGCCGGTTACCCGGTGAAAAACCCAATACGCTGATAGATTATTTTAAAAAAACCTATGGGAATAATTTTTTGGTTTTTATAGACGAGTCACACATGACCGTGCCTCAGATTCGCGGTATGTATAATGGAGATCGGGCACGGAAAAAAACGCTTATCGACTTCGGTTTCCGACTGCAAGCCGCACTGGATAATAGACCTCTTACTTTTGAGGAGTTTTACAGAATTCCTTCGAGATTAATTTATGTCTCGGCAACTCCCGATCAATGGGAAATCAATAAATCTAAAAAACAGATCGCTGAACAACTTATCAGGCCAACAGGTATTCCCGACCCAAAAATTTCGATCCGGCCGGCCAAAAATGAGATTGAAGATCTTTTGCTGGAAATAGACAAACAGGTAAAAAATAAAAACAAAGTCCTGGTAACGACATTGACGAAGCGTATTGCCGAAGATTTGACGGGTTTTTTAAAAGAAAAAAATATAAAAGCCGAATACCTGCATTCGGAAATATTAACTCTTGAGCGATCGGATATTTTAGATAACCTGAGAAAAGGAGAGTTCGACGTATTAATTGGAATTAATCTGCTACGTGAGGGATTGGATTTACCTGAAGTAACACTTGTTGCCATTTTGGATGCTGACCGCGAGGGTTTCTTGCGGTCAAAAACAGCTCTTATTCAAACTATGGGAAGGGCGGCTAGAAATATCAATGGCCAGGTGATAATCTATGCTGATCACATTACCAAATCAATAAAACTCGCTGTTTCGGAGATTGAAAGACGGCGGAAATACCAGATCGATTACAATAAAAAACACTATATTAAACCAAAAACAATTATAAAACCCGTGAGAGAAAAAATTGTTTACGGGGAGCAAGATAACGCTTTTGCCTACAATCGTAATCGAAATGTTGATATTGAATCATATTTTAAATCCGTAAATACCGAATCTTTAACTCCATATGACAAAAAAAGAGTTATAAAAAAACTCGAAAAAGAGATGAAAAAACAGGCATTGGATCTTAACTTCGAATTTGCTATTAAAATTCGAGAAAAGATAAGGGAAATTAATAATTTATGAACTTAATTACTCGAACAGTGATTAAATAAATATGGATTTTATTAAAATTCGTGGAGCAAGACAGCATAATTTAAAAAAAATTAATCTTGACATCCCAAAAAACAAATTCGTAGTAGTCACCGGTATTTCCGGATCAGGCAAATCGTCACTTGCATTTGACACCATATATGCCGAAGGACAACGCCGATATGTTGAGTCACTTTCGGCATACGCTCGACAGTTTCTGGGTATCATGGATAAGCCTGATGTTGACTCAATTGAAGGACTTTCTCCTGCCATTTCGATTGATCAAAAAACAGCCAGCCATAACCCTCGTTCCACAGTAGGCACTATCACGGAAATTTACGACTACCTACGGCTTTTGTTTGCACGGATTGGCCATCCACACTGTCCAAACTGCGGCCGCGAAATTGCCCGACTTTCGGTTGACGAAATAACCGCGCGAATCGTTTGCCAGATAGAAAAAGAATTATCCGAAGATAAAATAAAACCGCAAAAATTTTCCATTTACTCACCCATCGTTCGCGATAAAAAAGGTGAGTTTAGGTCGCTTTTTGACAATCTTATTGCAAAAGGTTTTTCAAAGGTCCGCGTAGACAATAAAGAGTTTAAGCTTGACCAAGAAATTAATCTTATCAAATCAAATAAACATACTATATTTGTTTTAATTAAATATTCGGTCGAAAAGTATAGTAATTTTAAAAATAAAGAGCATAAAAAGATACTTGCAGATAGTTTGAACTCTGCCATTGAACAAAGTTTAACTCTTTCTGACGGGTTGGTCATACTCAACTTCGGAAAAAAAGACTTTTTGTATTCGGAGAAATTTTCATGTCCCAACTGTAATATTTCCTTACCTGAGATTGAACCAAGAATGTTCTCTTTTAATGCTCCTATCGGAGCCTGTGAAAAGTGCCATGGGATTGGCACAATTTATCAAATTGATCCTGAACTGATAATAAATGAAAACCTTACGATAAGCGAAGGCGGAATTTTACCTTTTAATAAAATGTTTTTTCATGAAACCTGGTATGTCCGGCTTTTGAAAACTGTATGCAAAGAAGAGGAAATAGACATAAATACTCCTATTCGAGATCTTGATAAATCGAAGCTTTCCATATTAATCAAAGGGACGGGTAAGGTTTATCATGTTTTTGGCGAGAATCGTTTTGGTAAACCAACGGTTATTTATGAGAAGTTCGAAGGTATTGTCAGTGAGCTTGAAAAAAGATATTTTGAAAATCAAGGAAACAACTATTATGAGCTTGAGAAATATATTAAAGAATCCGTATGTCCAAACTGCAACGGGACTCGCCTTCGGAAAGAAATTCTTTCAATAACTATTAATAATGAAAACATTGCTCAGGTTTCACAAAAATCAGTAATAAAGCTCGTAACATATTTTGGCCCAGATTTTTTTAAAAGTAAGAATGTGTATGAAAAAAAAGTAAGTGAGCCAATTATAAAGGAAATTTTAACCAGATTAACTTTTTTGCAGAATGTTGGACTTTCCTATCTAACGCTCGACCGAACGGCTAAAACTCTCGCCGGAGGCGAATTGCAAAGAATAAGGCTCGCCTCGCAGATCGGAACCGGCTTAACTGGAGTTTTATACGTTTTGGACGAACCCTCGATTGGTCTGCATTCACGTGATGTATGTGCATTAATTACAACACTCAAAAGCCTAAGAGATTTGGGGAATAGTGTACTTGTTGTTGAACACGATAGGGAAACTATTGAGGCAGCAGATTATTTGGTTGAACTTGGACCCCAAGCCGGCGCAAAAGGGGGAAAAATAGTCTTTCAAGGGACAATCTCACAGATGTTAAAAGATGCGAATTCATTAACCGGAAACTATCTTTCTGGTAGAAAAGAAATCGCCGTAACATCCAGATCGCTGAACAATTATCACGGTTCCATTTTTATTAGGAAAGCTCGGGAAAATAACTTGAAAAATATTGATATCCAATTTCCGCTTGGTAATTTTATTTGCGTTACCGGCGTGTCCGGATCAGGCAAATCAACCTTGGTTGTCGATACCTTGTATCCAGCATTGCGGTATTACCTTGAAGGTTATTATCAAAAACGCATGGGTAAGTTTGACAAAGTGGAAGGATATCAGTATTTGGATCGAGTATATCTCGTTGACCAATCTCCAATTGGAAGGACACCTCGTTCGAATGTGGCAACATATGTTGGTTTTTTTGACGAGATCCGAAATATTTTTGCTTCAACACTTGATGCCAAAGCGAGAGGTTTTAAAAAAGGCCGTTTCTCTTTTAATGTCAAAGGAGGTCGCTGTGAAAAATGCCAAGGAGCCGGAGTTATCAAAGTAGAGATGCAGTTTTTGGCCGATCTTTATGTAACTTGCGATGTTTGCAGCGGACACCGCTATAACAAAGAAACACTCGAAATCCACTATAAAGATAAAAATATTCACGATGTGCTAAAACTGACTGTTGATGAGGCTGTGGATTTTTTTAAAAATTATCCCATCATTTTGACCAAACTTGTTTTTTTACAAAAAGTCGGCTTGGGCTATGTTCAACTTGGTCAAGGTGCACCAACATTCTCAGGTGGTGAAGCCCAAAGAATTAAACTTGCAGCAGAGCTTTCTAAAAAAAATACCGGCCGAACCATGTATATCCTTGATGAACCAACAACCGGACTTCATTTTCATGATATCAAAAAACTTGTTTCTGTTTTAAATCAACTTGTTGAAAGAGGCAATACAGTCGTTGTTATTGAACATAATCTCGACGTAATCAAAAACTGTCAGTATATAATAGATTTAGGACCAGAAGGAGGAGACGGTGGAGGACAGGTAATATATCAGGGTAAAATGGAAAATATTATAAAAAAACAAAAATCATATACGGGAGAATATCTAAAAAAAATATTAAATAACAAACAATGAATTCTATTCAATTTTTTTAAAGTGAAGAAATTAATTCTTAATATTCTGTTTGTAGGATTTGCACTTATTGTGTTTAAACCCGCATGTGTTTTGGCTGCGGATTTTACATCCGACTACGAAATAAAATACACCCTTTCCGACTCAAACAATACTGTTAACTCACTTGTTAATTTTAATGTCAAAATAACTCATAATCGTTCTGATGTTTTTGTTCAGAAATTTGCACTTTTTTTCCCAAATGTTTTCCCTATAAAAAATATTGAGGCACGTGATGATAACGGTCCTATAACTCCGGAACTAACCGACGAGAATAACATGCTTAAAATAAGTCTGGAATTTTCCAACCCAGCAACAGGCAAAGGAAGCAGCAATAACTTTTTTATCCAATTTGAACAGGACAATCTTTTCCGCATAAACGGCAATGTTTGGGAGGTAATTTTACCGACTATTGAGGATCGCTCAGATGGCACCTATCAAGTGACAGTCGTTTTGCCAAAAAATTCGGATAAAAAATTATCGGTAGCAAAACCCGCTCCAAATATAATACGTAAAGACGAGCTTATTTGGAACAATCCTGGAACGAAAACTATTTATGCTATTTTCGGTGACACCCAATATTACAAAACTGAGCTTACTTATAATCTAAAAAATACTAAAGTTGTACCAATTTATACGGATATTGCTTTCCCGCCGGACACACTCCATCAAGAGATATTTGTTAATAAAATAACGCCTCAGCCGGAAAAAGTCTTTATCGATACGGACGGCAATTGGCTTGCACGGTATAAACTGAAACCAAAAGAAGAAAAAACAGTTACTTTCGACGGGATAATCGGCATTTACAGTAAATCACGCAACGACTACAAACAAATACTGGATAATCAAATCAGCAAAGAAAAAAAATATCTATTAACTGCTAAAGATTACTGGAAAATTTTGTCTTTTGATAAATATAGCCATTTAAAAACAGTTTCGGATATTTACAATTTTCTTGTCAGCAGTTTTACGTACGATTATTCAAAAATCACAAAAAATACGGGACGGTCCGGCGCCGAGAAAGCTTTAGCAAATCCAACCTCTGTTGTCTGTACGGAATTCACCGATAGTTTTATTGCTTTAACCCGGGAACAAGGTATTTATAGCCGCGAAATACAAGGATATGGCTTTTCTTCAGACTCTAGACTTCGACCTATTTCACTTGCCTCAGATCTTTTGCACGCCTGGCCCGAGTACTACGATAGCCGTTTAAAAACCTGGATTCAGGTTGACCCAACCTGGCAAAACACCTCCGGAATTGATTATTTTAGTTCATTTGATTTAAATCATATAGCTTTTGTTATTCACGGACAGGATCCGCGATACCCGTATCCTGCCGGAACCTATAAAACTACCGATTCAAAAGACGTCTTAATAGAAGCTGTCGCTTTTTTGCCGGAAAAAAAAATTATAACTGATATTGTAACTACAGAATTTGGGCCGGTCGTTTATGATCAAAAAAAATACGAACTAAAGCTTACCTTTAAAAACCAAAGTAATGTTTTTTTATACAACCAAAAAATTCCTCTGAGCTATGGAAATGGTCTTTCTCTTGACTCTCGAGTGATTGCAATTGATCAAATCGCACCTTTGGAGGAACGTGAAATTATTATTTCTTTTACAACAAAAAAAACTTTAAGAAAAATAAAATCATATATAAAAGGGGTATACAATGATCGGGAAGTTCTCAATAAACAAATTAGTATTTTGCCAAGCTATTACAATCTGGCTTTTAAATTCGGCTATATTACTATATTTTTGCTTGCTGTTTCTATTTTAATTTTCTATGCAAAGAGAAAAAGTTCTTAAAACTCCGTCTTCTCCCGGCGTTTATATTTTTCTGGACGAATCTGGTCCAATATACGTAGGAAAAGCAACAAATATCCGGGCAAGGTTACTTTCACATTTTAGCGCGGCAAAGCTGGACTATAAGGAAAAATTAATAACTAAAAAAGCAAGAAAAATTAAGTTTATTAAAACCGATTCTGACTTTCGAGCGCTTCTTCTTGAAGCCAAACTTATTAATCTTTATAAACCACGCTATAATATTCGTGGTCAAGACGATAAAAGTAATTTATATATACAAATAGATCTACAGTCTGAATTTCCTAAAATCTGTTCAGCAAGATATAACGACTTGGATAAAAAATCTAAATATTTTGGTCCGTTTCCGTCGCAAAAAGCCGTCCTTGAAATTATTCGCTATCTGCGAAAAATCATTCCTTTTTGTACACAAAAAAGGATCACTAAATATCCATGTTTTTATAGTAAGATCGGCTTATGTTCACCCTGCCCAAATTATATTTCTTCGTTAAAAAATTTACCCGAGCGTAATAAACTTAAAAAAATATACCGTCAAAATATCGCTCATGTTGTTCACATTCTTGAAGGAAAAAATAAACAGGTCGTTATTTCACTTTACAGGAAACTAAATACC
>CAZJFG010000014.1:0-16166 GCA_964545385.1 uncultured Gammaproteobacteria bacterium | reverse complement strand
AAAAGCTTAACAGCTACAGAAGATAATATCCGCATTGCACGCCCGCCGTGCGATAGACTAAGATGCCGGAAATTTAAAAGCCGAGTAAGCTCCATAGTTTTGGTAACAATAAACTGGCTGGAAATAAATATAATTTCAATTCTTTTTGTATAATAAGCGGTCTTTTTTTACACAAGATCGGCTTTTCGTCGCTTTTTTTTGATAAAATAGTGCTTGTATGGAAAAAATAGATAAGGAGTTTTTGAAAGCGTCTTGGCAAACCGGAGTTCCGGTAAAAAAAATTGAAGATATTTTTTGGTACCTGTTAAAAACCACAAAGATTGACAACAATGAATTAGTTAAAAAAGTTGGTATCTCAAAAAACGCCCTTAATAAGGTAAAAAAAACCCTTGCCGACTATTTAATACCGTCGTCAAATCAAACCGCCCTAAAACAAGAAAAAAAAGCCGTGATTAAAAAACACTACGGCAGAAGCTATTTCCCCGAAGAAAATCTCTTATTTAAGGCTGAAAAAACAGACGCCTACCAACGGACGCTTAAATTGTTATCTTCGCTCAAAACCAAAAGACCACGGGCCGCACGAGAGTTCGATCAGTTTATCGCAACAGCCGAAACTGTAGTAAAAAGGGCGGTGTTGATCAACTTTTTGGGCGACTTAAAAAACCGCCGGTTATTGTTTTTGGGCGATGATGATTTTACCTCACTGGCCGCGGCATCTATAAATTTGGCGGATAAAATAACCGTCGTTGATCTGGATCAAAGAATTTTGGATAGCCTAAAAAAAATTGCCCAAAAAAATAATTTTGGGATCGAAACCGTAAAACATGACTTAAAATTATCTCTTCCAAAAAGCTTTCAAAATAATTTTGATACGGTATTTACCGATCCTCCTTACACTCCGGCCGGAATAAAACTTTTTGCTTCACGGGCAGTTGAAGCACTCGACAGGAAAAACCCGGCGGCGAGAATTTACCTTTGCTGGGGCAACAGTGACCGCGCCAAAGAACGTTTTTTGCCTATTCAACAAGTCTTAACTGAGCTGGGATTGATGATAAGATATGTTTTCGACAAATTTAACCGGTATGAAGGAGCACAGTCTGTGGGCAACGCAAGTACGCTATATGTCACAGAAACCACCCCAAAGCTTAAACCCTTAATTCATGGCATCTATGAAAAACCAATCTACACCTGCGATTAAACAATATTTAGCTTTAATTAAGATCGAGTCATTTGATTCTTCCCTTTCTTTTATCCAAAATTTGGCAAAAACGATTGTTTCCGATCTAAATTTAAAAGTTGTTAGCAGCCAATCTCATTTATTCAAGCCCGAAGGTATTACCCTTGTTTATATTCTTTCTCAATCACATTTGGCAATACACACTTATCCGGAAAAACATGCAATTCATGTAGATCTGGCACTGTGCATCAACCAAACAAAAAAAAAGTTTGAAAAAAGTCTCCATCACGCTCTCGACGCCCGAAAGATTTATTCGCTAACAATCAAAAGTATTAGTTTTCCATAAACTTTTAATCGCACACCCTGTGTACAAAGTATTACCATTTTTCCACCTCCGAGGTGGAATTTGGGGCAACAATAACCACTTATTATCTGTTAAAATTACTTTTTATGAAACTCTCAATCGGTATGGAGTGAACACGGCACGACTTTTTCTACCCTTTGAAATCACTATTCCCCTTCCTTCTCCCAGAAAAGCAAGAAAAATATTAGAGAGAGATAATTTAGGAAGGATCATTTATGCTCAACCTTAATAAATCATTATTCCTATCGTATATTATTTTTGATAAAATCAATTAATTTATTATGATTTATTCTCCATGGAGCTATTTTTTATCTTTAGAGGCTGATTTTGCTTTAACAACAAGATACGTTCATATATCAACTGGTAACTATAAAACCTACTCTATTGAATACGTCAAATTAATCTTATCTTCATGCTCTGAAATTGATGTCCTTCTGAAACTGATTTGTAAAGAACATGAACCAACTACAACCGTAAATAATATTGATCAATATAGACCAATACTATTAAAATATTACCCAGATATTGTTAAAACTGAAGTTAGCCTACCACGTTATCAAATTAAATTGTTACCATGGGAAAAATGGTCAGAAGAGACTAATCCTGACTGGTGGCGAGATTATAATGATATAAAACACGTAAGGAGTAGTAATTTTGAGAAAGCAAATTTGTTTAATACAATGTATGCTATGGGAGGATTAGTTGTTTTGCTTGTATACTGGTGTAATAAATTAAAAAAATATCCCATTAACGAATCTACTCTATTATTCGATATGAACGGGATTCCTAAACATATAACTACTGAAGGATAAAATTATTAATGAATGTGGGTTAAAAGTCTCCCCCTCCAGCAATACCAATCATTTTAAATTCTTTATCTTTATCTTGTGCTATAAATTGATCCCAACCTACAATTGCATTTACACTTGGCCCTTTTACCTTTTGAGGTTGAAAGTTAGGAATAAATTCTAATTTTAGCCATATAAGAGATTTGTCATCGAAAATAATCCTGATATATGTTGTTTCAATATCTTGCTCTCCCCTTTTTGTAATTAAACGGATATTTCGAGTATTTGAAGGTATAATGCAATTCTCATCAACGGTATAATTCTCAAGTGGTCCTGCATAACCAACTATCTTTAGATTATTGAGGTTAGTAGGCATTAACGGGATAATATATGTATATTTTTTATCAGATATATCTGCATCCTTAAATCCTTCGAATCCTTGGAACATTATGGTAAATACATGGCCAACAACAGCAGGTAATGGAGTTGCTTGAATGCGAAGTCCCTCAATTTTTCCTGTTTTTCCGGCCGTAACCCATCCGCTTTTATGGTAAGTAAATTTAGGTCCGATCATGCCACATTGCACAAGGCTATCTTTATCTGGCGAAATTTGTTGATTTTTAACAGGAGCGGGTGGAATTGTATAATGAGCTACTCTCCAATTGCCAAAATTAGCATAAGCGGAAGGATCAATTATTAGGCTCTTATCCTTTGTTGTCGTCAATATAAATAATGACTTGTAGGTATTATTAAATTTAATTGCTATTTTTGCTTTTTTAAAGGATTTCTGATTATGCAATAACCAATCCCTCGTATTAATAACTTGATATTGGCCTGAATTAACTTTAAACAAACAACATTTTTTATATTTTTTATTACTGCCACAAATACATGGCTGATTTCTTCCAATTTTCATAGTTGAAGTATAGCTTTAAGAATAATGGCTTGCAAACTTGATGAAGATAAAGAATCAGAAGTATTAGCGAACGTCTTGGAGAGTATATTGTCTTACTGCTTCTCTAAATTTCTCTGTAACATCCGATCTTTCTTTTGCTATTTTGTCATTCGCACTATTAGATTCTTTTATTTTTTCATCATAATCCAGTTTTTTTAAATATAATGGTTTTATACTATCTGGAAAGCATAGAGAATTAAGAATTTTATCTGGAAAAGACACATAATACATATAGTTAGATAAGGCAATCTTCATATTTATTTTATCTTCAGATGAGCAAGTTGGCTTATTAGAATAATCTTTTATCTTAATATTATTAAAATATTTATCCCAGTAGAGAAAGCCTACAAGAATGATTAAAAAACCAATAATAATTGTTTGTGTATATTTAACGACCAAATAAACCACTCCCTTCATTTTGGACATTACAGGTTACATTATCAAGATTATTTTCATTAGTAACTTGTGGTTGTGCATAAATTAAAACATACCTGATCTAACATATTCTGATTAGTAGCTACAAGTTCAATTAAATGAAATAAAACCCAAGAAAGAACGAATTATAGGCAAATTGAGTAGTTTTGGTAATAGCAATCCTACTCCTCAAGCTCAACTAATCATGCCTGATTTAGATCAATATTGTAGTAAAATGGCTATTGTTCTTCAAAATAGAACATTTGAAAAGAAACTACCAATCGTGCGAAAGACTATTAATAAAGTCGTTACAGATGGTAAAATAGCAGTAATACAAGGTCAAATACCATTAGAAATTTCAAAAGTAGATAAAGAAAATGTCGAGTTCAAAACTGAGTATCGGAATTGTAGGATTACCCAATGTTGGAAAATCAACGCTGTTTAACGCTCTTTTAAAAAAGCAAGTAGCAGATACGGCAAACTATCCTTTTTGTACGATTGAACCAAATGTCGGCGTTGTGCCGGTTCCCGACGAACGATTGCCGGTTTTGGCCAAGATTGTAAAAACAGAGCGTATCGTCCCGGCCGTTGTCGAATTCTATGACATTGCTGGATTGGTTCGCGGTGCCGCAGTTGGCGAAGGCCTTGGCAACAAATTCCTCTCCCATATCCGCGAAGTAGCGGCCATTGTCCATGTGGTTCGTCTTTTCGAAGATCCGAATGTTATTCATGTTGGTGGGAAAATTGATCCCATAGCCGATATTAAAACAATCAACGCCGAGTTAATTTTGGCTGATCTTGAAACTGTTAAAAAAGCTCAAAGCACAAAAATCAAAATTCAAAACCAAAAGTCAAATCTTAAAACTGAAGAAAAATACAAAAGAATGATTGAAAAGGTTTATGGTTATTTAAATCAAGGAGTTTCTGCTTACGATATTGCTTTAGACGATGAAGAAAAACAGCTCATTAAACCATTAAATCTGCTGACAATAAAGCCTGTCATCTATGCTTTCAATGTTTCAGACCGACAGATCGAAAATACTAGAGACATCGAAGCAAAAATTGTCGAAATTTTTTCAAATCTTACTAAACGCCAAACACTAGTTACAAATCACTTACTGTTCAATGCTAAACTGGAAAACGAGGTTCTTACCTTCTCCGAAAGCGAACAAAAGGAATATCTTAAAAACTACCGACTTGAAGATACCGGTCTAAACCGTCTTATCAAAAAATCATACGAAGTTTTGGGTTTGATTTCTTTTCTGACGGCAGGCACTCTGGAAGCCCGGGCCTGGACTATTAAAAAAGGAACGTTTGCACCAGCTGCAGCTGGTGTGATACACACCGATTTTGAGAAAAAATTTATCAAAGCCGATATCATCCCTTATTCTGAATTTATCGACTGTGCCGGCTGGATCCATGCCAGGCAACTGGGTAAGGTCCAGATAGTCGGCCGAGATTATGTCATGCGCGACGGAGATGTTGTTGAGTTTAAAATCGGAGCCTAGATTTCTCGTTTTTCCGGTGGAAGCCATTTGATACCAAGAGTTTGATAAATTTCTTCTTCAGTCTCACCAGCTATCATTTTCGTACCATCAAAAAGCCCATATTCATTTAGCTTCCAGCCTTTTTTTTGAGCAAGCCGTCGCATGACAATATTGTATTCGCGGCTTCCCGTAAAATACATTAAAGCTGCACCGTAGGATTTTTTCTGAACGATACGCAGATCGGCATCAAAACCAAAAAGTGTCGCTACGGAGGCTTTGGTCGGCCCAACTCCCCAAACCTTTATGACTTCAGGCATTTTTATAAAAAAATCCATTACTTTTTTTGGTTGGTTGGAAACAACCAAAATATCAAGATCTCCTATGTCTTTTTTTTGTCTGCGGACCGAACCGGCAACTGAAATTTTTTCTACCTCTTTTAACTTTTTCAGATTACTTACAATTTTTTCAATTCCCGGCTTAATTTCTTCAAGCAAAAACCTCCTTTTCCCCTTCTTAACAAGCGACATAGCCTCCATTAGATTTTTTTCAATTTTCTCACCAAAACCAAAAATTTTGGCTACCTTATGCTCAAGCAAAGCTTTTTTTAAATCGGTTTTGTTTTTAACACCGAGCTTTTTATAAAGGATTTTGATTCTTTTTGGCCCAATCCCTTCAATCGTAGTCAGCTCTTCAAGGTCTACGGGTATTTTCATTTTTATTTTTTCAAGCGCTTCTATTTTGCCGGTTTTTAGGTACTCTTCAATTTTTGAGGCCAGGTTTTCACCGATTCCCTGTATCTCCATAAGACCTTTTTTGCCTTTTTGGCGAAGAATTTTTGAAACGTTTTCAGGTAAGTTTTCAAGATTTTGAGCAGCTATTCGATAGGCTGCCGGCTTGAAAGAAACACCTTCCATTTCCAAGTAATCAGCCATCTGAAAAAAAAGTTTTGCGATCTGCTGATTAACAGTCATTAATAATATGATACAAAAAATCCTCACATAATACTTTATTTAAATCTTTTCAGTTCTATTTGAACAATGGTTTAAAGATCGTATTTTGAAAGATGCAAGAAACATTAATTTTAAAATTCTTTGGAAATTGCTTCTAACAAACGCACCGAGCCCTTGGAAAAGCTCCGCAGACTCGGCGGCGTATATATTAATTCTTAAATCTTTATTATCCTGACCACATTCCTTCGTAAAGATTTTCATTTCGTCCCATAATATCTTTAAAAAGTAAACTTCTAATCAGGCCTTTAATTTAAAACTACAGGATATTTTTTTATTTGTCAAGAGGTAAATTAACCTATAGGAATATTTATATAAACATCAAATTATTTGAACTAAAATTTACTATTGTATATTTATATAAACTTTTTTGATTAACCGCACATCAAAATAAACAAATCAAAGTAGTAAATCAAATTGTAAGAAGAGTTTGTTACTCTGCCCGTTTGCCCATAAAAACAATATAACCAAGCATACCGATCACAAGAGCCGGTATACATACATTTGCACAACTGGTAATGGCATTTTCTTGACCTAGATATTGTTGAGCAAGACTGCTTCCTTGTCCTATTACCAAAATTGCTGTCGGCACAGCCAATAAACTGACCGCGATAGCTTTCAGCCAGTTTCGCAAATGAATATCGGGATCAAGTTCGGGATTGTATTCTTCCTGAAGCATGGCTTGCCCTCTTGCAATGAATTCTTTACCTTGCTCTTGTCTTTGGCGATGTTCTTTTTGCATCTCTGTTTCGAATTTCATTGTCGAATTATACTATAAAAAGAAAAAGAAAAAGACTAAAAAAGGCTAAAAACGTGAGCCCGGAGTGGGAATCGAACCCGCAGTCTAACCCTTACCAAGGGTTTGTTTTACCACTAAACTATCCGGGCAGATTTTTATTTATTATAGCAAAGTAACTGACAATCGCCGCAGAAACGATAACATTCAGACTTTTGTTTATTCCCCACATCGGAATCTCGACGATCTGATCAACCAACTTCAAGGTTTCCGGCGTAACGCCAAACGACTCATTGCCAAATAACAAAGCCAAAGGCATCTCATACACCCCGGAGGTGTAATTCGTGGCGGTAGTATGCTGTTCGACAGCAATAATTTTTACGTTTTTTGCTTTTAATTCGTTAATCGCCTCTTGAGAATTTTTTTTGTAAACCCATGGAACAATTTTATAAGTCCCGATTGAAGCTTTTTTAATCCTTGAATTTGGCGGAATTTCGCATGTCCCGCAAAGATAAATCTTGGAAACTGCCAAAGCATCCGCCAAGCGAAAAAGTCCGCCGATATTATAGGTATCGTAAATGTTTTCCAGTATAAAATACAGGGGTCGCCTTTTTATATCACGAAGTGTACCTTGAGCACGTTTCTCCTCAAGTTCTCGCAACTGTTTGGCGTTTAATTTCATGATGATATTTTACAAGCTCAAAGCGCAAAGTGCAAAGCTCAAAACTGCAGTTTAAAAACTCAGAATTTTGAGCTTTATATTTTAAGTTTTTATCCCATAGTTGACTTTTAAAACAACCTGTAGTATAATACATCCATATGAAAAAAATTTTGCCAGCTTTGTTTGCCCTTTTTATTTTTATTTTTTCAGTTTCTTCTGTTTTTGCCCAATATGGCGAAGAAACTTATGACTATTCAATTCTTATTGATAAAACCGTTGCTATTCCAAATAACACAAATACCAATTCAGCTAGTTATGTTGACAATCTTTCACCTTCTGATCCCCGATTTCATGCGGGCAACGACGTTTGGTTTAAGATAAGGGTAAAAAACACCTCTGATCGTACTTTGACTGCCGTTACCGTAAAAGATTTTGTTCCAACCTATATTCTGCCTCTTGAAGGACCAGGAACCTGGGATCTTGACAATCGTGTCATTTCCTGGAATGCCGGTGATTTTAGTATTGATGAAGAAAAAACATACTATGTCAAAATGAGAGTTTACGATCTTAGCATGCTGCCTTCGGACAAAGGACTTTTCTGTATCACAAATACTGTTGAAGCTAGAAATAATGTCGCTTACGACGACGACTCTTCACAAATCTGTATCGAAAAAACAGTTTCAGGTGTTACCAAAGTTCCTTCAGCTGGACCAGGAATGGGTTTGGGTCTTATCGCTCTTGAAATGTTCGGACTTGGTACCGGTATCTATTTTAAAAAAAAATCTGTTTAAAAGTAGAAATTACATTTTGGCATAAACCACAAGTCTGTGAGAGTAAGAATGTATAGACGTATTCCACCAACCTGCACAGGTAATTAAAATTAGGTTTCTATCCTCATTTTTTTTATAGATGTCTTCGATGACAGTATCAACCGGATATTTTTCAATCCTTGAAACAACAAACTCAAGCTTGTTTCCAAGCTGATCAATCACAAAGAGTTTATCTCCGATATTAAGCTCGTTCAAATTATAAAAAATAGCCGGTTGGCCATTGGCACTATCAAAATGGCCGTCGATGATGGCAGCTCCCTTCTCACCTGGCTTGGCCGCCTTGGTATACCAACCGACTGTAACCGTACTTGTTGGTACTTCCATCTTACCGTAATCATCAACGCCTACAGGCTCAACCAAGCTATCAAGACTCAATCTGGGTACGATTAACCTTGCTGGCGGAGCTTGAGTCGGAGTAGGTTTTGCTGCCGGCGAAGCCGTCACTTTGGCTCCTTTGGCAGATGAAAAAACAGAAGTATTATCAATTTGAAACCAAAGCAAAACTAAAACAAAAATTAAAAAAATATTTAAGTATCCCCAACGCATAGGTTTATTATTATACAAACTATCTTATAGATATTCAAATTAGGTTAATGTGTTTTGTGTGTGGATAATATATATATGTATTATAATAGTCAAGACTATAGTTGACATAAAACTATTCATGTGCTATACTATAGGACATATGTTTAAGGGACGAAACATATTATCACTATCGCTGGTATATCTAAATACCCAAAAGTTTGGTAACAGCTAAACTGTTTCCGGATTTTTGGGCATTTTTTTGCCCAAAAAACATTTCGTCCCTTGGCGGGGACTAGCTTCTCCGCCTAAGTGGCGGAGTGTATAAATAGTCCCCGCCTCCTATGGGATGCGGATCAGGACAAAAGTGTTGAGAGGAAGCTTGCTATAAAGCACGGCAAATCTTCTCCTCGCACCTTAACAAAATAGGTATAGGTATCGACAGTCTGAGGCCGGCCAAAAAAGCTTTGGCTGGTGAACGATTGATCTGATATCTATTTCAGTCCTAATAAGACTGAATCAGGTTATATATAGGCAAATCATGGCCAAACTCCTGATTAAAACTCCTTTTTCGCTTTAAAAAGCGGAATTGGTACTGCACTCTGATTCTGATTATAAATCGGTGTCAAAACGCAGTATCAATTTTAAAAAAAAGGAGAAAAATCATGAATGGAAAGTCAACTAAAAAATTTAATTTTTTGTGGTTTGTGATAGTCATTTGTATAGCCGCTCTAATAATCATGATTGTTGCTGAAAATGCAATCTTAGTTCAAAAAGTACTATACGGAGGTGGATAGGAAAAAATTTTGTTGACCAAGGGAACAATCGACTAACCCTTCTCCGTTCGGAGAAAATCAAGGACTTACAAGAGTCTTTGGAGAAAAAATAATTGATCAGAGTAAAGAATAAGAAATGACTTCTTTAGGAGGAAGCCATGGATAAAAATTGGAATATTGCTGTAGCAATCCCTGGTTTGCTGTTGCTTGGTGTGATGACAGTATTTTTGGGCTATCTTGCTTTTCGGCCAGTCGCCGCTCCTGTTGTTAATGTTCCGGAACAGAAGATTGTTGTGGAATATCCAACACAAGCCCCACCCGTTGCCCAATCCGCAGCAACCGAAGCACCTGCCGCAACCGAAACGCCTACCGCACCCACCTCTGAAGTGAACTCCTCATGTCCTACTACCGAAGAGGCTAAAACCCTAACCGGTGTAGATGTTCAAAGACTCGGCACAGAATCTTGTGCTTGGGTCTGGAGAGGGGTTTCACCTGCCACTACTACTGCAACGTGCCCTTCAGGGTTCGTTTGCACCTGGGATGTCGTTAATGACATCGTAGTGGTTCACTTAGGCGTAAACCAAACTGCGGAAATCCGTGCTGGCACTTGGCGATACATTGCTGCGTACCCGGTAAATGATGTGGCGCACGATATATGTGCCCTCTATACCAAGGAGAAAGCCTTCGGTTTATCCGAAGTTCCCTCCTTTCAGGTACGTTTCCAGCCTGTGTCTGACGGAACGACCGGCCCAATTAATCCTCAATCTTGCCCGTAGGCAAGTGAACGTAGCATCCCGCTACTGTATAAGTTTCCTTTTGGAAACACGGGATTTAAACCTGAACCTTAATAAATATCGGAATTTTTTTCCGATTATAGGCGAGAAAAAGCACTTCCTATTTGGAATTTATTGATAAAGTAGCCTGGTTTTTATACCATGCAATCGCATCCGCGATTTAAAATACTTTGTTAATAAAGCTTTTTCTCTCCACCCTCTGCCCTTAAAATTTTGAGGACAAAGGATGGATACAAAAACCTTAACTTTCGTTATACCTGTTTATAACGAAGAAACAAGATTGAGCAAAACCTTCAAAGCCTTATTAAAAGGTATCTCTTTTGCTGGCATAAAATTGGAAAAAATTATTTTTGTTGACGATGGCTCAATCGACAACACCCTGGAACAAATCAAAAAGCACAAATCTCAAATCCAAAAAAAAACAAAAGCCGGAATTAAAATCATCAGCTACAAAGGAAATAAAGGTAAAGGATATGCCGTTAAAAAAGGGATGCTTGCTTCAAATTCCGCCTACACATTACTTTTTGACGCAGATATGTCTACGCCGATCACCGAATTTAAAAAATTTCTTCCCTATATGAGAAAAAATGTTCCGGTGATTATTGGAACAAGAAAAAATGGAGAATCAACTGTCATCAGACCTCAACCTTTATATAGGCAACTATTGGGTCGTGGTTTTACTCTTTTATCGAATTTGATCCTCAATACAAAAGTCACAGACTTCACCTGTGGTTTTAAGGCTTTTTCAAAAATTGCAAAAAATGAAATTTTTAGCTACAGTAGGATTAAAAGATGGGGTTATGATTCGGAAATAATCTTTTTAGCTACTAAAATGGGTCTTGAAATCAAAGAGAAAGCCGTCAAATGGAGTGATGTTAAAAAATCAAAAGTCAATGTTTTCCATGATGTTTTTGGGTCTTTTAAAGAATTAATTGAGATAAGAATAAATGATTATAAAGGGACATATGACCGCATAAAGGTTTTTAAAAGTTTAATCTCTTTAAGAGATGTTTCTTTTCAAACAAAAAGATGAAATTACTTGTAATATCCAGTTATCCGGAAAAGTTTTTAACTCATGGTCAAAAAACTGTTGGTGGAGCTTCTTATACAAAAAACCTTGTCACCAATCTTAAAAAAAGCGATAAAAATATTAATATTGAGGTTTTGGCCGAGGTTTTTGACAAGCAAGAAATATATTTTGAAGATGATGTGAAGGTCAACAGAATCTGGAAACGATCTTCTTTTTTATCCCTTATCCAACTAATGATTTATGTTTTAAAAAATCCAACTGAAAAGCTTTTAATTTCGTTTGAATTTTATATGTTTGGAGGACTCTTTCAAAACATATTGTTTTTAATAATGCTTTTTTTCTGGAAAGTTTCCGGTAAAAAAAACATTATTATTTTTCATCAAGTTGTTAATAATTTAAAAATATTGTATCGACCGTTTATTTTTTTGTCTGAAAAAATAATTGTTTTCGAAGAAAAGTTCCGAAACATTTTAGTAAATAAAAAGGTCGTCTTTATCCCACACGCCGTTGAACAAGCAGAAATAATTAATAAACCTAAAAATGAAGAATTCAATTCATTATATTTTGGTTATATTTCTCCTTATAAAGGAGTCGATTATTTGATTGATTTCTGGAAAAAAGAATACGGTCTATTGACAATAGCCGGTTGGGCTAATCCAAATCATATGAAAAATAAAAAATATTCTAAAACTTATAGGAATTTATTGAAGATGGCAGAAAAAAAAGGCATAAAAACTACTGGTTTTGTTCCGGAAAATAATATTGGCGATTATTTCTCAAAATCAGATTTAGTTATATTACCTTATAAAAATTTTTTTTCCTCATCTGGACCTCTCTCTCTTGCTTTTTCATACGAAAAACCGATCATTTTATCAAAATCATTAGTAGGTTATTTTGAAAGTCCGGATTTTAAAGGAGCTCTAAATGAGACAGATTTGAGAAAAGAAGATTTCGTTTTTGATTTTGATCAAAATAGTTTTATAAACAGAATTAACTGGGCTAAAAAAAATCTATACAAATTGGCAAACTTTTCAAGGATAATGAAAGAAAAGAGAACCTGGAAAAAGATTGTTAAACAATATGAAAAACTTCTTAAACAAATATAAGTATCAAGTAACACTTCTTTTTATTGCCTGTTTGATTTTCTGGACTAATTACAAATCAGGAACATATCTTTCCGGCTGGGACAATTTACAAACCGAACTCAATCCGGGACTGGCTGTCAAGCGGGCATTTTTTTCTGTCTGGGAAGAATACCAAAGCTTTGGTTTGACAGCCGGCATGGCCCACAGCGCCGATCTTGTCCGGGCCGGTTTTTTGTGGTTTGTGTCTTTTGCCTTGCCACAAAATATTGTCAGGTATTTTTATCATTTTCTGATGCTTTTTTTAGGTGGATTTGGGGCTTTTAAGCTTTTCACAACCTTTTCCAAAAACAAAGTAACTTCTTTTTTGGGAAGCCTTTTTTATATGTTGAATTTTGGAACAGTCCAGATATTTTATCTTCCGTTTGAGCCGTTTTCGACTTTTTTTGCTTTCTTGCCTTGGGGAATATGGGCTTTTGCGAATATAACATTGAGCAAAGAACGTGGGACATATAAAAAAGACCTTTTGTTGTTTTTATTGATTAATTTTTTGGGAACACCTGCTTTTTACACTCAACAACTTTTTATCGTTTACATTTTAATTCTTATCTGTATTTGTTTAAGTACGTTAAAAACCATATTTTCTAAAAAATTATTTTTTTGTTTTTCCCTAATATTAATAGTCAATTCTTTTTGGCTTTTGCCACAGCTTTATTATTTAAAAACAAGTAATAACTGGATTTCGGATGCCAAAATCAATCAGATAGCGACTCAAGATACCTTCTACCAAAATCTGGAAAAAGGGACTCTGTCTAATTTCCTCACCTTAAAGGGTTTTTATTTTGACCTTCTGGATGCCAGAAACCAACCACTTTTTTCTTTTTGGAAAACTCATTATGCTGGTATTTTTGCTGCCTTGGCTTGGGTTTTTGCCGGGCTAGTGATCTTGGGCCTAATAAGCCAAGTAAAGAAAAAAAACTATTCCTTCTTTTTTACCTTTCTTTTATGCGCTCTGGCTTTGCTACCGTCAACCATTCCTTTTTCTTGGCTTAATATCTTTTTACGACGGTCTTCGCTTATTAACCAAATATTCCGTTCACCTTTTACCAAATTCATTATCCCCTACTCGCTTGTTTTTAGTTATTTTTTTGCCGAAGGATTAGCAACTATTAATAAAAAATTTTTGTCTTTAATTTTTCTTGTTTTAATATTTTTCTATTCCTTGCCGTCATTTCAAGGATATTTTATCTCACCGGCAATGCGCATTAAAATTCCAACTGATTACCTTAAGGTTATGGAATATCTTAAAAACGAAGATAAAAATCAAAGGATTGCCCTTCTACCCGACTATACCTACTGGGGTTGGTTTATGAACAAATGGGGGTATAACGGCTCTGGATTTTTATGGTACGGGATTGAACAACCGATTATATCCCGAACATTTGACGTTTGGAGCCCGGTATCCGAGAGTTATTTCTGGGAACAAAAACAAGCGCTTGAGGCAGAAAATATAATTAAATTCGAAGCTGTGCTTGACAAATACGATATCGGCTATATTCTTCTTGACTATTCTCTAAAACCTGTAGCAGCCACTTACAAAAGCTTACAGTATGATCGAATTGACAACTTATTATCTAAAAGCAAAAAGATAGTTCCGGTAATAAAAATGGGGCAGTTGGCCCTTTTTAAAGTCAGTCATCCGGTAGGAATAAAGGATTTTATTAGCACTTCTTCGAAGCTGCCAAATATTGGGCCAGAGATCAAACTTACTTCCGAAGATACGGCTTATTTTGATAACGGAGCTTATCAAACCGATGAAAATAAATCTTACAATCTCTATTATCCATTTTTAGACCTTACTACGCAGACAAAAAACAGAGATAAAAAATGGTCCATTGGCGAATTTGATAATCAATTCTTCATCGGTACGGAACTAGACGAAAATTTACCGAATAAAAATTTAGATATGCAGGCTTCAAGCGAAGCAACTCTGTATAACGAAGGAAAAACGATTAAATATAACTTTAATTTATCTAAAAACTGGAGTAATAATTCACTGACGATAAATTTTGAAAAGAATCTGGTTAAAACGTTCGACATCAACAATCCAAATAAAAACAACAATGAACTTGGTTTTACAGCCGATAATTTAGACCAAAAATATTCTTATCTTGTTCATGTAAAAACAAAAAATATCAAAGGCGTTCCTTTCTTTTTTTATATTGTCGATGGGACAAAAAAACAGTCCGTCACCGAGGAAATACTGACAAATGAGGATGAATATTTTATCCTTCCTCCAAAATTTGAACATGGTGTAGGTTATTCTTTCATTTTCCAAAACAGAGATTACGAAAACTATTCTTCAAAAAATAAAATTAAAGAACTTTCGATCTATCTTTTTCCGTATGAGACTTTAAAACAAACCAAAATAATAAATAAAAACAGTAATTCGGTAATTTTTTATGATGATTTTTACGCCAAAAAAAATAACTATTTCGCTTATCAAATAAAAACATCGGCTGAAACGATTATTCTAAATCAAGCCTATGATCCGGGTTGGATGGCAATTTCGGATGGTAAATTCTTGGAGCATGTCAAGATCAACAACTGGGCAAATGGTTGGGTTCTTCCAACCTCCAACCACCAATCACTAGTTACTATTATTTTCTGGCCGCAGTATTTGGAGTTTTTGGGATTTGCGTTGCTGATTATCGCATTTTTAATTATAATTTTTAAATATGATTCAACTCTCCCACCTGCAGATAAGAAATCCTAAAGATGACGAGACGCCGATTGAGGCCGGAAGCCAGATTTTTGCCTCGCTTCTCCCCCACCCCTACATTCCTTTATGGAAACGTTGGTACCTTAAACCCAAAACCTATGCTTTTGAAATTTATCTTATCAACCAAACCATCTATTTTTATGTAACAACGCCAAGCTCAAACGAGACACTTATTCAAAGTCTTATCTCATCATCTTTTCCGATATCTGCCGTCAAAAAAACCAACGACCCGATGGAAGGACTTTTCCGGTCAAAAAAATTGGTTGCGGGGGAGGTCGGTTTGAACTCTTATTTTTATCTACCGACTAAAACCTATCTTGATTTCCGCGATGTCGACCCCTTGTCCTCTTTGGTCGGGTTTTTAGCAAAACAGCCGGCGGGCATTTCTATGGCCATCCAGATTTTGATCACTCCGGCTTACTTCAACTGGCAAGATAAAGCAGTAAGCCAAGCCGGCCATATGTTTTACGATGAAAAAGCCGATAAATACACCCAAAATCCCCAGAAGATGCTTGTTATGAAAAAAGCTTCCTTCCAGGGTGGTAAGGCGGTTGTCCGGCTTTTGGTCGGTTCAAATACACCTGGACTTAAACCTTTTGCCTTTCTTCAAAACCTCGCCGGAACTTTCGGTAGTTTTTCCTTGGGCGAGGGAAACCAATACATATTTAAAAAACCTGTTTTTTTTAAAAAATTATTTTTGGATCGGGTGAAAAACCGAAAAATTAACTATTTTGAGCGCCGCTTTCAAGTTCTAAACGCCC
>CAZJFG010000013.1:0-16793 GCA_964545385.1 uncultured Gammaproteobacteria bacterium | reverse complement strand
TCACGACAGGAATGAAAGACGGCTCTTTCAAATACGAAGTCACGCTTCCGAAAGTCGAAAACCAGGAAGCAGAAGTTTCTTATATCGAGAAGACGATTGAGGAAATAAAGGAAACTCCTGTGACAATGGATGAAATTAAGTCAACGGATGAAAATAAAACTTTTCAAGAAACAGATAAAGTAAAAGTAACCGATTTGGATCATTTTACAACATTTTTTACTCTAGATTCTGATTGTACTGGAGGCTGTCAACCTAGTCACACAATTACATCAAAACCAGACTTGATTGTAACAAAATCAAACGATGTAGATGGCAAAATTACTTTAAATAATACCTTTACTTGGAAATTAAGAATTAAAAATACTGGCAATAAAAAAGCAAGCTTTAAAAGCTATAATTATTTTCCAATATCTCAGTATTTTGAAAATATTGTAGAAGATTATCTGCCAAGCAATGCAACATATGGTCCCCCTTCAATTATTGCGACCGACAATATTAGTGGGACTGCCTCAATTGCATGCAGTATAAACAGTAATATTTTAAAGTGTGAAGCTACCGGACCAAGTTGGACGACAACTTATCTTGATATAAATCCTTCCGGTTACTTCGAAGTTTCTTTTAAAGTAACACCGACTCAGGTTGGTCAACTAAAAAATCCAAGAGATGCTTTTGGTCGACCTCCTGATAATCCAATATGTAAAGTTGACCCAGATAATATTAACGACGAAAGTAACGAAAGAAATAATGATTGTTCGGATAATGTCCAAATAACTGAATTAGAAGGATTGATAACAATTATAAAAGATGCTCAACCGAATGATTCACAAGATTTTAAGTTTGATGGAAATCTTGATCCTAATCCTTTTTATCTTGATGATGATACAGATAATACTTTACCAAATAGTATTACTTTTTCCAAAACTCCAGGTACTTATAATGTTACGGAAGATTCTAGTGTCTCAGGTTGGACTCTTGAATCTATTAATTGCACTGGTGGATCTGATGTAAATATTCACAAAAGAAGTGTAACAATAAAACTTAAATCTAATGAAGATGTTAAGTGTACTTTTATAAATACTCGAAAAACTGCCCCTCTTCATGTGCAAAAATTTGAGGATAAGGATGGAGACGGTGTGGGTGAGGCTGGAGAAGATCGTCTTGAAAACTGGGTTTTCAAGGTTTATGAAGACAGCAGCTGCGCCGGTAGTTATGTTACGACAAATCCGACTGACAACTATGGTGAAACAACCGTCAATGACCTATATGTTGGTAAAACTTATTGGGTAAAGGAAATTTACGACAACACTGTCTGGACAAATACAACGGGCGATTGTAAAAACATTACTATCGCAGACACTACAAACAATATGTTAGGTTTTGGAAATAGAAAAATTTTATCTGATGTTATGGTTTGTAAAACCGATTCTGGCAATAATCCATTATCGGGTTGGAGAATGATTTTGCGAAAAGATATCGCTCTTGAGTCTTTTGATGTTTCCTCGCAGGGAACTGTTGTAAGCAAAAATTATCCGACAGGAAACTACGCGCTTATTGCCTCTGGAATCTACAACTATGGCAACTCTCGAATGGATGCGGATGCTGCCAATTCTTATCGCTATGTAGGTTTGCCCTGTGCCGGGACAACAGACAACTGGGTAAACGGTGAAGATTCAAGTTGCATGAATAATTATTTATCCTTGAATTTTTCATCGTCTGGTGGCCCAACAGCTCCTGGTTGGGGCACTTACTATAATCCAAATCATATATACGCAAAGTCGTATGTAGGAGGAGATATTGATTTTAAGATCTGGGATAGCTGCTCCACAACTGGTGAAGGATGCTACGGAGACAACGAAGGATCTCTCAATGTAAAAATTTATGATGGATATGTAGGCAACACTGATACAGATGGATGTGTTACTTTTAAGGATGTTCCTCTTGGTAAATATCAACTTGAAGAGATTCTTCAAGACAGTTGGGCAAACGATAGCGGTACTGGTTTGGTAACAATCGACGACTCTCAAGAAACATTTACGGTTGTCAACCATCAAATGATATGTGGCAATGGAATTAGGGAAAACAATGAAGAATGTGATGATGGAAATTCTGATAATACTGATGATTGTTTAAATACTTGCGAACTTCCAACCTGTGACGACGGTTATATTTGGAATTTTAATGAAGACTGTGACGATGGCGCTGCAAACGGTCAAACTTGCACGCCCCCTTACGGCGGTACATGCAACTACTGTTCAACCGATTGTGAAACTGCAACTGTCGATGGTCCATATTGTGGCGATAGAATTATAAATGAAGACGAAGAATGTGACGGAAACGTTGGCGTAACAGTAGGTAAAGACTTTTGTACAAATACATGTAAATTGATAAAAATTTACGATGGCACTCATGAATGTCCGGAAGGAACAGAAAAAAGTCAAGATCCAATAGTGACCTTGAATATCTCCTCCCTCGATGTCGACGGAGAAACCTATGGTCTGACAGCAAGTGAAAAATATTTGTTTGAAGCAAGCGAAGATTATAGCTACGGTCAAGGACGTTTGGCTGATGCTGCCTATGCGGCAACCGGTACAAGTTGGACTACCACTATTCGCTCGGATGTGGGAATCTGGGGGACATATCGCGGGGTCACATCGCTGATCGGAAATTTGGGAGATGGAGTTGGTTTAATCGAATGGGACGATGATGATACCTTTAATTCAGATCATACTTATTACAAGTATTTTTCTCCAACTACCGATGTAAACGCCAATTTTTTAATAAGCGACTGGTTTGACTCTTGGTATTCAGACTACAGCAACCAAAGTGGAATGGAAGACAATTCTGAATCATTAACCTTAAAAATTTTTAAATGTGAGGAATATGGTAAAGTTGTAGTCACAAAATATCATGACAATAATCTTAAAAATGGAGTTAAAGATTCTGGGGAACTGGTACTACAAGGATGGGAAATTAATTTAGACGATCAAATCGCTACTACCTCAGCCGATGGTACTGCAATATTTGATAATCTTTTGGCCGGTACCTATAAGCTTAGTGAAAAGAATAAGGAGGGTTGGCGGCAAACATCTATTTATTGCGATGGTGAAAAAACAAAAGATTCTGACAATACACACACGATTACTGTTAAACCGGGTGAAACGACCAACTGTTATATCGGAAATTATCATATTCCCAGACTTAGGATAACAAAGAAAAACAACCTTTGGCCGTACAACGGTTCAATCGGCGGACAGGTGACCTTTACCGTTCAGATTACATCCGAGGAAGACGGCAACGATGTCAACAATGTCCATTTGGTAGATCTTTTGCCCAATGGTTTTACATTTAATTCGGGATCTGCGACAAAAGATGGAAGTCCCATGTCGACTCAACCTGTTTACCATTCACCGGGTGACTGGAATATCGGTACAGTAAATGAAGGAGAAACTGTTGAACTTGCCTATACGGCGACAATTAGCTCAGACCAGGAGCCAGGACTCTACAAAGATCTTGCCTATGCCTATGGCTGCGAGACTGCAGAAACATGTAGTGTGACCGGCTCAACTTCAGTACTTGCCACAGCAGGAACAGAAGGAAAAATCACTGACAACTATGTTGGCACACAGGTCAATCTAGCCAAAGAGCAACAGGATACAGGAACAATCAGTGTGGAAAAGGAAGAAAGCCAGGAAGGCGAGGTACTTGGCGCCTCAACCGGCCTACCTTCAACCGGAGGAAAGACTGTCTGGATGATAATTTCACTTCTTTTGCTAGTTTTTGGCATTGCCGCTGTCGCATTTGGTATCGCTATGAAATTAGGAAAAATTAAGTTTTTAAATAAAATTCTTGTTCTCGTTTTTATACTGCTCGGTATTTTGTTTTTTGGAAAAAATGATGTTTCGGCTCAAATTGCGAATCCGTTGACCATTCGACTAGAACAACCACAATCGCCTACCCGACTTACCAATTTTAAGCTTATCTTTACTACCATGGACATGCTTGGCAGAGATATTACTGTCAAATGTTTTAGCGACGATGTCCAGTTTGGCGGCGATATCGAAGTAACACCAGGCGGTAATACGGGTTACTGTCAGATTAACTCTTCGGTAATGAGTACAAACAACCACAGTTATGCCTTTAAGGTCATAGCCTATGCCGGAACCGATACGGCATCGGATAGCGTTATAGTAAACTACAGTACCGATGGCCCAGACACACCAAGTGAGTATGGCAAAGACCATCCTTCAGATTGCCGGTATAAAATACATTTTAAAACGGCAAATGACAACGGAAAGACAGTAAAAGTTGAGATTTATCGCTCTAAAGAAACAAGTTTTGGCCTTGATGCCAGTAATAGAGCAGCTGTCATTGACATTGGCTCAAATACCGAGCATACCGAGACTGATAATCTTGCCTCTGAGTGCGATAAAAAATGGTACTATGCCTTGCGCGCCTATGACATTTATGGTAATGCTTCGGATTGGATCGGCGATAGTGAGATTACAGTTACCACAACGACAACTACTACCACAACAACTTCGACAACAACTGGTCAAACTCATACAACAGGCGCTATTCCCGTTGTAAACGTTACACTGTCCTCCGCCGAAGTTTTAGGCGAAAAAACGACTGCAGGAACGGAAAAAAAAGCTAAAGATCAAAAAGAAGAAAAGGTCAATATCCTGGGCACAACCACAAAACGAACAAATAAAAACCTGTATATTGAAGGTGGCATTGGACTTTTAGTCCTTGCTATAATTGGGTATGGGATATACAAAAAGAAAAACTCAAAGCTCAAAACTCAAAGCTAAAAATCAAACATACAGTTCAAAATTTAAAATTAACTCCGTTCCAAATCTTTTAATATTCCTCGGGCTTTGCTTTTTGGCAGTCGGCATAATTATTCCCATCCTTACTTTCTCTCCTATCATCCACGAAGAAATCATTTATAAAACCAATACGACGTTGAATAAATACAAAAATAACAGTCAAATTAAACCTGCAAGTATGAAGTTTGGTATTGTTATACCAAAAATTTTTGCCAACGCAGAAATCATTAAAGACGTTAATCCTTATCACGAGGAAATTTACCAAAAAGCACTTGCCCGGGGTGTGGCTCATGCCGAAGGAAGCGCTTTACCCGATGAATTTGGTAATATTTTTCTTTTTGCGCACTCATCTGGAGATTGGTACACGGCCAATCAATATAACTCGGTTTTTTATCTTTTGAATAAACTGGAAAAAAAAGATGAGATAAATATTTATTACCAAAACAAAAAATATACTTATAAAGTCATGGAAAAAAAAGTCGTGGCGCCTTTTGAAATTGACTATCTTATCGGGAAAAGGAATAAAAAAACATTGACCTTGATGACTTGCTGGCCACCGGGAACAACTTTAAAAAGATTAATTATTGTTGCTGGACTTGCAAATTAAAAAATATTTGTTATACATAAAGTATACAAATACTTATGACAGATGCTACTGTCCCGTACCAGGCACAACAAGTTCCGGTCAAAAAAAAATCTCCTCTTATTATTGTTATAGTCATTGTGGCGATTGCTATTGCCGGAATTTTTGTTTTGCGAAAACCTAAAAAAACAGAACAAACGATTATTACTCCGACTGAGGAAAAAGTCCAAGTTTCACCCACAGAGGAAACTGCAGAAATCGAAAAAAATACGGTTAAGATTCAAGTATTAAATGGCACAGGTACACCCGGACAGGCCGGTGAAGCTGTTAGCCTCCTTGAAGATGCCGGATACGATTCCTCTAATATTAAAACAGACAATGCAGAAGAGTTCGATACAAGAACAACTGAAATTGCCGCAAAAGAGGGCTATTCGAAGGTTGCTTCGGACATAAAAAAAGTTTTAAGTTCCAAATTCGGTAAAATCAATATTAGCTCTTCGCTTGCCGATGACAGCGAGTATGATATTGTTATAACAACAGGTGGTAAAAAATACGAAGAAGAAACTCCCACTCCCGAAGAAACGACCGAAGAATCACCGACCGAAACTCCAACACCAACTTCCGAAGAATAACTTGGTGGACCCGAGAGGATTTGAACCTCTGACCTCTTCAATGTGAATGAAGCGCTCTATGCCGCTGAGCTACGAGTCCATATTCTAAATTATATCTAATTCTTATTGTTTTTTCTTTTTCTTTCGCTTAAAATGATAAATTATGAGAATTCTTAAAGGTATTATCGACTTCCTAATGGATATTCTGGAAACAGTCGTTTTTATCGGTTCTTTTTTTATTGTTGTTTATCTTTTCATAATGCAACCAAATCAGGTAAAAGGCGCTTCTATGGAACCGACATTTGCCTCTGGTGATTATATTATGACAAGCAAAATCACTTACAAATTCCGTCAGCCTGAAAGAGGTGATGTTATCGTTTTTAAATCCCCAAAAAACCCGGATATCGAATATATTAAAAGGATAATTGGTTTGCCCGGTGACAAGATCAATATCAAAAACAGTCAGGTATATGTAAATGACAAACTTATTACTGAAAACTATATTTCCGATGCTACTAACCTTTGGGATGGCGGATATGCCAAGGAAGGAGTACCAATAACAGTCCCGGAGAACTACCTTTTCGTCATGGGTGACAACAGGCCAAGATCCTCAGACTCACGAGAGTTTGGTCCGGTTGCCGTTGACTCAATAATAGGGCATGTTTTTTACCGCTATTATCCGGCAAACAAAGTCGGCTGGATAAGAAATCCACTAAAAAATTTTAAAGCCCAAGCCTACCCATCAATAACCGGACAGCTTTTGTCGTTTCTGCAAGACTTCCCTTAGTTTCAAAAATCAACTTGCTCTTTATCCTTGTCTGAATTATTTTAAGCTTTATCTCTGTGGGCAAACTTACTTCAAATTGTTTTTTTTCTTCGTTTGTGAGCATTTCCCCCTCGGTTTTTACATGGTGAAGCATTTCTCGGATTAGTTCTTCAGTTTGAGCAACCGTCAGATTTCCGGTCAGGACCGCTTCATAAGCTCGAGTCATCTCTTCTTTATTTTTTAATCTTGAGATAATAAATAAGTGACTTAAAGAAATATTCTTTGAATAAAAACCGTCGATTGCAATTTCAGGTAGTTTTCTTAATCTCAAATAATGACAGATATAACTTGGCTTACACGAAAGAATTTTGGCAATATCTTTGAGATGCCAGTTGTAATCGCTTATCAAACAATGAATAAGTTTGGCTTTGGCAAAGGGATCGGCTTCAAGCTTAAGTTGTTCCACCAACGACTGAGACATATTTTTTGCCTAATTTGGTGTAAAATTTAGCCTTACCTGAGCGAAGCGCAATGACGGTAAAGTCTTTAGAAAGCATGGTGCCGTCTCCGGCGTTTATTTTAGTTCCTTTTTGACGAAGGATAATATTACCCGGCAAAACTGTTTGTCCGCCAAATATCTTTATACCCAGTCTTTTAGACCTTGAATCACGATTCCCTTTTACTGCTTTTTGTGCTTTTGTATGAGCCATCTTTAATAATACAAATTATATATAATTGACAAATTAAAAAATTAAAAATTCAGCCTTTTAACTTATTAATCTGTGAACTCAATAAATATTTAAATTTTAGTTATTTTAAGTTGTGTCAATCTTGCTCTAAATCCTTTTACTTTTCGGTATCGAACTTTCGATTTAAATTTTGCTACCCTGATTTTATCACCTTTAAAATGACGGATAATTTCGGCAGAAACGTTTTTTTTCAAATTTGGCATTCCAAGCTTAAGTTCTTTTCCTTCGTCATCAAAAATAGCCAGTGTTTCAAGTTCAACGGTTTCTTTTTCTTTGTTGGGCAACAGGTCAACAGTAATAATATCGTTTTCTTTGACTAAATACTGTTTCCCTCCGGTTTTGATGACGGCAATTTTTACCATAATTTGTTAATTATAACACAACTAAGGAAGAAGAGCCAGCCCAAGCAAAAGCGAAGCAATTGAAGAGCCACCGTAGGAAATTAATGGTAAAGTGATACCCGTAATCGGCATAATTCCCATATTCATTCCAATGTTTATAACAACCTGTGAAAAGATCATGATAAAAAAACCCAAAGTGTAATAAAAATTAAAAGTTTCCTGCTTATTTTCCAAAGAATTATATTTGAGAAGTCTTTTTGCTAATGAGAAAAGAAAAATGGCAAATAAAATAATGACAATGAAACCTCCAAAAAACCCAAACTGCTCAACAAGCGAGGCAAAAGCAAAATCGGTATAGTATTCCGGAAGAAAATAAAGACGGGATTGTGTTCCTAGGCCTAAACCTTTTCCAAAAAAACCGCCGGAACCAGTGGTAATAATCGCCTGAATCATGTTGTAGGAAATCCCTTGTTTATCAAGATGTGGAGCAATAAAACTTGTAAGTCTTACCCGCTGATATGGTTTTAGGATAAACCAGATTATCGGAAAAAAAGCGACGGTGATGCAAGCAAGTCTAATGAAATATTTTTTAGGAATATCTGAGATAAAAACATAGACTGTAAAAATTAAAAAAAGAACTATGGTTGTACCAAGGTCTGGTTCCCAAAAAATCAAAAATGCCGGGAGAATAAAATATAAAAGGATAGTGATGAATTTCTCCCTCTGACTAAGATAACCTTTTGTTTCGGTCAAAAGCTTGGCAAGGAAAAGAATGAAAAAAACCTTAAAAAACTCCGATGGTTGAAAGTTGATAAATAGAAAACTTATCCAGCGTTTTGAACCTCTCACGTCTTCCGCCAAAAAAAGAACAATTATAAGAAAAAAAATAAAGAGCCAGTAAAAAAAATTCGCGTTATTTACAAAAAAATTTCGGCCGACTTTTTTTACAATAAAAAAAATAATTAGAGCTTCCGCAAAAAAATCAACTGGGGGATTACAAGTGTCGACTTTACACCCAGAAGGTTTAAAATCCCGAAACAGAATATAAAAAAACCGGAAAGATAGATTGGAATCATAGTTCAACTTTCAGGCAAGATCCATAGTTAATTTTTTTTGCAATGACTTTTTTTCCTATCTGATTCTCAAATTCCTTAAAAGCGCCAGGCAGGGTCAAAGTTATTTTTTGATCTGGTCTTGCTGCCAGTTTCTTTCTTTCTTCCTGAATCTGACGGATCAGGTTTCGAACCTCACCCTCTTTTATCAGACTATCTGTCAATTTTACGTCATATTTGACTTTTATTCCTTCTGTTTTTTTATTTACATCCAAAATAACTTTTTTTACGTTCAGTTCGGCCGCAATCAGGTTTTTCAGCTTCTCATCAAAGTTTGCTGCCAGCTTAATTTCGACCGACGATAGAGGCTGGCGGACTTTTATCTTCAACTCCTTACGAACACGATGTCCTACTTCAACAATCTCACGAACTTTTTTCATCTCTTCAAGCAATTTTGAATTTTGAATTTTGAATTTTGAACTTATATCAGGCCATTTTTCCAAATGGACCGACTCATTGCCTGTAAGGTTTGTATAAATTTCTTCACTGATAAAGGGTAGAAACGGCGAAAGTATGATCGAAAGATTGACCAGTATTCCATAAGTCGTCTGGTAAAAACTCTTTTTATCTTCTTTATTTTGGCTGTTGACCCAAACCCGATCCCGGCTCCTTCTGATATACCAAGTCGAAAAGTCCGAAACAAAGTTTTCTATTTCACTCGCTGCAGCTTTGACATTGTAATCCAATAGCTTTTCCTTAACAAAATCCGTTAGCCAAACAAATCTGGTAAATATCCATTGATCTAAAACGTTCAATGTAGTCAGACTATCTTGCGAAAAAAAATTATGTTGACTGATTGACACTTTATCCAAGTTAATATATTCAACAAAAAATTTATACACGTTCCAAAGCATTAAATAGAACTGGCGTCTTACCTGATCCGCCTTCTTGTAACCAAAAAGTAGATTTTCTGTCATATCCTGCTTGCAAAACATCCAGCGCATAACATCAACACCGATGCGATCAGCACCTTCGTCAAAGCGGATCATATTCCCCCAGCTTTTATGCATTGGCCTACCGTCTTCTCCGGTAAGCGTGGCATAGCCAATAATTGTTTTAAATGGTTTTTTACCTTCCAAAACCGTCGACATGGCAATCTGCGCATAAAACCAGTTTTTGAACTGGCCAGGAAAAGACTCCATGATAAGATCAACCGGAAACCATTGTTGCCATTTCTTTCTATCAAGTAAATAAAGTGGTCTGCCTTGATTATTTTCGGTAATAGTCGAATATGGGACGATTCCTGCATCAAGCCATGGATTACCAACATCGTCAACTCGTCGAACCTCTGCGTGACATTTTGAACATCTTATTTCCACTTCGTCAATATACGGCTTATGGGGTGAGTGTCCATCAAATTTTTTAAAACCGGAAACCGCTCTTTCTTTTAACTCTTCATACGAACCGATCACATCAAAGTTACCGCATTTTTTACATTCGTAAATCGGCAGGGCCAATCCCCAGTAACGGTTTTTTTTCGAGATAAGCCAGTCGTGCATATTTTTTAACCAATCCAGTTCCCGATCCAGTCCAAACTGAGGTATCCATTTTATGGACTTTGCCACTTTAATCATTCGTTGTCGCAAAGTCAAATTTTTAATTTTTAATTTTGAATTTTCAATTTGCGATGGGGAATCCATTGCAATATACCATTCATCCGCGACCTTCCAAACAAGTTCGGTCTTACAACGCCAGCAAGCCGGATAACGGTGTTTATAATTATAAATTTTAAAAGCGAAATTATTTTTTTCCATGAAATCTAAAATCAAGCGAGGATGTTTTTTTGCATTTTTTCCAGAAAACTCTCCAAGACCGGGCAGATAATCGGCGTTGTCTGCAATGACCGGAATCATCGGAAGGCCTAATTTTTTACCGAGTTTAAAGTCTTCTGTTCCGGCCGAAACCGCCGTGTGAACTAATCCTGTCCCTTCTGTAGTAGAAATGGGCATAATATTTTTATCTGTTGCTACTATCGTATGAAAGTTTTTTGGATTTCTCTTGGCAACCTCGGCTACGGCAGGTAAATTGTCAAAAGCCCCCTGATATTTCATCCCCACTAGTTCTTTTCCTTTTACTGTTTTAATAATACTGTTATATTGGCCGTTAAAAACCACTTCAACCAGATCTTTTGCCACCCAAAATTTATCGCCTGTCTGACCGCACACCAAACAATAATCGATTTTTTCATCAACCGCAACAGCGATATTGGCCGGAATTGTCCAAGGTGTCGTAGTCCAAACCAATAAATATTGGGTACCGTCAGTTTTAAACTTTGGGTCTTGAATTTTAAGTTTCATGATGATCGACTCATGAACGATTTCTTTATAGTCTTCTGTCAACATTTCATGTTGGGAGATAGCAGTTTCGCAGCGCGGGCACCAAGGAACAGATTCCCGACCTTTGTAAATCCAACCATGTTCATGACAGGTTTTCAAAAAATGCCAGATCATATAATTATTTTCATCATCCATCGTAAAATACGAATGTTCCCAGTCGGCAAAGTAGCCAAGACGCTTTGATTGTTCCGTCTGAATGGCAGAAAATTTTAAAACACGTTTTTTGCAAAGGTCTACAAACTTGGCAATCGATGATTTTTTATCACC
The DNA here is from genome assembly GCA_964545385.1 of uncultured Gammaproteobacteria bacterium. Classification (GTDB taxonomy): domain Bacteria; phylum Patescibacteriota; class Microgenomatia; order UBA1406; family GWC2-37-13. Next base: position 5,199 of record CAZJFG010000013.1, on the reverse strand, counting down.
TGGAATAAGGTTCTCAATATCTTTTTTTGTACGGAGACCCAACTCTTTTTCAACTTCAACTTCCACCCAGAGCCCTTGACAGTCAAAACCATTCTGAAAACGTTGCTTTTTTCCAAGCAGGTTGTTGAATTTGGGAAAAAGATCTTTGTAAGTCCGGCCCCAAGCATGATGAACACCCATTGGATTGTTAGCTGTAATCGGTCCATCCAAATATGAAAAAGTTTCTTTTGATTTTAAATTTTTTTTTAGATATTTGTCGATTATGCCATTCTTCTGCCAATCAGCAAGCCATTTTTTTTCCATCGCCACAAAATTTATTGTTCCATCAACCGGTTTAAACATAGGATTTATTATACTTTATTTTTTATGAAGGAAAAGCCATATTTTGACACTGCCGAACTCTCTATTTAACCGTTGTCAGACTACACCCAATAATTATTTATCTTCAATTTAGCTTGAAAATTTTCCAGTCCGATATTTAATGAAAAAAGAAGAAGCAACTTAGGCGCAGATTAAGAATTCACTTCTTCCTTAGGAAAGCGGGGACATCGAGTTCGGAGTCTTCGGAAAACATTTCCTCGTCTGAGATATCTTCTTCAAGATTAGCTTCTTTTTTTTCAGCGGTTTTCCTCTCTCTTTCCGCATCTTCGATTGTCTTTTCTGGTTTAAATTTGAAGGGCCTCAGTCGTGAGTTTTCAAATTTTGTCGCGATCAATGTCACTTTCACCTGATCCATCATTTTCTCGTCAATTACAGCACCAAAAATGATATCAGCATTAGGATCAACGGTTTTTGCAATAATTGAGGCTGCCTCGTCTACTTCCATCATGGTCATGTCAGGTCCACCAACAACATTGAACAAAATACCCCGCGCACCATCGATTGAAACATCCAAAAGCGGAGAGGAAATCGCTTGTCTGATAGCGGCAATCGCCCGTTTATCCCCACTACCCAAACCCATACCAAGAAGAGCTGTACCAGCATTGCTCATGATAGACTTTACGTCGGCAAAGTCGACATTAATCAATCCCGGCGTTGTAATAAGCTCGGCTATTCCTTTGACCCCTTGGTGTAAAACCGAGTTTATTTTTTCAAAAGCCTCAAGGATAGGAGTTTTTTTATCGACAATCTGAAGAATTTTTTGATTAGGAACAACGATCATGGTATCAACCTTATCTTTAAGTTTGGCAATTCCTTCATCGGCATTGAGCTTTCTTTTAGTCCCCTCAAAATCAAAAGGCTTGGTCACAACAGCAACGGTTAAAGCGCCAATTTCCCGGGCAATATCGGCAACAATCGGTGAAGCGCCTGTACCTGTCCCGCCACCTTCACCACAGGTGATAAAAATCATGTCAGCGCCGGTCAGTTCTTCTTTTATTCTTTCTTTCGATTCTTCGGCTGCCTGAAAACCAATCTCCGGATCACCTCCCGATCCCAAACCTTTTGTTAATTGTTCACCAATCTGAATTTTTATAGTTGCTTTGTTATGAAGAAGCGCCTGGGCATCGGTGTTCACTACTACAAAATCGACACCGGTTATTCCGCCTTCTTTAATCATTGAAGAAATGGCATTGCCCCCACCGCCGCCAATACCAACTACCTTAATCCTTGCTGCTTGTCCGGCTTTAGGTTTGATTAACATATCATGGGATAAACTGCTTGAAAAAACTTTTTACCTTTGAGAAAGAACTATTAATCGAAAAATCCTTCAAAATTTTATTAAAGTTTTTAAAACTGGTTTCTGCGGACATTGTATTCTTTTTTCCGTATAAAATCAAACCGATCGCCGAGGCAAAAGGGGGGGATAAAATCTCATCGACAAGACCTGTTACCGACTCGGGAGTGCCGATTCGAATAGGAAGACCCAAGACTCTTTTTCCGATATCAACCATACCAACGGTCAAGGCACCACCACCTGTTATTACAAGACCGGAAGGTACGTTTGTTCCAAATCCCGATTTTTCAATCTCTTCGAAAATTAATTTGTAAATTTCCTCCAGTCGCGGTGCCATAATACCATCAACCAATGTTTTTAAAGAAATTACACTTAAATCTTCGGATAAATTAAGACTTGAGATATTTACCTCGTCATTTTTTTTCTTTGCTTTGTCCAAATTACTTAAAAAAAGTTTTACTTTTTCTGCCGAATCAAGAGAAATCCGCAGTCCGACCGCAATATCGTTTGTGATGTTTTTGGCTCCAACAGGCAAAGAGCTGGAATGTGCAAGGGCTCCTTCAACATAGATGCAAAGATCTGTTTTACCACCGCCAATGTCAACCAAAACAACACCAAGTTCTTTTTCTGTGTCTGTCAAAACAGCCTCAGCAGATGCCAATCCCGAATAAATAAACCCCAGATTTTCAATTCCAAGATCATTCAAACTTCTGTTTATATTTTTCATATTGGTCTGGGAAGCAGTGATAATGTGAGTATCCACCTCAAGCCGTACTCCGCTCATACCGATAGGATTTTTTATACCCGGCTGTCCATCGACAATATAATCACGAGGCAAAACCTCAATTATCTCTCGAGTTGAGGAAATGGAAATGGCACGGGCCGCATCAATTACTCTCAAAATATCCTCATCGGTAATCTCAGTTTGCGGATTGGCAACAGCCACTATTCCATGTGAATTAAAAGAGCTTATATGAGGGCCTCCGACTGAAACAAAAGCTTGATTTATTTTATGGCCGCTCATCCGCTCCGCCTTTTCGACGCTTTCCTCAATCGCCAAAGTAGCCTGGTCAATATCGACAATAAGCCCTTTTTTTACGCCTTTTGATACTGTCTGATTATAACCGATTACGCGAAGTTCTTCGTCATCTTTAGACTCGACCGCACAGATTGTCGAGATTTTTGAGCTACCAATATCAATGCCACATACGGTTTGTGATGCCATATTATTTTAGTTTAATCACCGGCTTATTAAATCTAAGATCAAGACTTGTAAATTCTTTTCCCTCAATCTTAAACTGGTGAACTATAGTTTCCAGCTGATATTCTTGGTCAAATAAATCTTTTTCCAGTGAAAAAAAAATTTGTTTTTCTTCTAAATTAAATGCTACCATATGAGTTCCGATAATATCAACTGAAACAACTTCCATACCAATACCCTTCATTTCTTTCAAGAGCTTTAGCACCGAGATTATTTCTTGATATTCGATTGTTTGGCCGGCCTGATAGTTGACAAAATATACTTTTTGATAGTAGTTGATTTGGGGTAAATGTTTTTCTACCTGTTTTTGTTTTTTAATGATTTTTCCTTTTTCCGAAACTAAAAAATAACCGCTATCGCATTTTATCATAGCCAAAGCACTGTCCATGATCACTTCAAGTATTAGTTTGCTCGGATATTTTTTTATGATCTCGATTGAATAAACATAAGGATTTTTTTCAATAATCTCTTTTTCAACCTGACTGCTGTTTAAAAACAGAATATTTGTATTTTTTAAACCTGAAATGCCGATCAGTCTCACCTTTGGGTCACTGCTTATCAAAACTATTTCCTTAATATAAAAAGATTTTACCAACAAAAAAAGACCTAAAAAAAAGAATAGAAACAACAAAAAAAAAACGAGTTTTTTTTTACCGTTTTTCGATATGGTAACAAATCGTTTCAACCGCATCTTTTTTATACAAAGCGTGTAAATTAGTAAATTTATCCTTATATCTATCCAGTTCTGTTAACATTTTATTAATAAGACCAAGTAATTTCCCGCTTGAGTCAAACTGGGAAAAGATTTCGCCAAAACCGGCTGAAGCAAAAAGCTCAGCTTGTTTTTGCTGTTCTTGATTGGCCGACCAAGGTAAAGGAATCAAAATAGCCGGTTTTTTTAGAGCAATCAGTTCAAAAAAAGTGTTTGCTCCCGAGCGGCCGACTACCAGATCGGCCAAGTGATATATATATCCTATATCAGATGAATAAACATGTTCCTTTAAGAAGTACCTTTGGCGCAATTCTTTTGGTAAATTGTTTTTCAATTCAATCAGCTTTTCAAAATCATTATATTCCTTGACATTACCCGCCTGGTGAATAACTATATTTTTTTTAAGAAGCTCGGGCAAAATTTCCATCAGATGTTTGTTTATGCTATGGGATCCAAGTGATCCACCGGTCACATAAATAACAGGAAATTTTTTTTCGATTTTAAATGAATCAGGCTTTACTTCAAACACTTCCTTTCTTATTGGATTGCCACTGACAATCACCTTATTTTTGTTGAAAAATTTCGCTACCTGGGGAAATGAAACAAATACTTTTCTGGCAAAAATACTACCAAATCTATTGGCAAAACCGGGATTCAATGTTTGTTCATGGATAAAAACAGGAACATTCATAAACCAACCAACCAGGACAAACGGAAAACCTAAAAAACTGCCGAAAGAAAAAATCAAATCCGGTTTTTCCATTTTGACTATTTTTCGAGCTTTAAAAAACCCGAGAAAAATCTGAAAAAAGTTTTTGAGAGCGCTCAAGCTTATTTCTTTTTTAAAGCGGCCTGTCACCAAAGGGATAAATTTAATCTTCCTTTTCTCTATTTCTTGAAATTCAAGAGAGAAACTCTGTTCGCTCGCAAGATTGTATTTTCTACCCACAAATACAATCTCAATGTTTTTTTTAGTGATCAGCGTGTCGATAAGAGCCAAAGCAGGCATGATATGGCCGCCGGTGACAAGTATTTTCATCTTTAGATTATTATTTTAGACTTTCTATAGATGTTAATCAATATACCCATCAAAGCAAATGAAACTAAAAGATTTGATCCGCCATAGGAAATAAAAGGAAGAGGTGTTCCTGTCAAAGGAATCAAATTGACCATGCCGCCCAGATTAATCAGAATCTGGAGGTTGAAAAAAGCGAATATACCGGCAGCAAGCAACTGGCCATAACGATCGGGTGCATGCACCATAACTTGATAGATTTTATACAAAAAAATAAATAAACTAATTATCAGTATCACGCTGCCTAAAAATCCAATCTCTTCGGCGATGATAGCAAAAATCGAATCGGTATGAGCTTCTGGCAAAAATAAATATTTTTGTTTTGACGCACTGAATCCCACTCCGAAAAGTCCACCACGGGCAAGCGAGATAAGTATCTGATTTAGGTGGTAGGTAATTCCCAAAGGATCAAGATCTGGGTTAAAAAATGCCATAAGCCGTTTCATTCTGTAAGGCGCAATATTAATAAGAAAATA
>CAZJFG010000012.1:0-20859 GCA_964545385.1 uncultured Gammaproteobacteria bacterium | reverse complement strand
AATCCTTCAGCCTATATTATTGATAGCAGCGTTTGTCGGTTTATATTTAGTAATAAGTTATTGCTACAATTATTCGAATATTTGTAACAGAAAAACAAAGAATAGGGTTCCAACGTCGGCAAAACTTTCTCCGACACCGTTTCCAAAAACGACGAAAGTCGAGATTGTCAGCAGGTCGATCTTTGTTCCGTACTGGGGACTTGACGATAGGTTGCATGAATCAGACTACGATAAATATATTTATTTTGGAATTACAGCCAATACAGCCGGTATCGATCAATCCGATATCGGTTATGCGAATCTTGAAAAATTTGTCAAAAACTCAACGGGAAAAAACACCTATCTTGCTTTGAGACTGTTTGATAACGACATTAACGAAAAACTATTGCAGGATGAAGAACTTCAAGAAAAAATAATTAGTCAAACAGTTGAGATTTTAAGTGAAAATAATTTCCAAGGAGCTGTTTTGGATCTGGAATTATTTAGCTTATTCAATGAACAAATCAGCGATCAAATCAACGATTTTGTACAAAAGTTTTATACATCTTTAAAATCAAACTATAAGACATTTGGAGTTGCAATTTATGGCGATGTTTTTTTTCGGCAAAGGCCATACAATCTTGTTTTTTTAACTAAGAATTGCGACGAAATTTTAGTGATGGCTTATGATTTTAGCAAAGTTCGTGGTGAACCAGGGCCGAATTTTCCTTATGAAACAGGGCCTGATAACAACTATTCTTTTAAAAAAATGATTTCTGATTTTAAAGCGGTTGTCCCGACAAAGAAATTAACGATATTTTTTGGTATGTACGGGTATGACTGGCGAGTGGACGAAAAAAAACGACCAATAACAAGTGCTAAAGCCTTAACTCTTCTTGAAATAAAAAAGGAATTTTTAGAAAACTGTCAGTGGAAAGACTGTGTGGTCAAACGTGACGCTCTTTCCGGCGAGACTGAGATAAACTATATAAGTTCAACATTGGAGGAAGGAACGGCAGTTCTTGATTATCACATCATCTGGTTTGAAGATGAAAAGTCTGCGGAAATTAAAACCAAGTACATTCAAGAACAGGAAATAGGAAGTGTAGGGTATTGGGCCTATGGTTACTTTTAAAAATTTTCAATTTACATTTTTTCGTTCCTCAATAGATTTACAATGAAATAATCATCGATGAAAATTAGAGCAGTAAAAATTGTAAATTATTTTTTAAACGCTCCTAGTTCTTTCAGTTTCCACATAAAAAGGGCTCCTTTTTTGCGGGCGCGCGAATCAACTGTAAATTGAAGGGCTTTTTCCAAGATAGGACGGGGAATGGTTTTGGCAAGTTTAATATAAAGACTTTTTCGTCTGGCATCGCCCAATTTTTCCGCCAAATGAACACCATATGACTGAAACTCACGGGAAACATATTTATCTTCCAAAGGATTGAATTTTTTTAGAATATCGCTTACAGACTGCATATTTTATTGAATAAATTAATATATTCTTTCGCCTTTAATTGCCAGGATAAACTTTTACCGAACTCAAGTGTTTGTTTTTGTCTTTTTTGATAATAATCTTTTGAGCGAATTAGTTTATTAATTTCGTCAACAATTTTTTGACTGTTTCTGTATGGTATAAGTACGCCTATATCTTTTAAGAGTTCTTTTGCATAAGGATAAGGTGTACTTACAACAGGCACACCGGCAGCAACCGCAAAAGTCAGTACGCCACTTGAAGTTTGATTAGTACTCAGATAAGGTGTAACTATAGCATCTGAGGCAACAATGTAATCACACAGGTCTTTTTGAAAAAGATATTTGTCAATAAACTGGATACTGTCTGCAAAGCTAGAGTTTCTTGCAAGATTATGAATTTTATTTACATAATCTATGTGCTTGTCTGAGAGGGGAACGCCGATAATCAAAGACTTTATTTTATCTGGATTTTTTTTGGCAAGTGTGCCAATAGCGGTAAGTAAATATTCAATTCCCTTATTTTCGTTAAAAAGGCCAAAATCAGTGATAATAAACTTCTCCGGCAGGTTTAATTTTTTTCTTAAACTGTGTTTTTCGGAAAGCGAAGGCATTTTAGGCGCGCCATGGATGATTACTGTTACTTGATCCGGATTTATTCCAAGATTAATAAGACCCTGTTTACCTGCATAAGATATTGTAATAAACTGTTTTGTTTTTCGCGCAAGCTGTTTTATATGATTAGTTCTCCAAAGATGCGTGTTGTATTTAGGATCAATAGGGATAGTGTGGAGGACGACAACAAGAGGAACTTTCAAGTTGTTTACAAAGTCAAAAATGTATTCTTTACGATTTCCGCCAAATAGCCCAAATTCATGCTGAATAAGGCAAAGATCAGCATCACTATGATTTATTTTTTCGGCAATTTCTGAATATTTTTTTTTATCCTGAAAATAAAAATGGTCTTTGACAATAGATTGATAAGGATATCCTTCTCTGACATTATCAATGGCATAAATATCAACTATTGTTTGAGGCTTATTGTATTGAATGTTGGTTACTAAATCTAAACAAAACTGGCCAACTCCGCAGTTTTTTGGCGGAAAGCTGGAAAGAATGGCAATATGCATTTATTGATGAAAAGAACTTATAGCTTGTTTATAGACTTCTGCTGTTTGTAAAAATCCATGCGTTTTATTGTATTTTTGTATATTTTGAATAAATTTTGGTTCAATTTGAGATTGATTATTAAAAAAGTCGGAAATGGCAACAGCAAGCGCCTCAGGATTTTTTGCAGGAATAACATAACCCATATTGTTTTTGATTGTATCTTTTTCAGCAAAAGCATCCGTAACAACCATTGGTTTTTCAAAGGCAAAAGCCAGGTTTAAGATACCGCTTTGCGAAACTTCCGTGTATGGAAGAATAATCAAATCTGCCGCTTTAAACTGATTTTCAATTTCAGCTGGGCTAAGGTAATCTTTCACAATTAGTTTTATCTTTTCTCCTAATTGGTATTTATCTATTAAGCCTTGATATTTATCGAAAGTAACCGTACCTCGAATTGAGCAGGAAATTATTGTGTAAACGTCTTTGCCTTTTTTGTTTAGGATATTTAAAGCATCTATAAGGTCATTAAGGCCTTTATTATCACGGAGTGCGCCAAAAAAGAGGATTTTTTTTGGGAATTGACTGACCTTAAGATTGTTTTCCGCTTCTTTTTTGTTTATTTTTCCTGAATTAAACATACTATAGACGCCATGTGTCGCAACAAAAACCTTTTTTTTATAGTCAAAATACTCAATAATATTAGATTTTTCTTTTTCATTACCTACGATAGAGGCATCGGCCAAACTATAAAAATATTTCAAATATTCCGAGACGGTTTCTTTTTCGGGAAAAGGTAAAACGTCATGCATGGTATAAATCACCTTTAAGCCACTTTTTTTAAAATGTTCGATAACCGGAATAAAAATAAACGAAGAAAAACGAATATAAGTGCTTATCTGTAAATTAAGAATCTCGAATTTTTCCTTGTCGAAAATTTCGAAAAGCCGTTTTAGCGACCGGAAACTGTCTTTCCAACCATGGGGGTTGATAACCTGTTGGTATTTACCGATATTATTGGTGATAATTGGGTCGTCGACAACAAGCACGTCCCCTGGGCTACCGTGAGTATAAGTCAGAATTTGAATATCATAATCTTTTGAGAGATAAGGGTAAAGATGGGCAATATAGTGGCCAACTCCAAATTTAAGGTAGCCAATCTGGCAGATTTTTTTTTTCATAAAAAAATTATACTTAATCACTTATTCAAATACTTGTTCGCTCATTTTTTATTTTTGGGAAATAAGCAAATTTTTCATAGATATTGATAAATCTTCTTCCGATTATCTCCCAAGAAAATTTGTTTACAGCAATTTCCCGGGCTTTTCTTCCCATTTTGGAGCGGATATTCTCATTCTCGAGGAGATAGTTGACTTTTTCGGCAATGTCTTTGGCATTTCTTGGTTTGATGAATAAGCCATTTTTTCCGTCTTTGACGGCAAGCGGAATTCCACCTTTTCTTGTGACGACAACCGGTGTTTCGCAGGCCATTGCTTCAAGAATAACCAAACCCAATGGTTCATCCCAGATTGAAGGAGCGACAAAAACATCGGCTCTGCTATAAAACTGAATTAAAAAATTGGTATCTTCTCCCAAATGACCAATAAATCTGACATTCTTTATTTTTTCGTCTTTGACAATCTGTTCAAGATTTTTTCTTTCTGGTCCATCGCCTAAAATTATGATCTCGGCCTTAATTTTTTTTGCCGCACGGATAAGATATTTAACGCCTTTGTAAATCGTTAGTTTTCCGGCAAAAGTCACAACTTTTTTTCCTTTAAGATTATACTGTTTATCAATCTGACGGGTATCAACGCTGTGGAATTTATTAATATCAACACCTCCGGGAATTACTCTGACTTGATGACGGTACTCGTCGCCAAACACCTTAAATGTCCAGTCTTTAGTGTAATAGGAATTTGGAATTACGCGCCGAGCACGGCGCAGTGCATCGATTGTAAGTGCTAAATAACGCTTGTTTTTTTGAGCCGTAGGAAGTTCTGATCCGTGTACACTGATAACATAAGGGATAAGATAAGTTGATTTTATAAATCGTGCTACCCAGGAAAAAGGAAAGGCATGATGGACATGAATAATGTTTGGTTTAAAATCTTCAACCGCCTCAATAGCGCTATTTAAAAAAACTTTATAAATAGTAAGAATTTCCTTAGGAGAGAGGTCTTTGTAATGCCGGCAGTTTTTCCACTCGGGGTGGCCTGTAAAAGCAACATTAAAAGGCATTTTAATAGTATATATTTTAACGCCATTAATCGGTCGGGTATCCGGACAAACCATAGCTACTTTGTAGTGTCTGTTGACTTCGCGTGCTAGAAACCTTGCATAGGTTCCTGAACCAGATCCATAAAGCGGAAATGTCTGAAAGTACAAAATCCTCAGTTTTTTGTCCAACATAAAGATATTTTAGCAGATTTTATTTAAAAAAAACTGAAAGTTGCGAATAAATAGTTGGGAATAAACCGTCAATAAGTTCTCTTTCATCTGCTAAGAAATTTTTAAGAACATAGGTTTCGCCATTTATGGAGCCGGTTTTTTGACGGTTGTCAACGCCAATACGGATTCTCCAAAAATCCTTTGTCCTAAGAGCTGTTTCAATGGATTTAAGGCCATTATGGAGTTTTGGTCCACGAGCCAGATCAATACGGAATTTGCCCAAGGGAATATCGAGATCGTCGTGAATAACGATTAAATCTGAAACTGAGAAATTAGGAAATCCGGAGACTGATTTCTTGACAAATTTACCCGATTCGTTCATAAAACAATCAGTCTTAATAGCTTTGAGTTTTGAGTTTTTAGTTTTGATATAGTCAATAAACATATGTCCAACATTATGTCTGTTATTCATATATTTCTCACCCGGATTGCCAAGACCAACAATCAATTTCATAGTATGCAGTATCTAGTATACAGTATTCAGTATTAAAACAGCCTGTTGCAAAATACTTGATACTGGATACCAAATACTTTATACTCAAAATTATGTCACGTTATGTTCCAGATATTTTATCTCGCCGATGGGTGATTATTTCTCCCCAGAGATTGGGCCGGCCGGAAAAAAAAGGAAAAACTAAAAGATTCATTTGCCCATTTTGCCCCGGACATGAAAAAAATACGACTCCGGAGGTACTCCGTTTTGGCAAGGGTGAACCCAATAAGCCCGGTTGGCTAGTGCGAGTTATTCCCAACAAATTTCCTATTACCGATATGCACGAGGTCATTATTCATACACCATCCTGTAATCAAGAACTGGAAAACCTCTCCCTACATCATTTAGAGTTGATACTTAAAGCTTTTCGGGAAAGGTACAACCACTACCGTAAACAAGGTCAGGTACTTATTTTTTGTAACCACCGGGAGCATGCCGGAGCTTCTTTAAAGCATTCGCACTCGCAGCTTGTTGTTTTACCAAACCAGATAAATATGGATACCTTGACTCGGGAGCCACTGGCCAACATTGTCGAGGAAAATACCTATTTTATTACCTATTGCCCGGAGTTTTCCCAGTGGCCGTATGAGGTTTGGATTACTCCCAAAAAAGAAGGTATTTATTTTGGTGACATCAACGACGAAGAGCTCAAAGATTTTGCCGCAATTTTGCAAAAAACTCTAAAAAGCCTGGAAAAAATTTACTATACTCATAAAATAACTCAGATTCCTTTTTCCTACAATTTTTATATCTATCCCAAAGAAAACTGGTATCTACGGATTATTCCCCGTTTTGTATACCGAGCAGGTTTTGAGCTGGGGACAGGTCTTAATGTCAATATTATTGATCCGATCGAGGCGGCCCGACAATATAAAGCAATGGAAGATAAGATGGCTTCGGTTTTGAAAAAGTTAAAAAATTTTAAATAATAAATATCAAATTTTTATTCAATAACTAATATTTAAATATTTATTATTAAAAATTGATTAAAAATTGGTTATTAGATATTTATTATTGAAGGACTAATTTGTCGAACTCCGTTTTCGTTTCCACTCCTTGTTTGTTGGTCAAAACAATCTGATAAATGATTTCGTCTTCTACATTTAGGTCACCGGTAGTCAGCTGGTGAATAGTTGTAGGTGTTTGGTTGATGGTTTTTTCTATCTGAGAGTTGGTTGTCAAATCTTGAAAAATAATTTTTGTGGCAAAAGGAGTTTGAGTTTTAAAAAAAACCATCAGATACCTTCCCGATTTCGAAAAAGTAATGTTTTTTATAATGTTTGAGGCTTGAGAAGGAGCAGATGAGTATTTAAAAAAGTTGTTAAACTTGTAAAAAACCGAACCAAGGGCGATTGCCGTAAAAGAGATAACAAGAACTGTACGCAGCGACGGAAGCGGTTTTGCCCAAGCCTTAAAATAATCAATCTTTGCCGTTTGGGCCTTTTTGAAGTTTAAAAGATCGTCCGGAAAGGCCAAAACTCCATAGCAGCGAGGACACTTCAGAATAATAACTCCCTCAGGCGTAACTTCCTTGGACTGAGGGAGAAGACGCAGATGGTCGAGCGGACAGAGTTTTTCATGACTTTCGATATCGACGTTCTTTTTGTCTCCGGCAAGCTTTTCAGCCGATTCCTTTGAGATACGATTGATACCGTTTTCTTCAAAAAAACTTGTACCGCAGTTCGGGCAGTGGAGAATATTTTGTTTATCCAGATTAATGTAGTTCATGAGGTTACTACAGTTGGGGCAGATCATAGAAATAATACTACTTAATTAATTTACAATTTACAATTTTCAGATTACAATGGATTATTGAATATGCAACAGGCAGAGGAGTTTCGGAAATATATAGAGGTCGAGGTTTTGAAGGTTATCGGAATTTTAGCGGAAAAGAGTGAAACGTCAACAGAAAAACTTCAAAATATCGTCCAAACCACTTTGAAGCTTATTAAGCCAGGTATGACTATTGACCAGCTTTATTGTTCGGCAGTCAAACTCGACGATAACTGTTTGGAGTTGGCACCTGTTGTAATGTGTATTATGCGCCAGTACGAAGAAAAGTACGAAAAAAAAGCACTTGATCATGTAAGCTGTCTTGTAAAAGATAAAAAGTTTAGTGAAGCAGAAGACGTGATAAAAAAAGTTTTAGAATTTAAAATTGCAAATTAATTATGACGAATCAGCTGATAGAAAAGCAAGAGCCATTGTCGCCGGAAACTAAAGTCTTTTCTGATAGCAAAAAAGAGGTGACCGCTCAAAAAGACATATCTAAGATGAAAGATCTTGCCGACTTGGGACAAACCCTCTTTTCATTTCCAGAAGCATCAAGGATATGTTTGAGAGCAGCATTAGCTAGTAATCGGTCGGAAGTGCATATTAACGAAGCTCAGGCTTTGAGGAAAGAGACGGAAAAAAATCCAAATCTGACAGACTCTCAAAAAAAAGAAAGAACTGCATTTGGTTATGATCTAGAAATCGCAGGTTTGCAAGAGAAATTCGTAAAAACGAAAAATAACAAAGAAAAAGAGGAAATTAAAAATGATATAAAAAAACTAGTTGCTGAAAAAAAACAAAAAACTGGTATTGAAAAAAACCAACTCGATGATTTTGCCCGTTTTTTTAAACTGAATGATGAGATTGGAGAGATCATCGAACTTCATATTGGAAACGGTACACCAATGGCAGCCATAAATCTGATTCTTGAGAGGGCAGCTATCAATAAGGAAGCACGTCAGGTTCTTTTGGAAAATTTTAAGCAAAGCGGAGTTCTAACCGATGAGCAGATTAAAGAAACGGAAAAATGTTTAGACAATCTTGGTAGAAAAAAACAGATGGAAAAAGGGGCAAAGGTTGCTGGTAAGGTTGGGCTTGGAGCCCTGGCCGCCATGCTTCTTATGACCTATATGTCTTCCAAAGAAAAAAGTTAGGGAATGGGATGAAATTTAAACCGAATAAATAATCCAAAAACACTATTTTGTAGCCGTATAATTCGTTGACAGCTTTAATACTTCTAACCTAATTTCTAATTAATCTGATAAATGACCAACCTCCAAATCTCAATTGTAAAAAAAATATAGCCTCAAAGAAAGAATGGTAATATTTGATGAAAGTGTTTTAAATCGTGTAAATAATTGGAAAAAAACGTTATCTTAATTTTCCTAATAAATTAAGTTATTAGTAATTAGCCGCCCAAATATCTAACCTGGCAGGTTGTCTATTGTCTAACAGATGGTAAAAATAATTTAAATAATTATTCTAAAGCTAATTTTTTAATTAGCTTTAATTTACGCTGATAATCTTGGCGATCTTCTATAAACTTTTTATAACTATTGGGATTATTAATTGATATTTCCGTTACAACCTCCTTAAGTATTTTTTTATCTTTAATGAATTTTTGATAAGAAGAGAATTTCCAATCTTCAGGATGATCGACTAAATTAGCAGAAGTTGAATTTAGATGAATATACCTGGTGATGTGCAATAACTGTTCGTTTGTTTTTATTTTGACTGTTTTAAAACTTGTTTGCCAAAGTGGACCTTTTCTATTGAATTTAATATTAAAATATCGAGTAAAACTATTTTCAACATCACTAATAAACTTATAAAGATAATCATTTACCAAAACTTTGACCAAAAGGTGATAGTGGTCGGGCATAATACTATGGCATAAAAACTTAACATAAGATTGCTCTTTAAGATAAACTAAGTTATCACAAAAAAAATTACTGTTTTTTTTCAGAAATTTTGAGAAACTTACAAAAACTTGAGTGTTGTTATAATAATCTAAAGTATTTATGAATCTTTGGCTATTTTCAAAATCTTTAAAGATTCTAAAATTTGCAATGCTCTTATTAAAAACATGAAAAATCTCTCCTTTAGGATAGTTCACTTTCATAAGTAAATTCTGACAATATACAAGTATTCTTGTCAACGGACTATACGCTACAAAAAAGGTAATTAAGTTTTATGTAGAGTTCTATCTCAACCAGTTATCTAACCTGACAGGTTACCTTTCGTTTGGCAGTAGGTTTATTCTTCAGTTACGCCCAAAAGTTTTAAGACAACCTGTTTTCGGTACCTTCGGTCACCACGAGAGTTAATACGAATGGCTGGCAACTTGCCCTTTTTTCCCCAGCGCTTAATGGTAAGAGGCGAGACGCGAAGAATGCTTGCCACCTCGGAAATTGTCAAAAGATCAGGAAGATCATCAAGCTTCACTTTGGGATGGTTTGACATAATGTCAACCATTATAAAGTAGTTATTTTTTTCTGTCAAGTTGTAATAATCTAAAGAATTTTTAATTAATAATTCTTAATTTTTATTCAATTATTAATAATTAAAAATTAGAAATTTATTATTGACTTTATTTTGTAAAGTATTATATTGTATTATTAATAATAATGAGATCTTCAAGAAAGTTTCAGCGTGGTGAAATCACGACCATCGTTGCCTTGGGTACGATGGCTTTTATTTTAGTCACCTCCCTTGCCACCTCTCTTATTTCCAAAAAACCCCAAACGACATCCACTAAAGCATCAGGCTGCACAACTGGAACTCAAACATCTGGATCAACTTCTCAAACTTGTTCAACAATATGTGGCTCATATAGTAATTATGTGCCAAATTCTCAATGGACTTCAGGAACAACACGATATTGTTGTTGTAGGTCATCAACAAGTGGTGGAGGTGGAGGAAGCACACAATGTGATGGGTATAATATATCATATACACAATGCCTTAAAAGTTGTTCAGGATTGTGTGTTAAATGTCCTACTGATAGCTCAATGGCCAAATGTGGAACTACTGTTTGTAGCGGTTATAGTTTATCAAGTATACAATGCGCTAACAATTGTTCAGGAAAGTGTGAGAGTTGTCCTGATGACAAATCAAAGGCCAGATGCGTAACTACTTCAGGTGCCTGTCCTTATACAATAGCTCAAGCAAAGGGAATATGTGGTGATGGGAATTATACTACTGTCGGTTGCACAACCGAAACATATAAATGTACGACAACTACCGGCGCAACTTATACTCCAGAACCGACAAATTTTTCGAATAATGTATCGACTACAAGTGTAAGTTGTACACCGCATAAATGTTCGGAATTAAGCTGTGCGACTAAAGCAGGCTATTGGTGTCTTACTGGTGGAAAATACTATTCGTGTTCGAACATGACCAAAGATTCCTGTTCCCAAACAATTTATAGTGCCAACGATTATTGTGGGTGTTATACCAGTGTTACTCCGGCCACAGGAAAATGTTGCACAATTTCTGATCTTTGTGGATCGGCAAGCTGTAAAGACAATGAAAAATACGTAAGAAAATATCCATCAGTATCAGTTTGTACTGGAGCTTATACAGAATGTCCACTTAGCGGAGTTAACTGGCATACGGAAAGAGACGGTTGTGTTTCCACTTCTTCTTGTGGGGGATCGGGTAGTCCGACAAGTGGTTGTAGTCTGACAAATAAATCTTGCTCTTCAGGATCAGGCACCTACAACGAGAAAAAAAACGGAACAGGAACAAATGCAACCTATACTTATTATCCTTCGTCAAATACGGGTTGTTCTGGAAATGGATATGATTCAATTGCAGCCGCCTGTAGTCAAAACAAAACGAGCCCGATTCCAAGTAACCTTATTTGTGGCTCAAGCGGCTGTGTAACAAAAATCCCCACAAAAACACCTGTTCCCACCGGAAAAACAACATCGTCAACTTGTTCTAATCTTGGAAGTCCAAAACAGTGCTTAAGTTATTGCAACCAGGGAGGGAATAATAATATTTATTATCAGACTGCAAATACTGCAGCGGGGGGTAAGCCTGCGGGGTATGCATATTACAATCAAAGTTGTAATAAAGTATCTAATATTGATTTGTATTGTGGTTGTGGTACAAATCTAGATGAAAAAGTTTCTTGTGTTAATCCAAATGCTAAATGTTATAGATATGGGTGTCCTTTAATTGGTTGGACCAGTGACGGAACAGTCTGCCATGATTATTTTAGTAGTAATTGGGCAGATGGTAAATGTTGTATTCCAAATCCGACAAAAGCACCACTTGTCGAAGTCTCAGTAACCCCAGCTACTCCCAACTGCAAAACATATAGCTGTTTGTCAGCTTGTCAAAGTATGGGTTATAGTAATTCAGATATACCGACGCACTATATATATAGTGATGGAATCTATTGGTATTTTCAAAACCCTTGCTATGGCAATAGCGTAACAATGGTTAATTGGGCTTGTAAGTGTAATGTTAAAACAACATTCGGTTCAGTATCGTCAACAATAATTTTAGAGGAATCTACTAATGGTAATTGTCCTTTGGGAAAATCACCTTTTTATAATGTCGACTATAAAAAGTTGTATTGCAAATAATTAATATGTTTAAAAAAATAATTACGAAAACAAGAATCAAAATCTTACTTGTAATTTTGGTTAGTTTTTTTGTCGTAAGATACGGTTCACCGCAGGTATTTTTTGCCGACACACCAAAACTAAACGGTGACAACATCGCCTCTCTTCCAATTCAGATGCTTGTTGCTATTCGTAATTTGAATCCTTTTGCAAATCAAACAGATACTTTTGCCAACTCGGAGTCGGTGACACCTTCAGCCAACGTGATTTTTAAATCAATCTCAAAGGGCGTTTATGCCGGCGAAGATCCAACAACAGGAAAGTCTTATTTGAAAATAGAGGCAGGGACAAAGTATCAGATTGTCGGGACGGTTACGATCAACGGCAAAGAGTACCCGAAAATCGAGTTTGTCGAATAAAGATTTGACATTTAAGATTTAAAATTTTAGATTTAAATTATGTACCTAGGCCCATTTTACTTTGATACCAAAGAAATATTTTTGATTCTCGCCGGAGTTTTGATCGGCCTGGCATGGGCTTTTGGTTGGAGTCTTTGGTGGTTTGACAAGCGTGCACTTCTCACGATCGTGATTTTAATGTTTATTACCAAAGGGTTACTGCCCGCCATCCATAACGAGGCATTTTTTATCTTGGCTATTGTAACTATTTTTTTAACCCTTTATCTGCCGGTGTTTCAGGTAGTACTTTTTTATTTTATCTCCTTTCTTTTATTCAGAGTATTGAAAGTAATTTAAATTCTATTGAATTTATCTGAATAAAGGCTGTATTATTTAAGTAATCATGAAAAGAAGAATTACTATCCTTCTGATATTTTTTCTATTGACAATATATTCGTATAATCTTTTTTTGCAAGCTAAAAAAAAGGTTGTTGCCCAGACAGTTCCCATAACAAGTGCATGTACAACCAAAACCGCAGGCGATGCCGATTGTAGCGGCAATATCGACGACGAGGATTTTTTAATTTGGAAAAGCGCCTTCTTAAAAAATATCAACAATATTTATGTTGCAGATTTTAACTTGGATGCAACGGTTGATTTAGTAGATTTTGAAATTTGGAGAAAAAATAACTTTGGAAAGCCAGAATCTAGCAACATGCCTACATCAACAAGCTCGGTTCCAACCGCCACCAAAACGCCCACGCCGATCAAAACTCCGGCTTTTTATACTTTTGATCCATCCGGAAATACTGGTAAGACCGTTCAACAACTTTGTCAAAGTAAGGGTGAAAACTGGAACTGTGTTGTCGGATGCGAGTATCCTGCAAATACAAAAAATTACTGGGCGATTTTTTGTACAAACTGTGTACCACGGTTCACAACGACAAACGACGATTGTTACTACGTCGTACCCACGACCGCTACCCGTTTTGAGGCCTGTTGTTATAATCAGGCGATTATTCCTCCTACCTTGACACCAACAAGCTCTGTTCCAACCGCCACCAAAACGCCCACGCCGACCAAAACTCCAACTCCAACCAAAACACCAACTCCGACCCCAACAACAGTTCTTAAATGGAAATGTGTTAGTAATAGGCAAAGCGCTTATTGTGTACTAAGTGAAAGCGGTAATTATAGCAGCTCAGTTAAATGTGAAAATAGTTGTTTTGTCAAGGAGTAACTATATTAATAAAATCATGGATAAAAAACGAGTATTAAAATTGTTTTTTTTAACAATAGTAACCTTTAGTGCTCTGTATTTTTTTTGGAACTTCATAAATAGTAATCTTTTAAAATCAAAAGCAGGAACAGATAAAGTGACTATTACTTATTCCGGAAGTTCAATCTCCGTTAATAAAAACGCAAATTTTAACTTCGGTATTTCCTTAAGCGCTGATAACTCGAAAAAAATCTCGGCGGTTGATCTGACGATTAAGTATGATGATGCCAATCTTATTGACTATACCGGTTATCAGACGCTTGTTTCCGACTATTTTAATCAAAAAATTGTCGAAGCAACAACAAGCGCAAACGGCGTAAAAACGCTACGGTTGGTTTTGACATCCAAAAAAGAAGACTCTTCTTTATCCGGTTCGGTTACTCTAAATCTTGCTTTTAAGGCAAAAAACATAGACGGTAAAACCTCAATCGGTGTAATCGGGAAGAGTCAAGTAGTTGGCACGGCAGACAGTTATTCTTTTGATTTAAATTTGCCGTCAAGCAATGCCACCGTGATTATTGGCTCAGGCAGTTCGACATCGACACCCACTCCAACTCCGGACCCAAGCACAGGAAATGCCAAGCTTACTTTGCAGGTACGATTTCAAGGAATTACCAGTATCCCGTCGACCACAACCACCCAAACCGCAAAAATAATCATAAAAAAACAAGAGACAACGATCGATGAAGGAACCATTAATTTTAACTACGATACAATGGCTACGGAAAGCGCCGTTGGAACCTGGATCGGAACTGGTTATTTTGATATTCCTGCAGGTTCCGGATACTATATCCTTATTAAAGGTCCAAAACACGTTCAGAAAAAAATCTGCGTTAACTCACCAACGGAAGGAAAAGGGTTAGAAGGTACATATAGTTGTTCTGTAGGTAATATAACAATAAATAAGGACACAACAACACTTGATTTTTCAAACATTATGCTTTTGGCCGGCGATCTGCCGGGCCAGGACGGAGTGGTTAATTCTTATGATATTTCTTTAGTGCAAAATAATCTAGGGAGTACAGACAGCAATATTTTAGCCAAAGCCGATATCAATCTTGACGGCAGGATTAATACGCAAGATTATTCGCTTATCATTTACGCATTATCAATTCGGACTGACGAAGAATAAAATGGATAATCAATTGAAACATCATTACCGTTTTTTAATTATTATTATTTTTTTAATAATTGCTGTTTTTACGGCTATTTTAATTTACACTAAAGCAGCAAACTCACCAATTATCACAGGAAGTTTGTCGACAAAAATTGAATCAAGTCCCGCACCGGTAGAAACAACTTTTGGCTCAATGACGCTTAAAAGTGAAGATGGAGCAAGCCGTCATTCAGTTACCGACTACTTACGATTCGCTGTTATTGTTGATTCATCCGATATCGATGTTGTCGGTTATGATTGTTTGATAGGTTTTGACGAAAAATCCTTTGAAGTTATTCAAGCGGAGTCAGACCTTACGGATTTTAATCTTTTTAAAACAAAAGGGGATAACAGATTGACTATCACCGGAATAAAAAAACTGAATGTGACGACTGCCAATAAACTAAACAATAATAAAATCATTACCTTAACTTTGAAACCGCTTAAAACCGGAAAGTTTAATTTCAGTTTATTACCTGAGGCAGGTAAAGAAAAAACTCAGTTTGTCGATACACAGTCAAAAGTTTATTATCCGAAGCTAAACAATATTGAGATTGAAATTTATTAAATTATTTAGGAAAATTATTTTAATGAAAAAATTGATTTCAGGAGTATTTTTTTTGATTATCATACTTTTATCACCGATATTCTTGGGAAAAGTTGAAGCAGGCTATTTTACTTTTGACCCTACTTCATCCTCGGTTGATGTTGATGGTACTTTTCAGGTGGATGTTATAGTTAATGCAGGTTCAGACACGATAAGATCAACAGATATCTATGTAGTTTTTGATTCAAATTTGCTTGAAGCTCAGTCTGTATCAGACGGAACTTTTTTCCCAACCGTGACCAACAATATTACCTCAGGACGAGTTTATATTGCCGGAATGGTTGACGACGGTGCCTCGACTAAAACCGGTTCCGGTACGGTTGCTACAATTACTTTTAAGGGTTTAAAAGAAGGAACAGGATCGATTTCTGTCGACTGTACCAATTCCTTGATTGTCCAGTCTGATGCCAATGGCACAAATCTTTTAGACTGCGACTCAAACGGTACAGATGCGGTTACAATCGGCTCCGGTTCATCTTCAAGCGATAATTCTTTGATTACACCAACCTCTCTTCCCAAAACAGGAGTATTCAATAATACCGTAAAATGGTCACAATGGGGAATGCTTTTGGTACTATTGGGAGGAGTAGTAAGACTGTTATTGTTATAAGTTTTCAATTTTCAAGTACCAGTTTTCATTGAATTTACATTTTTTCAATGGTCCATTGTAAATTTATTGTAAACTGAAAATTGTAAATCGAAAATTACCAATATGAATAATCCAAAGCTGACAAAAATTGCCTCTATCGTAATCGGTGTTATTATCGCTATTATCCTTATTGTATTTGGTTTCAAACTTTTTTCCTCCGTTTTTACCCGAGCTTCGGATATGGAACCACGTGATGTTGTTATTTCCGATGTTACTCAAAATTCGACAAAAGTAAGTTGGTCAACCGGAATTGAAACGCAAGGAGTCATCGAATATGGTACTTCGCCGACCGCTTTGAATTTTTTTGCGCCCGAATCGTCAAGATCAAAATCACACGAACAAGAGCTAACGCTTCTTTCTCCCAATACGACATATTACTTTCAGATTAGGGTAGGGGATAATAAATACGACAATGGCGGTGTGCCTTGGACTTTTACCACACGTTCGACTGAAAGTTCGCAGATTATTAGCCCAACGCCCAACACGCCAACTCAGGCAACAGAGAAAAAAAATGAACCGACGCCAATACAGACAGTCGAAGTACCGGCTACCAGCGAAAGACAAGGATGCAACGAAACGGATTGTGTCAAAATTAAAGAAATGCTAGGTAAAGGTTGTTCGACTCAGGACTATTTTAAATGCATTTTGAAACTCACGCCGTCTGTAACACCAACAACAACTCCTTAATCTAATCGAATTATTGGGTTACAAATTGAAGGTTAAATTCGTAATTGGTAATACGTAATTTGAGAATCAAACAATTGTGTTAAATAAGTTGGCCAGTGATGCTGGCTGGTATTAAAAGATTAATGACAAAAGAGATGATCGGTCTTATGATGGCATCAAGCATCGAAGACTGGCCGATTGGAATAATTAAAAGAAGCAAAAAAATCATTCCATACCGTTCGAGTTGATACCATTCTTCTGCCCTTTCTTCAGGTAAAATGCCACCGACAATTTTAAAGCCGTCAAGGGGGCCTATCGGTATTAGATTAAAAATGCCTAAAATGATGTTTAGGTAGATAATCGGAATTAAAAAATAAGTTAAGACGGAAAGAGGTAAGAATCTAACAATCAAAGAAAGCAGACAGGCAAGAATAAAGTTTGAAATCGGGCCAGCAAAGGAGATAAGGGCGGCATCCCGTCGCGGATTTTTCAAATTATAAGGGTCAAAAGGTACGGGTTTTCCCCAACCAAACCCAAAAAAAAGTAAAAAAACTAAACCAAAAATGTCAATATGGACAAATGGGTTTAATTTTAGCCTGCCAGCAAGCCTCGGAGTTGGATCGCCAAGATAATCGGCCATGGCGGCATGTGAAAATTCATGTACGGTAATAGCAACAGCCAAACTTAGCATGTAGACAAAGAAAAGAAGAGGGTTGGTAAATAAATAGTTTATCATAATGAAATTTTAAATTTTCAAATACTAACTTACGCTAAATTTCCATTTACTCAATGAATTATTGAAAATTCAATGTAAATTGAATTAATTAATATTTTATGATATCATAAAAACTTATGAATAAGTGTTATCATTGCGGTAAAGGAGTTCTTTTTGGTCGTTCTCATACTCATCATCGGGGTGTAGCCGGAGGCCGTTGGAAAAAAAGAGCCCAGAAGACCCAAAGACTATTCAAACCCAATCTTCATAAAATAAATATTATAGTTGACGGTACAAAAAAGACTGTCAAACTCTGCTCAAAATGTTTAAAAAGAGTGAAAAAAGACCTGAGAGAAGGCAAAAAACCTTTCGTCCAGTTGGCTGTCAATA
This sequence comes from uncultured Gammaproteobacteria bacterium, assembly GCA_964545385.1. Classification (GTDB taxonomy): domain Bacteria; phylum Patescibacteriota; class Microgenomatia; order UBA1406; family GWC2-37-13. Next base: position 3,140 of record CAZJFG010000012.1, on the reverse strand, counting down.
CAAAATCTCCATAAAGTCAGTAGTCCATCTTTTCGAGCTCTCCGTTTTTCTCTTCATAAAGCGGAAGATTTTGTTCAATCGATCTTTGGGTAAAAAGAACACCCGACAGGTGATCCATTTCATGCTGAATAATGATTGCTTCAAAGCCTTGGAACCACCTGCGTTCCACCCCGGAGGTGGAGGAGGTTAAATCTTGATATTCCAACAATACTCTTGATGCGCGGTTTACCGGTCCCCAGATATGTGGGATTGACAGACATCCTTCCAATTTTATGTCTTTATGTTTAGTGTCTGGTGGTTGGTGCTTGGCAATTTTAATAATTTTTGGATTAATAAAGACCTTTGTTGAACTTTTTGGAGTTGGTTTAATGATAAAAATAGCAAGATTTACGCCTACTTGTGGGCCGGCCAGGCCGACACCAGGCGGATTGTCTTGAGCAGTTAATGTTTCTTCCATTTTATTAACCAAATCCTTAATTTTTTCATCAATTTTTTTAACCGGTTTGACAGAAGAAGTCAAAATCGCATTTGGAACGCAAACGATTTTAAGCATGAGAATATTATATAATAACATTATATTAATTTCTAATTTCTAAAGCACCAAGTTCCAAGTTTATTGGGATTTAGGATTTTATTAGGTCAATTTTATGAAACTGTCTCTTTGTATCAATACTTTTAACGAAGAAAAAAATATTCATATCCCGCTTGATTCGGCGATCGATCTTGCTGATGAAGTTGTCATTGTCGACGGTAGTTCAACCGACAAAACGGTTGTGATCGCCAAGTCTTATGGCTCTAAAATTAAAGTATTTGTCGTCGACAATCCCCGCAACTTTCTGGAAAACAAACAGCGGGCGATTGAAAAGGCAGCCGGAGAGTGGATCTTACAGCTTGATGCCGACGAAGCCGTTTCAAAAGAGTTAAAAGAGGAAATAAAATTAGTAATTAGTAAAGCTGAATATTCTGGATATAATATTCCCAGAAAAAATTGGTTTTTAACCCGGTTTTTGATGAAAGGTGGAGTTTATCCGGATTACGTTTTAAGGCTTTACAAAAAGTCCGGTGCCAAATTTGATTTAAAAGATCTTCATGAGAATGTAAAAGTTTCTGGCGAAGTAGGTTATTTAAAAAATGCGATTTTGCACTACGCCGATCCAGACTTTTCCCGTTACTTATTACGTTGGGATCGTTACACAACTTTTGATGCAGAGACGGCGGTTCGCGAAGGAAAAAAACTAAATTTCATCAGTTATTTTATTATTAAACCAAAAATCTGGTTTTTGAAAACCTATTTTCGTCATAAGGGTTTTATGGACGGGTTCCCTGGGTTTGTTTTCAGTTTATTTTCTGCGATCAGATTTTGGGTGATTTATATTAAGTATTTTCAAATGACGAGAAAAAAGGTATAATTTTTATTATTAATTAGTTTATTAATCTATGTCTGATAAAAAATCTAAATTTGGTTTAGGAGTGCTTCTTGGGACGATCATCGGCGGTATTACCGCCTTGTTTCTTTCACCCAAATCAGGAAAGGAAAATAGGGAAGTAGTTGCCAAAAAAATCGACGAGCTTAAAAAAATCCTAGAAGAGGAGAAAGTAGATGAAAAATTGAAAGAGTTGTATTCGAAAGCAAAAAACTGGCTAGTAGAGGAGCTTGAGCTTCTTAAAAAAACAATTGACGAAATCGACTACGTAAAATATCAGAAAACAGTCGATAAGGTTGTCAAACGAGTAAAAAAAGAAACTAAAAAAAGCGCCAAGGAAATTGGAAAACTCAAAAAACAACTGCTTGAAGAGTGGGAAAAGTTAAGTAACTAGACTTTTTTTCCAAACTTTTCCCTTGAAAGACTAAACTGGTATCTAGTATAAGGTATTTAGTAATAAGTATTTAATTTTGTTGATGAGAATTTGATTAACCCATTAAGAAGCTTGTGAATTTCTATCGATTCTTTTCTTAATTCTTAGGAGGAACTATTGTCAACATAATTTAAATCTCGAGATAAGATTAATTGATTTTGTATTTCCGCTAAAGAACCTAAAGAGGAAATTTTTTGTAATTTTATAAATCTTTAAGACAAATTGATGAGATTTTTTCCAAACAATTAAATCGGTAAATGATCTTATTTTTTTCTTCCATACTAGATACTCTTTATACTAAATACTCTTTATACTAAATACTAAAAGGCGTCAATGGACTATACGTTACAAAGTAAGTTTTTAAGCTTTTCGACCGTACTTTTCCCTAGATAGACGCATTATTGTTTCCCGGTTGTCGTTTTTTAGAGCTGGTAGGGGAAGGGTTTTGGCCGGAAAGGGAGCAGAGGTCATATTGTCGATACACAGTTTCATCACCGTCTCGAACTTCCCCAAAGAAACCAGGTCGTTTTCCTCGTAAATTTCACCGAATTCCTTGCTCAAAATGTAGGCGTCGCGGGCACCGATGACAAAAGAAATAAGCGTGCCGACATTGCCAAAAATCGCCTTCTGAATGGGTAGTTCAAGCTGATCGATGTACTGGTTGGCCAGGGTCAAAGAAAGCCGGTATTTGCGGGCTTCGGAGAGAATTTTGATAAACGAACTTGTGGCGAAGTTTTGGAACTCATCGACATAAAGGAAAAAATCTTTTCTTTCCTCTTCGCGGACAAAAGACCGATTCATGGCGGCAAGCTGGATCTGAGTGATAATCATGGCGCCAAGTAATGCGGCGTTGTCTTCACCGAGCTTTCCCTGAGAAAGATTAAGGATCAGGATTTTGCCTTCGTTCATGATTTTTTCCAGATCAATCGTTGATTTTTTCCTACCGATGATGTTTCGGATCATGCGCGATGTTACAAACTGGCCGACTTTGTTTTGGATAGGCGAGATCGCCTCGGCACGCAGACGGTCCGGCATCTTGGCAAACTCCTTTTCCCAAAAGTTTTTTAAAACAGGATCAGACAGTTGGCTAACAATTCTTTTCCGGTATTCTTGGTTGGACAAAATGGAAATAATGTCAACCAATGTGGCATCTGGGGCTTCAAGAAGTGTCAAAATCACATTACGCAATATGTATTCGAGGCGTGGTCCCCAGGAGTCTTTGTATAATTTGTAGAAAATCGAAACGATGCCGGAGGCAATCAGGTCTTTTTGTTGATAATTTT
>CAZJFG010000011.1:0-23836 GCA_964545385.1 uncultured Gammaproteobacteria bacterium | reverse complement strand
AGGGACTAAAACAAAATTTTTTTTGGCTGTAAAGTATGTTGGATTTGATGGTTTGCGTCATCTTACTCCTTTTTACGAAGCTTTGTTTTTTTTCCTGGCGGCATTTATTGCTTACCGTTTAGTTTTTGCTATTCGCAAAGAAGATTTGAAGCATGGTTTTAATCTTTATTTTTTTCTTTGGTTTTTTGCAAGCGTATATTTATGGTTTGACAAATTGAAATTTTCTCATCTATACTTAGGTGACAGAAGCTTTAATGAGATAGTTTCGGCAGTTTTGTTCTTGACTTTGTCCGTATATTTCTTATACTATTTTAAGTCTTTAATCCGGAAAGAATTAAAGATAATTTTTTATGATATCAAAAACATTTTTAAAAAAACAAAAAACAAAGCTGGAGGAAGATCTCCGAAAAAATCTAATCCAAATTGAAGCTCTGAAAAAGGACGATCCTTTTTCAGATCCTGATCATGCTTCAGACAATGCGGCGGTTGATACAGATGTGCGGGAGCAGGTTGGGCATGAAACAATTGAGGCACAGATTAAAGATCTTAAAAGAAGAGTAAAAGAAATTAATTTCGCGCTTTCTAAAATTGCAAAAAATAGTTATGGTAGATGTGAACGTTGTGGTAAGCCGATTGCCTTGGCAAGACTTGCTCTTATTCCGGAAGCCCGCTACTGCATTTTTTGCGAAAGAAAACTCAGGATATAATCTGCTATATTTAGATTTATGAGTGAAATTCCCTCCGGTCTTTTATTGAATTTTTTGGTCTTTCTTTCACTCCCTTTTGTTTTTGCTTACATTGCCAAAAGATTTAAAGTTGCGCCTATTGTCGGCTATATGATAAGCGGTCTTGTTCTTGGAAATATGCTTTCGGGGTTTTATTCACATGAGATTATTAATAATTTTGCCTATTTTGGCATAATTTTACTTTTATTTACGGTAGGACTTGAGATAAATATAAATAAGATACTGAATTTAAAAAAATTCATCGTCATCGGTGGGATATTACAACTGGTTCTTTCGATTTTTTTTATTTTTCTCATAAGCCTGCTTTTTAAGTTTGACCTACTTGCATCATTTCTTATTGGAATTGCTTTGTCGTCTTCTTCGACTACGGTTGTTGCCAAAATGATTCAGGATAGGGGAGAAGAAGGTTCTTTTATCGGTGAGTTGGCCATTGGAATTCTGATGTTTCAAGATATTGCTTTTATTCCATTTTTAATTATTTTTACATCGATCACGGATAATAATCTCTCGTTTTCTCAAATATTTCTCAGTATATTTTTTGGTCTTTTTAAATCTTTGTTGATTATTTCGTTCTTATACTATTTTGGCCAAAAAATAATTCCTCACATATTCGACCGGATTGCCCGCACCTCACGTGAACTTGTGAATCTATTTATCCTTGTTTTTATTTTTTTAGTGACTTATTTGTCAAGTTTGCTTCAGATTCCAATTTTGATCGGTATTTTTGTAGCTGGAATTCTTGTCGGACAGACTGTTGAACACCGTCATATTTTTTCCCAGGTACGATCGTCGCGAGACATTTTAGCTGTTATCTTTTTTGTTTTTATTGGTCTAAATATTAATCTGAGTTTGGTAGTCGGTCAGGCTCCAAGGTTACTATTGTTTTTTGCTTCGGTTGCTTTTGCAAAATGGCTGATCCTTTTTGCCATTTTTCTTTTTCTGAAGTTCCATAGCCGTACGGCATTTACTATAGCCACCTATCTTTTCCAGATAGATGAAGATGCTTTTATTTTGATGTCTCAAGCTTATCTAAACAAATTAGTTTCTTCTGACCAGTATTCGTTTGTTATTGGAAATGTCATGTTGACATTGATTCTAACTCCCATTGTTATAAAAAATAAAGATGCAATTTATGCTAGAGTTCGGCGATTAATAAAAAAATATCTTCCTTTTCTGGAAAATTATATTAAGTATAAGATAGATCGTGATATCTCATCAATAGATTCCTTGGATATAAAAGATCATGTGATAATATGTGGTTATGGAAGGGTGGGAAAATATGTGGGGCGAGCCCTGATGCTGTCCAATATACCTTTTATTGCCATTGATTATAATTTTCAGACTGTTGAAAAAGCGAAAAAAGAGGGTGTAAATATTATCTACGGTGACCCAACAGATATTGAAATACTTGATTATGCTCAGGTGGATACTGCACGTATTTTGATTTCGGTAGTTCCTGAAAAAAGTGCTCAAGAGACAATTGTTCTTAATGCAAAAAAATTAAATCCTAAAATAGTTATTTTTAACCGTATTCATCAGGAGGGAGAACAGAGAAGAATGAAAGATTTGGGCGTTGAAGTGATAATTCAGCCTGAATTTGAAGCTTCTCTTTCGATCGTAAGAAGAATACTTCTTTGGCAGGGGACAGACAAAGAAGAGATTGCCCGTAAAATCAAAAGACTAAAAATTGAACACGGCATGATATGAAAAAACATAATCAAAAGTCTAAAACCAAAAGCCAAGATCATAAATTAAAAATGGTCAAGGTATTTATAGCTTTGTTGATCTTTTATTTTTTATTTGTATCTTTACGGGATTCTTTATTTTTTAAGAAAAGGGATAGGCTTAATATTGTTTTTTACGGCGAGGAAACGGCTTTTTATTCTTTTGGATTTCAAGATGGAGTAAATTACTTTATCTCATATCCGGCTGACATCAAAATCTTTGTGCCGGGCGGATTTGGATACTATCGCTTGGGTGCGCTTGGTAAACTGGTTTCTTTAGAAAAGAATCCGGATATTTTCAAGAAAGCTTTTTCAAATACTTCCGGTTCTTTTATTGACCTTTATTTTTACTCTCCAAAAAACGATATTTATTTTGGTCAGGCCAAAAAAGTAGTTTTCTTTCCGGAATTCAAAGATATCTTTCTAAAAAAAACAAATGCTTCACTTATTGATAGAATTTATATTTTTAGTCTTTTTTTACGTAAACAAAAAAATAACTTTGTTCAAATTCCGACTTTACCCGTAAAAAAAGAACAAGGAGATATTTATTTTGACGAGAAAAAATTTTACGACGATCAACTTGGTTTTTTCTATCAGGAGAGTATGAGACAGGAAAAAGCCGCTGTTCAAATAGTTTACTCGAATTCCGAAGATAATGCTGTTTTATTAAGCAAGATAATAGAAGGTGAAGGTATTCGAGTGGTTGATATTTCTTATAAACAAACCGTAAAAGACTGTGTTGTCTTTGAAGACAACAAACAAAGTTTGAAAACGACCGAAGTTTTGGCAAGCTTCCTAGATTGTCCGAAAAAAAAGAAAAACACCAATCCTTACGATATAATTTTGGAACTGGGACAGAAAGAAAAAGAATGGGGGAGTTAAATAGTTAAAAGTTCAAAATAAAAAGTTTAAAGTGCCAATAATATTTTTATTAATAATACTAATTTCTTTTATTTTGGCTTTTTTGTCGATGCGCGATTTTGAAGTCCCAAAAGAAATAAGGGGGCTTGTCGATTTTAAAGGAAAAAAAGGGACAATTGTTTTTTTTAAAAATAAAATTAAACACTACCATCATTAGTTTATTCTTCTTCGTCCGATTCCTCTTGCTGGTAAAGTAAAGTTTCCTTTTCTTCGGTTTCAATTGTTTCGGCAATTTTTTCAAGATCAAGTTCCGAAGCAGCATCTTCGTTTTCTTCTTCCAATTCTTCGCCAATTTTGCTGATATTGGTCGTCAGATTAACCGGGAAAGAAATAAAACCGGCCACTTTTTTTCCTTTTTCAATCTCCTTTATAAAAATAATGATACTGTTTATTGAATTTTCCTTAACATGTGCAGAATAAGAACTGCCTGCTCTTATAAAAAGACGTAGTCTTTTGGATAGATCGTCCGGCAAGCTACCAATATATTCATTATTTTTTGTTCTTATCTCCACTTTTCTTTTTTTAGCCTTAAGAGTAACTTCTTCACCGATCATAAGTTGTGCCAGAATATTTTTTTGGCCGAGATTAACGAGTTTGACGCTTTTTGTTTTTCCGGTTGACTCTAAAAAAAGATCAGGATCAAAAAGAATCTTTCCGGTATTGTTCTTTTTAACTTTTTTAGATTGAAGAATTTTAATTCTTTCTATATTTTCTTTAGCGACAGAGTTGGTTGACTGGATTTTGAGGACTTGGTTGTATATTTTTTTTGCCCTAATAAAGTCTCTAGTCTGGAGGTAAGCATAAGCAAGGCGTAGTAATGCGTCCAGGTTCTTTTTTTCCTTAACCAAAATTTTTTTGTTCAGTTTTATTGCTATCTGCCATTGTAAATTGATGGCGGCGTTTATGGCATTTTGTTCAAGAGCTTCGATTTCAGTCATAAATTTAATATTAACACTAATTTAATTCTTGTAAACCACAAGTATATTTTAAATTGTTTAAAAGTCAAGTATAATAGTGGAAATGTCAGGACACAATAAATGGTCAAAAATTAAAAGAGGAAAAGAAACTAAAGATAAGATTCGAGGCAATATTTTTTCCAAACTTTCCCGATTGATTACGCTTTCGGTGCTTGATGGCGGAGGAATAACCGATCCGAACAACAATATAAAACTGCGTTTGGCGATTGATAAGGCAAAACAGTTTAATATGCCCAAAGACAATATAGAGCGGGCAATCGGGCGGGCAAGTGGCCCGGATAAAACAGAGATTAAGGAGGTTGTTTACGAAGGATTCGCACCTGGTGGAGTAGCACTTATTATCTATTCAACAACAGATAATCCCAATAGAACTTTGACAGAAGTGCGAAGTATTCTGGAGCGTCATCAAGGGAAATTGGGTAACAAGGGCGCGGTTGGTTATCTTTTTCAGCGCTGCGGAGTTATCAGTATTAATAAAAATCAAACGGAGGAAGATAAAATCTACGAATTTTCGGACAAAATAAAAGCTTTCGATCTTGAAGAAGACGAACAGTCATTTTTAATATTTTTCCCTTACGAAAACTTAGGAAAGATAAAAGATTATTTAGGGGATATTGTTGCTTCACCTGCCGAACTTGATTACAAGCCTCAAACCCTAATAAGCATAGATGACAAAAGTTTATATAATAAAGTAGTAGAACTTGTAGAAGCCTTGGAACAATTAGACGACGTTCAACGAGTTTTTGCCAACTATGAAATTCATTAGAAACATCTTTTCATCTTTTGCAAAAAAAGTTTTAAAAATAGAGAAGAGGGTAAGGTTTGTAGCAAGTTCTTTAATCCTTTCTAGCATAATGCTTTTGGCTACTTTTTTCTTTTTTGACAAGGCACTCGTTTTTATTCCTGTGCTTATTGTATCAAGTTACTTTTTTACTTTGTTTGCTATTATCGAGGGGATAGAGGATATTGAATGGTTCAGTTTGTTTATTGTTCCTGTTAGTCTTACGATAGCCTATTATCTCTTTTACTTTCTCTTTCCGGTGCGATGGTTGACAAGAATACCTTTTATTATTTTCTATGGCATTTCGATCTACGCAAATCTTTTAGCCTCAAACATTTTCAACGTCAAGATGGAGAAAAGCCTTCAACTTTATAGGGCGGCTTTTTCCGTAAACTTTTTTTTCCACACAATCATTATTTTTTTACTTTTCAACAATTTGCTTTCTTTTCATCTCAGTTTTTTGATCAATGGATTGATTACAGGCGTAATTACTTTTCTTTTAAGCCTTCAGCTTTACTGGAGTGTAAAGATGCCATCCCATTTTGATCGAGAGATCTATTCTTATTCCATGTTGACGACAATCGTTTTGGTTGAAGTAACGATTATTTTTTCTTTTCTGTCGATACGGGGGACGATCATTGCTTTATTTTTGTCGGCTTCTTATTACAGTTTAGGGGGATTGATTTATAGCTATCTTGATCAGCGACTGTTTAAGGAAACAGTTCGCGAATATTTATTTGTCTTGGGATTTGTTTTTTTAATTACTTTACTTGCCATTAAATAAAAAGACCGATACCTTAAAAAGTAGAGAAGAGGGAAGAGGGCTTTTTGGATTGGAGTATTAATTCTTGAAAATAAACGGACGTGAATGAATAACCTATAGTAGTTTATTAAAACTATAGGATGTACTTAGTGAAATTTTCAATTTACAAACAAACCTAAATAAATCAAGGCTAAAAGTGAAGAAACAGGTTATTACTATGCTCCAAAGTGTATGTCCCAGTTGATGTGGATAATTGATATAAAATGAGGCTAGATAGTTAAATTAGATTATTATTACAGTCTAAATATTAATATACTCTGGAGAGTATCCACGCTTTTTTTTAGCCTCGTTTTTTAATATTTAGATTTATATGACAATCTAAATTCACTGTTCTATTAAATATCTGTTTAATATATTCTTAGCTTCAAAAATAGCTGTTTAGCGCAATAAAATAGTCTAAATTTGATATATTCATTTTGCCAAATTCGCGTTTGTAGAGAAGGGTTATCTAAAATAAGGATAATCTTTATTATTAAAGAATAATGTGGATCAAATGTCTTTCTTAAAAAACGTCTAATCTTTGTTAAAAAAAAGAGTTGTCCTCTAAAAAATAGCGTATACATATTTGAGAGTAATAGGATATATAACGTCGTAAATTGTACCTTTTACGATGTTACGCAAGGCTGATGGAAGAGAAGTGTCTAAAAATTTGCAATTTACAATTTGCAATTTTCAATAAAATATTTTTTATTTCACATTAATTAATTACTTATTTATCTCTCATTATTCCCTTGTCTCTTTTTGGTTGTTTTTAGGTTGCAGTCTCCCCTGGTTTTTGCAATTTTAGTCTGCTGTAACGCTCTATACTCCTCTATACCCCGGATATTTATTGGCAGGTGAGTTGACAAAATATTGATTTTATTTTTTTTTCTGCTATGCTTTTGGCCTATATCAGACGCTTAATATGGTAAATAGAATTGAACTATTGGAAAAAAAGCCACATATAACAACTCATTGCAAGGAACACGCCGTCCAAACTGCTGATTTGGCATTACATATAAGTAAACTGCCTGAATATAAAAGAAAATTCAGTCAACAAGATCGTAATCTCATAGAGATTGCTGCGTTAACACACGATTGTGGTCATCCAAATAAAGAGCTTTTTTGGTCTGTCACGCAGTGGGAACAGCCCTATGCTTTTTTAAATAATTTTAAAGAAGCAAAGCTGGATTTAAACCCTGTCGAGGAAGCAATCGTACAGTTTATTGTTTTAAATCACGATGCGACAAATCGTTATTTTCCAGAAGTTATGAGACGGTCCGGGATAGACAGGTCTATTAGCGCAGAGATTTTTGGGGTCCCAGGTTTGGCACCGGGAGTAATAATTGATTGGCCAAATATATCTAGTGAAGTGTTTTCGCAAATTGACAGAAAAAAACTTATTGATATGCTGCAGGTTGTTCAAGAAGCTGATGCGAGACTTGGAAATATTCAAAGAACTTTTGATTTTTCTGTAAACCGTAACATACCTATTGTAAGTGGTGACTATGGGGATATTGGTATGCCTATGTGGCAGGAATCTGCTTTGGCCAATATACTTTTGGCGGCAAAAAGGGCTTTACTTGATGCCTATACTGCTGAAGGCAAAGAATTTGCTTGGAAAATGTTTGTTGATGCACGAGAATTCTGTAGTCAATACATTCCTCAAAACCATATAGGTGAAATTTTAAATGAAGAGGATATACAAAAACTTGTTTGGAGCAAGAAAACTTATAATTCTCGTTTTTCACCATCTATAAGGATTACGCAAGCATTTAATCTTATTGGCACCCAGTATATATTAAGTGCAATGGAAGGAAATGAAGATTTAGGGCACAATAGACTTGTCAGCAAACTTGTTGATATTTCTTCTATTGATAAAAGCAAGATCCGCAATGACCAATTAAGTAGACATATATCTAATAGTTTTCCTTATAAAAACCTACTTAGGATCAGAGATGGATTGATTTGTAATTATGCGTTTGATCTGTTAAGGGAAACATCTGGGATTTTAAGAGTGATGGTTGAAAGCAATTTGGAAAAACGAAATTCCACCCCAAAAGCGGAATATACTTTAATTCCTCCGATAATTGACAACTTGAGTTATACGATATTGAACCCAAATTCAAGAGTTTGGATTGATCTTGCTAAAGATTTAAAAATTCCCCAAATAAGAGTTCTGACGATATCATAAAATATATCTGCCGATAATCACTTAATTTCTAAGGTATAGAACAAAAGAACTGCTATAATTTGTCTTATAGATATTCTGCAAGTGAAAAATCTGTTCAAAAAGTTTGGACAGTTTAATGCGGTTTCCAATGTTTCCTTTATTCTAAAGGAGGGTGAGATTTTAGGTTTTTTGGGGCCAAACGGTGCTGGAAAAACCACAACTATTCAAATGCTACTTGGAGTGATGATGCCTACCTCCGGTGAGATAAAATACTTCGGTATGGATTTAAAAAAATATCGGGAGGAAGTTCTCGAACAGGTTAACTTTTCCTCGACCTATACCAATTTGCCTTGGAACCTGACTGTCAAAGAGAACTTGACATTTTTTTCCTATCTTTATGCGATTAAAGATAGAAGGCAAAGAATAAACAAATTAGCCGGTATTTTCCGCTTGGAAAAACTGATGAATCAACAGATGAAAGATCTGTCTTCCGGCCAGGTAACACGGGTAAACTTGGCCAAGGCGATGATCAATTTTCCAAGAGTGTTGCTTTTGGATGAGCCGACGGCCTCCTTGGATCCAGAGACAGCCGAGTATATCCGAAATTTTCTGCTTAATCAGCGGAAAAAATTTAATGTTTCCATCCTTTTCACTTCACACAATATGACAGAAGTCGAAGATCTTTGTGATCGGGTGATTTTTATTAATCAGGGTCGTATTGTTGACGACGATACGCCTGGAAATTTGGCTAAAACCTTGAAAATTTGTCATGTCGAACTCAATGTGGCTGACGGCTTAAAAAGAACGATCGAAATCTGTGAAAACCAAAAGAAAAAATACAACTTTGAAGGTCGTTATATTATTATTGATCTTCGCGAAAAGGAAATCCCAGATTTTTTGCGAACCCTGATGGATCGCGGAGTTACTTATGATCAGATCAGCATTGAAAAACCAACACTTGAAGATTATTTTTTACACAAAGCAAAGGCATGAAAATAAACAGAGTTTGGGCAATGATACTAAGGTATTTCTATTATTTCAGACACAGTCTGGATCGGATGTCTGATGTCTTTTACTGGCCGACGATGGATCTTCTGTTGTGGGGATTAACAAGCGCCTATTTTCGCCAAACCAGCTCGGTCGGCTCATCAAAGATCATCATGATTGTAATTTCCGGAATTTTATTTTGGATTATCGTTTGGCGTAGTCAGTATGAAATTACTGTCAACACCCTGGAGGAAATCTGGAATAAAAACCTAATCAATATATTCAGTTCACCGATAAAACTTGGCGAATGGATACTATCGCTTCTGATAATTGGCGTGATCAAGGCGGTTTTAAGTTTGTCGTTTGCTTCGGTTGTCGCTTATATTTTGTATAAAATAAATTTTTACCAATTCGGATTTTATATTATTCCATTTGGACTGATGTTGATTATAACCGGCTGGTGGGTCGGATTTTTTTTGATAGGTTTAATTTTACGTTACGGAACGAAAATCCAAACCTTTGCCTGGGGAGGGCTTATGCTCATTTCGCCTTTTTCGGCGATATCCTATCCTCTGTCGACACTCCCCGCCTGGGCACAGAAAGTGGCAATGTTTATCCCGACCAGTTATGTCTTTGAAGGAATTCGAGAAATAATTGATAAAGGATCCTTGGATTGGAACAAAATTCTGGCAAGTTTTATTTTAAATATTTTTTTTCTTTTAATTTCAATTTTTTGGCTGCGAAAAAGTTTTGAAAAAATACTTGATAAAGGTTTGGTCAAAGTATTCTAATAGGAAATTTCTTGTGGCAGAAGAAAAAAATCTGGCGTAAAAATTCGGCTAGGCCAGCATAGTCGCTCATATTCTTAAACATTTTCAAATCATTTGTTAATCCCTTCCAAAATCCCTGCTTTTTTATCTTGTAAGTACTTACGGCCGATGAAGGCACCCAGTAAACTTTTTTTCCATGATCCATCATGTATTTGTTGATGGCAATTTCCAGTTGGAAACCGATTGGTTTTAATTTCAACACTTCTTCAAGATCTTTTTTACTTAATATGCGCTCGCCTGTATACAAGATATCTCCCCGGACAAGACGAGTCGTAAGCACAAAATTGATCCGGCGCATAATAATCATGTCAACGTTTTTGCCGTGTAAAATTGCATCGATTGCATATTCAAATTCAGCAGCTTTTGGATTTTTAAGATCGGCATCGCACAAAAAAATATAATCGCTTTTCATTTTGGCGACGCCAAAGCCAATCGCCTCCGTTTTACCGAAGCATTCTTCCAAGCGGATTATTTTTGTTGATGGGAATTTCTTACGGACAAGGTCGCTTGTTGCGTCGGTTGAACCGTCGTCGACACAGACAATCTCGGAAAGATTTTTTACCTTTAAAAGCTCGATTAAAACCTCGCTTATTCTTTCTCTCTCATTTAGATATGGAATCAAAACGCCACATGTTTTTTTCATTGTTTTTCAGCCCAGCGTTCTTGGGCCAGTGAAATCAACTTTTCAATAAGCTGTTTATAGCTAATACCGCTTGTCTCCCAGAGTTTTGGATACATACTGACACTGGTAAAGCCCGGGATAGTGTTAATTTCGTTTAACCATATTTTATTGGTTTTTTTCTCCAGAAAAAAGTCGACTCTGGCAAAACCGCAACAGTCGAGAGTTTTAAAAGCTGTAACGGCAATTTTTCGAATTTTTTCCTGAGTTTTGTTATCGATTTTGGCAGGAATCAGAAGTTTGGTGTTTTCGTTGATATATTTGGCATTGTAGTCATAAAATTCATTTGAAGGCAGAACTTCACCGCAGACTGAGGAAATTGGTTCATCGTTTCCCAAAATTGAAACTTCAATTTCTCTGGTATTCTCTACTCCATACTCAACCAGAATTTTTCGGTCGTAGTAGCTTGCAAGATCAATGGCTTTTTCCAGTTCTTTTTGATTGTGGGCTTTGGAAATACCAACACTTGAACCAAGATTTGCTGGTTTAACAAATAGTGGATAATAAAGCTTAAAATGTTTTGCAATCGCATTTATTATCCTTTTTTTATTCGTTTTCCAACTCTTCCTCAAAAACCAATAATAGTCGACAATCGGTAAATTTTTTTGAGCGAAAAGAGATTTCTGGACTATTTTATCCATACCAAGGGCTGATCCCAAGACACCGGATCCGACATATGGAATATTCATCATCTCAAACATACCCTGGATTGCGCCGTCTTCGCCGTAGGGCCCGTGAAGTACCGGGAAAATAACCAGTTGCTCTTTTTGAGTTGCTACATAAGGAATTAGTTTGTTCTCTCCTTCCCCTTTATCGATTTTTTCGCCTGAAGCCAGAATTTTTTGTGCTTTTTGACCGGTAAGCCAGGCACCATTTTTACCAATAGCCAGTGGAACAATTTCAAATTTATCTTTATCAATATTCTCTATAACCGATCTTGCAGATTTTATCGAAACTTCATGTTCGCCCGAGCGGCCGCCGAAAATAACTAAAAGTTTTGTTTTATTTTTCATAGCCACAGTGTTCATATGGGCAGATATCGGCTCTGCAACAAACTTTTTCATTATTCAGTATTTGTAAAATGCGTTTGAGATTTCGCAGAAATGATCCTTTTAAATAAATAAGGTCATTTTTTTTAACGATTTTTTTTAAAATTTCAGCAGCAGTAAAAACGTCTTTGGCAAAAAAAATTTTGTCTTTTGGGTAACCCGCTTTTATTGCCTCATCGTATGTATATTTTCGAAGGTCACCAAGACAGATTACAATATCAGGTTTATACTGTAGAAGTTGTCTGCCGGTCTCTTTATGAAGACGTTCCGGACAGTCTAATTCTCCCATGACCCCCAGGATAGCAATCTTGCGGCCGATTTGATAGTCAAGAGCGGCCAAAGTTTGTAAACCGGCAAGGGTACTTTGAGGGTTGGCTCGAAGCGAGTCGTTAAGGATCAATGTTCCCAGTGGCCCAGGTTCAACACTCATTCTTCCCTTGAGAGGCTTTACCTGAGAAATAACTTTGCAAAAGATATCAACGGCTTTTTTGTCTTTAGGAAAAAGGGTTTTCACTACCAAATAGCAAGCCATAAGTGTATAACTATTGTGGCTTCCGATCAAGCCAGTTGAAATTTGTTGGGATTCGTTGAACCTAGTTGAAACTAGTCGGAATTTAGTTCCGTCAAGTGAGATTGTCATTGTTTTCGGATCAGCATAAACATCGTAATTTTTATTTGTTCCATAAAACAAGACCTTAGCTTTGGTATATTTGGCCATGGCCTGGACATTTTGATCGTCGCCGTTTAAAATGGCTACGCCGTTTTTTGGCAAAGCTTCAATCAACTTCTTTTTTTCTTTGATTAAGTTTTCCAAAGAACCAAAATGCTCTTTATCGGTATGGACCGGCGAGATTCCTGTTATTACGGCAATTGTTGGTCTTGCGATCTGAAGATGAAAATCCATCTCGTTTTTATGATCTATCCCCAGTTCCCAAACAATATATTTGGTTGATGGTCGGACTTTTAACGCGGTTAACGGCACGTTGTAAATAGTATCGAGATTCATATCTGTTGCGATTAGCGGTCCAAATTCAGATAAAATCTTGGCCAGGTTTTGGGTAGTGCTTGTTTTTCCCTGGCTGCCGGTCACGGCAATCTGGACAGGGTCAAAAAAAGACAACCAGCTTTTGGCAAGATACCGTCTTGCGTCATGGAAGATTTTTTTTAGTCCTTGTGGTTGATATGATGACATACTTATTCAGCCATCATAAGTATACCAAACATAACAGCGGTTCCGGCCAGGAAAAACAAAAGTTGGACTAATCCTTTTTTAAAAGAAACCTCTTTGTGAAGCTCTGGAATCAAGTCGGATCCGGCAATGTAGATAAAATTTCCTGCAGCAAAAGGAACAAGAAACTGGGAAATATTTTCGACATAAAAATTAAGGCTTAAGCCGATTATGGTACCGATAATTGCGATTGTTGCCGTCAAAAAATTGTAGACAAGAGCTTTATTTTTGGAAAATCCGCCGTGGAGGAGCACTCCAAAATCGCCTATTTCCTGGGGGATTTCATGAAGGATAACGGCAACCGTTGTGGCCACGCCAACCTGAATATTGACAAGGTAACTGACGGCAATTGTCAATCCATCCAGAAAGTTATGAAAAAGATCGCCGAACAAATTCATATAAGCAAAACGATGAATATGTTTTTTTGTAATTGGCAGGTGGCAATGACGCCAACAGATTATTTTTTCAATAATAAAAGAGATTGTAATACCGACTAAAATTCCAATCGAGAGATTCAAAGAAAAACCAAACTCTTCGGCCGCTTCAGGCAAAAGATGAATGAAAACGTCACCAAAAAGCGCACCGGCCGAAAAACCGACAAAGTATATTAGCATCTGGCGAAGTAATTTGTCATTAATAGCCAAGGTAAAGATGCCGGCAAGTGAAATCAGGCTGACAATAAAAACACTGACCAAAGAATATAACCAGATCTGCATGATTGTCAATTTAATTTATAAACCTAGCTAAAATATCCAAGTGCAATTTAGTTGCATTTAGATTATACTATATTTTAGTTTATGTCAAGTATAAAAAACACGCCGGCACGCGCGGCAATTAAAAGTATTTTTGAGAAAACCAAAAAACCGCTTTTGGCAACAGAGCTTATTGACAACTTAGAGAAAATTAAAATTAAAGTCGACCGAGTCACGGTTTTTCGGAATATAAATGTTTTATTAAAAAATAAATTTATAAAAAGGGTTGAGTTTAACGAAGGGAAATACCGTTATGAACTGTCTTCTCTCCCCCATCATCATCATTTGATTTGCACATCCTGCAAAAAAATTAAGGACATAAAAAGTGATTCTTTGCATAAAGAGATCGAACTGATAAAAAAAAGAGTGGCTAAAAAATACAATTTTAGAATAGAAGATCATAAATTGGAGTTTTTCGGTAGTTGTAAAAAATGCAAAAAACAACGATAACCATGGGAGCCTGAAAAAAAGATGAATTAAAGAAAGAAGTCGGTGATCAATAATATTTTGTTTTCGGCAAATCTTTTCTTCAAGATAATCATGTGGGAGAAGAAAATCTACAACTGCCAAAAAATCCTAAGTCTTTACTTCGGTAGAAAGTCCCATAAAAAAACCAATAAACTTTCTTTTGCAAAAAATATGCGAAAGAAAGATGAAGCTACCGGCCGTTGTCGAGATACCGGCAAGAAAAGTAAGTAAAAAAGGAATTAAAATATTTGATTCCATTTTTATATTTTCACAATTTTTTTTAATGTATCTGATTTAAATAGGTGTTGGAGTTGATGTTGGGTATGGCGTGTAGGTTGGATATGGTGTATAGGTTGGGTAAGGAGTTATGGTGGGTGTTGGAGTTGGTGTTTCTGTTGGCATAAGTGTCGGTATCGGTGTGTAAGTTGGATAGTATTTTTGTTCATAGTTTGGTTCTTCGTTGAAATCCTTGGATTTATACGTTTTGGTTGGTTCGGGAGTACTTGTTGCTGAGGTAGTTGGTGTCAGTTTACTTTTTCCAGAGAGACCAATACTCTCACTTCGAAAAAGCAGAATAGCTATTAAAAAGACGCCTACTCCGCCAACAATAAAAGCAGGCTTGTTTTTTAAGTAAAGATTTTTTAAAGTATCTTGAATATTGGTTGCTTTTTTACTCCCCGATTGTTGAACATTTGGTTTATAAGCTTTCATTTTTGTTATTATACAATTTTGAAGTCGTACAATCTACTAATATTTTTGATCTTAAAACAATCTTGATAATTTTTAAAGATTAATTTGTTAAAATGAGAAAACTCAAGATGAAAAAACATTTACCGCTTATCATATTTTTACTTTGTTATTTTTGCTATATTTTATTGACATACAAAACATTTGGTATCACATGGGATGAACAGGCTGTTTATGAGCGCGGAAAAATGCTCTACGAACACTTGATTGATCCTGACAAAAAGTTCGATAGTAACCTAGTTATAAAAAAATCTGAAAAAGACGTTTGGCCGTCTTACAACAACAGTTATGCCGCCGTGCTTTTTGCTTTTAACAAAGATCAGTCTTACGAACGCTACCATTTATTAAACCTTCTTTTTGGAACATTAATCTTTATAAGCAATTATTTTTTTCTTTACAAAAAATACAAAAAACCATGGTTGGCTATTCTCGGCCCTTTATTTTTAGTACTTAATCCCCGTTTTTTCGGTCATCTGGCTGCCAATCCTAAAGATATGCCTTTTGCAATTTTGTACTTTGTTTGTGTAGCAAGCATTTATTTTTTTTCTTCCTTGAAAAATGTTCTTCTGAAAGTGCTTATTTTTGGGTTTTTATTTTCATTTACTCAAAGCATAAGAACAATTGGTTTTAGTTTATATTTTATTTTATTTATTTATGATTTTTTGAAACAAAAAAAATCCGTAAATTTTTTTCTTCAGGAATTTTTGTATATTTCGATAATTTTTTTCATCTCCAATTTTTTTATGATAATCTCTTGGCCGTATATCGGTAGTAATTATTTCAAGAATTTTGCCGATGTTTTGCAAATCTCGAAATCATTTCCTTGGGAAGGTACCGTCTTTTTCCTTGGTAAAAATTATTTTAGTTTAAATCTGCCGCGATTTTATTTACCAATTTTTTTTGTAATCGGAACGCCGCTTTTTATTTTTTTTTCGGCTATCGGTTCTTTGTTCTTACTAAAAAAAAATTTTTTAAAAAATGAGGTTTTATTACTAGCTAACTTAGTCATTTTTATAAATACTATTTTTTACTTTGTTCTAAAACCGGTCGTATACAACGGATTGAGGCATTTTTTGTTTTTGCTGCCGTTTTTTTCGACACTTGCTGCGGTTTTTGTAATAGAGTCTTTTTCTTGGAAAAAAAGGATAAAAAGAATATTTTTAGTTTTTGTTTCTATAAATTCTTTGCTGGTAATTGTTGCGCAAATAAAACTATTTCCATATCAATATTTGTATTACAACGAACTGGTAGGCGGCTTGAAAGGTGCCAGTCGCTATTTTGAAACCGACTACTGGAATGCTTCTTTTCGGGAAGGAATTTTATGGCTGGAGAAAAATGTGACGAATGATAAGAAAAAACGCAAAATTTACACTTGTGGAACTTCTTTAAGCGTATTTTATTATTTTACTGATAATCTAGAATGGGTAGCAAACTACGATCAGGCCGATTTTGCCATTTGCTATACAGGCTCTGCAGAATATAAAAAAATTCCCGGTAAAATCATTCATACGGTGCAGCGCGATTCCGTTCCGTTAAACTATGTTATCCAAATTAAATAATCCGGGTTTATTTTATCAAATTCCAAATGATAAAATTAATTCATAATTCTCTGAAAGAACGCTGCAATAATTCGAAAAAAGACATGAATGCGATTTTGAAAAAATGAATAATTTGCGGAGCACTCGAGTCTGGAATTTTTAATCTTTATAACTTCTACTTTATTTTATAGGTTTTTTACCAATTCCTTGGGAAAATCTGAGTAAATATCCACTTGGATCCATAACAAGAATTTCTCGGCATCCATGAAGTGTGTCTTTTACCTTATACCAATTGTTTTTTATCCTCCCTTTTAAAGGATAGTTGTGTTTTTTTAACGAATTAACTATTTTTTGAATACTATCTGTTTCTATCTGAAAGTTTATCCCTCTTCCATATGGATATTCAGGTTTTCCATTATGCCATTCTTCATCCTCATCTTCCTGTTGGATCATGAGTTGACTACCCTGATAGGAAAGAAATGAAAACCTTGGTTTTCCCCTTTCGTATTCTATTTTAAATCCGAGAATATCGACATAAAAATACAAACTTTTTTCAAAGTCGATGACATAAAGTTCGGGAAGAATATTGTTGAATCTCATAAAACTATGATATCAAGTTAAAAATATAATTTTGTTATAATAAACTAATATATATACGTAATACATAAGTTAGTACCCCAGCTTGCCGTTCTGAAGTCTTGGCGAAAGACGGCGGAGTACTCGGGTCTGGAACTTTTTAATCCTCTTTTTAATCCTTATAGTTACTCTAAAATCTTTTCGTAATTATACTTATCTTCTGTTTTTCCTACTCTTTTAAAACCATTTTTTTCATAAAACCTGTGAGCACGGTGCATGAGCTCATGAGTATTTAAAATTATTTTCGTAAATCCTTGATCTTTGGCAAAATGTAATGCGTGATCAAGCAACTTCTGACCGGTTCCATCGCCGTGGTATCCGATCAAAACAAACATGCGTCTAAGTGTAGCTATTTGATTCCCAATATCTTGGATTGCAACCGTTCCAATTACTTTACTATCTATTATCGCTACCCAAAATTTGCCCTTTCCAGAATACACATTTTCAATATTGTCCAAATCTGGATCATCGATTGGTAATGATTGTTTATCGATTACTGATATATCAGCCAACGTTTTTCCAATGACTTCTTTTATCTGATCTTTATATTTTTCTGAATATTCCTCAATATAGAAACCGCTCATATAAATTTATTATATAGTTTTATTCTCCAGGATGTGAAACAGCTAGGTCTGACACCCAAACGACCTTATAGTTTCAAGGCCAAATTGCATAAAGCACTTCATATAAAAGAGTTGGGTGATATTGCTGATGTGGAGGCTCTTACAGAATGGTCACAAGCAAGAATACCGGAACAGGGTAAACTGCTTCATCACATTTATACAAAAAGATCGATTGTTATAAAAAAGGCGAAGTATTACTTGATGCGGGATATGATATGATGAGAGATGCAATTAGACAAAACAATCAAGTGATTGAGAGTATTTTGTTAAATAGTTAGTCGTAAAAAGATTATGTCTAATGAAACTCTTTCAATGCCTAAATAAAGGAATTAAAGAAAGCGAAGTATGATACCACTATAACATTAGAAATATGGTCAAAAGACAGATATTATCTTCTCTATTCAAAAGAGCAGTTAAAAAAACTCTGGCAGCAGAATATTTCATTTTCCTAATTTCCGGCCTTGGAACCAAAAAAGAGGCCCGGTAAAAATCTTTTCCATATGAATAACCGTCGATTTCAGGCAATAATTTTTTTATATTAAAATTACCAAAACTCATTTTTCTTAACCCCAACACCAAACGTATAGGGTCAAACGCAGATATTTCAACAGGCGACATTTGATAAACAGAATAATCTAGAGTTACGAACTTGCCGTCATCTTCAAGCATTCTTCCAACCTCTTAGGAAAAACATCGTCGCAAACGAACAACTTTTATCCTGTAAAGGCAGCTTAACAGCATTGCCGAGGACTTTAAATCTTGTGGTATTATTTCTTAAGGCAGGATGTAAGATATCAATCGCAACTGTCCTCGCCATCAATTCTTTAGGTAGGTATAAAGTTGTTGAGACGGCGGAGAAGGCGGGATTCGAACCCGCGAAGACCTTTCGGTCTTATACGCTTTCCAGGCGTACGCACTCGTCCACTATGCGACTTCTCCTGATTTTTCAATTATATTAAATAAATAGTGTAAAAACAGACTTTTTTAATACTTGATTCATCCATTTTAATATATGGAAAATAATAATTCTCCTGTTTTGCCGTTAAGAAGAAATACTTCATTTATTAAAACTTTATTTTTTATCATCTTGTTTTTTTTGCTTGCCGGCGGTCTACTTTATTTTATATACCAAAATTATTCTTTAAAAAAACAGATATCTACTAACCAAAAAAAACTAGCTAAGCTTTTGGTTACTCCTTCACCGGATCCAACTCAGCAAATTACATGGAAGACTTTTAAGCATTCAGATGCTGATTGGTCGGTCCAATATCCGTCAAAGGCAGACTGTGCCTATGGAAATCCTTGGTACGTAGAAACTATTTACGATCGTGGAATGAGTACTAACGGATCAATAAAAGTTAATGGAAAGTATTATGTTCCAGCTAATCCAAAAATTGATTCTATAATTTATCGCTTTGATGACACAATCCATAAAAACACCCCATTTACTCTTATTGATAATTACGACATCTCTGTTTCAGCGAAGTTTGATTATATCATTATAGGTAGAACATATGATGATTATTCCCCATTGGAAAAAACTACTTTTGCCAATCATGAGGCTTATACGACTTTAGAAAAAGGTGGCGTTATTCGTTTGACTCTTGTTCAAAGAGGCAATCATGTCTATGAGTTTCGTACAATTGAATCCAACGACATATCAAAACAAATGCTTTCTACTTTCAAATTTACTGAATAAGTCAGATTTTTGAACGATTCTTTTTGTTATTATTAATCTTTAATAAAAGACTCCAGAGTGATGCTTGAATTGCTTTTAAAGATACAGTCAGTTTTTTTAGTAAGTCCATGTTCATCTACCTCGCGGCTACATTTTATGACTCTCGGTTGATTCATATTACTTTCAAAAATTTTACTACTTTCTGTTGTGGCGGCACTAAAAACAACCGTGGTCGTTTGCTCGCCTGGTTTTAATGTCTCCTCATCTACTCGTTGGCAACCGCCAAGAGCAATAGCTGTCGCAATAAGATCGATCGAGAATAAATGAAATAAGTTGGTGGGCTTAGGTTCTTTTTCCATGAGATTATTATGACAAAGAAAATAAGTTACATCTGATAAAATTGACTTATGCTTAGTAATTTTAAAAAAATATTCTTCAGCTATTTTTTTCTTCTTGCTTTTTTTTTAGTCAGCATGTTTTTGACTTGTTTGATTCCCTCTTCGTTTCTTTCGAAAAATATCGGCAAGTCGGTCGAAACGCTTAAAAAAGAAGGAATGTATCCCAGCTTCGGTGTGTCTTGGCGAAAAATAGCACTTGACAATTTTACGGATAGTCTGATGCTCAACACCGCTTATTCGGTCGATTCTGGTAATCCTTTTCGCTCAAGCCTCGTTAACATCCGTTATGATGGAGATGAAGATAGCTTAAACCAGGTTGTAAATCTAGAAAAACTTTATCTTCATGGTAAAGTGCATGTTGAAGGTTATGAAAGGTACTGGCATGGATATTTGATCTATCTTCGGCCTCTGCTTGTTTTTTTTTCCTACAGTCAAATAAGAATAATTATCACTTTCCTGTTGATTTCGGCTTTCTATTTTTTAATTTACCTTAGTTGGAAAAAACTTGGAAAACAGGTCGCGATTCCTCTTATTTTTGGTTTTGTTGCCGTTGACTTTTTTTATATAGGTCGGTCAATGCAGTTTTCCGGCGTTTTTTTAATAGGTTTGGTCAGCGCTATTTACTTGTTACTCAAGGACAAAAAAATTAAAAATCCATATACGATTTTTTTTGTTGTTGGTGGACTTACGTCTTTTTTTGATCTTTTGACCTCTCCCTTGGTAAGTCTTGAGATATTGCTTATTATCAGTTTATATCTAAAAAAAGACAGTCCGAAAAAAATTTTATGGAACATTTTTTTTTGGTTTACCGGCTATTTGTCTCTCTGGTTTAGCAAATGGTTGATTGTTCAAGTGCTTTTTGCTCCAGAGGCGCTATCGACCGCTTTGAGTGTTGTTGTCCATCGGACGATCAACAAGGCAGATGCAAATTTTAGCCAGCTAAATACGATTAAGCTTAATCTTAACCAGCTTCGAGGCTACGATAAAACAAACAAAATAATTATTTTGTGTCTGTTTATCGCCGGATTAGTTTATAGCGTGGCGCGTTTTGATTTTCATCCGTCAAAACTTAAAAAAATACCCTCCCTTCTTATTATTGGTTTTTTACCCTATCTGTGGTATCTTGTTGCCGCCAATCATTCATACATTCATGTTTGGTATACCTATCGGACTCAGTTTGTGAGTGTAGTTTGTTTTTTCTTAATTATAGTTGAATTTACAACCAAAAGCGGTAGCGGCAGATCGAAAAAAGTCAGTTAGGCGGATTTTTTTTCCATGATTTATGGTTCTGGGATAATAACGGATGGGAACTTCTTTTATCTTGCCATTTTTTGAAAAAAAAGCTGTCATTTCTACCTCAAACTCAAACCCGGGTAGGCGGCAATATTTGAGCAGTTCTTTTGAAAGGTGATTTCTCCACGATTTATAGCAGGTGGGTTGATCCGTGAGATTTGTGGAAAACAAAAGATTGATAAGTTTTGTAAGGATTATCCCTCCGGTCAGAAAAAAAATACTGGCAGAATAATTACGGAATATTTTTGCGCCGAGGATTCTTGAACCGTAAACAACATCTATATTTTTGTTTTGGAACTGCGTCAGGATTGGTTTAAAATCTTCAGGATCGTATTCTAAATCCGCATCTTGAATGATGATGATGTCTCCTGTTGCCAGAGTTATCCCCTTTTTTAAAGCAGCTCCCTTGCCTTGTCTTTTTTGAGAAGAAACTATCTTTATATTGTTTTTTTTTGAGGCAAATTTTTTGATAAGTTGCAAACTATTGTCGGTTGAGCCATCGTTTACAATAATAATCTCTTTTGTCCAATTTGGAATCTCTACCTGTTCGACATTTTCAAGGCAGCGGGTAATATAAACACATTCGTTGTAAACAGGAATAATAATTGACAATTTTTTGGTCATTTTAATAATTGATTATATCAAAGCAATAGTAAGGATGATGGTTTATATATTTATCGACTTATAGTAAGCAATCTACAAAAAGTTATCCACATTTTGTTCACTTATAGAGTATTATCCTATAGTTGTAATATTTCGGCCTAAAAAATGTGGGCGAGAGAGGAGTTGAACCCCCACGTCCTTTTGGGACACAAGGTCCTAAACCTTGCGCGTCTGCCATTCCGCCACTCGCCCAACTTCCCTATTATACCATTTGTGTATTAGTGCTTGATTTTACATATAACGTCGTTTAAGATAAATTGTATGGGTATTAAAGAAGCTGTATTACGATTCCTCGAATACTGTGAACTTGATAAGAACCTGTCTTTGAAGACTGTGAAGATGTATGGCTACTACCTACTCTTTTTCCAGGATTGGATTTTAAAAACTCAAAAACTTGATGACTTTCCGGTCGAAAATATTGATGAAAACATGATCAGGAATTTTCGATTATATCTTTCTCACCAGTATAAAAATCCATTTAAGGGTGCTCTGGCGCGCCAAACACAAAGTTACTTCTTGATAGCAGTCAGGAGCTTACTCCGCTATTTACTGAAACAGCGTGTTGCAGTAATCTCTCCAGAAATGATTGAACTCGGGAAATCTCGCGACCGCCATCTTAAGTTCTTATCTCCGGAAGAAATGCAAAGACTTTTTTTAAAAGTAGAAACAAATAGTGAATCTGGACTCCGCGATAGAGCTATTTTAGAAGTACTTTTTTCAACAGGTCTTCGTGTTTCTGAACTTGCCGCTTTAAATCGTGAACAGATCAATCTTGAAACGAGCGAATTTGGTGTTATCGGTAAAGGCGGCAAAGCTCGAGTTGTTTTTTTATCGAAAAATGCCAAAAACTGGTTGCAAAAATACCTCAACAAGAGAAAAGATGCCTATAGTCCGCTTTTTATCCGCTATTCCGGACCTAAAACCCGTGGATTGACAAATGAAGCCAATAGATTGTCCGTGCGTTCTATAGAGCGGATGATTGATAAATACCGGAAAAAAGCAGGACTTTCAATTCGGATAGGTCCGCACGTTCTGCGCCACTCATTCGCTACCGATCTTTTGACTCATGGTGCCGATCTGCGATCGGTTCAGGAAATGCTTGGCCACAAAAATATTGCAACAACCCAGATTTATACCCATGTGACCAATACAAGATTACGTGAAATTCATGAGAAGTTCCATTCGGGAAACAAATAATTATGAAACTCAAAACTGCAACTCAAAAGTCAAAACAATTTATTTATTTACTGGAACTTATTTTAATTTTTTTTACATTTTTATATATCATTCTATTTTCTTTTCTCTCCATCCACCGCATGTATGCGTTGAACTCACATTACTATGACTTGGGGATTATGAATCAGACGGTTTACAATACCGCTCGCGGCCATTTTCTGGAAATGTCCAATGCCGAGTTACAAAAAAATCTTTCCAGATTGGCAATTCACTTTGATCCGATACTTGCATTTATTGCGCCTTTTTATTGGATTTGGCCTGGACCAGAAGTGCTGCTTATTGTCCAGACATTAATTCTTGCAAGCGGCGCCTGGGCGATTTTTTTAATTGCCAAAACGCTTTTGAAAAATAAACCGATGAGCGTGTTTTTCAGTATTTTTTATCTGTTATTTTTCCAGTTGGAACGCGCCAATCTATACGACTTCCATGGCG
Source organism: uncultured Gammaproteobacteria bacterium (assembly GCA_964545385.1). Classification (GTDB taxonomy): domain Bacteria; phylum Patescibacteriota; class Microgenomatia; order UBA1406; family GWC2-37-13. Next base: position 475 of record CAZJFG010000011.1, on the reverse strand, counting down.
TGACTCTTGCCACCGGTTTCCTGCTTTGGATGATCTATTTTTCTCTAAAAAAAAACTGGCTGGCAACCTTTATCTTTATTTTTTTATCCCTGTTGACTAAAGAACATGTTGGTTTGGTTGTCTTTTTGTACGGCGTCTATTTGTTTTTTGTCCAAAAAGATAAAAAACAAGGCTTTCTAATTAGTTTTATAGGAGGTTTATTTTTTATTGCGGTTACCTTTCTGGTTATCCCCTTTTTCCGAGGTGGCAACCATTTTGCTCTGACCTATTATTCAAACTTGAAATATATATCTTTATTGGAAATTAAAGATTATTTGAAACGCTTACTTCTTCCAAATCTTCCTTATATGATTTTTTCACCTGTTGAACTTTTGATCAGTCTACCGGAGATTTTAATAAATAGCATAAGCAGCAGTACCAATATGCGAAGTTTTTATTTCCATTATAGCAGCCTTGTTATTCCTTTTATCTTTTT
>CAZJFG010000010.1:0-30032 GCA_964545385.1 uncultured Gammaproteobacteria bacterium | reverse complement strand
TATATCTTGGCAATATTATATTGAAGTGATAGCAAGTTTATTTAACAAATCCTTATCATTACAGATTCTCAAAAGGCCTGTAATTGTTGTATCGGATGGATGTTCCGCGATATTGACTGTGATTTTTATTTCATTGGAAATAAACTGATCAATACCTGTAATATTAGCCAGACCGCCAGAAAGAAAGATTCCCTGGTCATATATCTCATCGACTACCTCAGGAGGAGAAATCTCAATAAGCTCTTTAATAAGATCGATAATTTGGGAGATGGCGGTAAACAAAGATTCCTTAATTTCACTTGATTTTAAACGTATTGATTTTGGTAGTCCGTTTTCCAAGGCTTTTCCTCGCACGGTCACGATCTTTTCTTCTCCTTTAAAACTAAGCAACGTGTGTTTAAGTTGTTCGCAGGTTGTTTCGCCCAAAATTAATCCATGCTTTAAATAAATGTAGTTAGCAATAATTTGGCTAAAGTGATCCCCGGCATTTTTAGTAACTTTTTCACTGACAATTCCGCCACCGGAAACAATACCAGCTTCGATTAATCCCCCACCCAAATCGACAATTAGAGTTGGTCGATGAGACATAGGGTTGAAGCCTGTTCCTGCAACATTGGCAACAGGTTTTTCTATTAAAAAAACCCTGGTAAAACCAAGTTTATACAATACTTCCTCCGCTGCTTTTTTTTCAATTTCCGTAGCAAAGTAAGGAACGGCTACAACGGCTCTTAAAACGGGTTTAATAATTTTATAGTTTTTCAAATAATGATTAATTGATATTGAGATAAAATATTCAATCAAGGCAAGATAGGCGTCAAAATTGGAAATAATACCGTTTGCCACAGGTCTTATAATTTTTACGAAATCAGGAGTTTTACCGATTACTTTTTTTGCTTCGTTACCGTAAAAAATATAATCTTTTGATTTAGAATTTAGTCCAAGAATAGTTGGTTGTCTTAAGATAATTCCTCGATTCTTTATAGCAATTCGAGTATTTGATGTACCAAAATCAAAGGCAACATCAAAAGAATCAAAAAAAGTCGACTGGATTTTTTTTATATTTTGAATAAAATTAAACATAGTGGAAAAGTCAAAACTTCTTAGATTAATCAATAAAATTCTTGAATGTTTATATTATAGTCTTTTTCTTATTACGCCGCTTGTTATGACTTCAATTACGTCTGAACTTTTTGAATTTAACAAAATGCTTTTTATCTACGTGATAACAATTCTTGTCACTTTTTTTTGGTTTTTTAAAATAATTCTTATAAAAAAAATTATAGTAAAAAAAACTTACTTGGATATTCCAATTTTAATTTTTTTTATTTCTCAACTTATTTCTACTTTTGTCTCAATTGACGTTCATACCTCAATTTTTGGCTATTATGGCCGTTTCAACGGCGGATTGCTTTCAATAGTTTGTTATATTATTCTTTACTATGCTTTAGTCAGCAACTTCCGTAATTTTTCGGAAAAATATTTACAAAAGCAGTTAAAAATAATAGTTATTGGATCATTATTGGTTATTTTGTGGGGACTGCCAGGGAAATTCGGACATGATTTATCGTGCTATCTTTTTAGCGGTCAACTGAATAATAATTGTTGGACAACTCAGTTTCGACCATCTGAAAGGTTATTCTCCACTTTGGGACAACCGAATTGGCTTGGCGCTTATCTGGCAGTCACTTTTTTTATCGGTTTATATTTTTATTTCAAAAATAAAGACTTAAAGTACTTAGTACTTGATACTTTATATTTAGTACTAAATCTTGTAACTTTGCTTTTTACTCGTTCTCGTTCTTCTATGATCGGTTTGGGCGTTGGTTTTTTAATCTTTATCCCAAGTTATTTATTTTTTGTTGAAAAAAAATACAAGAAAATTTTAATAATCAGCGTATTATTTTTTATTACTTTAGTATTTTGTAAAACCGGTATCCCACAAGTCGATCGTTTTCTTGACATAAAAAACTATCGGTTCAAAAAAATTGTTTCTGATAAATCCGCTGTAAAAAAAACCGATCAAAAAGAAGTAATGAATTCCGATGTCACGGAATCCGGAGATATCCGAAAAATAGTTTGGCAGGGTGCAATTGCTTTGGGCAAAAAAAATCCATGGTTTGGGACAGGTGTCGAAACATTTGCATACGCATATTATTTTGTCAGGCCTGCAGCTCATAATCTTACTTCGGAGTGGGATTATCTTTACAACAAAGCACATAATGAATATCTAAATTATTTTGCCACGACAGGCTATATTGGTTTAGCAGCTTACTTAGGCTTAATATTTACGGTGGTAATATACACTATTTATCAACTTAAAATTCAAAGTTCAAAGCTCAAAACAGAATCGGATTCAAGCTCAAGAATTTTAGTTTTAAGTTTAATCTGCGCCTATTTAACAATTTTGATTACAAATTTCTTTGGATTTTCGGTAACTATGATAAATTTATTTTTTTATCTTTTACCGGCCTTTATTTTTATACTCGCTCATCCTTCAAAAAGTATTGAAGAAGAAAAAACCGCAAATTACAGTTTTAATCTGCTTTGGCAAAAGCTTTGTATGACAACACTTTTTCTTATTTTACTATACACATTGATTTATATTGGTCGTTATTTTTTGGCCGATGTAAATTACGCCAAGAGTGATAGTTATTATAAAATAGGTAATTACCAAGTAGCCGCAACCTACCTTAATGAAGCTTTAAAATTCAGGTACGAACATGTCTATGAAGATAAATTTTCCTACGTTTTGGCGAACCTGGCTTTCATTTCTGCTTATCAAAAGCAGGAAGATTCAGCCAAACAACTGGTCGAACTTGCCAAGTATTATAATAACAAGACTTTAACTGCTTCACCAAAAAACAGTCTTTACTGGAAAACAAAGGCAAAAAATTATTATCTTTTTTATCAGGTGGAAGATAAGGCGAAAGATCTTTTAGAAGCAGTAAAAGCATTAAAAACAGCTCAAATCTATGCGCCAACCGACCCAAAAATTTCATATAGTTTGAGTATTTTTTACTCGCTTCTGGCAGATATTGAAAAAGATAGTTCTATCAAGAAAAAGTTTGAGGAACGAGCGATAAAAGAAATAGAAACAGCCATGAAGTTAAAACCGAACGATACGGGCTATAAACAACTTAAAGAGCAGTTGATTAAGAAGTTGTAAAGGTTCATCTGCTTAGCTTTGGGATATTGGAATTAAGGGACAGGAGTTAACAAATTACTTCCGGAATCCGATACCGTATATTTGCAGGTTGCGCAGTCTCCGGTCCCGCAGATTCCGGGTGTACCAACATAACCTGTTTGGCTGACTCCTGGAGATTCATCAAGTTTGTTTTCGATGCATGAAAAAAGACGGTAATAAGTACCGTCGCTTTCATATAAATAATTATTACCAGCGACCGGGTCATTAGGAATTTTTTGCATATAAGTTTTAGTGGAAGATGAAAGAGATGAGCCAAATGAAATACTTGCAGGATAAGTTTTATTATCCTCATAATACATTTCTAGCGCTTTTTGGATATTTTCGAGATCACTTTTTCTTCTAGCATCCCGACCTTTTTTTAAAGACGTAAAAAAATTTCCCATAAGTATAGTCGTCAGAGCACCAAGAAGCATAATTACAACAAGAAGCTCGATAAGAGTAAATCCAGTAGATGTTTTTTTTATATTAAAACCAATCTTAAACATGATCTTTACTTAACACACCACAGACACGTATTTTTTGCTGGGTCTGGATCAGATTCACAATCATCCACTCCAGTATCAGGATTAAATTTAGTATTAGGATCGCTTGTAAATGATTTTGAAGTCGGTTTGTAACAAACGGTAATGCTTGCATCCGTATTAGATCCAAAGACAAATATTTTTGCCAAGGTTGCATCTCCAGCCAAGGTTGCAAAATCATTTTTAAGCTCGCCAGTATCAACAATATTGGCCAAGGTATTAGTCATTTCGCTAAGTGGCTTTCCCGTTACAATATCATCCAAACCGTCTTCGTAGGCATCACATTCAGCATTAGCACACCACGGCATTTGATTCTTAATAGCATAGTATCTGATAGCTGCTCCTTGAAATTCTGAAACTGTATTTCTCACTCCAGTATCTGTTCCTTTCTTCAACTGCTCAAACGGGTCGAGGGCAGCAAGTAAACCTACTGCCAATGCTCCAAGAAGTGCAATAACTATTAAAAGCTCAATTAAAGTAAAACCTCTAGTAGCTTTTTTCATATATGCTTCATAATAAAACTTTTTATTCGTATTTGTCAAGAGCTTTTTCGTCAAAAAGTACTTGTGAGCTGATAAATTGGCGTGATAACCGAAGTGACTAAAGCGCCAACGCCCAAACCCAAAAAAACTAGAATTGCAGGTTCAATCAAAGTTGTCAAAGTTTTTACGGCAATTTCCGATTCCATTTCAAAATAATGAGAAATTCTGCCAAGTGTTTCATCAAGCTTACCGGTCTGCTCCCCAACCAAAGTCATTTGAACCAAGATTGGTGGAAAAACGTGTTCTTGTTGCATGGCAGTGCCTAAGGAAACACCTTTTTCCACTTTCTTTTGGATGTTTTCAAAGGCTTGCTGAAAGACTATATTTTCTGTTGTTTCAATAACTATTCCGAGTGCTTCCATGATCGAAACACCGGAACCTATTAAAATAGATAAAGTGCGAGTTGAATCAACTAAAGCACTTATTCTTATTACATTGTTAAGCGTTGGGATTTTAAGCAAATTAGTGTCAAGTATCAATTTTCCTTGTTTTGTTTTTAAAAATCTGTTGACGATGGTCACAGTTCCAAAAACGGCAAGGATAATTAGCGGCCAAAATTTTGCGGTGAATGAGGAAACAGCCATTAAAATCTTTGTTGTAAAAGGTAGATCAATATTGAAATCTTTATAAAGGTCGAGAAGTTTCGGAATAACAAATGTTACGACGATAAACATCACGGCAATCATACCGACAATCAAAATTACCGGGTAAATCAATGCCCCTTTAATTTTTCCTCGGAACTCTCGTTGTTTTTCCAGGTTTTCGGAAAGACGAAGAAGAATATCGCTTAATTTACCGGATGCCTCTCCTGATTTTACTAAGGAAATATATAAATTCGAGAAATATTGAGGATATCGTTTTAATGCGGATGATAAATTACTTCCTCCTTTTACATCTTTTTCAAGATTTTCGATAAGCTCGAGCATAGCACTTTTTGTCGTCTGTTTTTTTAATATTTCCAAACAATCGACAAGAGTAAGGCCGGCATTAAGCATAATAGCAATTTGTCTGGTTAAATCAACTATATCGTTGAATGATATCCGGTTAAAAAAAAAGCCAAATAGAGATCCGGATTTGTTAGATTCAGCTTTTAACTCAATAGGAAAATAACCCTGGTTCCGCAAATATGAAATAACTGTCTTTTCATTTTGAGACTCGAGTTTTCCCGTCACAATTTTATTCCCTTTTAGAGCTTTATAGCTAATAAGCATAGTTATTTAAGTAATTTTTCCATTTCCTTTGGTCGAAAAGCATAATTTATAGCAGTTTCTTTAGTAATAAGGCCTTTTTCAAGTAAGCCGACCATATATCTTTCAAAAAGAATCATTCCTTCTCCTTCGCTCGTAGCAATTACATTTGGAAGTAATTGGTATTTTCCCTCGCGGATAATTGTTGAAATCGCAGAATTATTTAGCAATGCTTCAACTGCCGGAATTCTTTTTGTATTGTCAAGTGTTGGGATAAGTCTTTGTGCAATCACAGCTTTTAAAACCGAAGAAAGTTGAAGTTTGATCTGTGTTTGCTGTTCTGATGGAAAAACATCGATAATCCTATTTATGGTTTCTGCTGCAGAACTTGTGTGAAGCGTCGAGTAAACCAGATGGCCAGTTTCGGCAATTGTCAAGACCAATTGAATTGAGTCGTAATCTCTCATTTCACCAACCAAAACAACATCAGGATCCTCTCTTAAGGCAGCTTTTAGTGCATTAATCCAGGAATGTGTATCTTGATAAAGCTCTCTTTGTGAGACAATTGATCGTCCCAAGGGATAAACATATTCGATAGGATCTTCGATAGTAATTATATGTTTATTGTGATTAAGGTTGATTTCGTTAATTAATGAGGCAAGAGTGGTTGATTTTCCTTCTCCGGTCGGACCGGTAACCAAGACAAGTCCCTGACGATATTTTGTCAGATCATGGAAAAACGGTGGAAGATTCAGTTCTTCAATTGTTTTTATTCTCGAATCAAGCAAGCGGATTGCCAAAGCAATATTGCCTTTGGTAAAGTAAGCGTTGCAGCGAAAACGATAACCTTTATATTGATAGGCAAAATCAATTTGCTTATTTGAAAGAAAAATTTCTTTTTGTTGATCGTTTAAAAGTGAGAAAGTTAATGTTTTTGAATTTTGTTCAGTCATAATTTCCATTATTTTAAGTTGATTAACCTGATTATTAATCCTAATTGTCGGATAAAAACCTGGAATAATATGTAGATCCGATGCTTTTCTGTCTATACAAATATCGAAATATTGATCAATATTCATTTTTCGGATTAAAAATATTAACTAAATCTCAGCTACTCTTAAAATTTCTTCTATGGTTGTTAAACCGTCCAGAACCTTTAAATATCCGTCCTGTTTCATCGAAATAAGCCCCTCTTTTTTGGCTTGAGCTTCGATATCTTTTCCACTTGCCTGTTGAAGAATCATTTTATTTATTGCACCTGAAATTTTTAGAACTTCAAAAATAGCCACCCGGCCCAGATAGCCGGTCTGGTTACATTCGTTGCATCCACGTCCTTTGGTTAAAATCATTGGTTTGCCTTCTTGATAGGATTTTGGTAGATATTCGCCCAAGACATCTTTAATATTTTTTTGGATTTCTGCCGGTGGTTCATATGTAGTTGAACAGCTTCTGCAATTTTTTCGGACAATTCTTTGGGCAATTACCGCATTGAGGACTGAGGCGATAAGAAATGTTTCTCCACCCAGATCGATAAGACGCGGAATCGCAGTTGCCGAATCATTTGTATGAAGCGTAGAGAAAACTAAATGTCCGGTAAGGGCAGCTTGTATAGCAAGTTGAGTCGTTTCCGTATCTCTGATTTCTCCGACAAGGATAATATTTGGATCTTGGCGCAAAAAAGCACGAAGTCCATTGGCAAAGGTAAGACCGGCCTGTGGATTTATCTGGACCTGGTTGATGCCGGGAATTTGATATTCGACCGGGTCTTCAAGAGTTAGAATATTGACGCTTGGTTTATTAAGTCTTGATAAGATCGAGTACAAAGTTGTTGTTTTACCTGAGCCTGTCGGGCCGGTAACAAGAATTATGCCATAAGGTTTTGCAATAGCATCTTCCAGATCACGAAACTGCGGACCACGTAGTCCAAGTTCGGCAAGCGAAGGTAAACCGCCGGTTTTTTTTAGAAGTCTCATCACCACTTTTTCACCATGGACAGAAGGCAATGTCGAAACACGAAGATCGACCTCTTCTTCGCCAAGGTGAAAAGTAAAACGGCCATCCTGGGGGATTCTTTTTTCATCGATCTTCATCTCGGAAAGAATTTTAATTCGGGAAACAAGTGCTTCGTGAATTCCTTTCGGAAGGCTCAATTTTTCGTGCAAAATTCCATCTATTCTATATCTGACACGGGTTTTTGTTTCTTCAGCCTCAATGTGGACATCCGAGGCTCGGCTTTTGACAGCAAATTCAAGAATGGTATTGACAATTTTAGCAATCGGAGCTTCTCGGACAATTAAATCTGTTGTATCAAAACTTGATTGTTTTGCTTGCGGTGCAACTTCCCGAAGAGCTTCTTTGACATCGGGCGAGAGACTTTGAGAATAGACTGTTTCAAGTGCTTTTCTAATATCCGGTCCGTAGCCAAGAACCGGTACGATTTTTTTTCCTGTTTTTTTTTCCAAAAACTCAAAAAGAGTAATATTAAAAGGGTCGGTGGTGGCCAGTGTAATTGAATCATTTTTAATATTGAAGGCAATTGGGATTATATTGTGCAGAGTCGATATTGATTCTGGAATAAGTCCCAAAGCCTGCGTATCGATTGCAATTGAGGCGATGTCGACACAACCGATTTTAAGAATGGATGCGATAGAACTTAAAATGTCTTGTTTTGAAATTCGGGTTTCATTAAAAAGATAGTCCTCAATTGGAATATTTTTTTTTAAGCTATCAAGCTCAAATTGGCTTGCTCTTGAGTAATAACTTGATTTTTTACAAGAATATTCAGTAATTCTTTTGGGGCAATCTTCATAATTTCAATATAAAGAGAATTTTGGTAAAATGCAATACAGAGATTATGCTGCCGTTAATCATTGATCAAAGAAAATTCGCAGAAAATGATTTTTTTCAAGAAATAGTTCATAAATATAATATCGCAGAACACAGTATTTTTGAAATTAGACCACCAAAAGAAGAAATCACGATAAATCAAATCCGAGAACTTAAAAAAGATTTAATTGTTTCCCCGGTTGGAAAAAGAATGATTATTTTTTATGATTTTGATAAATCAGGTCTTGAAGCTCAAAACAGCCTTCTGAAAATTCTTGAAGAAAAAGTTGAAGAAAACTTATTTGTTTTTTTGGTAACTAACCCTGAAAAAGTTATTCCGACAATAAGATCCAGGGCAAAATTGTTAGATGGTGTGCGAAAGAAGATAATCCAACAAAAAAAAGTTTCGATCGATAAAATAATTCTGCAACTTGAAAAATGCAAAAATACTTCTTTTTTAAACAACAAAGAAATATTGATAGCAAAAAAAGAAGATTATTTAATCTTGTCAGATGAATTACTTATGTTTTTTGAGGAAAGAATGCGTAAAAAGAAATGTAATAATGAAACAAATCTCAAAATTATAAAAAAAATTCTTAAGAATAAAATGCTTGTTGAAAATAATAATCTTAATCCCCAACTGACCTTTGATAACCTATTGATTTTTATCTGGAAAAACCTTAACATAAAACTAAATAATTTATGAAGAAGTCATTTACTCTTATTGAGCTTCTTGTCGTTATTGCGATTATTGGTGTTCTTTCTGCGTTACTTTTGCCGAACTATATGTCGGCTCGTGAACGATCTCGTGATGCGCAAAGAAAATCCGATTTGAAACAGATTCAGAAAGCGCTTGAAATGTATCGTCAGGACAAATCACCGCAAGCTTTTCCGACTGCTGCGCCTTCAAATAGGTTTGGAGCATGTGGACAATCTTTTTCCAATGGCACAATAATCTATTTGAATCAAATTCCCTGTGACCCGTTAAATACAACGCCATATTATTATTTACCAAACAATACAAATTTAACATATGAATTGTGCAGTTGTTTGGAAAATGTTGGAGATCCAGATCCTACCCCAGCCTCGATTTGTTCAGGTATTTCATGCGGTTCCAATCAAAAAAAATATGGTATTAGTCAGCCGTAGTTATTAATTTAACGTCAATAAATGTTTAAAAAAACATTTCGATTAAAAAAAAAGGGGTTTACCCTTCTTGAGATGTTGGTTGTCATCGGTATTATTGGGGTTATTGTGAGTATGGGTTTTGTTTCTTATTCCACTTCGCAAAAAAAGGCAAGAGATGCAAAAAGAAAAAGTGATATAAGCAGCATTCAAAATGGCCTGGAGCAATATTACTCGGTCTGCGGTTACAAATATCCAACACCAAATGCGGTAAGCAACTCAGTATTTACTACGATATCTTGTCCAACACCGCCAGTGACAATTATGCCTACTGTCCCGGTTGATCCGCGGACTACTACTCCCTACCCATGCAATAGTTGTAACGCAACAAGCTATCAACTTTGTACAACTTTAGAGGCGGAAGCGACTACAAATTATTGTGTGACAAATCAACAATGAAAAAAAAAATTTCCTTAAAAAAATTTCAAGGATTCACATTAATTGAAATTTTGGTGGTAATAACTATTATTGCGTTGCTTACATCAACCGCTGCAATTACCTATTCCCAACTTGGTAAGCAATCTCGCGATGCTAAAAGGAAAGCAGATCTTGAGCAGATTAGGGCGGCACTTGAAATGTACAGAAGCGATGAAAGTGGAGGCAATGGCTCTTATTTTACCTACAGCGGTAGTTGTGCTGGTAGTGGTGTTTCCAGTTTTTTGGTTGGTAATTATATTGGCTCGATTCCTTCTGATCCCAAATCAAATACGTACAATTATTATTGTTCTATCGGGACATCGACTTATTCATTGGGTGCATATATGGAAACGGGGCCGGTGAGCACAGGTTGTAACAGTTATTCTTGCGGTACTGCAAGTTGTAATTATTGCGTTGGCCCATACGGTCAAAAGTAATCATGAAAAAAGGATTTACCCTAATTGAGATGATTGTTGTTGTCGCGATTATTTCGCTTTTTTTTGGACTTTCCCTTGCTTATTACAATGAATATTCGGATCTAAAGGAACTAGATAATGCTGTTCAGCAAATAGACGATGTTTTACATCTCGCCCAAAAAAAAGCAATCGCCGGAGATATCGAAACCGCCTGCAATAATTTTACCGGTTATGAAGTAAGATGCACGGCCAGTAATCAATACGATCTTTACTTTTGTTGTAATGATGCCTGTACAAGTAAATTAGCAAGCTATGTCCTTGATTCCTCACTGACTCTAACATGTTCAAAAGCTTCAATTTATTTTAAACCATTAAGCGGGAGACTTAATAGTCTAACCGATATTACAGTTCAAATAGCTTTTACCCCGAGCAAATATTCTATTTTTACAATCACGCCGGCAGGTTTAATTAGCAAAACACATTAAATTGCATATGAAGCATCAAAAAGCATTTTCCTTAATAGAAGTTTTAATTTTTGTTACGATTCTAAGTATTTTTTTTGTGTTGGCTGCTGCAGTAACAATAGCATCACTTAGAAATATGAAGGTAAATGAGCATAAAATTTTAGCCACCTATTATGCGGAGGAACTCGTTGAATGGTTAAGAGATGAAAAAGAAGCTGATTGGACGGCCTTTTCTCAAAAATCTGGTACTTATTGTTTTAACTCTTCAGATTTTAGCGGCTGGCCAATAGGTGCATGCGGCAACAACTATGATCTAGACAGTTTTTTTAAAAGGGAGCTAATTCTGTCAAACGACGGTTCGCAGGCAAATATAAATGTAACTGTTAGCTGGTTGGAGCTTGGCCAAGAATACCAGGTGCCAATAGCCACCGTATTTACAAAATGGGAAGATTAAATTTCAGAGGTTTTACGTTGATCGAAACGATTATTACTGTCGGAATTACCGGTCTAATATTGCCGGTTATTTTTGCTATTGTTTTTGTCATAATCCAACAGCAGACAAAAATTATTCGGTTGCAGGAAGTAAAGAGACAAGGCGACTTTGTATTTTCAAATATGAAGACTACGATTCGCAACTCGGCAATAGAAATATATTCAGACAGCAGTTTGGTAGAAAGTAATCTTAAATGTAACGATACAGACTCAAGTTATGACCCCGTCGATTCAAGCAATTTTTATTTTAAAGACAAAATTGGCAATTGGTTTCGGTACAGTTTATCATCAGACAAAATCAGTTCAGCTTCTTCGACAACTCCAGCATTTTATTTAACAAACGATAAAGTAAAGATTAGTGATTTCTTAATAAGTTGTCACAGACAGAATATTTATTCGCCGCCAATAATTTCTCTTTTAATCACAATTAGATTTAATACTGATTCAACAAGAGTTGAAGATAAAGCAGAGCTTACTTACAGGACTAATATTAAATTGAAATCATACTAAAAATAATCTATAGTGAATTTATATGGCAAACGAATCGTTTAGTTTGGAAATTGGAGACAGTTATCTTCGACTGTCAGATTGTGAATTAAACAATAATCTTATTAAGATTACTTCTCTTGCCATGCTTGAAAAAACAACATCTTTTTATACTGCTCAAAATGAAAAGAGCTTGAATGAAACGGCAACAATCATAGAAAAACTAGTCCAGAGTTTAAAAATAAAAAAAAAGACAGTCGATGTAATTATTCCCGATACCTATACTTACTCTCAAATTTTGACAATGCCTTACTTAAAAGAGAAAGAACTGTTATCTGCCATAAAATACCAAGCCGATCAGTTTATTCCTTTGCCGATTGACGAAACAACGCTTGATCTTGATATCTTACTTGAAAACAAAAAAAAGAATTCGCTTTTGTTGCTTATTGTTGCCGCGCCCAATACTCTTGTTGAAAGAGTTGTATCGTTAATTGAAAAAGCGGGTTTAATTCCTCAAAATATTGAAAATCAAGCTAGTAGTTTTGCTCGTATCGCTACCTTTTCCAAAATAAATAAAAACTTTGTTTTTATAAATATGGACTATTATTCGACCACTGTTTATTTTTACAATCCTCAACTAAATTTGATTACAAATATTTACAATTTTAAGATTGGCTTAAATCTTTTTTCTAAAGAAGTTCAAGTGAATTTTAACCTTGATATTCAAAAGGCCGATGAGGCTTTAAAAACAATTGGTTTTGCTACAAGCGGTTCATTAAATCTTATCGAAGTTCTTCAACCTGCGCTTAATGAATATATTAAAGAACTAGAAAAATTTATATTAGCGATTAAGGAAAAAGAAAACATCGCTAAAATAGACGGTTTTTTTACGTTTAATTTAGCAAATAAGTTCAATCAATTCGATAAAACTCTTCAAGCAAAACTTGGTATAGCAACTGCTGAATTTGATCTATCCAACTTAATTGAAAAGAATCAGAATTATCAACTATATAATCAAGCAAAGTCGTCTTTTATTACAGTTTTAGGTCAAGCTTTCAAATGAAAAAAGGCATTAATTTAATTACAAAACAAAAAAAATATCTTCGTTATGAAAAAGTTTTTAAAACATTAAGGGTTTCTCTTTTAATATTAGTATCGCTTTTTTTTGTTATTTTAATACCTTCTTTTATTGTTGTTATGCAAAAAAATAAGCAAGTTGAGGCATTGTATCTTGAAAAAAAAACTTTATTGCAATATTTAAATCAAAATAAGCAAGTTGAGGCAGAGTTTGTATATCTTCGCAATAAAGAGTCGCAGATTAAAAAAATAATTGACGAAGATGTAAACTTCTTACCTTACTATAATCTCCTGACGGACAGTCTTAAGCAAGCCAGTCCTTCACCAACGCTTGACGCAATTATTATCACAAAAGACAGAACGATCAATTTTACTCTTCTTTTTGAGGAGCCAAACTCAATTATATCTTTTTTGAAATTCGCGGAATCTGAAAGTTTTTTGAAGAATTTTTCTCAACTTTTTATTTCTCAAGTTACGCTAGAATCGACAAAGGACAGCAAAAATTATCAATTATTGCTTATCGGTAAACTAAATCCTATAGATGAAACTAAAAATTGACTTTTATTTAGTAAAAGTTTTAAAAGAAAACCTTATTTATCTAGGTTTTTTTATTCTCCTTATTGTTGTTTATTTACTGTTTAGTTATAGTTTTGTTAATAGAATGGTAAAAGCTGATCAAAATATATCAAAGTTAAGAACGGAAATTGCCGATTTAAAAAAACAGGCGGAACTTGTAACTTATAAACAAGAAGTATTAAAAGAAGGTATCGACTTTGCCAAGACGAACGAGATTTTTACAAAATTGATTCCCAACGAAGAAGATTTTTTTTCAGTAATTGCTGCATTGGAAAAAATTTCTCAAGAAACGAATTTTTTGATAGTAAACTATTCTATTAATCTCAAATCATCGACAAAAGACAAGCTATCTTTGACAGTTGAAGGAAAAGGCGATGATGAATCCTTTTTCAATTTTTTGAAGAATTACCGATATTCCGGCGGGCGCTTGATAACAATTGATAAGATTGATTATAGAACGACCGGATTTACCGAAGTAAAATTAATCGTTAATTTTTATAGCGGAAAAGCAAACGGTTTAGCAAAAAAAACAAGTAAACTTAGCGAAGCTGAAAAAAAGATGATAAAGGAAATTGAAGAAAAAATAACCCTTGATTTAAAATCTGAAGAAGCAACAAGCTCCTCCTATGCTGTAAAATCAAATCCTTTTTAGGAGTTTTTTAATACCTTCGGAAAGCATTGCACCGCGACTTCGCCAATATTCAAGTTTTTCCTTATTTATTCTAATTTTGCCAGTTTCGCCGTGAGGGTCATAATTGCCGATTTTCTCAATATAGCCACCGTTTCTTTTTTTCTTCTTGTCCATAACAACAATTCGGTAACTGGCATGTCCTTTTTTTCCGGTTCTTACAAGTTTAATTGTCACTGCCATAAGTTTTAATTATACCAAAGAATTTATCTTTTCCAGGGCGTTTTTGGCTGCAAGTTCTTCGGCATCTTTCTTGGATTTACCCGAACCTACACCCATTTTTTTTCCTTGGATAAGAACTTCGACTTTAAATGTTTTATTATGTTCAGGACCGCTAACTTCAACCACTTTATAGGTCGGTATAATTTTCAGTCTACCTTGGACGTATTCTTGTAATCTTGTTTTCGGTGCAAGATAAAGCATATTCTTTACAATGTAGTCCAATTTAGTCTTAAAGAGAGTATCGACGACGAATTGATATGCTTGATCAAATCCAAATTCAAAAAAAATTCCGGCAATTAACGCTTCGTAGCAATCCGCTAAAATATTTGTATTCCTTCTTCCACCGCTTTTATTCTCGCCTTTGGAAAGAAAGAGAAAATCGCCAAGATTAAGTTTTTTTGCCGCATCAGAAAGACTTTCTGTACAAACAACTGCCGATTTTATATCGGTGTAGTCTCCTTCGGCAAGATGAGGGTAGTTTTTATAGAGATAAATTGAGCTAATTAAAGAGAGTACGCTATCACCCAGAAACTCAAGCTTTTCGTTTGATTGCAGGTGATATTTCTTGTGTTCGTTTAAATATGAACGATGAATAAAAACATTTTCAAGCAATTTTCGGTCTTTGAATTTTAAACCGATAATTTTTTCAAGATAATTGACATTTTTATTCATAGTTTTGTAATGCTTTTCCTAAAACGGCATTAACGAAAGCGAATGATCTTTCGGCTGAAAGATCTTTAGCCAGTTCTACCGCTTCATTTATAACAACTTTATGGGGTATTTTTTTTTTAGACAACTCATAAACAGCCCAGCGAAGGATAGCCAAATCTGTTTTAGTTATTTTTTCCAAGGGGAATTTCGAGGCGTAATTTTTTATAACTTTATCCAATTTTTTAATTTGTTTAACTATTTCCTGTGTTTCTTTATCTTCCGGATAAGGTAAATTATTGCTTATGTTTTTAAAAGAATAAGCGTATAGGTTTTGGATAACTTTTATGCGATGTTCGTGTCTGGGGTCCATTATTTATTGCAATATTTGCAAATTCGGTGCGCCAACTTTGGTTTACCGCAATTTTGGCATTTAACAAGTTTTGGAAAACCTTGTTTTCTAGTTAGTATCCTTTTCCCTTTTCTTTGAGTGGAATGTTTTCGTTTTGGCAAAGGAGCCATAAATTAAATATTAAATATAAATACTAAATAACAAAATATAACAAAATAACAAATATTAAAATTGGAATAATTACTTATTATATCAAATTTAAAAGTGGTAATTGAGGAATTTTAGACCTACTACAATGTTTTAAAACATTAAAGTGTATTTTTTCAGTTGTTGGTAATATTACTGTTTTGGCGTTTATTTACTTGATGAGAAAGTTCTTTAAAATCTTCAATTTTGTAGTGACTAAGAAAATATTGAGTAGCGGATTTTGTTTTTTGGATTAAATCAATATCCGCTAGAGATGCAACTTTAAGATCGATAAATCCGTGTTGTAGAGTGCCAAAAATAGCGCCCGGTCCCCGATGCTTAAAATCATATTCAGCAAGATGAAGTCCTGAATTTGTTTTGGCAAAAAAATTAAGGCGATTGATCACGTGAACTTCATTCTTTTCCGAAAAAAGAAAACAATAAGACTGCTTATCTCCCCGACCAACCCGACCACGCAGTTGATGTAAACTTGCCAGACCATATCTTTCCGCCGCTTCTATAATTATGATGGTTGCATCACTTATATCAATTCCAACCTCAACAACCGGGGTTGCGACTAAAATATCGTATTTTTTATTTTTGAAATCTTCCATTATCTTTTCCTTTTCTTTGGATTTTATTTTTCCGTGCAACAACGCGAGTCGTAAATCCGGAAAAATCTGTTTTCTCAAATATTCGTACTCTTTCCGGACAGCCTTTACAGATTTCATCGTTTCGCTTTCGGACTCCTCAATTAACGGGCATATAATAAAAGCCTGAGACTTAAATTCTGTAATCTGTGATTTTATCCAATTGTAACATCCGTTCCTTTTTTCTTTACTGACAAAATAGGTTTTGACAGCAAGTCGACCAGGAGGCATTTGGTCAATATAAGAAATATCTAGATTTCCATACAGGGTTAAAGCTACAGTTCTTGGAATAGGAGTAGCGGTCATAGTCAAAAGATGAGGATTAATTGATTTTTTTTGAAGCAGAGCTCTTTGGTTAACGCCAAAGCGATGTTGTTCGTCGATGACTACCAAACCAACTTTTTCAAACTTTAGTTTATTATTTAGCAAAGCGTGAGTACCAATAACAATATCAGTATTAAGTGTTAAGTGTTTAGTATTAAAGACTTTTTTTGCTTCTTTTTTCTTGATATTTGATACTTGATATTTTTTACTTGTTAACAGGGAGATTGTTGGTTTTTGACCTTTGTTTTGAGATTCAAACAGTTTTTTAATGGTTTCAAAATGTTGATTGGCAAGGATTTCGGTCGGTGCCATAAAAAGCGACTGGAGCCCGTTTAGATAGGTAGTATAACAGGCTGTAGCTGCAACCACTGTTTTTCCAGAACCAACATCTCCTTGTAAAAAGCGGTTCATTGGTTTTTCCAGTTTTAAATCAGAAATAATTTCTGAAATTACTTTTTCCTGACTTTCGGTCAATTTAAAAGGAAGTTTGGTTATAAAATCGCTGATTTTTCCGTGATTGATATTAAAAGGTTTTACTACTCTCTGTTTTTCCCAGGTTTTTTTGAGAAGTAAATTTGAAAGTTGGATAATAAAAAGTTCGTCAAATCCAAGCCTGTTTTTAGCTTCTCCAATAACAGTCTTATTTTTGGGGAAATGAATGTTTTTATAAGCAGTCAAAGTATCAATTAATTGGTTATATTTAATAATGTTTTTTGGTAAAGGATCCTCAAGAAAATCAATTTGAGAAATTAACCAGAAAATTTTTTCTCGAATCACTCTTGAAGAAAGACCTTTTTTCTCAGAATAAATAGGAATAATTCTTCCGGTGTGAATTCTGTTTTCTGTTAGTTCATATTCCATCGGTCGGACAAAAAGTTTACGTCCAAACTTTTCAATCACTCCAGAAACTGAAATTAGCTCACCAATTCGAAAAAGACGAATAAGATATGGTTGATTGTACCAATTTATTTCAATTTTTCCAGATCTGTCTTCAACGACTACTTTTTGAATCCTAAGACCGGTTTTGGTGTATTGATTTTGAGTTTGAGTAATTTTTCCGGTTATTGTTACTGTTTCTCCAGGTTGAACTTTGGCAATCAAGGAGTTAAGGCTAAAATCTTGGTAACGAAATGGGAAATAGTTTAAAAGATCCCAATAATTACTGATTCCTATCGATTGCAACCGTCTAATGGTAATTGAACTTGTTCTATAAAGAGAGCTTATTGGTGTATCTAGATTCATCTTAACAATAAAAAGGGTGTTAATGATGTTGCGATCAAAAGAATTGATGAAATAATAACAATTATTCTCCAAATGTTTTCTCGCTTAAAAAACTTTCTGATTTTCATGATATATATTATACTTAATCTAATGTTAGCATCAAGAAGATATCGAGTACGCAATCGTTACCGCAAAGAACAACTTATCTATAAATGCCTGATTGTCCTTTTAGGGTTGATTTTTTTTGGTTTTATTTTTTCTTTTATTGTCTTTGCTTGGTTTGCCCGCGATCTTCCGTCTCCAGGTAAACTTTCCCAAACAAACAGTTATTCTTCGATTTTTTATGATCGTGATGGTGAAATACTTTACGAAATCTATAAAGATAAAAATAGACTGCCTGTTGCTTTTTCCGATATTCCGGACGCATTGAAAAAAGCAACAATTGCCATTGAAGATAAAAATTTTTAC
The DNA here is from genome assembly GCA_964545385.1 of uncultured Gammaproteobacteria bacterium. Classification (GTDB taxonomy): domain Bacteria; phylum Patescibacteriota; class Microgenomatia; order UBA1406; family GWC2-37-13. The sequence goes on along the minus strand of CAZJFG010000010.1, from coordinate 11,879 downwards.
AAACACAAAGGAATCTCAGAAATTGGAATGATTCGGGCGGGGATTAACATTATCTTTCGTCGTGGATTGCAAAGTGGTTCAACCATCACACAACAGCTTATCAAAAATGTGCTGCTGGATTCCAGTCAGACGGTCTCAAGAAAGATTAAAGAACTGATTCTGGCGATTGAAGTTGAAAGGCGTTATACAAAAGATCAGATTCTGGAAATGTATTTAAACGAAGCTCCTTATGGAGGAAGTTTTTACGGAGTTGCTTCAGCTTCTCAAGGTTATTTTGGTAAATCTCCAAAAGAACTCACGCTTCTTGAGTCGGCCATTCTGGCCGGCCTTCCTCAGAGGCCACCTTATTATTCGCCGCTAATTGGAACCAAAGATGCTTGGAAAGGTCGGACTAAAGATGTATTGCGCAGGATGCGCGAAGACGGATATATTACAAAAGCTGAGGAACAAGCAAATTTAAAAAAAATTGATTCTGTTAAATTTTCGGGTGCCAAATTCGCCATCAATGCACCTCATTTCGTTTTTTATGTCAAAGATTTTCTTGAGAAAGAATACGGATCAAAGATTTTTGAGCAGGGTTTAAAGGTGAAAACAACGCTTGATGCCAAAGTACAGGCAAAAATTGAGGAAATTGTAAAAGAGGAGATAGAGACGGTGAAAAAACTCAATGCAACCAATGCGGCGGTTGTTGTTCTTGATTCAAAAACGGGCGAGATACTAGCAATGGTTGGTTCTTATGATTATTTTGACGAGAAGTTCGGTAAGTTTAATGCTGCTCTTGGTCTGCGCCAACCCGGATCTGCTATCAAACCAATCACTTATGCAACAGCCTTTGAAAAGGGTTATACTCCGTCGACCATCCTTATGGATGTGAAAACTTCTTTTCCGGCTGAGGGTGAAGAAGATTATGTTCCGGTAAACTATGACGGTAAATTTAGAGGGCCGGTCCAACTCCGTTTCGCTTTGGGTAACTCTATAAATGTACCGGCGGTCAAACTTCTGGCCATGATTGGTGTCCGTAGTTTTCTTGAACAAGCCAACAAAATGGGCTTAACAACTCTTGCACCGACTGAAGAAAATTTAAATCGTTTTGGGCTGTCAATCACTTTAGGAGGAGGTGAGGTTACTCTTCTTGATCTAACTTCAGCTTTCTCCGTATTTGCCAGAGGAGGAATTAAAAAAAATGTTCAGTCCGTTGTCGAGGTAAAAAACTATAATAACAAAACGATCTATAAACAAAAAAAAGGTCAAAATGAAAGAGTTTTAAGTGAAGAGTCAGCTTTTTTGATTTCACATATTTTATCGGATAACAATGCCAGACTTGATGTTTTTGGACCTAACTCTTATCTTAACGTGCCTGGGAAGACTGTGGCTGTTAAGACCGGGACGACGGATGACAAGCGAGATAACTGGGCGGTTGGTTACACTAAGTCAGTGACTGTTGGTGTTTGGGTCGGAAACAACGACAACTCGAAGATGGATCCAAAACTGGCGTCGGGCGCAACCGGTGCCTCCTCTATCTGGTATGAACTGATGCGCCAGATTTTATCTGGCAAGCTGGGAAATTACGAGGATGGAATTATGGATAAACCGGACAAAGTAAAAGCACTTCAAGTAGATGCATATCTTGGTGGTTTGCCAAAAGATGGTTATCCGACACGCAGTGAATATTTTATTGATGGGACAGAGCCAAAAGACATTTCTCCTTTCTATAAAAAATTAAAAATTTCAAAATCAACAGGAAAAATTGCCAACGATGTTGAGATTAAAAACGGTAATTACGATGAAAAAGATTATATTATTATTTCGGAAAGCGATCCGGTTTCAACAGATGGGAAAAACCGCTGGCAGGAAGCAATTGACGCCTGGGCGCGTGAGCAAAGCGACGATAAATTTAAGCCACCGACCGAAACCTCTGATGCGTCGGTTGAAGATGTGGTTGTTTCCTTGACCTCGCCCGGCAATAAAGAAAAACTGTCAAACAATACGGTAAATTTGAAGGCGAAAATTACCTCAAACTACGATATTAAAAATGTAAAAATATATATAAACGGTAATGAAATCAAAAACTACGATGAAAATAAAAAAGAGATAGATGAAAGTGTGAATCTGTCAGATGGTATTTATGAATTTAAAATAAAAGCAACAAATTCAAAAGACAAGTCTGCCGAGTCCACAATAAAATTCGGCGTCAACCAATCGGTTGATTAAGTATTTATTGTACTGAACGGAGTTCTTTTTTTGCCTCATCCTCCGTCAAATTGCGGTTAGCTGCTTGGTAATAGAAGCGGATAGTCAGTTTATCTTCAAATAAGGATACAACTTCCATATTTTTTAAAAATGCCGATTTTTTAGCCATTTTTTCAATCGAAGCATAAGTTAATTTATTCGACAGTCTAAATGTTTTATCAAGTTTTATGACGGCAAAAGGAATGATCGGTTTGTACTCAGGAAAGGCTTTATATTTTTCAATAAGTTTTTCCAGATCAATTTCACATACAAAGATGTTTCCGTTGGTTTTTATATCGAAAGAAAAATCCTTAATGTTTAGTTCCCGTAAAATTGCTTCTACGATTCCTTTAAGATCAAAATAATCGGTATTTGTCGCGATTCCCAATTTATATGGTTCTTCAGGTAAATTATTTTTTCTTGGCATATATGCTTTGGCAATTTCAAAAAGCTTTATTTCTTCTTTTTTCCCAGAGTTATCTTTTATATTTTTAATTAATGAGGGTATAAGGCTGGTCCGGAGATATTCAATCTCTTCGGAGATACTATTTGAAAGTCGGAGATGATTTTCAGTTTTTAAACCGTTCATTTCTATCATTGATTTAGAAATCATCGAGTAGTTAAGAACTTCGTTCAAGCCCAGATGTTTGAGTAAATATTTTATCTTGTTTTGTATTTTAAACAAACTTTCAATTTCATCAGGTTGTTTTAGATAGACAATCGGCTGAAGATTGTTTGGCAGACTGTTGTAACCGTAAATTCTGGCCACTTCCTCGACTAAATCTTCCTTAGTGTTAATATCATTTTGTCGCCAGGAAGGAATATAATAAACATTTTTTTTCTCTCTCTCAAAACCTAAAGAAGACAGAATTTCCAAAATTTCATTTTCCGGAATTTTAATTCCAATAATTTTTTCAAAAATCGACATCTCGGCCGTAATTGTTTTTTTTTCAATTTTATTTGGATAGATATCGATAACGCTTGAAGCAATCTTGCCTTGCGTCATTTCTTCAATAAGTTTTGTTCCGTAAACAAGCGTTTGCTCAACTCGTTCCGGATCAAGGCCTTTTTCAAAAAGAGTGGCAGCATTAGTCCGTTGACCGGTTGTCATCGTTGTTTTTCTTATAAGGTTTTTGTCATATGTTTGAACAAAAAGTAGAATATTTTTTGTCTTGTCAGAAACAGCAGAGTTTGCTCCACCCATAAGGCCGCAGAGGTCGATTAATCTTCCTTCACCGTCTTCTATGACAATATCGTTACCCGGCAAAGTAATCTCTTTTTTATCCAAAGTAGTAATTTTTTCTCCTTTTTTACTTTTTCTCAGAATCATTGTCGATTTTCTTATTTTGTCAAAATCAAAAACATGTACAGGTTGGCCTAAAGAAAGCATTAGGTAATTGGAAATATCGACTACATTATTGATTGAACGAATTCCGCAAAGTTCCAGCCGACTACCGATTTTTTCGGGACTTGGAGCAATTTTAATATTCTCAAAAACTAAAGCTGCGAATCTTGAACAAAGACTTTGATCTTTAATATTTACTTTAAGTGAATATTTATCAGTATATTTACTTTTAATTTTTTCAAAGACGTATTCTTTTAGTGGGTTAAATTTAAGATAAGCTTTTTTACCAAACCGAGGTAAAATAACGGCCGCTTCCTGAGCGATCCCGAAAACCGATGCCATGTCGACTCGGTTGGATGTTATTTCTATATCAAAAACATAATCATTTCCTACCTTATCAACTCTTTCAACAGAAGGTCCGCATAAAGACAGGTACTTTTGTATTTCATATGGTTCAGCATACGTTTCCAGATATTCCAAAAGCCAGTCGTAAGTAATTTTGATGTTCATAATAAATTTAAAACATTAAATTCAGAATTGTTCCAAAAATCTTATATCTCCTGCGTAATAATTTCTAATGTCGTCAAGTTTATATTTCATCATGATCACTCTTTCGATACCAAAACCAAAAGCCCAGCCGGTATAAATCTCAGGATTTATTTTTCCTGCTTTCAAAACATTTGGATGAGTCATACCTGTACCACCGAGCTCAAGCCAACCGGACTTACATACCTTGCATTTTTCGCCTTTTACTTTTCCTGTTCCATCACAGATTTTACAACTTATGTCTACTTCAAACGATGGTTCTGTAAACTGAAAATGAAATGGACGAAGTCGAATATTGCGATCGCCGCCAAAATACTCTTTTACAAAATAATCAAGCGTACCCTTAAGATGTGTTATATTTATTCCACGATCTACGCAGAGTCCTTCAAACTGGTAAAACATTGGCGTATGAGTGGCGTCCCAGTTTGGTCGGTAACATTTAGAGATATTCATCATTCGGATAGGTGGTGTACCCATGCGAAGCATTTCTCGCACTTCACCCGATGAAGTATGCGGAGTAAGAACCATTTTTCCCATCTTCTTGTCGGGCGGGCTGTCGATAAATGAAGTTTCAAAGTCATCCCGAGCCGGGTGATTGCTTGGCATATTTAAAGCCTCGAAGGCAAAGTAGTCCCATTCCACCTCTGGATAAGACATATTAATAAATCCGATCTTTTCAAATATTTTGGTAATTTCCTCAATGGCATATGTAATTATATGCAGGCTGCCTTTTGGATATTTTTTCCCGGGAAGCGTCGGATCAATCAATTTTTGACGGGTTTTTTTTTGAAAGAACTCCTCTTCCTTTACATTGATTAGTTGCTTAATCGTAGTTTTTAATTCGTTTACTTTTTGGCCATAAATTTTTTTTTGCGGTTCTTCAATATTTTTTATTTGTTTTAGAAGATCGTTTATAAGACCGTTTCTTCCCAGGTACTTTATTCTTAGTTCGTCGAGAGTATCTTCCGAATCAACCTGTGCGATTAATTCCTTGATTGTGGATAGAAGTTTGTCGATTTGATCCATGTGCTTATAGGATATTATTTCACATCAGCCACTATTTTTTCAAATACTTTTGGATAATCTATGGCGATTTGAGATAAAATTTTTCTGTCAAGCTGAATATTTTTTTTCTTGAGAAGATTAATAAACTGGCTATAACTCATGTCTGTACTGTCAAGTGCGGCGTTAATTCTTGTAATCCAAAGACTACGAAAATCTCTTTTTTTTCTTTTGCGTCCGGTAAAAGCATATTCACCGGCGTGCAAAACTGCTTCATAAGCTTTTTTAATTTGCTTATGTCGAGTCATCCAATACCCTTTGGCAAGTTTTAAAACTTTTTTATGTTTTCTTCTGGTTTGTGTCCCTGGTTTAACGCGTACCATATTTTTATTTAATTGCTAATAACTGGGCAATTTTCTTTTTGTATCGTCCGGTGGTTTTTTTTAGTTGATTCAAACTTCTTTGTCTTTTTTTAGATTTTTTAGATTTCAGGTGTCTAATGTAATGCGATCGGTGTAGTATTTTACCTGATTTTGTTACTTTAAACCTTTTGGCCGCACCTTTGTGTGTCTTCTGTTTTTTCATATTTATTTTTTTCGAGAAACAACTGCCCGTACAACTCTACCTTCAAGCCTTGGTGCTTTTGGTATGTTTATATCGCCAAGTGCGTGAATAAATTTATTTATAAGTTCAAAAGCCATATCTTTTTTGACTATTTCTCTACCACGAAGCGCAAGATTCAGTCGCAACTGGTTGCCTTCTTCAATAAACTCACGTCCTTTATTGATTAGTCTATTGAGGTCGGCAGGACCAATAAACAAAGATAATTTAATATCCTTAGTAATGCTTTTTTTAATTCCTTTCTTCGCTTCCTTTTGTTTCTTTTCTTCTTGATATAAAAACTTGCTAAACTTGATTATCTTAGCAACAGGAGGTTTTGCACTTGGTGCAATAAGAACCAAGTCCAATCCCTTCTCGCCAGCAATTTTCAAAGCCTCAGATTTAGAGATTATCCCAATCTGATGTCCCTCCTCATCGATAACTCTTAAAGTTTCGGCGGTAATTCGAAAATTCGTAAAATAATACTTCTTCGGTTGACGAGGGTTATTGAAACGTCTCAACTTGTTTTTTTAAACTTTTGATAAATTGGTAAATATCAACCTGTCCTAAGTCTTTTCCTTCTCGAGTTCGTATGCTTATTTTATGGACTTTATTGACTTTATGATTTTCAACTTCTTTCTGTCCAATTATAACTATATATGGTATTTTTTGCAAGGTTGATTCGCGGATTTTGGCACCCAGCGTTTTATTTTCCAAATTTAGTTCCGATCGCAGGCCGTTTTCAAAAAAAATCTTATTGATTTTTTGGGCATATTCACTTCCTTTCTCAGATACCGGCAAAACAGCAATTTGGACGGGTGAAAGCCAAAGCGGGAAAGCACCGGCAAAATGTTCGATAAGGATCGCCATTGTCCTTTCCAACGAGCCGGTTAAACCGCGATGCAAGATAACGGGATTTTTTTGTTCGCCTTTTTCATCGGTGTATGTTAAGCCAAGACGCTTGCCCATGAAAAGATCCAGTTGGAGCGTGCTCATCTGCCACTCGCGGCCCAACGAATCATTGATCATAAAATCCAGTTTCGGACCGTAAAAAGAAGCCTCACCTTTTGCTACTTTATATTCTAGTTTATTATTTTTTACGATCTTTTCCAGAGTTTTTCCGGCTTTTTTCCAAACTTTTGAGTCGGATATATATTTTACGGCATCTGATGGATCGGCCAGAGATAGTCGGACATAATAATTATGAAGTTGAAAAGCCTTAAACATTTTTTTGACCATATCGATACAACGTTTGAATTCGTTTTCGATCTGAGTCTCCATCATCAAGATATGGCTGTCGTCGATACTAAGGGCGCGAACGCGCAGTAGCCCCGACAGTTCTCCGGTTTTTTCAAAACGATAGCAAGTGCCGGGTTCACAAAGTCGCATCGGTAAATCTTTGTAACTTCTGGGTTTTGAAGCATAAATCATATAATGATGGGGGCAGTTCATCGGTTTTAAAACATATTCCTCACCGTCGATACCAAATGGCGCGTACATGACGTCCCGATAATGCTGCCAATGGCCGGTTTTCTTGTAAAGTTCGCTGCGGGCAATGTGAGGTGTTACTACGGGTAGAAAACCGTTTTCCAACTCTAACTTGTTTTCAAGTTCCAAGATTTTGTTTCTCAGAATTGTTCCTTTGGGTGTCAAAAGAGGCAGCCCTTTCCCGATATTTTCGCTGGTGACGAAAAGATCAAGTTCGTGGCCGAGTTTCCGGTGATCTCTTTTTTTGGCTTCCTCAATCTGCCAAAGATATTTGTCTAATTCTTCTTTTGTGGCAAAGGCTGTCCCGTAGATACGCGTGAGCATCTTGTTTTTTTCATTTCCATGCCAGTAGGCTCCAGCAATCGAAAGAATGCGAAAAGCCGCAATTTCTTTTGCCGATTCAACATGAGGTCCGCGGCAAAGGTCGATAAAATCGCCAAATTCGTAAACAGAAACCTTACCTTTTTGATCAAAGTCTTCCCGTTCACCTTTTTCAATTTCAGAAATAATTTCAAGTTTATACGGCTCGTCTTTAAAAATTTCTTTTGCCTTGGTAATCTTAACCCATTTTTGCTCGAACCTGTTATTTTTTCTGGCTATGTTGGCCATTTCTTTTTCGATTTTTCCAAGATCAAGCTCGGATATCTTTTCCGGAAAATCAAAGTCGTAGTAAAAACCGTTTTCAACAGTTGGGCCGATAGCAATTTTTACGCCCGGATAAAGGTGGCTTACTGCTGCCGCCAAAAGATGGGCGGCAGAATGTCTAATTTTTATAATTTGATTTTTCATAAGTTGTGGTCGCGACAGGACTTGAACCTGTGACCTCTTCAATGTCAATGAAACGCTCTAGCCAACTGAGCTACGCGACCTTTTACTATTATACAATATAACTATTCAGGTTTGTTTTTACTAGAAGAATCTATAAAATTTGATGCAAGCGCTTGAAAATAAGGATCAATCACATTACATTTAAATAAATTAGGACATATAGTATTTATGCAGGCATGGGCGAAAATTCCAAGCTCAGGTTTTTGTTCCGACTGTATTCCAACTTCATCACCTTTTTTCAATAAGCAAAAATAATTTATTAATGTGAAATAAACAATAGAGCTTGGTATTCCCTTTTTGCCAATAAAGACAGTTTTGTTTTCGAGGCCCTTAACTTCAAAGCTAAAATCTACAAGCGGACTCATTTTTTTGAAATTTTACTGAAAGAATTCTATTAAGTCAATTTTATTTTAGGGGTTTTTCGGAAGCATTATATGTCTTATGTGAAAAAGTGACGAGTTATTTCAAGCCATATTCAAAAAATATTTTTTTTGCAAATGCTTTCGCGGAACTGGATTTTAAATATTTTTAAAGATTAAACGCAGTATATTCATCGGAAAAAGCTAAACAGGAAATAAGCGTTTATTATTTAGGCAGTTTGACATGCAAACATAATAAAACATACTTGAAAGCGGAGCCAAGGGGACTTGAACCCCCAACCTCTTCCGTGACAGGGAAGCGCTCTAACCAAATTGAGCTATGACTCCAATAAAAGTATTCTACTATAAAGAGCTTTTTTATGAAAACGTATTTTAGTAGAATTAATAAATGATTGAGAATAATTTTCGGCGACTTAGTTTAGATTTTCTTTTTTCGAACAAAATAGAAGGTTCAGCGGCATCGAATTCAGAAGTGAGTGGTGATCATTGTGCCAATGAAGTTCTGGTCATGACAAGTATTGGTAAGATTGCTTACGGCTGGGTTTGTATTTCAGAAAAGCTATCAGAAGAGCCTAAAGTATGTGAATTTGGTAAAAAAAATTACTGTCCAATTGGGAATTATGTTTCGGCTAACGAAAAAAATAAACATTACCTACAAAATCTTTGTCACAAGTAAGTTTTTGGATATCTCTTCGACCTTAACGTTTTTTATTTGTCCTGTTAGATTTTTATTTGTTTTTGCCAAGACTAATACTTGATTTTCAAGAAGCGCCTGTTGGTATCCGTTTTGAAATTTGTCCAAAAACAATGCAGGAGATTGATATTTTACCTTAACAAGTTTTTTAAGGAAATTTTGGTATTTTTTTCGGCCAAGCGAAGAAATAGCTTTGGCGCGAGTGACTTTTACATTAGATGGGGCTTCAGAAAGCCTTTTTTTCATATGCCAGCTTGCAGTTTTTTCTCTATTTGAGAACCGAAATACATGGAATCTGTCAATTGGCGTTTTTTCCAAAAAACGATAAGTGTCGTCAAAATCACGGTCCGACTCACCTAAAAACCCGACAATCACATCTGTTGCCACAAGGGCAAAGGGGTTAATTTTTTTAATCTGAGAAATTTTCCAGGCAAACTCCTCAGTCGTATAGTTTCTTTTCATAAGTCTTAAGATTTTATCACTTCCCGATTGTAGGGGGATATGAAAAAAACTGCTGAAACGCTTCTTGGTGGCAAGTTTTTTATAATAATCAACAAATTTCTTGTCAATACTCCATGGATGGATCGAGCCAAAACTTATTTTTTTGATATTTGTTTGTTTCAAAACCTGGTCGACCAGGTCAATTAAATTTTCACCACTGTCAAAACCAAAGGCTTCGGTATTTATTGCAGTTAGAATAACTTCACAAATATTTTTTAATGAGTTGATTTCTCCGACAATATCTTTAATCAAAAAAGACCGTGGTTTTCCCCGAAGATATGGGACAATGCAGTAGGTGCAATACCGTTGACAACCGTCCTGAATTTTTATCATGGCTCTCCCCGACCGCAGGAATTTATTGTCCTTGTCATCTTTTAATATGGTTGATTGCATAATTGCAGCCGGTTTGTAAAATTCTTTTAACACAAGATCGACAAGGTGTTGTTTGTTTGTATTGTCGACCAATAGATCAATAGGCAGTTTTTTATCCATGCCTTGCATCTGCCAGTAGGTAGCACTGCACCCTGTGACAATAATCTTAGTTTTAGGAAAACGTTTGCGAGCTTGATAGATATGCTGTCTAGCCTCGCGCTCTGCTTTGGCCGTGACTGCACAGGTATTAATGATATATAAAGCAGGCATAGACCGGCTAAAGCAAAATCCGGCCTTGGTTAGGTTTCGATCAATTATCTCGCGTTCAGCCTCGTTCACCCGACAGCCAAAAACCGAGCTAAAATAAGTTCTTTTCATCTATTGACAAACTTATAATATTTTGTTATAATACAAACCAGATCCTAAGGTTTTTTGCCACTAGTGTAAAAAGCTTTAGGATTTTTTTTATGAGAAAACTAATAATATTTGCCATTTCAACTGTGATCTACTTTTTTGCTGGAACTTCTGTATTTGGCCAGCAAGTTGCAGGTCATTCGGCTATCATATCCTATAATGAAAATAAAGAATCAACCTTAAGAAATTCTACCATAAAAAAAGTGGTAGTCCGTCGTGTCTTGGAACGATATGGATCTCCTCTTGCTAAAGAAACAGATTCGTTTATCGACTACTGTACCGAGTATGGGCTAGATTGTTACCTGTTGCCTTCAATTACCGGCCTTGAGTCTTATTTTGGCCGTTATACATATCCAAATTCATATAATCCGTTTGGTTGGGGTGGAGGTTATGTTATGTTTGATAACTGGGATACGGCTATTGGTGAGGTTGCAAAAGGTCTTCGTGAAAACTACGTTGACCGAGGAGCTGATACAGTAGAAAAAATTGCTCCAATATACGCAGAATCCAAAACCTGGGCTGTGCGCGTAAATTATTTTAAATCTTTATTTGAGGCTGAGGAGGAAAAGATTAGCTTGCTTCTATCGAAAAATGCGGTAGAATTATAAAATATGTTTGATTATAAAACAAAAAAACTACCTAAAAATACAACAGAAATCGTGGTTCAAATTCCCAGGGTTGAGGTTGAGAAAGAATACAACAGTAGTTTTGACACCTTACTTAAAGATCTGTCTGTTGAGGGTTTTCGAAAAGGAAAAGTGCCTAAAAATATTGCCGAAAAACATTTATCTAAACAGGCCGTTTACCAGGAACTGGTTCGTCGACTTTTACCTAAGGTTTATCAGGAACTTGTGAGTAAAGAAAAATTACAGCCGATTGTTAATCCTAAAATTGACCTTGTCAAAGCTAAAGAAAACGAAGACTGGGAAATAAAGTTTTTGGTTGCTGAAAAACCTGAAGTGGATATCAAAAATTATAAGGAAATCGTTAAGAAAGTAAAAAGCGAAATAAAAAAAGACGACATCTGGATTCCGGGCAAAGACGGTAAGGAGCCAACCGAGGCCGATAACGAAGCAAAAAAACAAAAGCTTTTAAACGAAATACTTGGAGCTCTTCTAAAAGAGCTTAAATGTGAGATTGCCGATATGGTAATTGAGGAAGAATTAAACAATAGATTGAGCCGTTTGGTTGACGATATTCAGAAGATTGGACTGACGGTTGAAGCATATTTGAAGTCGAAAAATACTACAATGGATGAATTGAAAAAAAAATATAGCAAGGAAATAAGCGATACTTACAAGCTTGAATTTATTCTTCAGGCTATAGCCGATACAGAAAATATTAAAGTAGAAAAAGAAGATTTGAATAAGCTTTTTGATGGAGTCAAAGACGAGAAGGAAAAAGAAATGGCAAAACAGAATGCTTATTTTTATGCGTCGGTTTTACGAAAACAGAAGACGCTTGATTTGCTTTTAAACCT
>CAZJFG010000009.1:0-30122 GCA_964545385.1 uncultured Gammaproteobacteria bacterium | reverse complement strand
TATATATTATTTAATTCCTTGATAAGAGACGTATGGAAGTAGGCCTAAAAAACGAGCATATTTTATTTGTTTGGTAAGTTTTCTTTGATGTTTGGCGCACGTTCCAGTTCTTTCCCTGCTTGCGATTTTTTTCCGGGCGGAAAAAAATTTTCCAAGGTTCTCAACATCTTTAAAACTCGGTTCAATTTTATATTTGCAAAAAAAACATTTGGACATAATTTAATTCTAAAGTTATAAAGTTAATCAAGTCTATCAAGTTAAAATGGGATGTCGTCGGCATTGACGTTTTCATCCATGTTTTTTTCTTCTGTTTTTTCTTCTTTATCGTTATCAAGTTCTTTTTTATAATTATCTTTTGTCTTTTTTTCAGGTTCTTCTTTTTCCTCGTCGTTTGCTAAACCAATAGTTTTCCTTCCGTCACCGAAGACAATAAAATCATCCAGAACGATTTCGGTGATTGAACGCTCTTGTCCGTCTTTTCCCGTAAATGTTCTATAGGTAAGTCTTCCTTCAAGATATACTTTTTTTCCTTTACTTAACAACTTTCCACAAAGTTCTGCCAGTTTTTGCCAGGCAACAATACGGTGATACTGAACATCTTCTTTGACCGTTCCGTCGGCAGTTGTCCAAGACCTATTGGTAGCTACACCAAAGGTACAAACCGCTGTTCCATTCGGCGTATACTTTAATTCCGGGTCACGAGTCAAATTGCCGATTAAAATTACTCGATTCAGTGACCTACTTGCCATATCAGTTTTCGTTAACTAATAATAGGTAACGTATTAACTTTTCATTGTAGTTTAGTTTTTTTTTGAACTCTTTTACATTTTTTGTTTCAAGTTCGATCTGCCAGTTATAAAAATTTGCTGTTTTATTTTTTTTGATAGGAAAAGCCAGGGTTTTTTCACCCCAGTTGTCTTCTTTAGTTATTTTTCCCTTTAAAGAAGAAATAAGCTCTTTTATAGTTTTTAACTCTGCTTCTTGATTGAGAAGAAAAGTAAAATCATACTTCGTCATATTATTGTAATATAATACTAGTTATGGCTGAAAAAATCAATAGAAAAGACAGCTCTCAATTTTTAATAATTGCCCTCTTGTTTTTACTACTGATCTTTACCCGATTCGTAAATATTGGTTGGGGACTGCCCTATCCTATGCATCCTGATGAACGTAATATGGCGATTGCTATTTTAAATTTAAATTTCAAAGATTTTTTTAATCCCCATTTTTATGCTTATGGGCAGTTACCTTTGTATTTAGGTTATCTTTTAACCGTTATCTATAAATTTTTAACAGGTAATCTAGGAACTTCGGCCGGTTTTGTCGAGGCAACCTTGGCTTTAAGAATTTTATCAGCAACAGCATCAATCGCAAATGTTTTTGTTTTATACAGGATAATTTCGAAGCTCAAAGCTCAAAACTTTATCGCAATCTTAATTTTGACATTTGTTCCTTATGCGGTCCAATTTGCCCATTTTGGGACAACAGAGTCATTATTGATGCTTTTCTACAGTCTGATAATTTATTATTCGTTTCTTTTAATCAATGCTCAGATATCCACCAAAAAATTTTTATTATCAAATGTGTTGATTTGTGGTCTTGCAATTGCCACAAAGATATCGGCTTACATTTTTTTGACAATACCAATTGCTGCTTATGCCTTAAAAACGGAACACATCTTACGGCGTAAACAAAAATCGAAATTACAAATTACAATTAAAAATTTTTTAATTTTTAGTATTATTTTTACTTTTAGTTCATTTTTTCTAGCTCTAGTTTTTTCTCCTCATAATTTGATACATTGGAAAGAATTTTTCTCGACAATTAAATACGAGTCGGCGGTCGCTATGGGTAATATCGAAGTTTTTTATACCAGGCAGTTCGCTAACACCGTTCCTGTTTGGTTCCAGTTTACAAAGATTTTTCCCTATAGTCTTGGTTTACCTCTTTTTATTATGTTTTGTTTAGGTTTTATTTTTCTTTCCTGGAAAGAAAAAAAAATAAATTTCCTTCGTTTTACATTCTTAATTTATTTTTTCCCCAATGCTTTCTTATACGCTAAATGGACAAGGTTTATGGCTCCGGTATTTCCGGTTATGATGATTTTTTCAATATTAATGATATTAAAAATCAAAAATAAAATTACGCTTTTATTTCTGATCTTTATTTCAATATTGCCCGGGCTATTTTATCTGCATATCTATCTTCAACCAGATGTTCGTTTTCAGGCATCAGACTGGATCTATAAAAATGTTCCTGAAAATTCAATCATTCTTTCCGAAACGGCAAATGTGGTAGATATTCCTTTACCAGTTGCAAACTATAAGACTAATCAAGTTTATCAACCAATTAATTTTAACTTTTATGATCTGGATGAAAATCCAAAGCTCCAGGATGAGCTTACGCATTTCCTTGGAAAAGCAGACTATATTATTGTCCCTTCAAGACGGATATTTATGAACCACACGTGTAAAAATTTTCATTTTTCATTTTTCAATTTTCAATCGATTTTTGATAATAGGTGTAAAAAATTAAGATATAAATATCCGCAATTAAATGACTATTATGATAAGTTATTCAGCGGAAAACTGGGATTTAGAGAAGTGGCGGAATTTACAACGGTCATATTTCCAGATGAGCAGGCCGAAGAGACATTTTCTGTCTTTGATCATCCGGTAATAAGAATATATAATAAAAAATAAGATGAAAAAAAAACTTTGGTTTTTCCTGCTTATTGCCGGAATAATATTTATCTGTATTTTATTTTTTTTACTTAAAAAAAAATCCGTTCCTTCTTTGGTTCCTTTGACACAGCAAGCAAAGGGCAAATTCATTATGGAGCCGGAGAACTTCTATGCAACAGGATCCGGTGAGTTTGTGAATATAAAGGTTGTTGCCGATTCAAACGATATGGCTGTCGTTGGTTTTGATATTGATTTTACTTACGATAAGGACAATCTGCAGTTTATAAATGCGGTATCAGCCGATCCTGAAAATTTTGATTTTTTTAAAAAAGAAAAAGACGACGAAGTTTTAATTACCGCAATCAAAAAAATTAATCTTTCAAAAGAAATTTTTTTTAAAAAAACAGTCCTTGCAGTAATAACTTTTAAAACAATAGGTAATAATAATTCGGAAGTCAAATTTATTTATGAAAAAAACAGTAAACGGGAGTCAAATCTGATAAGTGAAAAAAACGAAGATATTCTATCAGAGGTAAGAAACTGTACTATTAATTTTGGGCAAAATCTTGATCTCAAACTAAATACGCCTATTCCTTTTGATGATTTAACGATAGAGCTTATTACCGTTGATATGGCAAAGGAAACTTGTCTAGACTGCCTTGAAACAGCGATAATCTCCGTAAAAAAAAATAACCGCGAAGAAAAACTTCAGTTTAAATCCGGCGGATTTTCCGGAGTGATGACCGACTCGCTTTCTGCTTTTGATTATAAGTTTGTTTTGAGGCGAATAACAACAGCCGATATGGTATCGATATCGATTTATGAAAATAACTAAATTTTTTTTGATTGTATTCCTCGGCTTAACCGCAATCTGTGGTTTTGTTTTTTTAAACTACTACAGTTTTCAAAAAAAATCCTCGGCCGCTGCGAATAAAGAAGTCAATTTTGATACAAAAAAAGCAGTTATTAAACGCCAGAAAAAGACCAAAAAAATTAATCAGTTTGCCTATTACGGTGAGAGTGATTCGACAAGTGATAAAAAACTTTATAGTTTTTCCAACAGTCAGAAAAAACTAGGAATGGCTGCTTTTGCCGGAAAAAACGTTGAAGGATTAGTCGACGAAGAAACAATTAATCAGATGAAGTTAAAATCAAAAATAAGCTCGGGCAGCGAACATTTTTATTACGAACAAAATATAGACAGTATTCCGGTCTATGGTTCGCATCTTGCCATGCACATTGATAAGGCAGGTGAGGTTTACGGAATTGACGGTAATCTGGTTGTGAGTGAGACAGTTCCTAAGGCAAAAATTACAACAGAAGAGGCACAGGAGATTGCCTTAACCGAAGCAAAAAATGAATTAGGCCAGAACAATCTTTATGTTTATGAATCCGAAAAATATATCTACAACAAAAAAATAATGGGTCTTGGTGATGATGAAAATAATTACCTGATACTTGTTGTCTGGATAAAAAGCGAGGATAATACTTTTCCTTTGTTTTCCAAAAAGTATTTTGTTGATCTTTCTTCAAAACAGATCCTTTATTCGGAAAATAAACTGGTTGGATCCTTAAATCGAATTATTCAAGGAATGAACAGCAATGGGTCGGTGTATGATATAAGAAAAGAGGGTGAAGATTCTGTTTCAGATGGTTCGGCCAATAAAGCGTATAAACTATTAAAAGAATCATATGACTTTTATTACAGTAGTTTTGGGTTGGACAGTTTTGATGGAAACGGAACTACTTTATATGGAGTAGTACATCTTCTTTCGGCTTACTGTCCGGGTGCTTTTTTTGATACTTCGGACAAAAAAATATATCTTTGTGACTCGATGATAGTGAATGATATTATTACCCATGAAATAGGTCACGGAGTGACCGGTAGAAAGCTGGGTTCAAGCTATCAGTCAGGAACTCTTAATGAATCGGTTTCTGATATTTATGGAGCCGGTGATGATTCAGGAGATTGGTTTTTAGGTGAAGATACTAATATAAATGATGTAATAAGGTATATGGACGATCCGACAAAAGCCGGTGATCCGGATCGACTTTTTTCTGATCACTATTATTGCGGTACTTCGGATTCGGGAGGAATTCATACGAACAATGGGGTTTTCAATAAAACTTTTTATTTAATGAGCGAAGGCGGAAGTTTCAACGGTTGTGAATTGACTGCGGTTGGTATGGATAAGGCATTGCAGATAGTATATCGAGCTGTAAATATTTATATGTCTTTGACCGGGAATTTCCGTTCCATGTACGAGGCAATGGTTAACAGTTGTAATGATCTTTACGGATCTGGGTCGAGTGACTGTAAAAATGCCATTCGGGCAATGCAGGCGACGGAAATCGATCAGCAACCTTCAAGTACTCAAACCGGCGCAAAATGCTCCGGTACAACCCGTGTAATACCAGCCTGCGTTGGCAATTCTTCACCAATACCAACCTCTGTTCCGACAAGTTCGATAGCAGCCAATACTCCTACGCCGATTACGACACAGATTCTCCTACCAACCTTAACACCGCTTCCAACCTTGGCTCAAAGCGGAAATACGACAATAGAACTTCACTTGAAGTTCCAAGGGATTACTTCAAAACCCGATGATGAATACAACAGTTTGCGGACAAAGATAACTTTGGTTTCAACAGACGGTGATCAATTTAATTCGCAGGCGGATTTTATTGCCACTTCAAGCGGTGTTTTTACCGGCAAAGCCTATTTTAATTTTGATGATAAGGATGTTGACGGTAAGCTTTTTAAAATTTTGGTAAAAGGTCCCAAACACATTCAGAAAAAAATCTGTGATACCACACCGATCGAGTCTAAGTCTGGTTATTATCAATGTGAAAAATCAAACATTACTTTAGTAAAAGGGAGTAATGAATTTGATTTTTCAGGTATTATGCTTCTTTCCGGAGACCTGCCGACGCAGGATGGTCTAATTAATTCATACGATCTTTCGTTAATTCGACAATACCTGGGTTATAGTGTTTCAAGTGTTTACAATAATGTTGATGTTAATTTAGACGGAGTTGTCAACACTCAAGACTATTCATTGGTAGTATTTTCTTTGTCGACGAAGTTTGATGAATAAGAAGGAATCTCAAATTTTTTTGATCTTAAATCCAGTTTCAGTATCTTCTATTTGATAACCACAAGCGTTTATTTGTTTTCGGATGTAATCCGAAGCTGTATAATCGTGTTTCTGTTTTGCTATTTGCCTTTTTTTTGCCAACTCTTGAATTTTTTCGGGAATTTTGTCCTCTTCAACCATATTGAGCTTTAAACCAAAAACCTGATCAAAATCCAATAAAAGATCCAGTTTATCGGTTGATGGGATGTTTGATTTGAGCATCTCCCAGGTGGTAGCCAGGGCCTGAGGAATTTGAAAATCGTTGGAAAGAGCTTCTACAAAGCGATTACGATACTCGTCAATTTTTTTAAGCTTTTCTTGAGAGAGTTGTGATCTTTGGGTCTGTTGATGCAGAATCAAAACGTAATTTTTAAGTTTTTTATATGTTTCTTGAGCTGCAGTTAAAGACTCCCAGGTGAAGTTCTGTCTTGATCTGTAATGAGAGTTTAAAAATAAATATCTTAGAGCTAAAGGATCAAAACCTCTTTCGATAATCTGCTTCAGGCTAAGCCCGGTTCCTTCCGACTTTGCCATTTTTTTATGATCAACAACAAGATGCTCGTTGTGCAACCAGTAGTTTGCGAATTTGACTCCGTTTGCCGCCTCGCTTTGGGCAATTTCATTGGTATGATGAATCGGAATGTGTTCAACACCACCCATATGAATATCTATGGTGTCGCCAAGAATAGTCTTGGTCATAGCCGAACACTCAATATGCCAGCCTGGAAAGCCTTCACCCCAGGGACTTTTCCATGTTTGAAGAGCATTTTTGTGCTCACCTTTTTTAAAAACCCAAAGATTAAAATCAGTAAAATGTTTTTTACCAGGATCGGTAATCTGACCTTTTCCTGCGCCTTTGATATTTTCTTCAATTTTCTGGTGACTAAGTTTGTTGTAGTCTGGGAATTTGCTTGTATCATAGATAACGGCCAGATCCGTAACGTAAGCAAAACCCTTATCAAAAAGCGTTTTGATCATCGCAATCATTTGATCAATATATTCGGAGGCTCGTGGCGTGAAATTTGGCGTTATTATATTAATATCTTTGGCATCTTTTTCATATATTTTGATATATTTATTAGCAATTTGTTGTGGTGTGAGCCCTTCTTTTTTAACGCTTTTTTCCATTTTATCCTTACCGGTATCGGCATCGCTTGTCAGATGACCGACATCGGTATAGTTTTGAACGTAAGAAACCGTGTAGCCAAGATAGGTTAAAGATCGCAAAACCAGATCTGCCATGACCGCTCCCCTAAGATTTCCAATATGTTGTATCCAGTAGACTGTCGGGCCGCAATGATAAAAACGAACTTTGTTTTCTAGGATTGGTTTAAACTCCTCAAGCTTTCTTGTCAGCGTATTAAAAAGTTTCATAGTCAAATTATAGCATCTATTGTTTGATAAGTTCGATGGCGACAATCGAGTTTGCCGGCATTAAGATATTTTTCTGAAGGTATGGTTTATTTAGGGTCACATACTCGTTTTTTGGTGGATCATTTAAATATGTTTCTCTAATTTCGTAGCCTCCTGGCGTTAAATTGTCGATTTTTACAGGAACAAGTTCCACGTTTTGATTATTTTGATCATAATTGACCAGGATAATCACGATTTTATTGTAAGACTGGCTGGCAATGGCACGGACAAATGTTCCCTCTCCTGTTACTTCAACCCGAGCTCGGTCAAGCAGATTTAAAAGTTGCAAGGCAAAGTAGCGGGGTTTTTTTTTACCGTCATGATTTAGAATTCCCCAACTTGGGTTGACACCGTCTTTTATCTCAAATGTATAAGCCAGTTCCACTTTTTGCTCGATTAGATTACGGATTGCAGCAACAGTATGGGCTGCGCCAATATCCGTGTTAGCCACCGGATTTGGATTGGAATCATATCCCCATTCACTGATTATTTTTGGTAAAAAACGAAAACGCTCGTATTTCGGATCGGAAAACCAATCGTTTAGATTTTCCAAATCTTGATAAAAGTCATCCGGATTTTTAGAATAGTGATGCCAGGAAATAAAGTCGATACGGAGTTTATTTTCCAAAACATAGTCGGCAAAAACCCGAAACCAATTTTTGTAAGCAGCTGTTGTCACGGGTCCGCCGATTAGAAATCTATTTACGTTTTGAGCTGCGTTTGCACCTTTTACGCTATAAAAATAAAGGGTTTTGTAATCTTTGTCGCCACCCCAGTGACTCCATTTACCAAAAGTTTCAAGGTCAGGTTCATTCCATACCTCATAGTGGATATCCTCCAACAGATTACCAATCACACCGCCACAAAGACGGGTTTCCCGGCCGCTATATCTTTCAATAGTTTTTTGTACCAAAAGCGCCCAGTCATTCCAGTTTCCGGGTTTACCGATTAAACTTCCATCATCGGATATAACAGGCGGCATATAACCCAAGGAAAAAAAAGGTTTTGCTCCGGTGTGATATATATCACAGACTGTTTCGTCAAGTCGTGACCAATCGAATGTCAGTTTTCCGTCAGGTCCGCGATTTACTACGTCATAAAAATCATATATATGATCGATTCTTATAGATTTAGGAAAAAGAGCGGCAACCGGATCAATAACATTTTCAAGCATCCGTACGCCTTTTTCTTCTCCGCCTTGAGCAAGTGCTTTCCAGTTTGGATTGATGAAGCCGATTATTTTCCGCGTATCAACAACGATATTTGCCTTAGTCGGTGTCGCTTTGGAAAAATATTGAAAAAGAGCAAATAAAACTATTGGAACTACGATAAACAAAGAAATCCTGAAGATTAACTTAAATTTCCGCATATAAATATTATAAATAGAATTAATGGTAAAATAAATATAGTTTCGGGGTATGGCGCAGCGGCTAGCGCGCTTCGTTCGGGACGAAGAGGTCGTGAGTTCAAATCTCACTACCCCGACTTACTGTTTGCCTGTTGCCGGACGGATTTCGGTGACGTTACGTTGGGCCATTTTTTTAGGCGAGAAAATACTTTGTCTTACTTTTCCTTTAGGCTCTTCCGACATCTGAGCTGCTTGTTGTTGGTTTTTCTGCCTTTGTTTTTCGGTTTTTTCGTATTCTTCTTTTCTTTTTTTTTCCTGGTAATCTATTTTTTTTTGTTCTAAAGACTTTTCGTCCTCGCGTTTAACCATCTGAAATAAACGGTTACGTAAAGTTTCAGTTTTTATTTTATCTTGATCTTGATATTTTTTTTGAAGTTTTTCAAAATCAAGAGGCGTACTGGCATCTTTCTTTTTCTCCATTTCTCCCATTTGCTTATTGATGTTTTCCTCCTGATTTCTTCCTGTAATATTTTCTAAAATTTTTAAAGGACTAAATGTTTGGCCGATCTGTTTTACTCCTTGTTTGGTGGTAGTTTTTCCCAGTTCGGCCA
This sequence comes from uncultured Gammaproteobacteria bacterium, assembly GCA_964545385.1. GTDB lineage: Bacteria > Patescibacteriota > Microgenomatia > UBA1406 > GWC2-37-13. The sequence goes on along the minus strand of CAZJFG010000009.1, from coordinate 20,929 downwards.
GCTGTTCAAAGCTATCATGCAAAATATTTCCTTTAGCCATTTTTATATACCAAGTATTGCTTTTCCCCGCGGTGTCATTTTATCGGTTGACCAAGGCGGATCAAAGACTAATTTGATTTTAATATTTTTATCCAAAAAACCTAGTTCTTTAATCTTTTCTCGGACATCTTGCTTCATAAAATCATAAAGCGGACAACCGATTGTCGTTAGAGTCATTGTTATGAATACGGATTTTTCTTTTAATTCAACTTTATAGATTAGACCAAGATCGACAATGGAGATATTAATTTCCGGATCCATGACCGTTTCCAGTTTTTCCATCACATTTTTCTTCGTTATCTTTTTCATAGGTAAAGTATAATAAAAAGATATGAATAATAATTATAAACTTAGATTTATTCCACTGGGCGGGGTTACCGATGTTACAAAAAACATGTATCTTTATGAACTATATAAAGATGACAAACTTCAAGATATTTTAGTTGTCGACTGTGGGGTAGGTTTTCCGGGAAGCCGCGAACTGGGTATTGATTTTGTTATTCCGGATATAAGTTACCTTCTTGACAAAGTTGATAAAATTCGTGCTGTTGTAGTTACTCACGGTCATGAAGATCATATTTCGGCTCTTCCCTATCACTATAATGCACTTCGTGCACCAAAAGTATATGCGAGTAAACTGACAAAAGTATTGCTTGAAAATAAATTTAAGGAGTTTAATGTAAAACCGAATGTTCAAGAGATAGATTTTAACAAAGAACTAATTCTTGGAGAGTTTCGCCTGAGTTTTATTAAAATGACTCATTCCATTCCAGATACGACTCATATTGTAATAAAAACTCCTATTGGCAACTTTTATCACGGTACGGACTACAAATTTGATCTCACACCTCCTTTTGGTTCACCACCTGATTTTTTTAGTATTACCAAAGCCGGACGTGAAGGAATTTTATGTTTGATGTCCGACTGTTTGGGCGCAGAAAGAGAAGGTTTAACACTTTCTGAAAAAATTGTTGGTGCAACCTTGGAAGACGAAATGCGTTTGGCCAAAGGTAAGTTTGTAATGACGACTTTTTCTTCGAATATTTCCAGAATCAGGCAATGTGTTGATACAGCCATAAAATTCAATCGTAAAATTTGTTTTTTGGGTCGATCAATGAAAGAGAATACCAAGCTGTCAAGCCAAATTGGATATCTGCCGATTCCGCATTCCCTGCAGATTGAAGAAGCGTCTTGCCATCGCATTCCACCCAATAAACTTTGTCTTATCGTCGCAGGTTCTCAAGGGCAGTATGATTCTGCTCTTTCAAAATTAGCTCGCGATCAAAATCCTAATGTAAAAATTACGGCTGGTGATAAAATCGTCTTTTCCTCGGATCCGATCCCTGGTAATGAAGAGGAAGTTTATGGTTTGATTGAAGAGCTTATTTTAAAAGGAGCTGATGTAATCTACCCGGCAATTACAGATCAGCTTCATGCCTCGGGTCACGCCAACCAAGAAGATATGAAGCTTTTAGTCCGTTTCGTCAATCCTCAATATTTTCTGCCGATTGGAGGGACAATTCGTCATCAAAGGCAATATCAAAGATTAATTGCGGATTTGGGATATCCTAAAAACAATATTTTTATGCTTTTGGAGGGTGAAACGGTTTGGTTTGAGAAAAAAAAAGCCAATCTCGGTAAACAAATAGAAACCCAAAATATCTATGTCGATGCTTATGGTGTTGGAGATGTTGGGAATGTCGTTTTGCGTGACAGGCAAACTTTGGCTCAAGACGGTATGGTTGTTGTTATGATCAATATTGATAATCAAAGAAAACTGCTTTCCGAGCCCAAGCTTATTTCACGAGGATTTGTTTTTGAAAAAGAAGAAAAGGATCTTTATAAAAAAGCAATTCGCGAAATTGAAAGAATCACCAAGCCTAGAGAAAAAAATATCATAAATATCGGCAACCTTAAAAAACAGATTGTTGATGTTTTGGAAAACTTATTTTACCAAGAACGCGGACGCAAACCACTTATTGTCGTTGAGATTATAACTTTGTAGTTTTTACCTGTGGTCAATTTACCATCGAGTTTAAAACAGATCAGTTTATTTTTGGAAAGACTGCCTGGAATTGGTGAAAAGACGGCAAACAGACTGGCTTTTTATCTTTTACGAATGCCCGACGGTGATCTTAAGGAATTTGGAAAGGCAATTTTCGAGTTAAAGAAAAAAACTAAACTTTGTAAGAACTGTCTTAATTTTACCGAGGACGAGCTTTGTCAGATCTGTGCCGATCCAAAAAGAGACCAGAGTACAATCACTGTAGTTGAGTCGGTGGTTGATCTTATTTCTTTGGAACAAGGAAATATTTACAACGGCATTTATCATGTATTGCACGGTCGGATTGACCCTCTAAACAACATTGGACCGGAAGATATCTATCTTAACCAGCTTATTGAAAAGGTTAAAAAATTGACAGATCAAAAGATCAATAGGTTAAAAGAGGTTATTTTGGCGACCAATCCCGATATGGAAGGAGAAGCGACGGCGACCTATATTAAAAATAAGCTCAAAGTTCAAAACCCAAAGCTCAAAATTACGCGACTTGGATACGGTTTACCGATTGGTGCGAATCTTGAATATGCAGACTACATGACCTTGAAAAAATCCTTGGAGAACAGAAACAATTATTAAATATTTTTTATTTCCTGTACAATAAGAGGTGCGATTGTAACTTCTTCAAGTTTGGGAAAATTCTGGGCGAATTTCAATTCAATCGTATTTGTGGTGTATATTTTTTCAATTATTGATTTTTGGAGTTTTCTTGGTGCTTCCGGAGAAAAATCATGATGGACAATTACGGCATAAATTTTTTTAGCGCCTGAAGCAAAGCAGAGTTTGGCTGCGTTAATTAAAGTGCCTCCTGAGGTGATAATATCATCGACCAGAATAACATTTTTTCCATTAACATTTCCAAAAAGTTCAAGTGCTTCTGAGTTGTGAATTTTATCCAGGTCTCTTTTTTTTTCAATGACTGCCACATTAACTTTTTTATCGTGAAAACTGTTGGCAAATATTCTTGCTCTTTCTACCCCACCTTGATCTGGTGAAACGACAATTGTTTGTTTAACTTCGTTTTCTGTCATTTTTTTCTTGATATGCTTTGCAAGCATTGGAAGGACAGATAGGTTTTTAAATGGAATAGTAAAGATACCTTCTGTTCCTTCGTCGTGGATATCAAAAGTATAGATTTTATCGTAACCAACCGTTTCCATAAATCGAATAACGACATTTACGGAAACAGACTCACCTGATCGGTGCTCTTTATTTTGTCTGGCATAGCCAAAGTATGGTACGACCCCGATTATTTTTTTTGCCTGACATCTTTTTAGTGCATCGGCAAAAAGAAAGAATTCCATTAAGCTGTTGTTTGTTGGGTTTGCTGTCGGTTGAATAATCACGCAGTTTTGGTCCTTAACTTCTTCAAAAATAGTCACCCGAATTTCCGAGTTGCTAAATCTGGCGATTTCCGCTTTTGCCAGGTGAATTTTAAGACGATCGGCTACTTCCTGAGATAGTTTATAGTTGGTGGAGCCGGAAAAAAGTTTAATCATTATTTTTGTTGCGATGATATTTCGATTAATTTACGGGCAGCCAATTCCTGTGTTTTTTTAATGGCTTCATTTATGGCTTCGGCAATCCTATTTTCGACAACACCATCTACTTCGACCGCTTCAATTGCCTGATCTCCACGAAGCGTAACTTTGACTCCGTTTTTTTCAATGGTAACATGCTCTTGTTGAAGCGCCTGTTGCATAGCTTGGGCCTGTTGCTGCAATTTTTGTAAGTCACCAAGACCACTTAGAGGATTATTCATATTAGTTATAAAGTTGTAAAGTTGTAAAATCTATCAAGTTCATCAAGAACTGATTTTACTATTATAAAATTCTATAACGGCAATCTCAAGTGGTAAAGATTCAATAGGGGTGATTTTCAAGTTTTGATAGGCTTCAGTTAAAAGTTTAATAAGTACAACGATTTCTTTTAGGTTAAAACTTAGCTCTGGAACTTCCTCTATATTAAGTCCGTTATTTTTTAATAAAATAATTCTTAGGTCGTTTAAGGTTTCCTCAAGAAGTGTTTTGAAGTTGCCGCCGGATTCGGAAAATTCATCGATCCAGGCTAAGGTTTCTTTTATATTTTTATTGTTGATTACTTCTAGAAAATTTTTTTTGGACAGGCCTAAAAATTTTTTACCTTCTTCAAACCCGAGTTTATTTTGAATAAATAATTCCTCCAATATTTTTGCCGCGTCTCGAAAAGAATTATCGCTGTGACTGGCAATAAGTTCAACTAATTTTTTATCAATAGTAATATTTTCACCCTTAATGCAACGGTTGAGCATTCGAATAATATCTATTTTATTTGCTTGACCAAAGTTAACGACATTGCAACGAGAAATGATGGTTTTTGGGATTTTGTCTTTGTTGGTTGTTGCAAAAATAAAGATAACTGATGGTGGAGGTTCCTCAAGCGTTTTAAGTAAGGCATTAAAAGCTTCGGGTGTGATCATGTGTGCTTCATCAATGATAAAAACCCGATATCTGCTTATCATCGGCAAAAAATTTGTTTCATAAATAAGTTTTTTGATCTCATCAATTCCGCGATTTGAAGCTGCATCCATCTCTACAATATCGACGGAATTTGAGTGGCTAATGCTTTGGCAGTTTTCACATCTGTTACATGGTTCAACCGTTTTTATTTTTTTATCACTGAAGTGGTTATTTTTGCAGTTTATCGCTTTGGCAAAAATTCTGGCTGTTGAAGTTTTTCCAGTGCCTTTTTGTCCGACAAATAAATAGGCATGAGGAATGGATTTTGATTCCAAAATTTTTTTGATAATTTCTTTGACCTTGCTGTTGTCAAGTTCTTCAATGTTTGAAGGTCGGTATTTGAGATAAAACATTATTTATTGATTATATTATTAATACCGTGTTCGATTAACCAATCAAGTGTTTGGTTAACTTTTTTTTCTCTTTCGGCAGCCAAAAGTACTGCTTGCGGATAGCAAATAAAGATCTCTCCCAATAAATTGTCTTTTTCATGACTGTAAGCAAAAGAAAGAACAGGCAATGCAACGTCTTCGTTTTTATATTTCGCGGCAATTGCCTTCATTTTATTTCGGCCGATAAATATCAGATTAAGATTATAGTCATTCGGAATTCTTTCCTTAATAAAAATTTCTTCAACCACTTTTTTAATTCGTGGCCTACTGATTTTATATCTTGATGGACATGTGATGATGACCATATTTTTTTGAATGTCTTTTTATTCTTTCTTTTTCCTCCTCTTTTTTTTTCAAAGAAGGTTTTTTATAAAAAAGTTTTTTTCTTACTTCGGTAACAATATCTTCATCAATAAAAGATCTTGTGAATTTTCGAAAAAGTGTTTCTTTTGTCTCGCCTTTTTTTTTAGTAACATATACCATAATTGCACCTCCTTTTTAAGATTTTAGACGGTAGTCAATAGAAGATAGAATGTTCAATACTCTACCATCTAATATTCTATTGTATTAAAAACTGCTTATTATTTCAATAATCTTTTTTAAAGACAGGGACGATGGTTTTGTTTTTGGATTTTTCATCGAGCCGTTTAGAAGAATTCTCTTTGAAGGATGAAGGTACCAGGTTGCTTTTTTATCAATGCTTTTTAATTTATAATACAGTTCGTCCAGGCCTATTTTTGTATCCGGCCGGGCTTTAATCCGAATCATGCCGTTTTCCGGGTTTCGTCTTACAACCAAAAAATAACCGGATTTCTGGGCAAGTTTTATTGACTCCTCCACTCCATTTTCCATAGCTAAAGTTTTTCCCCAAAACGACCGAAAAATAAAACCATTTTTAATTTCCTCTTCAGCCCGTACTTTATTTTTAAAACCGATAAAGACAGCATCAAGAATAATAAAAACCATATCAGTTGTTTGTTCGTCATTCTGGATAATGTTTTTTAAACCATCCACCAACTGATATAGATTAAACTCATAAATATCAGCTGTCGGGTCGGGCAAAAAGACTTCGTTGAACTGGTCAATCATTGTAATGACATCAACCATTCTTTCGAGAGGAACGACTTCTTTTTTGCCAATAAAACCTTCTTTTTTAAGATAATCAAAAAAAAGTCTTGTCGCGCTGGTTTTTTTGCCGGTTTGGTGGTGATCAAACCTGCCAAGACCGGTATCAACATGAATGATGCTTGGGTTTTTATCAGGATCTTTGCTTTCTAAAGTTTCACCGGCAGGAACAAACCTTATCTCGGCGCAACTCCATTTGGGTAAGTATCTTTTAATAAGCCAACAAGATGCAAAAGCGTCAAGGTCCGGAGAGTAGTGTGTGACGATCGTTTTCATATAAGAGGATTATTATACCATTTTTTCTATTTCTTCCAAATTAAGAAGTTTTATTTCCTTTTCGACTCTTTTTTTGAACTCGATTTTATCACTGTTTTTTTTAGAAACGACGAGTCTCGCGGGTATTCCGATAAGATCGGCATCGGTAAATTTTTCCCCGGCAGAAATTCCTTCCCTATCATCAAATAGAACCGGGATATTTTTTTCTTGAATGGTTTGGTAAACCTGGCAAACCTTTGACTTTATTGATTCGTCTTCAAGATTAAGGCCGATTAAATGGACATGATATGGCGCGACTTCTTTTGGCCATACGATTCCTTTTTCGTCCGAAGAAATTTCAACAATAGTTCCAAGTAAGCGGCTTATGCCGATTCCGTAGCAACCCATATATGGGTATTCTTCAGCCCCCGATTGATTTGTAAACTTAAGCTTAAAGGCCTGGCTAAAGCGGGTTCCCAGATCAAAAATATTGCCTACTTCAATCGCCCGATCTTTTTTTAATGGGGTTTTACATTCCGGGCAGGTTTCTTTTTTTTCTGCGATTTCTTCATTTTGGACAAAAGTGCAATTGGGACAGTAGATCAAGTCGACCTCGCCGGCAGGCGTAATTACATTAAATTCGTGAGAAAATTTTTTGGTAAAATCACCGCCTGAGGCTTCGGTAATTTTTATCATGTTAAGACCGCAGCGAGAAAATATTTTTAGGTAAGTGTCAATTACTTTTTTATAAAAATGAGCAAAGTCTTCTTTTGTACTGTGGAATGAGTAGAGATCTTTCATCTCGAACTCCCGGCCGCGCAATATGCCGGATTTTGGTCGTGGTTCATCGCGAAATTTTTGAGTTATATGATACAGTGCAAGAGGTAAATCCCGATAACTTTTGATAAATTTTTTTGCCAAAGGTGTCACAGTTTCTTCATGAGTTGGCGCAATAGCGTATTCTTGTCCAAAGTTACTCTTTGTTTTAAACAGTACGTTGACCGCATCCCAACGGTTGGATTCAAGCCAAAGCGATTTAGGATGTAAAATCGGCATTTGAACTTCCTGGCCGCCGATTTTATTCATCTCATCTCGAATAATGTCTTCAATTTTTGTTAAAACTATTTTACCTAAAGGAAGAATGTTAAAAATACCAGAAGCCAACTGATTGATATAACCAGCTTTTGTTAAAAGTTCATGGCTTTTTGATTCAAACTGCGAAGAAACAGTTTTTGCAGTTTTGCCAAAAAGTTTTGAATAACGCATATCAAATAATTATACAAAACCCTTGATTGATTGAATAATCAATTTTGTTTAGATGATTAAAAACATAAAACCGACCAATAAATCGAATTTATTCTTAATTTGATGATCTACTCATGTATTTTTGTAGCGTAGTCCATTGACATCAATTACTTCGATGTTTTAAAACATTATAGTATGCCACCAATTTCTCGCTTTATAGTGAGAGATGAAATCTTGGAAAAACTATTCAAATTGTTTTTTGAAGTGGTTGGAAATGCTGATAATAGAAACGAATTTGAATTGGTATTATCTGATATTCTTTCTTCGGTAGAAAGAATCATGATTGCAAAAAGAATAGCCATTATTTATCTACTTATGAAAAATATAGATTATTTAACTATCTGTCATGTTCTTAAAGTTTCACTTTCTACAGTCGCAAAATATAGTATTTTAAGTGAAAAAAGTCGGGGAGTTATCCCAATTTTAAAGAAAATTGTTAAGGATGAAAAGACAGGTCAGTTTTTAGAAGAAACTTTACTGACTCTATATGGCCCTGGAACGGCCGGAGTTGATTGGAGTCAAGCTTGGAGAGATAAACTTAATCTTAAAAGAAAAAAGGAAAACAGGGATTTAGCTCCACTACAATGTTTTAAAACATTGTAGTGGAGGTTGACTATACCCTGTGAGTATTTTTTATCACAAAATTTAATAAATTGCTTACTCCAATCATTTGCATTTTGATCTGTTTGGCGCAGTATTCTTCCATAAATTCTCTTTTTATGGTTTGCCCAAACGTTTACACAAAGAGCATTGCATCGCTTCAGCAATCCTACCATCCGTCTTGGTTGCGCATTTCGCTAATTCTTTTTTTGAATATACTCAGTCAATTTTTGCATTCAAACAAATTAAAACTTTTTTTAACACTGCTTGTGGGGTAATATAAGAAGTATCTATTACTAAATCAAAATATTTCTCGTCAAAAAAATCATTTCTTTTGTAAATTTGATAAATTTTTTTTGCCCAGTTATCAAAACGTTCTTCAACCTTAATTTTTGCATCAATATACGATGTTTTTTCGCGCTTGGCGAATCTTTTGTAGCGAATATCGTCCTTACAAACAAGTAAAATTTTTAAAACCAAAGGAACTCCTCTAGCCGTGATTCCTGCAAGCCAACTATCAACAATCTGATTCTTTTTGGTTTTTAAAAGCTTTCTCACCTGGCCGTCAATTTTTTTGGAAAGTTTATTATTTTGTTCCTCGGCTTGGTCGAGGCAAAGATTATGTTTTTTTACATATTCGCGAAACAGCTCACCGGTTGAAAAAGTCTGCCAACCAAGTTTTTTAACCAGTAGGTTTCGAAGTGTTGATTTTCCGGTACATATTTTGCCGGAAATCGTAATGTTTTGATATTTCATTTATGAAGTTTACTTTTGAACTTAAGTCGATCAAGGACTTTGCCGACAGTTTCCATCGGTCCTGACGAATAAGTATCGATTACAAGATCATAATACTTTGGGTCCCAAAAATTATAAGGGCCATAGAGCTTTTGCCATTTTTTCAAATTTTCTTCTTCTCTTTGTTTTATCCATTGTTTAGCCTGGATAATAGTCACATTTTCTCGGTTAACGACTCGATCAATGCGTACTTCATCGTGAGAGCAGGTAACCAAGATTTTTAGTACCTTGTCAATTCCTTGAGCCATAAAACCAGCAAGCCAAGCCTCATAAATAATTCTTTTCTTGGTTTGCAGCATTTTTTTTGTCATGTCGTCAATACTTTGTTCGTGATCGTCCGAACGAGAGGTAGCACCCTGCTGGTTTTCATGGATTTTGTGACACCGGTCATATTTTCTTTGAATTTCGCCAACATTAACATATCTCCATCCCAAAGCTTCCGTAAGATTTTTAGCAAGAGTTGAAGTACCTGTTGCAACTTTACCCGATATGGTAATAACGCGATAGGCTTCTGTTAAAAAAACCATAAAATAGTATATAAAATAAATGATTATTTCGTCAAACGAATTATATCGTTGACGGAAATAACAGCAGCTAGTGTCAAAAGAAGGACAAATCCGATAAGATTAAGATATTTCTCGAAATCCTTATTAACTTTTCTTTTCGTAAACCATTCATAAAGGACAAGAACAAGTCGTCCTCCATCAAGCGCAGGAAATGGAAGAAGGTTGACAATAGCAAGATTTAAAGATAAAAGAGCGATAAGTTCAAGAACAGCGTTTTTACCAAATTTTATTACTTTACTTGTATAGGAAGCAATACCGATAGGTCCGCTTACTTCGACTGACGGTTTTTGGGAACCGACGAACTGGATAATTGTTTTTATAAGTTCAACGGTAATTTTTTTTGTAATATTTAATGCCTCAACTAACCCATAAAAAGGAGCTTGATACCATGGGTATTTTTTTTCCAGATATGAGGTAATGGCTATCCCTAAAGGACCTTCGCCAGACGGAGGTTTAACTCTAGGCGTAATTTTTTTAATTAGGGTTTCTTCGTTACGTTTAATAGTCAAAACAATTTGTGAACCAGCATATTTTTTTGAATAAGAGATCAGATCGTCGGCTGATTCAAGCTTAATAGATTTTTGAGAGTTTGATACGGCAAAATACTGGATAATATCACCTTCCTTGATTCCGGCCTGGGCAGCTGGTGATTTTTTGGCAACTTGTTCGACTATTACTTTATTGGTTGGTGTTGGTACACCTTGGGTAAAAAGATAAGATATTAGAACCCAACCAAGTAAAAAATTTCCGATAATGCCGGCTACCAAGACCAAACTTTTTTGCCAGGGCTTTTTCGCCGTAAAACTTCTTGATTTAAGTTTCGGATCAATTTTTTCCTGGTACTCTTCACCGTATACCTTAACAAATCCACCAAGCGGAATGAGATTAATACTATAAACGGTTTCCCCGATTTTCACACTTAAGAGGCGAGGTGGATAACCAAATCCAAACTCCTCAACAAGTATTCCCTGTTTTTTTGCAGTAATAAAATGACCAAATTCATGGACAAGGACCAACAGAGACAGAATTAGTAGAAAAATAATGATTGACATATATTAAATTTCCAGGATTTCGTCTTCTTTTATTTCCCGTATCGCTTGAATTTCTTCTAACTTTTTTTGAGTAAGATTATCCAATTCTTTTTCCAGGCGGAATTTATCATCTTCCGTTATTTCTTTGCTGTCAAATGCGATTCTAATTTTTTTTCTGGCTTCGTCCCGAAGATTTCTCACAATTACTTTTTTTTCCTCAACTGTTTGTCCAAGAAGTTTAATTATCTTTTCTCTCTGTTCGGTTGAAAGGCTTGGGAGACGAATGATGATTCGATTTGCTTGAGTTTGAGGTGAAATTCCAAGAGGAGATTTTAAAATTGCCTTTTCAATGTCGACAATTGTTGAAGGATCAAAAGGCATGACAATAAGAGCGCTTGGTCCGTCTGTTGAAATAGTTGCAAGTTCAAATAATTTTAATCTTGTTTGTCCTCCATAAGTTTCAACAATTAAATTTTCTACAAGAGCCGGATTGGCTCTTCCAGTCCTTATGGATTTTAATTCTTCTTTAAGCGAAGTTATTGTTTTTAAAGTTTGCTTATCAAATTCGTCAATGATTTCATGTCTCATATTAAGAATTATTCTCCCAGACTCCAGCGCAAAAATCTACCGATTTTTATGTTTTCTCCGAATTTGGCGGCCGCTTCTTTAAAAATGTCGTTTACTTTTTTTGACGGGTCGCGAATATACTCTTGTTCCAAGAGATTTTCTATTTTTTTTGCATCACAAAAAGCAAGCTGCATAGCAAGTTCCGTTCCCAGTTTCTGAAAGTCGCGATTATTAGAGACAAAGTCAGTCTCACATAGAATTTCAACAAGCGTAGCAATTTTTTTATTGTGGTGGACATAGGAAAAAATCGCTCCTTGATTAGTAGTTCGATCTTTTTTCTCTGATATTTTTTCCGCACCCCATTTTATAAGAAATTCTTCTGCTTTTTTTATATCGTTTTTTGATTGCTCAAGAGCTTTTTTACACATAGCGAGAGAGATGTCGGTTTTTCTACGTAAAGTTTTAAGTTTTTTAATATCAATCATCTTTTATTTTGAATAGGCTTTGGCAATTTCTTTTATAATAAATTCTACAGTTTCTGGTGAGTCGTCGTTGGCGGGAATTGGAAATTTGATCTGCTCAGGATCAACATTGGTATCCACAATAGCAATGACCGGAATATTTGTTCGGACAGCCTCTAAAATAGCAGTTTTTTCTTTTTTGGTATCTACTATAAATAAAGCATCCGGCAGTCTCGTGACCGAAACAAGACCCCCATAAAATTTATTCAAACGATTAAGCTGTTTTTGTAATTTGACTTGTTCGTGTTTTACAAATTTATTCCAACTGCCATTTGCTTTTTCTTCCTCCATTGATTTTAATTTATTGATATTTTTAAGAAGTGTTTCAAAATTCGTTAAAAGCCCGGCAGGCCACTTAACCGTAATATAAGGAAGGTTTTTTTCTTTACAAACCTTTTCGGTAATTGAGGCAATATTTTTTTTAGTGACAACAAAAAGAATTTTTTTGGATTCAGCTGAAAGATCCGCAACAAATTTTTTGGCTTTATCTAAAAGGTCAATAGTTTTGGTAAGATCAATAATCGAAACTCCTTCATCAATGCGATAAATAAATTTTTTAGCTTTTGGATGAATTCTATTACTTTTATGCCCAAGATGAGCATTGAGTTTAAATAATTTTTCAATACGATCATTGATTTTTGCTTCTTCTATTACTTTTTTTGCCATAATCTATAAATTTTATCAACTGAGGTCGGTTTTTGCAATACGACGTTTACGACGTTGAAGGCAATTACAAATTCGTAATCAAAGTTTAATTGTTTTTAAAAAACTTCTGAACTCTCCGTTTATATCCTTATGATTGAGTGCCATCTCAACTACTGTTTTTAAATATTCGATCTTATTTCCGGTATCATAGTATTTGGCATCTTTAATAACGACGGTATAAAGAGGAAAACCTTCTTTTTTTAAAAGATTGATTGCGTCTGTCAACCATACTTCTCCGCCCTTTCCAGGTTTAACACGACGAATGGCGCTAAAAACTTCGTGAGGCAAAATATATCCACCGTGTGTGGCGATATCCGATGGTGCTTCATTAGATTCAGGTTTCTCAACAATACTTTTAATTTTATAAACATTATTTTCTACATGTTCTAAATCAGCTATCCCATAGCGGCTAAGGTCTTCTTTTTTTTCAATTTTTACGCCGGATATGACAATTCCTCCATACTTCTCATAAACTTCGGTCATCTGTTTTAATCTTGGAGGTTTTGCGTAAATAAACTCATCTCCCCACAAAACAGCAAAAGCATCATCTTCAATAACTGGCTCAGCGGTTAAAACAGGAATTGCATTGCCATAAGGTCCTTTTTGGCGAATGTAAATAAAGTTCGCCATATGAGAAATTTTCTCCAGTTCTTTAAGCAGGTATTCTTTTTTTCCGTTGTTTAACATCTTTACAAGATCTTCATTCGGTGAGTCAAAATGGTCTTCAATCGCCCGTTTATTGGCGCCTGTTATAATGATAATGTCGTCAATTCCCGACTCAACCGCTTCCTCAACTACATATTGGATCACGGGTTTGTCGACAACGGGTAACATTTCTTTTGGCATGGCCTTGGTTTGAGGTAAAAATCTAGTACCGAATCCGGCCGCAGGAATAACTACTTTATTTATTTTTTTCATATTCTTTATTGAAATTTAACTGATATTTTTTGGCTAAGATTGATATTTCCTGAACTTGCATTTATATCGGCTACTCCTTGAATGGTTGAATTGATATGAAATTCAGCCTTACCGTCTTTGTCGGTTGTAAGCGTTCCTTCTTTGATCTGACCGACTGAAGAAACAATAGAAACGGGTTTGTTGCCAACCGGAAGATTTTTTTCGTTCCGCAAAAAAACTGTTACCGTAGACTGGGTTGTTCCATCGGCCGGGACCGTTAAAGGATACGCTAGAATAATGGAATTTGTGGGAGAAGGGGTTAGCTCTTTGGATGCTTGTATGAGACGACTCAACGGTTTATTAAAAACAATAACCGAGAAAAATACGCTAAATGTGAGAAAAAAAACCGCTAAAAGACTCGTGAATTTCTTATCCATATATAACTTAATTGATTATATAAGTAATAGCCTATATTGTCAAATTTCCAGGATATGCTTTTTAGCAAGTTCCGTCAATACTTTTTGATGGATTTCTTTAGGTGAAAGAATTTTATTATCGACAACACAGTCAATTTTCACCCAATGTTTATATTTTTTAGCTAGATGGAGATATGTTTTTTCGGAGTTAATTCGATTTTTAATATCCTTTTCCTCAATATCTTTTTTCCCGTTAAGGTAATTGCGATCGCCTTTTTTTTCCGTAAGCTTTTGGCCGATCTGCCATGGAACATATAAATAAATAACTATATTTTCCTTGGGGATTTTATGAACCTTATATTCCAGTTCGTACAACCATTTTAAAAATTCAGTTTGTTGTTTTTTATCTGTAAATTTTGCACCTTGATGTGCCATACTTGAAGTGGCATAACGGTTGGCAACAATTATACCTCCCTTATTTAAAAAATCCTCCATTTCATTTTTAACCGAAGCGCGATCCAGGGCATAAGCAAGTGATGCCAAATAAGGAGATACCTCTTCTATCTGGCCAAACTCTCCTCGTAAAAATTTTGCAACGGTTTTTCCATGAAAAGAACTATAATATTGCGGAAAATCGACATATTTGACTGCCTGCAACTTCTGTTTTAGATGATTAACTAAAAGTTTTGCTTGTGTTGTTTTTCCTGAGCCGTTACCTCCATCTATGACAATTAAAGAACCTTTTCTTTTTTTTGTTGTAAAAATATACTTTATGAAGTTCCTAATTTTATAAGATAAATTATCTAAATTATAAAACTCCAAAAAAAGATTGTCCGATGGATTACCGACAATCATTGGTGAAATTTTATCCTCATGGTTTTCGACAACCAAAGCCAGAACAGGCTTGTTTTTGATAAGGGCGTAGACAATTTCACCTCCCACACCGTGAGAAGGTCTGGTGACTTCGGCAACAACAAAATCCGCGCTATCGATCATCCGTTTTTCTCTTTCAAAGATTTTTTCCTTGGCAGTTTTTTGATCTTTTGTTAGTAGATTTTCCGAAATAATTTGTTCTCCTGAAACTAATTTAGTTCCATTTTTTTTAATAAATTCGATGATTTTTTTATAGTTTTTCCTATATTCACCGTCATAACTTGTCGATGCGGTAAAATAAGCTTTTACTTTCATAAAGTGATATTATCTTCCTCTTTAACTTTTTTTTCAAGAATTAATTTTGCTATTCTATCTTCTACCTCTTCCCGTATTACTCTTTCCAAATTTCTGGCGCCAAATCGCGGATCATAGCCTTTTGTTGCAAGTCGATCTATGTAATTTGGAGAAATGACAACATGCACTTTATATAAAGCATAGATATCGTTGACGATCTTGTCCAAATATTTTTTTGTCAGATCGCGGATCGATTGTTGGCTAAGGGTTTGAAAAGTAATTATTCCGTCAAAGCGATTGAGAAATTCCGGAGCAAAAACTTTATTTTCAATTAAAGTATTGACATCACCTTGGGCGTTGGAAGTTGCAATAACGACAAGATTTTTGCAGTCAATTTTTTCACCTTTTTGGTTGACGAAATATCCTTCGTCCAAAAGTGTAAGAAAAATATTGATTAAATCGCGGTTGGCTTTTTCGATCTCATCCAAAAGCAATACTCCATAAGGATTTTGTCTGATTGCGATGGTTAGTTGCTCCAAAATATTTGGGATATCTTCTTTTGACTGAAAATTTGACATGTCAAAACGAATGAGATATTTTTCCGAACCGAAAAAAATATCAGCCAAAGATTTTGCGGTTTGAGTTTTTCCAACACCGGTTGGTCCCAAAAAAAGGAATGATCCCATCGGCTTTTTTCTTTTTCCAAGAAGGAGAAATGAACGGCGAATAGCGCTTGACAGTTTTTTTATTGCTTCCTCCTGCTGAAGGATTCTTGAAAAAAGTAAGGCTTCAAGATTAATGAGTTTTGTCCGAATCTGTTCTGTCAGGTTTGTCGGAACATGAGTTTTTTCAGAAATAACTTTATTTATAAGTTGCGGATCGACTACTTTTTTTTTGTCTTTTTGCGCCGAAACACAGGCAAGATCCAAAAGTTCAAGTGCTTTTTCCGGAAAAGGAATATCGCTGATAAAAAAAGCGCTTTTTTCGATAATGGTCGTAATTGTTTCGTAAGGTATTAACAATTTATATTTTTCTTCGAAAATCAAACTTTTTTCAAGAATTATTTTTAAGGCATCTTCTTTTTTTATCTCATAGACATCTACTTTTTCAAAAATGCGATTGATTTTATCGTTTGGATAGACAAATTTATGATATAAAAAAGGTTCGGTAATGCCTATAATTTGCAAAAAACATGTCTTACCATATTTTTCAAAAGGAATGGTTAAATCGATCCGTTCTCCTCCAGAGCAAGTATAACGGTCAAAATTTTCAATAAGTAAAATAATATTTTTCGCAAGACCAGCTTCTTTTAAGAGTTCTTCGACAAAATTTTCCCTTTGCTTCTGATCGGTATATTTATTCAAAATTTTTTCCATGTTCAGACTAAGTATTCTTTTATACGCAAGGATGGTGGTTGTTTTCCCTTCGTATATTTTTTTGGCTAAAGTATCGACAATTGTATGTTTGCCAACCCCTTCTTCTCCAACAATAACGACATTCGCTTGCGCGGATTTTGATAAAATTTTTTCAATCTGATCAATTTCTTTTTCCCGATCAAAAGCGGTTGTTATTTTTGCTTGATAATCGGCAGCAGTCAACTCATCGCAGTAATCGTCAATAATTGGTGTATAACCGACTGCCCAGTCGCGAGCAAGTGGCGGGTAAGAAAGAAGATCGAAATCATTTTTTTTTGAGTAACTACTTTCAAACCATTCGTTAACCAAGGGATAGTTGTTTTGTTCAAGCAGATGATTTTCAATAAATTTTTTTCTGGCGATCTCACGTTTCTCGTCTTCGGTTTTTCCAAAAATATAAATTAAATAAAATAGCGGTAAAATCAGAATATAGATAAGAAAAATAATGGGAAGTAAAATTACATAGAAAAACTGAATAATAAGGTAAAAACAAATAACGGAAATCCGGCAGGTAAATCCGATTAATCTTGATGTCAAATTAAAACTTATTTTTTCCAATAAATCCGGAAAAGAAAAGGCTTTGGTTTTTTGAGTATAAACTAAATTTTTCCAAGGATAAAAAAGAGATTTCAATAAAGCAGTTACGGAAAAAAAATAAGGAAGAAAGATGAAAAGGTCGATAGAAAAATCTATAAATTTTTTAAGACGTTTTGAAACAAATCGAAAAAAATTTTCTCTCATATTTTGAGTATAACATTTTTAAAATTTACCTATTGACATTTGTGAAAAAAATTTATAATTTTAATGTCTAAGATTTTTTTATCAAAATGAAAAAAGACGAAGACGACAAACCCCCCGGAGAAACTTATAAAAAAATGCTACCTAAAACGGCAGCCGTCATCTACAGCGATGTTAAACGCGAATATTTTCCTACAGAAACTCAGTATATGACGGAAAAAGATGCTTATGGAGATGCAAGGGTAACCGCTCAATATTTAAACAAAATGAGGATAAAGACATTTCTTTTTCCGGCCAATGAACTTTTAGCAGCCAGACTAAGAAAAGCAAAACCCGATATTGCTTTGAATTTAGTTGGTTCGGTAAAAGGAAACGAATACCTTGCTTCAACTATTCCTGCTCTTTTGGAGCTTTTAGATATTCCCTATACAGGGGCTGGTATTTTGGGCGAATCTTTGTCTTACAATAAATTTCTGATAAAAAAACTGTTACAACAAAATGGAGTACCTGTCCCCTATTATCAGCTTTTTAATTCGCCTTCGGATCCGATAGACCCGACGCTTAGATTTCCTTTGATTTCGAAATTGAACGAAATTCATGGTTCGGTCGAGATAACTCGTAATGCGATTTCTGAAAACGAAAAACATTTACGTGAGAGATTAAAGTTTTTAATAAAAACTTACGATCAACCGGTTATTGTTGAAGAGTTCATCGTTGGTCGGGAGATTACTTCCATACTACTTGAAGGTTTAAATCGCAAGGTTTACTCGGCGGAAAAGATTTTTAAAAATAAGGACCAAAAATACATATTTGTTACGTTTGAAGATCAATGGCTTGAAGAAGGTTATTCTGCTTTTCATTATCAGGAGTACCAGGATCCTCTACTTCGTGAATATGTAAAAAAAGCTTTTGAGATAACAAGAATGGCCGATTATGCTAAATTTGACATTCGATTTGATTCATCAGGCCGGTATTATTTTATCGATTCAAACAGCAATCCGGCCTTTGGTCCGAAAGAACTCGATTGTGCCATTGCTCATATTTTAGATCTTTATGATGTGACTTTTAATGAAATATTGAAAAGACTTCTGATGAATACATTGCGTGATGCCCAAGGTAAAAAACTGCTTCCGATTACAAATAATGGTAACAACCACAACGGATATTAAAGAATATGGAAAAGACAACCATCGGCTTTTTGTATAATGTCCGCCACCACTATCCCGATCCTAAGGATTTTCGTATTCAGATGGAAGCTGATTTTGATGACCCGGCCACGACCAAAAATCAGATAAAGCATCTAAAAAAATGCGGCTATAATGTAATTCCGATTGAAGCTAACGAAAAAGCTTACGCGAGGTTGAACCGACTTCGAAGAAAATTGAATTTAATTTTTAACGTTTCCGAAGGTCTTTACGGTAAAGATCGAGAGGCTCATATGCCGGCAATTTTGGAAATGTTAAGGATTCCCTATACAGGTTGTTCTCCACTTAGCGAAGGCCTTGTGTTGAACAAGGCAAAAACAAAAGATATTTTGATTGCTCATCATGTTTCGACTTTGCCCTATCAGCTTTTTATAACTGGAGAAGAAAAACTTGATAAAAAACTCTTTTTCCCGCTGATTGTCAAACCAGTTGCTCAAGGATCTTCGGCTGGCATTACCAACAAAAGCGTTGTCTATGACCAAAAAAATTTAAAAACGCAGGTGGAAAAGTTAATCAAAGGATTTAATCAGCCGGTTTTAGTCGAGCCTTTTTTGATTGGCCGAGAGTTTTCGGTGGCGATGCTTGGTAACCCACCATGGATTTTGCCGATCATCGAGTCGGATCACTCAGTTCTTCCTAAACAATACCTTCCATTTGATTCTTTGGAAGTAAAATGGTTTTTTGAAGAAAATGCTGCCGGTGCCAATTACCTTAACTGTCCGGCAAAACTTGATAAAAAACTGGAAGATAAAATTCGAAAAGCATGTTTTGATGCTTGGTGGGCTTTAGATATTAACGACTGGTGCAGAATTGATATCCGTTGTGATGAAAAAGAAAACCCTTATGTCTTGGAAGTAAATTCTCCCCCTGGCATTTTGCCGCCCGAAGTTTCAACAACTTCCTATTTTCCTATGGCAGCCCGTGCTGCCGGGATGAGTTATGAACAATTACTTCATGAGATTGTCAATACTGCGCTAAAAAGATATAGGAAAAGTGGTCGCTGAGGGACTTGAACCCCCAACCCCTTCGATGTAAACGAAGTGCTCTGGCCAATTGAGCTAAGCGACCAGCAAGAAGTGTCTAGACAGTAAACAGTGCGTGCGGATAGAATCGAACTATCGGTCTGTTCTTTATCAGAGAACTGTTTTACCATTAAACTACGCACGCTTAACGTAAAAATTATAACATAAATATATTATTTAATGTTAAAATACTTACATTAAATCTCAACAGATCGATCTAAAATAGATTGTTGGCTCGCAAAAGTTCGTCTTGGGTTTGAGGAAAAATGCTCCAGCAAGAAATAGTTTGCCTCCTTTTTAAATTTAAATTGATATAATTTTTTTATGATTTATTTTTCCGAATTGAAAGGAAAACCGGTCATCACCGAAGACGGTATAAAGGTTGGAAGATTAATTGATTTCATTTTTTTAGTTGGTCAAATTCCCAAAATAACCAAAATAGTATTTAAAGATAACAATGGAAAAGAACAAATAATCTCGATTGATAGTCTCAAAAAGATAAATAGCTCTATTAAGATTGATAAAAACTTTCATACGGTTCTTTTGGAAGCAAACGAACTATATTTAACAAAAAATATACTTGACAAACAAATTATCGATCTTAATGGTAACAAGGTCGTGCGTAGCAACGATGTTTTGATTCAAGATAAAGACAACTATTCAATAACCGGCGTTGATATAGGAATCTTTGGTATTTTAAGATGGTTAAGAATAGAAAAACCTATTATTTATTTTTTGCGACTTTTTGGCATGAAGACAACATCCAATTTTTTGTCCTGGGCCGATATTCAGCCGCTTGAACTTACTCGAGGTAAGGTTAAATTAAAATTTAAAGAAGACAGATTAAAAAATATTAACCCGGAAGATTTGGCCGATCATCTCGAAACAACAAATCTGTCAAATGCCGCTAAGATTCTTAAAATTCTGGATGAACGTCAGGCGATTGAAGTTATTAACAGTTTAAATTTAAACTACCAGGTAGCTTTATTTAAACAGTATAAGATTGAAAGGGCAGCGTCAATGCTTTCCCTTATGGATGCGGATGAAGCCGCAGATGTTTTGATGACTTTTTCTATTAAAAAAAGAGAACAGATTCTAAATAACATTTCTGAAAAAAAACGGAAAGAATTAATATATCTTATCAATTTATCAAATACTCAAATTGGTGATGCTATTGCAACAACTTTTATGAAGGTTCGCCCAAAAGATTCGGTAAAAGAAGTTTTTGACAAGATAAAAAAAGAAACGATAGATTTTCCGGTATTTCAAGCAATTTATGTGGTTAACGATAGCGATCAGTTAATCGGCGTTTTTAATTTACATGAATTGCTGCTTGTTGAAGATTTAAATATGCAGGTTTATAAATTGATGATTCAGAATGTTATTGTTGTTCATCTTACTACACCGCTGGAAATTGCTATTAAAAAGATGCTAAAGTATAAAGTCAATTCTTTACCTGTAATAAACGAAAAGAAAAATATACTAGGAATAGTTACAATTATTAGTCTGCTGAATAAAAAATTTGAAAACAATAATTAAACTTCTTTTAGTCTAATAAACGGGTTAGGAAAAAAATAGAAAGGAGGTGATCCATCCGCTCCTTCCAGAACG
>CAZJFG010000008.1:0-34349 GCA_964545385.1 uncultured Gammaproteobacteria bacterium | reverse complement strand
TCAAACGAGATATTTTTGGAAAAAAACTAAAAAAATTCCGTAAAGAAGGGAAAGTTCCTGGAAATATTTTTGGTCAAGAATTCAAATCAATGTCTGTTTTTGTTGATCTTAAGGAATTTATCAAAACCTTTAAGGTCGTTAAAGAAACCGGTCTCATCTACCTGAAAATCGATAAAGAGGAAATTCCTGTTCTTATCCAAAACGTCCAGACTCATCCGATAAAAGATACTATTCTCCATATCGATTTTAGGAAGGTCGATCTTTCCAAAAAAATCGAAACTGCTGTACCTGTTAAAATAGTTGGTGAATCTGAAGCAGTCACCCAAAAAGGCGGAGTCCTTCTTACACAAGCCGATCAACTTATGGTTGAAGCCCGACCAGAAGATATTCCTCATGAAATTGAAATTAATATTTCTGTATTAAAAGAAATTAATCAGGAAATCAAAGTTGCCGATCTTTCAATATCATCTACCTATAAGATCACCGATCTTCCAGAAAAGGTTATTGTTTCGGTAGTTGTCCACAAAGAGGAAACGATTATTCCGGAAACAACTTCGGAAACTCCTGAAATAATTACCGAAAAAGAGGGCGAAGTCGAAGAGGGCAAGGAAGAAGGCGAAAAATCCGCTAAAGGAGAAAAAACTGAGGCTCCCAAACAAGCTCCTGCTGAAAAGAAAGAGGAAAAAAACTAAGACAACTTGTGATACAATAAGACTATGGCAATTATCAAATCAGAATTTTCATTGGCCTTAAATCAAGTGGCTACCGAGCGCGGTATTTCCGTAAACGATGTCATTTCTTCAATCGAACAAGCTGTACTTGCTGCTTTTAAAAAAGAATATCCGGAAAAATTTGAAGAAACTATCTCCGTCCAAATCAATAGAGATACGGGCGAAGTCCATATTATTAAAGATAAAAAAGATATTACTCCTCCTGGTTTTGGCCGTATTGCCGCACAAACCGCCAAACAGGTTATTTTACAAAATATTCGCGAAGCCGAAAAAAAAACAATTGTTTCACAATATGAATCCCAGGTTGGTACGATTTTAAGAGGCAGAATTATCCGGTTTGACAGCAACAATGTTTATCTTGATATTGGTCGAGCCGAAGCAATTTTACCAAAAGAAGAACAAATTCGTAATGAAAAATACCAACTTAATAATAATTTAGTTGTCTATTTAAGAGAAATTGCCAACGACAAATTTGGCAATCCAAGAATCATTGTTTCCCGTACTCATCCAAAACTCATCGAGGAGCTTTTCAAAAAAGAGGTTCCGGAAATCACCAACGGTTCGGTTGAAATAAAAAAAGTTGTCCGGGAACCTGGAGAAAGAGCAAAAATGGCTGTATCAAATAATCAAAGTGCCGTTGATCCGGTTGGTGCCTGTGTCGGCCAAAAAGGAATCCGCGTCCAAACCGTCACCGATGAACTTGGTGGTATGGAAAAAATCGATATAATCCAATGGAACAAAGATAACAAATTATTTATAATCGCTGCTCTTTCACCGGCCAAAATCACCGAAATCGAGATTGACGAAAAAAATAAAAAGGCACAGATTACGGTCGATGAAGAACAAGCTCCTCTGGCCATCGGCCGAAGTGGAATCAACGTTAATCTTGCCTCCCAATTGACAGACTACGAAATTAATATTGTCCAAAAACCAAAGACAGAAGAAGTCAAAGATGAAGTCAAACAATAGTTTTCGTCCTCCGGTCGTTGCCATTCTTGGCCATGTTGATCATGGTAAGACTACTCTTTTAGATTATATCCGCAAAAGTCATATTGCCAAATCAGAACATGGGGCTATCACCCAAAAAATTGGCGCCTATGAAATTGAAACGGATTTTAAAGATTACAAAACCAATAAAATCACATTTATAGATACACCCGGACATGAAGCTTTCTCAAAACTCCGCCTTCGGGGGGCCAATGTCTGTGACCTTGCCCTTCTTATAATAGATGTCAAAGATTCGATCAAACCTCAAACTATTGAGTCAATCTCCCATATCCAGGCGGCCAAAATTCCATTCATTGTTGTTTTAAACAAAATAGATCTGCCTGACGCCAATCCGGAAAAGGTAAAAACAGATCTTTTGAAACATAAAGTCATGATTGAGGGAAAAGGTGGAACTGTTCCTGCTATTGCTGTTTCGGCAAAAACCGGAAAAGGTGTCAATGAACTTTTAGAAGCTATCTTACTCATTGCCTCGGACCTTAATCTTAAATATAGTAGAGAAAATAATCTAAAAGCAATTGTTATCGAAACTAAAAAAGATAAAAGAGGAATTATAGTCAGTGCTATTGTGAAAGACGGAGTAATGAAAGTCGGTCAAACAATCTTCGTCAAAACAGAAAAAATAAAGATCCGCCAACTGATTAACGATTTTGGCCAACCAGTCAAAGAAGCTGTCCCCTCTACTCCTGTTGAGATATTGGGTTTTAATACGGCTCCAACTGTCGGATCTGAAATCTCGGATCAATTTCACAGTCAACCGCTACCAACAACAAACAACCAACCACCAACCACCAAAAAAACTTTCAATCTTGAATCGATTTTGGCTTCGCAAAAAAAAGAAAAAACCTTAAAAGTCATCATAAAAACCGACAGTTTTGGTTCCCTTGAAGCAATCAAATCTTCTCTTTCTCAAAAAGAAGATATTGAAATCGTTCTTGCCATGGTCGGCGATATCAACAAATCGGATATATTTTTAGCAAAAACAACAAAGGCAATTGTAATTGGTTTTAATACAAAAATAAGTCAAGAAATAAAAGATCTGGCTAAACAGGAAAAAGTCATCATAAAAACCTACAATATTATTTTTGAGCTGCTTGAAGAACTTGATGAAGTCACTGATTTAATAAGACTTAAAGAAGAAACTGAAAAAGACGCCAAAGGAGAAGCAAAAATTCTTGCCACATTTATTATCGAGAAAGAAAAGATTTATGGTGTCCGGGTAAACAAGGGTAAAATCAATCTTGGCGATCAGATAAAACTTTATCGAAATAATAATCCTATAGGAAAAACAAAAGTTGTTTCTTTGAAAATAAGAGCTAAGGTTGTTGATGAGGTAAAAAAAGATCAAGAAGCAGGAATTATTTTCTCACCAGTGATTGACATTAAGATAGGTGATGTGGTAAAATCTATCCTATAGAATTATGGATCTTACTAATGAAAATCGTGGGTCTGTGGCTCGAATCGTTGAAATTTTGGTAAAAAATCATAGTGGAGTAATTATCATTCCTGAAAATCCAAATTTTGACGCTCTGGCTGCTGCTACTGGTTTATATCTCACGCTTTTAAAAATGGGTAAAGCCGTGACATTGAGCTGTTCAAGCACAGTTGAAGCTGATCTTGCAGCTGCTGATAAAATCCAAAATAATCTCAGCGTTAATGGAAATGATCTTGTGATCTCTTTTCCCTATTCAGAAGGCTCTATCGACAAGATCGACTACAATATCCAAGGAGAAAACTTTAATCTGATTATAACTCCTCGGGAAGGTTTTCCAAAACTTGATAAAAGCAAGATAAAGTATAGCTATACCGGAGGAAGTTTTGATTTTATCATTACGATAGACAGTCCAAGTCTAAGCAGTCTCGGTCAAATCTATCAAGAAAACCAAAAACAGTTTCAAGGAAAAGACATTATAAATATCGACCGCCATCTGACAAACAGTCAATATGGGACAGTCAATTTTGTCGACAAAACAATTTCTTCGGTCTCGGAACTGGTATTTGAAATAATTCAAAATCTTGATGTCGAAGTCGATCATAATATTGCAACCAATCTATATATTGGTATTGCCACAAGCACCAACAACTTCAGTTCGTACTCGGTCAACGCCAACACCTTTGAAACATTAGCCGATCTTTTACGACTTGGCGCTATCAAAAAATCTTTTAAAAAACCAAGTACTCCAAAATTTCCCCAGTTTACTAAGCCCCAAATAATTGAGGAAACCCAACCAAAAAAAACAATCGAAGAGGTAGAAAAAGAATCAAAAACCGATGAAAAACCAAAAACACCAGAAGAATGGCTTAAACCAAAAATCTTTAAAAGCAGCGGTTTAATATAAACTCCAAATTTACTATAATTATTTTATGTATCTTACGGTTGTTGTTGTGGCCGGAATGCTTATTATTGGCTTAATCGTTATTCGTTCATGGCTCAATAGTCTTTCGGAAAAAACCAGGCTTTCAAACGAACTGGTAGAATGGCTCAAATCCTCGACTACCAACATCGACCAAAGACTTTCTCAAAGCATGGAGATGTTTAATACGCGTCTAGATAATGCCGCCAAAGTAATTGGCCAAGTGCAAAAAAATATCGGTGAGTTGACCGCAATCGGCGGATCGATGAAAGAGCTTCAAGAGTTTTTATCCTCACCCAAAATCCGCGGTAATATAGGCGAACAGATCTTAAAAGATCTTCTTAAACAATATTTTCCCAAAGACACATACAAACTGCAGTATAGTTTTAAATCCGGAGAAAAGGTTGACGCAATCATTATCACCTCCCAAGGATTTATCCCTATCGACTCAAAATTCCCTCTTGACAACTTTAAAAAATACAGTAAAGCAATAGATGAAAAAGATAAAAAACAGTATAAAAAAATGTTTGTCTCGGATGTTAAAAAACATATTACCGATATTGCCAAAAAATATATTTTACCCGAGGAAAATACAGTTGACTATGCTCTAATGTATATTCCTTCGGAAAACGTTTATTACGAAATCATAAGTGACGATGAAATCTTTGATTATGCCGGAAAAAAAATGGTTTTGCCGGTTTCTCCTATGAGCTTCTACGCATATCTTAAAGCGATTCTTCTGTCTTTTGAAGGCCAGAAAATCGAAACCAAAGCAAAACAGATTATAAACTTGCTTACGGCTATCAAGAAAGATTATTTAAAAACCGAAGAAACATTGCTTGTTTTAAACAGACACATCAACAATGCCTACAATCAATCAAACCAAGTAGTCAAGAATTTCCAAAACCTTGGCCAAAAAATAAATTCGACAAGACTCCTTTCCTCTGAAAAAGAAAAACTGTTAGAATAAACCCATGAAAGTTTTTGCCAAAAAAAAAATCGATGAAAAAAGCAAACTGACAAACGATGAAATTGTCGATATTATTTTGGAAAATAGGGAAATCAAAAACAAAAAAGAGTTTCTTAACCCAAAAAACCCTTTGGAAATTTCGCTAAAAAATTTTGGTCTGCCAGCTCGTGAGTTTAAAAAAGTAATTGAAATTCTAAAGAATGTTAAAAAAAACAATAAGACGATTGTTGTTTATACGGATTATGATGCCGATGGAATAACAGGTGGCGCTATTTTGTGGGAAACACTTCATTTGCTTGGATTTAATGTTATGCCCTATGTTCCCGACCGCAAAACCGAAGGCTATGGCTTTTCCAAAAAAGGAATCGATAACATCAAAAAACAGTTTGATCCGGCGCTTGTTATCAGCGTTGATCATGGCATTACCAAAGTAAAAGAAATCGAATATGCATCGAGTCTTGGCATTCAGGTAATTGTTACCGATCATCATATCAAACAAAAAGAAATTTCCAAAAAAGCCAAGGCAATTTTCCATATTCCGGCACTTTCCGGATCAGGCGTCAGCTATTTTTTCAGTAAAGAAATTTTTAAATATTTTGTCAACGCTCACTCACTTGGTGGAACTAAGCCTGCAGGACACAATAAAGGTGTACTCGAAAATAATTTCAAAAGCGATTATTTGGCTTTAGCCTCAATAGGCACGATTGCCGACATGGTGCCTTTGGTTGGACCTTCACGCAGTCTGGTTAAATACGGCCTAAAAACGTTTGGTAAAATCAAAAGACTCGGTATTTATCATATTTTGAAAGAGGCAGGTATTGAGGGAAAAGAAATCACGCCATATGAGGTGGGCTTTATCATTGCGCCACGTATCAATGCTGTTGGTCGGCTTAAGTCGGCGATTGACGCCCTGCGCCTTTTGTGTACCACAAACGACAAACGAGCTCAAAACCTTGCCCAAGAGATCGGCCAAACCAATCGCCAACGTCAAGATTTAGTAGAAAAAGCTGTCAACGAAGCCAAAAAAATTGTGAAAAATCCGCAATTTGAACTTCACAATAAAAAAATAATAATTCTTGTATCGGATAATTGGCATGAAGGGATTATTGGCCTGATCGCCGCGAAAATCGTTGAAGAATTTTACCGGCCGACAATTATCCTTACTAAAAACGACGGTTCTTACAAAGCCTCAGCCAGATCCATTCCTGGATTTCATATTACCGATTTTTTAGTTGGACTTAAAAAATATTTGGTTGATGTCGGTGGACACAAACAGGCGGCCGGCTTTAACATCGAAAAAGAAAAATTAAAAGATTTTATGGAAGTTGCTCAAAAAAAAGCAGAAAAGCTTATCGCAAAAAAAAATCTTGAACGAAAAATCGAAGTTGACCTTGACATTCCTCTTTCAAAAATCAACCTGACTTTTGCCAAAAAAATAGAATTACTTGCTCCTTTTGGTATCGGTAATCCAAAACCGACATTTGTCAGTTCGGGTAAAATTACCGGCGCCAATTTATTCGGAAAAAATAACGATCATTTAAAGTTTTTTGTTCAGGACCACTCATCAATCGTCAACCACCAACCATTAGAATTTATTGCTTTTTTTCAAGCCGAAAAATTCAAAATATTTTCCCGCGGTCAGGAAACTCACGTGGTTTACACTCTTGATATCAACCGTTGGAACGGCCGAGAGAGTTTAAGAGGAAAACTTATCGATTCTATTAACGTCGACCGCTAGAATATCTTCCTGGTCCACGTTTCCCTGGTGGAGTACGGGGATTTGAACCGTATCTTCTCCTTGTTGGTAAGCCAGGTGGAAGTTTACCTGTTGCGATCTCTGTTTTTTTTGCCCAATGTTCTCTTCTATTTAGAACTCCTTTTAAAGGTGGAACAAGTTTCTGCCATTCTTCCAAACAAAATCCATCATCAAATAATTTAAGAAGCAAATTTTGCACCGGGATTGCCAAAACCCCAAGTAATTCTATTGCTTTTGATTCTATCAAACCATCAGGCGTAATGATTTTTTTTAAATCAACACCTTCAATCTTTTCAAACAACATTGCAACTTGTGGGTCAAGTTCTCGCGTTTCTGGTTTAAACTGTTCTTGCATATCATTAAAAAACCCCGCCTGGTTGCGGGGTAATTTTTAAAAATTTCTTAATATCAATCACCCCACACACATCTTCTTAATAAGAAGAATAATGTGGAGCTTAAATGATTGATATATTTTTCCCATTTGAAAAAATTATAGCAAAAATATTTAATTTTGCAATGAAAGTTCCAAAGAATTATAATATTGAAAGTTTATGAAAAAACTTTTTATAGAAAAAACAGTCGACCATATTGGTGAAGAAGTTGAACTCTATGGCTGGGTAGCAACTATCCGCGATCACAAAAAAATAATTTTTCTTGACCTGCGCGACCGGACGGCTATCGTTCAGGTAATCGGCGACGAAAAGTTACGTAAATTTTCAACAGAAGATGTTGTTTATATCAAAGGTCTTGTCAAAAAACGGCCGGAAAAACTCATAAATCCAAAAATGAAAACCGGTACAATCGAGATCGAAGCAAAAGAAATAAAGATTATTTCAAAAGCTGATCCACTTCCTTTTGACATGAGTAAGGAAACATTAGACCTTACTCTCCCTGTCCTTTTGGATTACCGCTCGCTAAGTTTAAGACATCCTAAAATTCAAGCAATTTTTAAAATTCAAGAAACTATTATTGATGCTTTCAGAAAAGCTCTTAAAGAAAAAGATTTCATCGAGTTTCAATCTCCGGTAATTATTCCTCAAACAGCAGAAGGTGGAGCTGACGTTTTTGAAGTAAGGTATTTTGACCATAAAGCCTTTCTTTCTCAAAGTCCTCAATTCTATAAGCAAATTATGGTCGGTGTTTTTGAAAGAGTCTTTACCGTAAATAAGACTTTAAGAGCGGAACCATCAATGACAACAAGACATCTTGCTGAATCAACTACGCTTGATGCTGAATTTGGCTTTATTGATTCTTGGACGGAGATTATGGACATGGTTGAGTATGTTATCAAATATATTTTAAAAAGCGTTGGAAAAAATAATCAAGAAGAATTAAAACTTTACAAGGCGAATTTACCTAAAGTACCTGAAAAAATTCCTCATCTCAAACTACGTGAAGCTCAAGAAATTATTTTTAAAAGAACAAAAAGAGATTGTCGAAAAGAACCAGATTTAGCACCAGAAGATGAACAAGAAATCTGTCGATGGTCTCTTGAGGAAAGAAACTCCGATTTAATTTTTATTACTCATTATCCTGTTAATAAAAGACCATTTTACACACTTGAGGACCCTGATGACCCGGGTTTTACTCTAAGTTTTGATCTTTTAGGCAAAGGTCTTGAATGGCTAACCGGCGGACAAAGAATCAATGACGCAAAGATATTGATGCAAAAAGCCAAAGAACGAAAGATAGATGTTGACAAAAGCGAACTTTATTTGCAAGCGTTTAAATTTGGATTACCTCCCGAAGGTGGTTTCTCTTTTGGTTCAGAAAGAATCACTATGAAACTCCTAAATCTGGCAAATATTCGCGAGGCATCGCTTTTCCCACGGGATATGGAAAGAGTTGATATCCGATTTTCCACGATTGAAAAATAAATATGAAGTTTAGACATTATTTTCTTTTTGTTTTCTTCACGCTTCTTTTCCTTTTTTATCCGGGCGACTCGCCATACTTTCATATCTTTGCCTATCACCGCGATCTTTTTAATAAAAAAGAAATATCCGGACAGTATAAGACAAATCCCGTCCCCTTTTTAAAAAGTAATTTTTATCCTTATGTTTCGGCCGAAGGCGTATATGTCATCGACTTACCTTCCTTTACACCGGTTTTTGAAAAAAATATTCACCAAAGTTTTTTTCCGGCCTCAATAACAAAGATTATGACTGCTTTGGTTGCTCTTGATGTCTATAAACCCGAGGATGTAATTATAGTTAAAAGGACAATTGCAGATGGCCAGGTGATGGATTTGGCCATTGGCGAAAAAATTACAGTAGAAAACCTTTTATACGGCACTCTTGTCCATTCGGCAAACGATGCGGCCTATGTACTGGCCGATAACTACGGTTTTGAAAAATATATCAAGCTTATGAATAAAAAAGCAGCGGATCTTTATATGAAAGATAGCCATTTCAACAATCCCAATGGCCTTGACGACTGGAATAACCGCTCAACTCCTTTTGATCTTGCACTGGCTGCCCGGGCTCTTTTAAAAAACAGTTATCTTTCCAAAATTGTTTCAACTAAAGAAATCATTATTTCTGATACTGATTACAAGTATTTTCATAAATTGACCAATGTTAATCAACTCCTTGGCGAAATTCAGGGAATCGGCGGCTTAAAAACCGGCTATACCGAAGCAGCCGGTGAAAATCTAATCAGTTTTTACAAAAAAAACGGCTACCGGTTTGTCATCATCATTTTAAAAAGTAGCGACCGTTTCCAGGACACAAAAAATATCATTTCCTGGATAGATACTAACGTAGACTATTTAAACCCATCAATTCGTTAATCCGCCAATAAACAATTATTCAATTAAATATTGATTGGATACGGCAGGTACATAACCAACGAAGTTATTTTCACCTAAGAATACATAGACTGGTTGTAAATAACTTTGGTAAACATCTGGGTCATAATAAGCGAAAAACATTTTTTTTATCTTGATGGTTTTTTGATCTTCCGGTGCTGAAATGATAAATCCTTTATTGGCCTGCAACTCTTCCCATGCCTCAGTGCCGGTTTTGATAGGATAGACACCTACTTCCTCGTCGGACTTTTCGAAAAATTTGATCTGGGCTTTAACAACTTTATAACTATCATTCCGAAAAGCAATTACCAAATAGTTCTGACTATTGAAATAACTTGGTGAGACAATTGGAAAAATATCAATATCCGGTCGATAGTAATCAATCTCAATCATGTTCGCATAACTTGGTTGATCAACAACAGAAAGAGTTTTCATAAGCGGGTCGTAGTAAAGATAGATCAGATTTGTTTTACCTTTACTTAACTCAGAAGGGTAGCGACCTATCGTCTGCAAAAAAGAAGCGGCCTTATTCTCAATATTTTCACGCTCCGGAACAACCGTATCTTGCAAAAAACTTTCGTTTGATGCCAGTTTGTACTGATAAGAAAAGTTGTAGTTTGTGATGTTAATTTTTAACTCTTGATTCTTATCTGTAAAAGAAGCTTCGTGCCCGGTCAGTTTGTGTTTAACGGTTGTCGTATCAAAACCAAAGTTTTTTGCCATCAAATAGATTTTTTCCCGATAAACCAATCGCGTGCTACTAGGAGGAATAAGGTAAACTTTGGCTGTCTCTGATGCTGAAACCGGTTCGCCGTCGACTGTATCCAAAATATAACTGAATTTCGCGCTTGAGGTTGACTCTATTATTGGCTTCTCGATCTTTCCAAAAACAGTATTGGTATAAACGGATGTTTTTTTATTCAGATCAAAGTATAAAAAAAGAAGTTTGAAAAGATAAAAAATTATCAAAAAAATCAAAAAAAGGAT
Source organism: uncultured Gammaproteobacteria bacterium (assembly GCA_964545385.1). GTDB lineage: Bacteria > Patescibacteriota > Microgenomatia > UBA1406 > GWC2-37-13. The sequence goes on along the minus strand of CAZJFG010000008.1, from coordinate 23,737 downwards.
CACAACAAAAGGAGCGGCTTTTCGTACGTAGTAGGAAAGTTCGGTTAAGGTCATATAAAAATGATAACAAAATCAATCCTTGATTGTTATATACTTTTTTTTGCAAAAATGAATATCTATCAAACAGTCCTTTCTGAAAAAAAAGTTCTTACAACCGACCAATTGCTTCTAAAATTTTCGCTTATTAAACCCGAAGAAATTAACTTCACAGCCGGCCAGTACATCATGTTAAAAATCGAGGAAAAAAACAGGCTTTATTCTATCTTTTCTTCTGAGAGCTCCAAAAAAGAAATTGAACTGATGATCCATCTTATTCCAGGCGGCCTAGCCTCATCATATCTTAGTTCCCTTAATATAGGTGACAAAATCACGCTTTGGGGTCCGGCCGGCGCTTTTTACCTGCGACAAAACCAAAAAAACAAAGTTTTTTTTGCTACTTACACCGGTCTGGCACCACTCTGGTCGATGGTCAAGACTCATTTTGAAAAAAATCCGGAAGACCAAACTGGTTTTACTCTTTACTGGGGACTAAAAAACGAAAAAGACATCTGTTTTTTGGAAGAACTAAAAAGTTTTTCCAGCGCACATCCCAATTTCCAGTTTACTATCTGTCTCTCTCAAGAACAGACACTTGAGAAAATTCCGCCAAGTGATCAAAAGTATTTCAGATTTGGACGAATCAACATAGCCTGCAATAACCCAGATAAAGAGTCGGAATACTATATCTGTGGCAGTCGAGAAGTAGTCAAAGATATCTGCCAGTTTCTTCTGGAAAAAGGTATTCCGTCAGAAAATATTTTTTTCGAAAAGTTTTGATCAGTAAACTTTTTTCACTGGAAATTCCTTACAAAGAGTTTTTACTTCGTCTTTAATTTTTTTGATCACCTGGCTTTTTTGGATGATCCTTTTTCTTGTCTCGGACTTTTTCTCCTGTTCAAAAGAAATACCAAGTTCTTTTTTTATTTTTACGACATCTTCTATAGTCTGGTTCATCCAAAAAGCAATTTTTTTCATCTGACTCTCTCCCATTCCCCGACTGGTCACCCCAGGAGTACCAAGACGGATCCCAGAAGGATAAAACGGCGGATTGGCATCAAAAGGGACTGCATTTCTATTCAAAATAATTCCTGCACTCTCTAAAGCTTCGGCTGCCAGATTACCGATAATTCCTTTATTTTTAAGATTAATTAGGATAAGATGACTTTGGGTGCCGCCTGAAACCAGGTCAAATCCGTATTTTTTAAGCTCAACGGCCAGCACTTTTGCGTTTTTAATAATCTTACCGGCATACTTTTTGAACTTTGCAGTGTCTGCTTCTTTCAAAGCAACTGCAATACCGGCTATCGTATTAATATGTGGTCCGCCCTGTAAACCCGGAAAAACAGCCTTGTCGATTTTTTTGGCCATTTCCGGATCTTTTTTCAGACCTTTGGCAGTCACCATGATCATTGCTCCTCGTGGCCCCCGTAAAGTCTTATGAGTAGTTGTTGTTACAATATGGACATATGGAACAGGGGTCGGGTAAACGCCTGAAGCGACAAGACCGGCAAGATGAGAAATATCAGCCATTAGCAAACATCCGACTTTGTCGGCAATTACCCCAAACCGTTTCCAGTCAACGGTCAATGGATAAGCCGTGACACCGGCAACAATAATTGCAGGTTTTTCCGCTACTGCTTTTTTTTCGATAAAATCATAATCTATTTTTCCCTCGCGGGTAAGCGGATAGTTTATCGCATTAAAATAGCGACCGGAAAAAGAAACAGTTGCTCCATGAGTAAGATGACCACCATGCGCTAAATTCAAACCCATGATTTTGTCCCCTGGTTTTAAAAGACCAAAATATACAGCCGAGTTAGCCGGCGAACCTGAATATGGCTGAACATTGACATGGGCAACGCCAAATAGTTTTTTGGCTCTGGCAATCGCGATCGCCTCTATTTTGTCAACGTTTTCCTGACCTTGGTAATAGCGGTGTAAAACATAGCCTTCAGCGTATTTATTGGCCAAAACAGAGCCGACCGCCTCTTCAACCGCACCCGAACTCATGTTCTCAGACGGAATCATCATCAAGGTTTCAGTCTGTCTTTTTTCTTCTGCACGAATTAATTTTTCAATTTCCGAATCTGTTTTTTTTAAATACTTCATCAATAAAAATATAATTTATAAAGAAAGGTTTGTTTTTAAAAAAACCTCAGTAAGTCATGTTTGGAGAAATCATACCAAAAGTCCGAGAAAAAATGCAATATCAAATTATTTTTTATTATTGTTTCCCGTAATAAGATCAATAGCAAGTTTCAAGATGTTTGGATTAAGAATTCTCGTTTTTAATAAACTGTTAGCTGCTTCCGCATCAAAATCACTACTCATAAGGTCACTTGTTTGTTTATTTTCTTTTCTTCTCAGTTGGATAAAATTTGATTCACTTGTTGAATCAGGACTATTAAGCATAAATTACATATAAATTCTAAAAGAGCGGGCGAAGGGAATTGAACCCTCTGTCTTCTCCTTGGCAAGGAGACATTTTACCGGTAAACTACGCCCGCACCAAGATTCTTAAAAGCGTTTACGCTTTTATTAATTTTATCATTTTTTTCTTGTTTTTTGGCTTCAATATTTATTTAAATATATTAGATATATGAAGAGCAGATCATCAGGTTATTTATTTTTTTTAAGACTCTCTGGTAAATTAGAATACAAAACTTCATGTTATGTGCAGAGAGCGTGAGTCGAACACGCATCTGAGGTTTTTCAGACCCCCGCCGTGACCACCTTGGCTATCTCTGCAAGATGTGTTCACACCGTAAAAGTAAATTGATTACTATCTTTGTTACTTTTGCAGTGGATCTGGATGGAGTCGAACCATCGTTACGTGTTTATAAGACACGTGTCCTAACCGCTGAACGACAGATCCAAATTATAACTCAAATAATTATACAAAATAAAGTCTTTTTTGGTGGACTCGAGGGGAGTCGAACCCCTGATTTCCGCAATGCGAATGCGGCGTTCTACCAACTGAACTACGAGCCCTGTAAAGATTCAAAAATTAAGCCTTTAAACGGTAAACAGTGTCTCCGGGGAGAATTGAACTCCCATCCTGGGTTCCGGAAACCCATGCTCTATCCGTTGAACTACGGAGACAAAACCCAAGATATCTTATTATATCAAGAGCAGATGATTATAATCCAAAAACAATAAAAGAAAGGATTATCCTGTAAATTCCAAAAAGATTAAGGGTATTTTTTTGCAGGTATTTGATAAACCATGAAACAACAATATAAGCGCTGGCAAAAGAAACGATAGTGCCGACAATCAGTAACATTATATTGTTTGAGGAAAAAACCAATAGGTCTTTTGATTTGTAGAAATCATATCCCGAGGCTGCAAAAATTGTTGGAACAGCAAGAAAAAAAGAATACAAAGCTGCCTCTTCACGTCGAAACCCCAAAACTATCATGATGATCAGAACCACACCTGCTCGGGAAACACCCGGGATAACAGCCAAAGATTGAGCCAATCCTATTAAAAAAGCTGTTTTATTGTCCAGTTGATTTATTGACAGGACAGGTTTTATTCTTTTTGTTTTTATCAGATATTCAACAATCAAAAAAATTACACCCAAAGCAAAAAAAGCAATCGCCATAAAAATCGTCGAGTCGAAAAAAACTGTTTTTATTATTCTGTAAAGAAAGAAACCTACGACGGCCGTTGGGAAAAAAGAAATAATTACTTTGGAAATTATTTTTTTGTTTTTTGAAACATACTCCAAGTAAAGGGTAAAAACCGCCAGAATTGCACCGGCCTGAATAAAGACTTCAAAAAATTTTTGAAAATCGGTTTGAGGCAGATTGAGAAGTTTGCCTGCCAGAATAAGGTGAGCGGTTGAGGAAATTGGCAAAAACTCCGTTAGCCCTTCAACAACCCCCAGGATAATAGCATGAATTAACGACATTTTTAAATTATAATACTAAATACTTAATACTGGATACTAAATATTATGAAGATAGCACTTGTACATGACCAGCTGCGAGAGTTTGGTGGCGCTGAACGAGTTTTGGTTATTCTGAAAGAAATTTTCCCTGATGCCGACATTTATACATCAACTTACGATCCTTCCTATTTGGGCAGCCACGGGCAGATTTTTAAAAGATGGAAAGTCAATCTATCTTGGTTTGGCAAAATTCCGCTTGTTAACAAACTCTACTCTCCGCTGCGATTCTTGACACCTCTTATCTGGGAAAGCTTTGATTTTTCCAAATACGACCTTGTCATTTCCTCATCCGGAGCCTGGATGTGCAAAGGTATTAAAACTAAAAGACCGACTATCCATATTTCCTATGTCCACCACCCGCCCCGTTATCTTTACGGTTATGAAACGGCAATCGAATGGCAGAAATATCTCTTAGTCAAGATTTATGGATATTTAGTCAACTATTTTTTACGCATCTGGGACTATAACTCTTCACAGCGACCGGACTTTTATATCGCCAACTCCGAAGAAACAGCAAAAAGAATTAAAAAATTTTACCGCCGCGACGCGACTGTCATCTACCCCCCAGTTTCAATCCCAAAAAAAATCTCCGGTTTCCAGTTTTCAGTTCCCAGTTTCTATCTAACTGTTTCTCGTCTTGCCGGTGCAAAACACATCGACGTTTTAATCAAAGCCGCCAACAAAGCAAAGTTTAATCTAAAAATCGTCGGTACCGGCCGGGCGGAAAAATATCTAAAATCAATCGCAGGAAAAACGGTTGAGTTTTTAGGAAATCTGACCGACGAACAGCTTGCCGAGACTTACAAGCATGCAAAAGCTTTTTTATTTGCTTCGGTTGATGAAGAGTTTGGTATTGCACCGGTTGAGGCCATGGGTTATGGCTTACCGGTAATTGCTTTCAGGTCGGGCGGCATTCCGGAATATCTTGAAAATAATGTCAATGGATATCTATTTTACAAATTAAATCCCGATTCTTTAATTGAACGAATTAATGAGTTAACGGATCTGTCAAAGGATGATTATTTTAAAATGAGGGAAAAAGCAAGAGTAACCGCCGAAAAATTTACGGAAGAAAAGTTCAAAAAACAGATTCTTGCTTATATTAATTCCAAAATAAAATAATGCCAGAGCTGCCGGAAGTGGAAACAATCCGCAAAGAACTGGTCAAAGACATCCTGGGTAAAAAAATCAAGAAGGTTGAGGTTCTGGTTAAAAAACAGTTTATTGGTAACCCCAAAAAACTTGTCAACCAAAAAATAACCTCCATTAACCGCAAAGGGAAAATCATTTCCATGAAACTGAAAAATAATTTCTATCTCAATATCCACCTCAAGCTGACAGGCCAGCTTCTTTTTACCAAAAAAAAAGATTTTATCTTCAAAAACAAAATTCCTTTTAATAGAACGGAAACCCTGCCCGGAAATACGACGCGGATTATTTTGACTTTTACTGACGGTTCTTTTTTATATTTCAATGACCTGCGCAAATTCGGCTGGATGAAAGTAAACAAAAAACCCGAAGAGCCAAAAGGAGCAGATGTTGTCTCAAAGAAATTTACTCTGCAGTTTTTTAGCCTGCAAACCGAAAAAACCAGCAAACCCATCAAACTCTTATTGATGGATCAGGATAAAATCGCCGGAATCGGCAACATCTATGCCAACGACGCTTTGTTTTTGGCTCATATCCATCCGATGAGAAAAAGCAACAGTCTGACTGTGCCTGAGAAAAATAAACTTTATAACTCGATTCTCAAGGTGATAAACGAAGGGCTAAGATATAACGGCTCATCAGACGAATCTTATATCCTGCCCGACTCAACTGTCGGACACTACCAAAATCATTTCCGAGTCTATGGCCAAGAAGACTTGCCTTGCAAAAAATGTAAAACACCTATAAAAAGGGCAAAACACGCAGGTCGCAGTTATTTTTTCTGTCCTCACTGTCAGAAGATTTAATTTTTATTCGTAACGCATTGCTTCGATTGGTGAAAGCTCGGCTGCTTTTTTGGCGTGAATTACGCCAAAAGTGATTCCAATAATAGAAGAAACTCCAACGGCAAGAATAACCGAATCAAGATTAATATAGGCTGGAAACAAGGGCTGAACAAGTAAAACAATAATAACGGCAATACTAAGCCCAATGAATCCACCCAACAAAGAAAGAATCACGGATTCCGATAAAAACTGCAAAAGAATATCTTTTTTTCGAGCACCGATTGCCCTTCTTATTCCAATTTCTTTGGTCCGCTCAGAAACCGAAACAAACATGATATTCATTACACCGATTCCACCCACAAGCAAAGAAATAGCGGCAATCGCCACCAAAACCATGTTTAAAATATTGAAAATGGAAGAAACCGTACTCATAATATCTGCTTGATCCATTACAGAAAACTCGTCTTCATCATACCTCTTTAAAAAAAGATCAGTAATGTCTTTTTTTACTTCTTCAAGAGTGACATCTGAAGCTGCTTTCAAATAAATTGCATAGTATTTTTTTTCGCCAGTCACATTTGATGCCGTTTTAAGAGGGACAAAAACATTAGCATCAAGATCTGATCCGAGCCCGCCCCCCTTTGTTTTAAATATTCCAATAATTTTATAGTTTTGATCGTCAATTGAGATTGTCTGACCCACATAATCTTCAGACGCTTCTTCTTCAAAAAGTTTTTTAATCAAAACCTCGCTGACAATAATTACTTTGCTTGTCTTGGTAGAGTCTTTTTTCTCAAGAGTTCGACCATAAACAATATCTAGATTAAAAACATTATTCAACTCTTCATTTGTGCCGATCATATTAACGATTTCCGAATTGGCACCGACTTTGGCAAAGGTTCCACTTTTGGCGATTATCGGCGCCACATTGGTTATTGAGTCTAGTTCCTGCAATCGATAAACATCTTTATTATCAAATTTTATACCACCAACTATTCCTCCACCTCGGATCAATGTCTCCTTGGTTCCTGGCATAACAAAAAGCAGGTTTGAACCAAGACTTTCAAATTGGTCCGAAATGTATTTTTTTAACCCCAAACCTAAAGAAATAAGAAGAATCACGGACATAACACCGATCAAAATACCCAAAGAAGTCAAAACCGTCCGAAGTTTATTGCGCTTAAAATCTTCAATAGCCGATCGGACGATAAAAATAAAATAAGACATGATGTTATTCGATTTGACCATCTTTAATTCTGATAATTTTTTTAGCTTTTTTGGCAATACCCATATCATGAGTTACCATCAAAACCGTAATCTTTTCTTTTTTATTCAGGTTTTCCAAAATATTAAGAATAATCTCTCCGGAACGGCTATCTAGGTTGCCTGTGGGCTCATCGGCAAGAATAAGCTTTGGATTCATGATAAGAGCCCGAGCAATGGCTACCCGTTGTTGCTGACCGCCGGAAAGCTTGTTGGGAAAAGAATTTTTTTTCTCTAAAAGCCCAAACTTTTCAATAAGCTTCAGGGCTTTTTCTTTTGGATCATATTCAAGCAGTTTGCGAGTATAGATTGTCGGCAACATAATGTTTTCAAACACGTTCAGTTTGTTTATCAAGTTGAACTGTTGGAAAACAAAACCAACAAACTCGCTTCTTAAGTTTGAAATAGCATCATCATCTAGTTTAGAAACATCTTTATTATTGATAAATACTTTACCTTTTGATGGCTGATCAAGCAATCCGATAATATGCATTAACGTTGATTTACCGCTACCCGATGGCCCAATAAGTGAGATAAATTCTTTTTCCTTAATTTCCAAATTAATGTTTTTTAGAGCAGTAAAGATGTTGTCCTCGTCAATTTTATACTCCTTCCAGACATTCTCGACTCTAATCATAAATTTTTTCGCCAACAGTAAGTCCGTTTATAACCTCTATTTTGCTATCAATCTCATCACCAATTTCTATATATCTTTTTATATTTTCATCAACCAAAACATAGTCGCCCTTTTTATTCTTTTTAAGATAAGTTTCAGGAATGACTATAACGTCTTTTTTTTGTTTGGTAACAAAATTTATGTCACCGGTCATACCCAGACGAAAAGCTTTATCGGCAGCAAACTTAACCTTTACTTCATATACTGTTCCTGTTTCATCGTCTTTCGGCGCATAGCCAAGCCAGATTATTTCTCCGGGAACCTCCTCGTCAGGAAAAGAGTCAAAGACAATCTTACCCAACATACCTGTTTTTAAATCAACTATCTCTGTTTGATCGGCTGTCACCGAGAAAAAAATAGTATCGGGATTGACAATTTTAAATTCGGCGGTTGTTGGGGTGATATTTACTCCAGCATATGGTGTCTCTATTTGGGTTACAACCCCATCGATCGGTGAAAAAAGATAAGAGTATTCCAAAGCAATATCGTCAAGCTCAACGTCCAAAACGGCTTTTTCAAGATCATACTGATTTTTCTCCAAAACACGCCTAACTGTTGAAGTTAAAGGAGTATCTTTATAGGTAACATCAATATCTTCATCATGGTCCAATCTTTCCTTGGCATAATCGCGAAGCGATTTTTCAAGATTTTTTTTAAGAGTGCGTTGGTCGAGAGATGCTATGCCCTGATATTTTTTTACGCGATCACCTTCTTTTACGCCTACCCAGGAAAGCCTTCCTGAAGTTTGAAAACGAAGCGATACTTGCTCATCGGCATCAATCTCACCCGACAAGGAAAGCACTTCTGTAAGATCTTCTTTTTTTACCGTATGCTCATTTTTTTTCTTCTTGGCAATTGGAGAACTAACCGTTTTGTAAATAACTCCACCAACAACAAGAAAAATGATCACAAACAAGATCCATCGCCTTTTTGTAAACTTAGCCATAGATGAAATTATATATAATCAGAGGTAAGGTTTCCAATTAGAAATAGGCATAATGTTAAAAAGAATAAAGTTCCAAGCATAAAGATAAACGGCAATAAGTAATACGCCAAAAACCGACAAAAATTTTTTTGAGGTGAAAAACTTTTCAAAAGCAACACAGGCCAAAGGCCACAAAGGCAGGGTGTAACGAGGGATATCTCGATGTTGGACAAATAAAATAGCAACAAAAAAGACTAAAGAAAAATAAAAAAGTCCACGGTATTTAGAGTCTTTCAGGGAATAAACTGTTAAAGCATATAAAAAAAAATAAAAGATCATCTCCTCAAGCCAAGCTGTTGACACCCACTTTGCCCGAAAGTTAAAAACGGAAAAAGGATATGGCATCGGAACAAAACCACCTGTATGAAAATAGGCAAAAAAATCGTTGTACTGGACAGCATACAGGCCAAAAACGGCAAAAAGCCCAAGAGGAATAAGGACTATTCCAAACCAGTTCCAGTTAATTTTTTTTGTTTTAATAAACGATTCCAAAAAAGCCAAACCATAAGCGGCAAAAAGAAGAATCCCCGGTGTTTTGCAGGTTGTTGCCAGTCCGCCAAAAAGACCGGATAACCAGTATTTTTCTTTTGTAAAAAAATACAAAGAAACAAGAATCAACAAAATAAATAAACTTTCCGGTGCACCAATTGTCCGGACGACCAAGAACTTTGGAATAAACAAAAAAACACTGGCTAAAATCAACGGTTTACTGGAAAGCTTCAGTTTTACAACAAAAAAATAAAAAAAACAAACCAGAACAATGGTTGCTAAAACATTGACAAAAAGCATTGACTTTAAATAGCCAAAAACTCCGGCAAAAAGCCTAATCAAAATCGGGTAAAGAGGCAGATGGGCAGCAAAATATTTTGGCGACAAGTTAACCTCAATACCGATTTTTTCGATTGCCTTCTCCTTATATAGGGTTTTTGCCGGAATAATATAAAGCGGCCCATCAAAGTTTTTGTAAACATATCCCATATCCGAGTTGTCTATTGTCATTCCGTACCACGAAGCGACCCGAAGCAAAAATGGAAGCCAAACAATTAAAGTACTAGCGCAAACAATCACAATTAGGGTAAAATATGGAAATATGCGCTTTAACATAAGAAGTATTTTAGCAAAAAATAAGGCGTTTATCATTTTAATCTTATTTGCCATTTTTTTGCGCTTTTACAAGCTTGAAGAGTTTGTTACTTTCTTAGGAGATCAAGGCCGGGATGCAATCATCATAAAAAGGATTGCCACTTTTGAGAAATTCCCGACAATCGGGCCGATATCTTCAATCGGTCAGGTTTTTTTAGGACCTTTTTACTATTACCTAATGGCACCATTTTTATTTTTTGGGCACCTTAATCCTCTTAGCCTTGCTTTTGGCGTAGCACTACTTTCTATTGTTGCAATAATTTTTTGCTATAAAATTGTAAAGGATGAAATCGATGTTTTTTCTTCCACAATCTTTGTTTTTTTGACTGTTTTTTCGGCTACAATAGTCGAGTTTAACCGCTTTTCTTGGAATCCTAACCTTTTACCTTTTTTTTCTTTTTTTACTCTTTACTTTTTTGCCAAATTTTTCAAATCAAAAAAAATAATCTATGCTGTTTTGTTCGGGTCTTTTCTCTCATTTTCCTTTCAACTCCATTATTTGGCTTTTTTTCTTTTGATTCCTTGTGTTCTTTTTCTGATTATCAACTTTCAAAAAATAAAAAAATTACTTAATTTAAAAAATTTTTTAGCTGCTTTTTTTCCTTTCATATTTTTTTATTCACCTCTAATTATTTTTGACCTAAGACATGAATTCCTCAATAGTCGAAATCTATTAAAAATCTTTACTGCGGGAAATGTTGTTGATAGCGGCAGACCTTTTATCCGTTTTTTGGAAACAAATCTTGCTTTTTTTCAACATGTTTTTCGAATCGAATTTAATTCTTTTTTTTGTTTGTTTATTTTTCTTTTTTTAGTTGTTTATTTTCTAAAGAAAAAATTATTTAAAAATAATTTTTTTGTTCAGATAAATTTTCTAAATTTTTTTGCCTATCTTATCGGTTTTAGCTTTTTGGCAAGTTACCGCTATATCCATTACTATATGATCGTTTATCTTAGTTTTTTTGTTGTTCTCATATCCTTGCTAACGGAAAAAAAATACAAATATTTTTCGAAAATAATTGTTCTTATTTTTTTGGCATTCTATCTTTACGTCAATATTCCCAAATATGCAATTGCAAAAAACGGCGGAAACTTTCAAATAAGCATTGCGAAAAAAATTGCTTCGTCAATTGTTGCCCAAAATCCTAAAGAACCATATCAAATCGTACCAATCCCCTATACGGAAATGGATGGCCATATCCGTTACTTTCTGGAGATTATGGGAAAAAGGCCTCTTAGCGAGGAAAGTAATCAAGAAGCAAAAGAACTTTATATACTTTGCTATGAAAAAACATGCGACGCGCTAAATCATCCTCAATGGCAGATAGCTGCCTTTCAAAACAAAAAGATTGAAAAAACTTGGAATGTAGATCGCGTTTTAGTTTATAAAATTATCCATGGAAAATAAATTTTTGATTTCACTAATTATTCCCTGCTACAACGAAGAATCCAATATCCAAAAGGGAGTTCTGGATAAAATCGGCAACTACACTAGAAATAACTCCCTTTTTATTGAAGTCATTATTGTCGATGACGGCTCTTTGGATAATTCCAAAAAAATAATCAAAGAAAAGTATTTAAAAATTTTTCCTAAATTTAGACTTGTCGAAAATAAACATCAAGGCAAGGCCTTTGCCATAATAACAGGTATCAGGGCTGCAAAAGGCAACTGGGTAATGTTTTCTGATATCGACCTGGCCACTCCGATTGAAGAATCGGAAAAGCTGATAGAAAAGGCTAAAAAAGATATTCCTATCGTCATCGGCTCCAGAAATAGACAGCGAGCTGGCGCCCCATTTATGCGTAAACTTATGGCAGTTGGCTTTATTATGATACGAAACATCCTTCTCAATTTAAAAGGGATTAAAGATACCCAGTGTGGTTTTAAACTGTTCAAAAAATCGGCGGCATTAAAAATATTGGATAATTTAAGAGTATTTCACAATAACAGGCAGGCTTCTGGCTCTTCGGTCACTGCAGGTTTTGACCTTGAATTTTTGTTTTTAGCAGCCAAACTCAAATTCGAAATAGCAGAAATTCCTGTTTCCTGGCGCCACGTCGAAACAAAAAATGTCAGTTTTTTCAAAGATACCGTCGAAACTATCAAGGATATTGCCAAAATAAAATGGTTTGAGATCAGTAACCAATATTAGATTATGAAAAAAAAGTTAATACTATTTTTAATTTTTAGCTTCATCTTTACCGGCCTTATCTTTCGCAACTATCTTCTTAGATTTAATTCTTTTTTAGACTGGGATGAAGGAATGTATGCCGAGATTGCCCAAGAAATGATAAAAAACAAAACTCTTATTACAACATTTAACAATCAACTCTGGTTTGATAAACCACCACTCTCCCACGCTTTAATCGCTGTTTCGTTTTTACTTTTTGGAACTTCAGAGTTCGGCGCCCGAACGACAATGGTAATCCTCGCTTTGTTTTTGCTCATCTTAACATACCTGCTCACTCAAAAAATAAATTCCGATCTGTTTCCAAAAACGACAAAGATTGAAAGAGTTGTTGCTTCACTTATTCCAGTTTTGGTCCTTTCCGCTTCACCGATTTTTTTGGAAAGGGCGACAATGCTCAACAGCGACTTTTTAGTTGCTATTTCCTGGATCGGCTATTTTCTGTTTTTGGAAAACTATCCTTTAAAGCTATTGTTTTTATGTCTTGGAGTTTTTGGTAAATCAATTTTGGGATTTTATCCTTTGTTTTTTGATTTTTTCCTTTTGTTTTTCAAAAAAAGCAAAGTCAGATCAAAAAAAATTTTTGGTATTTTACTAGCGGTTCTCATCTCTTCTTTCTGGTATATTTTCTCCTATCTGAAGTTCGGTTGGTTTTTTGTCGAAAACCATTTTTTCAGCCAGATGTTTAAACGCCTGTATGTCCCAATCGAACTACATTTTGGAAATAAATTTTATTATTTTCAATATCTTTGGCAAGCTTTAGGATTTATCAATATTTTATTTTTGCTGGGGTATTTTTTAATATTTTTAGAACTTTTTAAAAACTTCAAAAAGATTGAAAAATTGATTGTTTTTTTTGTACCCTTGCCTTTTCTGGCACTTCTGACCCTAATGAAAACAAAGATTTCCTGGTATATCATTATTTTCTTGCCCTTTATTTGCATAACCCTATCATATCTTTATTTAAGAATAAAAAATAAATTCGTTAGAATTTTTTTCTTATCTGGAATTGTAGTGTTTTTCTTAACAAACTTTATTCCGCAAACTTTTTTGCTCAAAATCAATAACCAGCCTTCAGAAAAGATTATATTGGCTAAATGTTTGACCAAACGCCAAGAAAAAAACCTAGGATTTTTGGTCGATGAACAGGAAAGAAAAAATAGAAATTTTCTGGAAGCGGCTCATTATCAAACAACCTCTTCATTCTTTTACGGCGGCGCTCCTTCTTTTGTCTTTTATTTGAACAAACCTGTTTATTTTTTTTACGGTTTTGGAGATTTCCAAAAAAACTATAAAAACTTTGATATGATTACTCTATCAAAAAAGGATTTTGAAATTTTGAAATTGGACATTCCAAAAAACAAATTTATCTGTCCGGTTGAAAACTGGATAACATTTCTAAACTAAAATGTGGAAAAAACATAAAGAAACTATCTTTTTGACAGTTGTTTTTTTCTTGTTTATCTTTATTCGTTCGCTAAATTTTAGCTATAATCTAAACTGGTCACAGGATCAGGCAGACTGTGCGATTGCCGCCCTTGAAATTTTCCGGACAAAAAAGTTAACATTGATCGGACCTCAAATTTCGGCAACTTTTGACGGAAGACTTATTTTCCAGGGACCGGCTACATATTATTTTTTTCTGGTTTTTTTAACTCTTGGCGGTTGGGACCCGATAAAAGCTTCTTATATATTTATGATTTTTGCCGGACTGATGATTTTCCCCTTATATCACGGAACAAAAAAATTAATCAATCAAAAAGCCGGTTGGATCATGGTTCTTCTTTACGCATTTTTAACTTATTACATCAACTACACCCGTTTTTTGTGGAACTCGACTCTTCAGCTTTCTCTTGTCCCGATTCTAATCTGGCTCATTTCAAAATATGAAAAAAAACAAAGAAAAATCTGGTTTTTCCTAGTTTCTTTCTGGCTAGGATTTCTTTTCCAATTTCATTATCAGTTTGCTTTGGTTATTTTCGGTTTTGCCATTTACTATATTTTTTTTAAGAAAATAAGCGTAAAGGATTTTTTAGTTTTTGTAGGCGGCCTGGCTCTGGGATTTTCACCACTCATTCTTTTTGAGTTGAAACACGGATTTTACAACATAAAAACCATGCTGCTTTTTGTTCAAAACTGGGATAAAGTAGACAGGCCAGGCAACATGACTATGCCGCACTATTACCTTACTCTTTCATTTATTTTTTTGTTTGTTTTTCTTTCTTTTTTCAAAAAATATTTGAAAAAAATTTCTGATAGGTCACTCATTTTTTTTGGCGTGTTAATCTTTATTTTTGGGCTTGTTAAAAATATACAAAAACCAGCTCAGTCTTACTGGGCACCAGGCCCTTACTGGAACTACCCGATGGAAAAAAAAGCATACGATATAATCTCTTCAACAAACATAAAATCCGATTTTAATGTTGCCGACCTCTCCTATTACAACACAACGGCAACCGTAATTAAATACTTTTTAAAAAGGGATCATGTAGCAATAAACTATGATGACTATTACAACAATAAATATTTGTTTGTGATAAGCCATGGTAAAGAATACGAGAAAGTTCTTTCTTATGAGGTTGCCTTTTTTAAACCAAGAAAAAAACTGGGAGAGTGGCCATTGAATAATTACTACGATTTATTTTTGTTTGAAAAAATAAAATAAGCTATGGAGGACCCAAAAATCGTCATTGTCTTACCGGCATACAACGCTGCCAATACTTTGAGAAAAACTTTTTTTGATATTCCAAAAGACTATCGAAAAAATGTCATTTTAGTCGATGATTTAAGTTCGGACAAAACAATAGAGGTAGCCAAAAAACTGGGGATAGATGTTTTTGCTCATAAAAAAAACCTTGGTTATGGAGGCAATCAAAAAACCTGCTACCAAGAAGCTCTCAAATTAAATCCTGGAATAGTTGTAATGATTCATCCCGATTATCAATACGACCCAAAACTTATCCCTGCTTTGGTTGAGATGATCAAAAGTGGTAACTATGACTGTGTCCTTGGATCACGTATTCTTGGCGGAAAAGCCCTGGAGGGCGGAATGCCGATTTATAAATATATTTCAAATCGTTTTTTAACGCTTTTTGAAAATATCTGTACCGGCATCAAACTGTCAGAATACCATACCGGTTTAAGAGCCTACAAATCCGATGTCTTAAAAAAAATAGATTTTGAAAAAAACTCGGATGACTTTATTTTCGACAATCAGATCTTACTACAGATTATTGCCCAAAATTTCTCCATCGGTGAGATAAGCTGCCCAACAAAATATTTTTCCGAAGCATCATCTATTAATTTTAAAAGAAGTTTAATTTACGGAATTTTATGTTGTTTTTGGAGTTTAATCTACTTTTTGGGCCGGATTAATCTTTTTCATCATCCATTAATTTTTAAAAAAAAGATTGCTAAAATATAATTAATTCTTATGTTTAATATCTTGAACGTTTTTGCTTTCTTCAAAAAAAACTTTTCGAAAAAAGACATTTATATAATTTTTGGATTGATTGTTTTGTACTTTACGACAAGACTTATTCGACTTGAGCAGTTTCCGATTTTCACGGATGAGGGGATTTATATCCACTGGGCCAAAGTCGCCTGGCATGACGCTTCGATGCGATTTATTTCACTTACCGATGGTAAACAACCGCTACAAACCTGGGCAACTATTCCTTTTTTAAAACTTTTTCCAAACAATCCTTTGTTTGCCGGCCGGCTTTTTTCTGTCATGACGGGATTTTTATCTTTGATAGGCATTTTTAGTATTCTTTTTTACCTTTTTAACAAAAAAACTGCTCAAATCGGTTCTCTTTTATACATCCTGACTCCTTATTTTCTTTTTTACGACCGCATGGCCCTTACTGATTCGGCTGTCAATATGGGTTTTATCTGGATTTTGTTTTTTTCGCTAGTTCTTGTTCGAACGATTAGTCTGGACATCGCTTTGATTTTTGGTCTGGTAGGCGGTTTGGCTCTTCTTACTAAATCATCGGCACAGATGTTTATTCTTTTGGCCGGCCTTGCCCCAATAATCATATTAAAGGACGGTTTGAAAAAAAATATTTTAAAAATCGTCAATTATTACCTGTTATTTTTTATTGTTTTAATTTATTCTTTTGTTATTTATAACATTCAAAGACTTTCACCGTATCTCCACTATGTCGGTATCAAAAACACTACTTTTTTAATGACTCCACAAGAATTTTTACAGGCTCCTTTTTCAATGTTTTGGAATAACTTCAAAGGGGTTATCGTCGATATTGTCTGGGAGGCGGGTTGGTTTCTGCCTATTTTAGGAGTCTTTGGGCTTATTACCCTTTATAAAAAAAACAGAACTTTGTTTTATTATCTTCTATCTTGGTTTGTTTTACCATTTTTGGTTATCTGCTCAATATCTAAAATAATTTTTCCACGTTATCTAATTTTTTTTGCCTCGCTTCTTGTTGTTTGGTCAGCCATTTTTATTGCCGATTTAAAACTAAGTAGTAAAAAAAACCTTTTGATTGTTTTTGTTATTTTTATGATCTTTTTTGATTACAAAATTATTTTCGATTTTAAAAACATCTCTTTTCCGCCGGTTGACCGCGGCCAGTATATTGAAGGTCCGCCGGCCGGCTGGGGAGTTGCGGAAATAATTGATTATTCAAGAAAAAAAGCGACTGAGAAACCGGTTGTTTTGCTTGCTGAGGGAAATTTCGGTCTGATTGGTGATATGCTTGATGCATCTCTTGGCAAAAATGACACAAATATAACGGTTCAAGGATACTGGCCTCTTGAGCTTTCAAGCCTTTTAGAAAACCAGTCAAAACTTGAGAATAATTATGTTTATGTCGTTTTCCCTCATCGCACCGAATTTCCTCAGAGCTGGCCAATCAAATTAATTAAGAAGTTTGAAAAACCGGGCAAAAAATCTGCTATTTATTTTTTTGAGCTAGTTAGATGAAAAAGAATCATTATCTTATTTTTCTGGCGATTGTTTTATGTGCCGTTTTTTTTTATAGTTATAATCTCCATCATACTTATTTATTCTGCGGTGACATGGCTAGAGATTCTCTTCAAGCGCTACGAATTTTGAAAGAAAAAAAAATAACAGTTATCGGACCACCTCTATCATTTGGCCAGTTTGGTTTCCGAGAAATTTACTTTGGCTCCCTTACTTATTATTTGGGTGCGATTGGTTTGATTATCAGCAACTACAATGTCCTGGGCCCAATTTACATCAATATTTTGATAATGATTGTAGGTCTTTTCTTTTTTTTTCAATTGGCTTTTGACTATTTCAAAAAACCCAAACACGCCATTATCGCCACTTTCCTATATGCTCTTTCACCAGCAATTGTTATTCATATGAGGTTTTATTGGAATCCTAATTTTTTGATTTCAATTGCGCCTATTTTTTGGTATTTTTATTATCAAACTAAAAGTAAAAAAAATCACAGCGGTTTTTTTTCTTTATTGACAGGCTTTTTTGGCGCAATTCTAATCAACCTTCATTACTTTGTTGCCCCTATTATCATTTTTGTTTTTTTTATTCTCTTTAAAACAAAAAACAAAAAAAAACCACTTTTGTTTGCAATAGGATTGATTTTAGGTCTTCTACCGCTAATACTTTTTGAACTAAAAAATAATTTTTATTTAACTCAGGCGATTTATTTTAATCTTATTAAGAACCGATCTTATCACTTTGCTTATCAACCAATATTTGTCCAACCTTGGTACATAAAACTAACCAATCTTTTCCGAATTATCTTGATTTTTCTTGGGCTTGATTACGAAGTCACCTATATTCCTATTCTTTTTAAGTTGGAATATTGGCAAAAAATAGCGTTAGGTATTTTGGTGTTTTTACTTCTGGTTTACCAAAAAGTAAAGAAAAAAATCAAGATTGGAGACGACTTTGTTTTCTATCTTTTTTTTTGTGCTTTCATTACCACTGCTCTATCGCATGAAGAATTTTATCTGAGGTATTTTTTTATCTGTTTACCCTTACTGGTTTTAACAATTTATAAAATATTTAATCAATTTTATCTAGTCGTTTTAACGGCGATTGTTTTTTTTCTTATTAACTTCCGTATCCTTTACTTCCAAGCTCATAACTTTAACCATAAATACCCCTTCCCACAGCTTAGCCAGATAGAAAAAGCGATTGAATTTGTAAAAAAAGATTCAATAAAACCTCCTTATAACATTACTGAGAATTTTATTGGAGATGCTCGGGCGCTCTATCTTAGATTTTTTCTTGAAAAAGATCCATTAATTCCACGGGCCAATGACGAACTTGGATATAATGATTTGAATACTCTTTATGTTTTTGCCCCAAATTTAAATGTTGTTCTCCAAGAAAATCGTTGGGAGTTTACTGCAACACCAAATCTTAAACTTGTCAAAACCTATAAAATTGAAGAAAACAGTTATCTTTTTAAGTTTGTCCGGGAGGATTAATCTTTTTTAAAGCAAGAATTTCTTTTAGAAGAAAAGTTACTAAAAGGAAAAAGACAGGAATAATCTGAAGCATCAATCTCTCAAGCGAGGATTCTATCTGGGTAACCAAAGGTAATGGAGTTATTATATAAACATAGATATAAGCAAAAATCTGGCTGAGAAAAATAAATATTAAAGATATATTTTTCATTTTAAATTGACGGTTAAAAATCAAATAAGACAGCTCGAAAATAAAAAGCAGAATAAGAACAATCAGTATCAGGTTATATTTGTTCGTATTTAAAAACTCCATAAAAAAATAATTAAATATTATTTTTGATTTTCCTAAAAAACCGCTCTTAACCAAATAATTGCCGTCCAAAAAGGAAGGAATTTGATACTTATTTTTGTAAATTTGCCATTGACAAAAGGGATAAAAAAATACAAATATAACTGCTAGAAGTTGAGTTATTTTTTTCCAACTATTGAATAATCTATCTTTCAATATATAAACAATTATTACAATTCCAACAAAACCAACAAATGGTAAGCCTTCATTTTTTACAACCAGCGCTAAACCGCTAAAGATAATAATTAAATATCCAATATTTAATTTATATTTACGATTTTCGGATAAAAACCAATAAACCAATGAAAAAAGACTAGCTAAAACTCCCCCCAAAGGCAGATCCAGATAACCATTGTGTGAATAAATTATAAAATTACTCGAAATCAAAAAACCAAGAGTGATCATTAAAATCATCAGTTTGTTTATCATATTTCCAAATAATTTAAGGAGTACGCCAAAAACCAAAAAAACAAGATTAAGGTAAAACATGAAAAAATAGAGTTGAATCGTCTGATCATTTATCAAACCTATCAGTCGATAATAGCAAGAAACAATAAGCGGAATTCCAATAGGGTAAGCCTGACTGGAAAAAAGCCAGTTATTATTTTTCACATAATCAAAAAAATTATTCGGCAAAAAAATTGCTTTTGATTTAAAAAACCAAATGGCCAAAGCATCCCAGCCTAAAGCAAAACTGGTTATGCTGTCAATAACAAGTGGAGCATAAAAAAGTAAAATAATTACCAGGTAAAGCCACTCGTTGATGCAAAAACCACAAGCAATCTTTTTTTTAAATAAAAAAAACAAAAATAATCCGCCAACTAATAAATATAAATAAAAAAAATTGTTTAGAGTGATAATCTCATATTTTTTTGAAAAAAATAATCCTGTTAAAAGAACTACCAAAAGAGAATTTCCGGCCATCCACGTATAAGCCAGCCTTAAAAAAAGATTAAATCTAGAGATAATTTTTCCGGCAACAAAATTGAGTAATAGATAACCAAGCAAATAGATAAAAACAATTAGATTTATCAAAACAAATAAATCTTGATTTAACATATTATTTAATAACTTCATATATATAATAAGGTTTTTCCTGGTGGCGATTATAAACAAGGTAGTTTTTTTTGGAGATTTCCAGTTTTTTTAATCTTTTGTAAAAAATTTCAAATTTTTCGTCGAAAGTAATTTCTTTTTTCGTTTTTGATTTTGAAGGACATAGTTTTTTTTCATTTTGAATTTTTGCATAAGTATCAAGATCAAAGTCCGAAACAATGATCTCTCCCCGATTGAAATAGGAACTCAAATCAACTGCCGTATAAAAAGAATAGGTAGTAATAAGACGCGGATAAAAAAAATAGTTAAGAACAAGTTTTAATTCGCTTAAATAATAGTTTGATTTGTCTCCTCTTTTTTTCCTGAAATAAGTTGTTGTATAATCAAGTGCTCCATCACTATTTTGCTCGTTAATAAAAGTTACTTTTTTGTTTTGCTGAGCTAACTTCCAAATTTCATAATAAGGATGTTCACTCTGAATTTTTTCATAATAACTTTTTTGAGTTTTGCCCAATAAAATTTTTTTCATCTGAAAAAAATTCTGTTCATAAAAAGAATAGAAATGGTAGCTAACCAAAAAAACAAAAACAATAAGTGGATAGAAATAGTATTTTTTCATTTTGTAAAAAACTTTTTTCCAAATAAAATGACAACTATAAATGAAAAAAAACTCAAGCTATTTCCGACTTTCCGCACCAATGTATCTTCAAAAACAAATTTAAGCCTATGGGTGCCGATTGGAACAGTAATGTTCATCAGTTTATAAGCATTGTCGTCTTCGATATTTATTTTTTTGTTGTCAAGATAAGCAATCCATCCGGGGAAATGAAAAGTGTTAAGTTGAAATTTCGCCTGTTTTGAGGCAACTTTGATCTGAAATTCTTTTTCTTGAAACTTATTTGCGACTATCTTTACATTGGCGTTTCCTGCTTTTATTTTATAAATATCTTTAGGCAGGTCTTTTTTATTAATATCCAACACATAAACTCCATATTCATTTTTCCTTGCTTTCACGCCACGCGGAACAAAATGCAAAACGGTCTGACTCTGTACCCATTGAATCTGGTCTTTGGTTAAAAGATCGGTATCTTTGATGTTTAGGTAACTTTGCGGTTTAAAGTAAGGAGAATATTTAACAATAAATAGACAAACAAAAAAAAGCATAAGCAGATTAAGAGTCAATTTTTTCTTCCAACTATCCGGAATAATCCTGTCTAAAAAAACCAGCCAAATACTGGATAAAAGGGCTATAAAAACCGCGGTAATTGATAAAAATCGCCAGGGGAACTGAAGATTCCATAAGAGTTTCAAATTATTCCAGATAAAACTTGAATATACTGTCGTCATCCAGAGACCAAAAAAAACAAGAATCAGAAAAAGTAAAAAATGAGAAATTAGAAGATTATCTTTCTTTTTACTTTTAATAAAGTAAACTATGAATAAAATTAAAGAAAAAATAAGCATTAAGATAACTACTTTCCCAAGTTGAAAAGTCATACCGTCGGGCGCCCCGGCAACCGAAGCTCCATATCCCCAGGCCGAGTACCAGAATTGATACGGGTCAATAAAATGAATTTTATATCCGCCAAGTTCGGCATCCAAAAAAGTGAATTTTCTTTCATAAAACATTGGCAAAAAATAAAATGCGGAAAGTGCCAAGCCAAGTAATCCTCCACAAAAACCAAAACGGATGAATTTGCTTTTATTCTGACTTCTTAAAAAATAAAAAATAAAATATATCACCAAAAAAAAGACCAAAGGAAGGGCAACCAGTTGATGGCTAAGAATAATTAGGCTGAGGCTGAAACCAAGAAAAAATCCGTTTTTTAGATTTGTTTCCCTGGAAAATTTGTAAAAAGCCAAAAATACCAAAGGCAGAAAAGACATGGCAAAAAATTCGGACAAAGCGCCTCTTACATAGGCATTCACGGCATGATAAAAAAAGTAGGAATAAATTGTTGAGGCAAGAATAGCTGGCCGCCTACCAAAATAACTTCTTGCCAAAAAATACATTGAAAGACTGGCTGTAAAAAACCCAAAAATAAAAACAAGTTTTATCGACCAGATAAAAGAAAAACCAAGTATGTGGAAAAATTCACCCAAATAATAGACCAAGGGCGGGTAAAAATTAAAAAGCGGATCACCAAATCCGAATGATAGTCCGTCAACCCAGCGCGGGTAAAGATAACCTTGACGAATACCACGATCTAACAAATAAAGACGGACAACGTGTTGGTTATCATGAATCGTAAAATACTGATTATTAAGAATACTTGTGAAGGTGGGAATTGTTATAATAAAAAGGATAAGCAAATCAAAAAGAAGCAAAAACCTTTTGTTCATGCAATTATTATAACAACAGATGGCAAAACTTGAAAACATTAAGTCAAAAACCGTTTGGAGTGCTTTAAGTCTTTTTTTCCAAAGCGGATACTCCGCTTTTTTAGGACTTCTTGCCAATCTGGTCTTGACCATCTTCCTTTCGCCTAAAATATTCGGAATCTATATCACCCTTCTTTCTACAATCTCTTTTTTAAACTATTTCTCAGATATTGGTCTTGCAGCATCTTTAATCCAAAAAAAAGAATTGAGTAAAGAAGATATCAAGTCTACTTTTACTATCCAACAACTTTTAATCATCCTTTTAGTTTCGATCGGTTATTTTTTTGGTCCTGCGGTCAAGAATTTTTATCAACTACCTCAAGAAGGTCTTTACTTATACAATGCCCTTCTTTTTTCGTTTTTTATCTCATCATTAAAAACTATTCCTTCGATTTTTTTGGAAAGAAAAATCAAATATCAGAAAATTGTCCTTGTCCAAATTATTGAGAGTACGGTTTTTTATATAACAGTTATCATCTTGGCTTGGCAAGGACTGGCTCTTATGAGCTTTGTCTATTCTGTACTGCTTAGATCAATAGTCGGTCTTATCGTCATTTATATCCTTTCGCCATGGACACCTGAACTCGGAATTTCCAAAAAACACCTTAGAGAGCTTCTGAAATTTGGCGTTCCCTTCCAGGCCAGTTCATTTTTAGCGCTTTTTAAAGATGATCTTGTTATTCTTTTTTTGGGAAAGGTAATCGGCTTTGAAGGAGTAGGCTATATCGGTTGGGCAAAAAAATGGGCCGAGGCGCCAATTCGAATTATCATGGATAATGTTACAAAAGTTCTTTTCCCGGTCATCTCCCGACTGCAGGAGGACAAAAATAAAGTCGGCCGAGTTGTCGAAAAAATCCTTTATTACGAAACAGCCCTTCTTCTTCCCGTTATGATCCTTGCTTTTTTTGCTATGCCAAAACTTGTCCTTCTTATTCCCCGCTACACCAAATGGTTACCGGCTCTTCCATTTTTTTATATCTTTGTAATCTCAACTTATTTTGTTATCTACTCTTCGCCTTTTATCAATATTTTTAATGCCCTTGGCAAGGTAAAACTTTCTTTTAGCTTTATGCTTGCCTGGACAGTAATCATGTGGATTTTGACACCGATCCTCACCAGATTATTCGGTTATTATGGCTTCCCCTTTACCCATCTTTTTATCTCTTTAACATTCTTTTTTGTCGTTATTGTTGCCAAAAAAAATATTAACTTTCAATTCTTTCGACCGATAAAAAAATTTATTCTCTCGTCAATCCCTATGATTTTGGTTATTCTTTTTGTTAACTCCTTTGTCACAAGTAATTTAATTTTTACTCTTGTGACAATGGTTCTGGCCGGAGGTT
>CAZJFG010000007.1:15413-41818 GCA_964545385.1 uncultured Gammaproteobacteria bacterium | reverse complement strand
GATTTGTTTTCGCTTCAAGCTGAAATTTTGCGATCTCTTCTCTTTGAAGACGAATCTCTTTTGTAAGTTCTTCGACTGTTTTTTTTCTTAAATCTATAATGTTTTTTTTCATATTAGTCATTTTTTTTAACAATTTTTGTCCTTACTGACAGTTTATAACCAACACTCTTTAATACTTTTTGCGACTCAGCATCAGATAGACCATCTATTTCAAAAAGGATTTTTCCCGGAGTAACTGAAGCTACAAAATAAGCGATATCACCCTTACCCGCACCCATTGTTACTTCCGGCGGTTTTTTGCTATACGGCTTATCCGGAAAAATCCTTATCCAATATTTTCCTGTTTTTCTTGTCGCCCGAGCAAAAATTACTCTTGAAGCTTCAATCTCTTTATCTTTGATCCAACCCGGCGTCAAAACCTTTAAACCATACTTTCCAAAATTCAAATTTTGGCCTTTTACGGCAATTTTTCTCCAGACACCTCTAAAATGTTTTCGATATTTTTGTCTTTTCGGCGCTAACATTTTTTAAATTTTGAATTTAAAATTTTAAATTATTTACATATCCACACTTTAACACCTATGTACCCTGATTTTGTTAATGACGGATATTTGGCAAAATCAATATCTTCTCGAATTGTCGACATGGGAATTTTTCCCTGAAAATACTTTTCCCGACGAGAAATTTCTGCTCCGTTAATTCTTCCACCGAGTTGAATTTTAATCCCTTTGGCTCCGGCTTCTAAAACTCGATTTATCGAATTGTGAACAACTCCTCGATGAGGAAAACCTTTAATAAGTTTCTCGGCGATTGTCTGAGCTACATAATAGGCATTAAGATAAGGTCTTTTTACCGGTTCTATTTTTAAATCTATCTTTGTTTCTTTACCTTTTTCTTTAACACCAAGTATTTTGACGACTATTTTCTTCAGTTCTTCAAGACCTTTTCCGCCCCGTCCAATAATCATTCCAGGTTTAACAGAATAGATAATAAGCGTTATTTTATTAATTGCCCGTTCTATATCAATACTCGTTACCGAGGCAAAACTTAATTTTTTCATTAGTTCGTTTCTGATTCTGATATCGGAAATCAAAGCATCTTTAAACTTTTTCTTATCAGAGAAAAACCACCTGGAGTTCCAATTATATATAATTCCAAGTCGTAATCCTTTAGCATGAACTTTTTGTCCCATAATATAAATTTCAAATTTCAAATTCTAAATTTCAAATCTTCTTTTTCTTTTCTGGTTTTTGAGATTTTAGTTTTGGTTTTGATTTTTGAGTTTGAGCTTTTGAGTTTTTATTAATCTCTTTTTTAACTGTTAACTTTTTGTCAATAACAGAATTTTTTACATCGGCTGCTAATATAATCTTGATATGTGCGTACTCTTTTTTTATCGGTTTAGCAACCCCTTTACTTCCTGCCCGGAATCTTTTTAGAGTTCGACCTTCCTCGACTGTCAAAAGCTTAAATTTTAACAGATTCTCGTCTACTTTCATGGTCTGTTTAGCATTATTAATAGCCGATTTTATCGCTTTGTAAAAAATTTTGGCTCCTTTTTTGGGTGTATAGTAAAGATAATCAAGAGATTCAACCGGCGTCATTTTTTTAATAGCCGGTAGCAAAAACCTCAGCTTTTTCGGCGTAATCTTAAGATTTTTTATATAAGTTTGAACCTCCATAGTATTTTATTTCCTTCTTTTAACTATCAATCTATTACTCGATCTATTTTTTTTTCTTGTTCTATTGCCTCTGGCTGGTTTTCCCCAGGGAGTCTTGGGAATCATACCTTCACCGGATCTCCCTTCACCTCCACCATGTGGATGACTTCTTGGGTTTTGAGCGGTCCCTCGAACAGTCGGCCTTATTCCCATTAATATTTTACGACCCGCCTTGCCAACAACTTCATATTTATGTTGAATATTGCCGACCTGACCGATAGTTGCATAACAATCGTTTAAAAACTTTCTAATCTCGCCGGACGGCAGCTTAATATGTACATATTTATCTTCTTTAGCAATAACAACGCCGGATGTCCCGGCTCCTCTTATAATTTGACCGCCTCGGCCCGGATAGAGTTCCAGGTTGTGGACCTGAATTCCAATGGGGATGTTGACAATTTTTAATGCATTCCCTATCTTAATGTCGGCATTATCTTTTGATACAATTTTGGCGCCGATTTTTAGATTGTGTGGATGAAGAATATATCTTTTTTCACCATCTTTATACTCAATCAACGCAATATTGGAATTTCTATTTGGATCGTATTCTATCCTTAAAACAATTCCTTCAACATTTTTTTTATCCCTTTTGAAATCAATCAGCCGATAATATCTTTTTTGTCTTCCGCCCTGATGACGGACGGAAATCCTACCGCTATTACTTCGTCCTGATTTTTTTTTCAAAATTTTAGTTAGGCTTTTTTCCGGTCTTTGTGATGTTGATATGTCAATACTCATAATTTATATTAAGCTTGTGGAAAAAGATCAATTTTCCCACTTATTAATTTAACAAAGGCAATTTTCCGTGTATTTAATTTTTTCTTCATCATTTTTCTGCCGACCTTCCTTGTCTTCCCTTTACGGTTCGTTATTTTTACCTCTCCGATTTTAACGTTGTATGTTTTTTCCAAAAACTCTTTTATCTGATGTTTATTGGCTTTTTTATCAACCTCAAACATGTAAAAATTATCTTTGACTAAATTGGTTGATTTTTCGGACAAAGCCGGTTTCAAAATAATTTGGTTAATTTTCATTTTTATTTTTCAACAAACTATCAAGTGAACTTTCAATAAATAAAACCTGTTTACTGTTTAATATTTGAAAAGGATTTATCGACCTTATACCAACAACATTAATGTCTTTTAAATTTCTTGTTGCCAAAACCAGATTTTTCTTGTCTTTCTCCAAAACTATAATTGTTTTTTTCCCTTTTTCCAACTTGCTTTTATCTAAAAAGTCAACAATGTTTTTTGTTTTTGGTTCTATTTTTATAAATTTATCGCTCAAACCTAAAATTTCCTTGTTTTTAAATTTTAGAGACAAAGCGGAATATAAAGCATTTTTCTTTTGCTTTTTGGTTAGCTTCAAGGAATAGTTGCGAGGTTTTGGGCCACCGACGACACCCCCTCCGACAAAAATAGGTGCTTTAATATCCCCATGTCGTGCACGTCCCGTACCTTTTTGCCTGTAAATTTTTCTGGTTGACCCGGTCACCTCACTTCTTGTTTTTGTAGATGCTGTTCCCCGCCTTTGATTGGCCTGATAAACTCTTGTATACAAAGCAAGAAGCTCTAGACTTTTTTCTTGTTGAAAAATTTCTTTTGGCAAGTCAATATTCTTTTCAATAGTTCCATCAATACCATAAACCGGAATCATAGAATTAACGATTTTTTTAGCTTTCGGCATGGTTATAATACCTTTCTAATTTCTAATAAACCGCCCCTTGCTCCAGGCACAAGCCCTTTGACAAGTAAACCACTTTCTAAAACCTCAACAACAAGTAAATTTTTGATTGTCACTCTTTCTACACCCATATGTCCTGCCATTCTTTTTCCTTTCAAAACGCGGCCTGGAGTTGTTGTCTGCCCAATCGATCCTGGCGCACGCAATCTATCTGACTGACCATGGGTTTTTGAACCGCCTTTAAAATGATGTCGTTTAACGCCTCCTTGGAAACCTTTTCCTTTAGAAATACCAGAAACTCCGATCCTATCACCTTGTTTGAAAAATAAAGAAGGAGAAATTGAATCACCGACTAATATTTTTGAGTCACCGATCATTAAACCTTTCTTTCCGTTTTCTTCAATGGGTTTAATTTGCTCAATAACATTTTTGGGTGTAAGTTTATCAATCCTAAGCTCTCTTAAAAAACGAAGCGGGGTTTTTATCCCCGCTTTATCCAATTCTCCCTTAACTGTCTTTTTAATATTTTTTGTTTGACCAAAACCAAGTTTCAAGGCCATATAGTTATTCTTGTTTGGCCATTTTACATCAACCAAAAAACAAGGAGTAGTATGAATTAAAGTTGTAGGAATTCGTTCTCCTGCCGGAGTAAAAGTCTGGGACTGTACTGATTTTTCACCAAGTATTAAACCAATCATATCTAAATAAAAAAAGACCCCAGATTGGGGTCTTTCAAACTTCCAATCTAGCTTTCTAAATTAAAACATGAAAAAATAACATGTAGGCTTATTATATAATAAACTAAATGACTGGTCAAGCAGTGGTTATTACATTTTTACCTCAACCTCGACTCCTGCCGGAAGTTCCAAGTGCATCAACGAGTCAATCGTCTGGTTGGTTGGGTTAACGATGTCAATTAACCTTTTGTGGATTTTTAAACCAAAATGATCGCGTGCATCTTTATGCTTAAAGGGTGAACGGTTTACCGTGTATACTTCTTGTTTTGTCGGTAAAGGAATCGGTCCACTAATCGAAGCACCGGTCCTTATGACCGTATCAACAATTTTTTGACACGTATCATCAATTAAATGATGATCGTATGACTTAAGTTTAATCCTGATTCTTCCTTTTGGCATAATTTAAAAGAGCACAATCATCCGAGTTATTTTAAAATCTTTGTGACCACGCCTGCTCCTACTGTATGACCACCTTCTCGAATTGCGAATTTAAAACCATTTTCCATAGCAACTGGATAAATCAATTTGCAGGATGCTTTCACCGTGTCGCCTGGCATAACCATCTCAACTCCGGCTGGCAACTTTACCTCACCTGTCACATCGGTTGTTCGAACATAAAATTGTGGTCTATAACCATTGAAAAAAGGTGTATGTCGGCCACCTTCTTCCTTTTTTAGAACGTAAATTTCCGCTTCAAACTCACTATGAGGTGTGATCGAACCTGGTTTGGCAATAACCTGGCCTCTTTGGACATCTTCTTTTTCAATACCTCGAAGAAGTAATCCGACATTATCACCTGCACGGGCTTCGTCAAGAGTTTTTCTAAACATCTCAACTCCGGTAACAACGGTTTTTTTTGTTTCACCAAGGCCGATAATATCTACTTCTTCATTTATCTTAAGAATCCCTCTTTCAACACGGCCGGTAACAACAGTCCCTCGTCCTTGAATTGTGAAAACGTCTTCAATCGGCATCAAAAACGGTTTATCAACCGGTCTTGTTGGCTCAGGGATGTATTCATCAACGGTTTTAAGCAATTCTTCAATCGCTTTGATAGCTTCCGGATCATCTTGTAATGCTTTTAAAGCTGAACCACGAATAACCGGAATTTTGTCTCCTGGAAAGTTGTATTTTTTCAAAAGATCACGAACTTCCATTTCCACCAAATCAAGCATTTCTTTGTCAGTCACCATATCACACTTATTTAAAAAAACAATAAGAGCTGGTACATTAACCTGATTGGCTAAAAGAATATGCTCTCGAGTTTGAGGCATTGGACCATCTGGAGCTGAAACAACAAGAATGGCTCCGTCCATCTGGGCTGCTCCCGTAATCATGTTTTTGATGTAATCGGCATGACCTGGGGCATCAATGTGAGCATAATGTCTTTTTTCGGTTTCATATTCCGAGTGATGAAGATTAATAGTAACTCCTCTTGCTTTTTCTTCAGGTGCTTTATCAATCTCCTCATATTTTAAAAATTGTGCTAAACCTTTTTTTGATAAAACATAGTGAATCGCAGATGTTAATGTAGTCTTGCCATGATCAACATGTCCAATAGTTCCAATGTTTAAATGAGGTTTAGTTCTTTGAAAAACACCTTGTGCCATATATATAAAATTTAATTAATAAAATATAACTTGATTTTTAAAAATCATTTCTCTATGATAAAACTTATGTGGAGAAAAGTCAAGACCTTTTTTCATGTTTTTCAGGGTAGTCTTTTTCCTCAACCAGCTTATTATCATAAGATAACAAAAGCCTCAATCCTCTTTTCTTTTAAGTATTTTATTGTCCTCATTTTCACCCTTAACTTTCTATTTGCCAGTTTTTTTGCTGTCAAATATAATCCATTCCGTGTTAAAAAGTTTTTACATTCCGTTACGGCCGAAATCGCTTCCCTCCCTGAAGAATTAACTGTCAATATAAATGATGGCAATCTTTTTACAAACTACAATCATCCATATTTTTTTTGGTTGGGCAATAATGGTTCCAAAAGTCTATTACTTGTCGTTGATGAAAATGCCGGTGCTGAAAAAATTAACATATATAATACTTATATATTAGTTACGGGCCGAGAAATCTCGTTTAAAAATAATTTAAAGTCGGATGATTTCAAAACTGTTCCACTAAAGAGTGTTGGAAAACATATTTTTTTCAAGAAAGATTTCGAAAAAACCGCAAATATCTTGACTACAATAAATAAATTTCTTTATTTTTTCTATCTCTTGGCTATCCCGCTATTATTTATATTTTTGCCCTTATTGTCTTTTCTGATTACATTATTTTATTTGACAATTATTAGCCTAATTGTTTATTTATTTTTTAAAACCTACTATCACAAAAGAATTCATTTTAAAAAAACTCTCCAACTTGCTTTTCACGCGGTTACGTTACCTTTGATTATTGTTTATCTTCTAAACATTTTTCAACCGACTATTTCAACCAATATTAAATTCAAGTTTTTTATTCCTCCCCCAGTTGCTTTTTTAATCGTTCTTTTAATATTCGTCTTTGCTGCGGTTTATGAAGCATACATAGCAAAACACCATACTTCTTAAACTTTGAAGTTTGATACAATAACTTCATGATTGATGCTCAACAAAAAAAAGCAGTTGAAATTTATTTTGACCCACTTCTTGTCATTGCCGGTGCAGGTAGCGGAAAAACAACGGTTGTCACTGAAAAAATCAAGTACCTAATTAAAAATAATCTTGCCAAACCTGAAGAAATTCTGGCTCTCACCTTCACGGAGAAAGCAGCTTTTGAGATGGAAGAAAGAGTCGATCGAGCTATGCCTTATGGTTATTTTCAGATGTATATTTCCACCTTTCATGGTTTTGCCGACCAAATATTAAAAGAAGAAGCTTCTCAAATCGGACTTGATCCGGCTTTTAAACTGATGACTGAAGCAGAATCTATTCTTTTTCTGAAAAAAAACCTTTTTTTATTTAGCTTAAAATATTTCCGACCGCTTGGTAATCCAAATAAGTTTTTATCGGCTCTACTCCAACACTTTTCCAGACTACAGGACGAAGACGTTTTGCCCACTCAATACCTTGCATGGGTCTCTTCATCTGTTAAGGCTTCGAAGAATAAACAAAATCAAGAGGATAAAGTTGAAGGCGAAAAAAGTCTAGAACTGGCACAGGCTTACAAAAAATATCTTGACTTGAAAATCAAAGAGGGAGTAATGGACTTTTCTGACTTGGTTTATTACCTTAATCGGCTTTTTCATAGAAGACCAAATGTCTTGAAAAAATATCAGCAACAATTTAAATATGTTTTAATAGACGAATTCCAAGATACCAATATTGGCCAATACCAATTAATCAAACTTCTTTGTCCTCCCGACAAAAAACCGAGGTTGACGGTTGTTGGAGATGATTCTCAATCAATTTATAAATTCCGCGGTGCTTCGGTTTCAAATATCCTGAATTTTATGAAAGACTATCCGCAAGCAAAACAAGTTACATTAATCAATAACTATCGATCCAACCAAACCATCCTTGATGCAGCCTATAGACTCATTAAACACAACGACCCCGATACGCTTGAAGTCAAGCTTGGAATTAACAAAAAATTGATTAGCCAAAAAAAAAATGACAAACAAGCAGTCAAGTTTTATTTTGCCGATCGAGTCGAGAATGAAGCGGAGTTTGTCGCAAAAAAAATAAACGAGTTGAAAAAAGATTATAAACTTTCTGATTTTGCTATTCTTGTCCGAGCCAACTCTCATAGTGAACCTTTTATCCGCGTTCTGACGCGTTATGGTATTCCTTATCAGTTTTTGGGCCCAAGTTCTCTTTTTAAACAACCGGAAGTTCGCGATCTTATGGCCTATCTCAAACTTCTTCACAATCTTGAAGACTCTGTTTCCTGTTATCGTGTTTTATCAATGGATCTTTTTGCACTGGACAGCAAAGATTTACATACTCTTTTGTCTTTTTCAAAAAAAATCAACCAGCCTTTGTTCCAAGCGATGCAAATTTTGCTTTCTTTTTATTTTGAAGAGATTGTCCAAGAAGAGTTTGCTATCTACAAAAAATATCTTCCGTTGACTCAAAAAGAAACCAGAAAAAAAATGTTTATGATTTATCAAATGGTAAAAAGTCATCTGGAAAAGATTAAAAAATATACTGCTGGTCAAATTTTGTATTTTTTCTTTGAAGATACCGGTTACTTGAAAAAATTGATCGACTATAAAACCGAACAGGAAGAAACAAAGGCAATAAACATCTCTAAGTTTTTTGATAAATTAAAAAATTACGAAACTACTCATGAAGATGCTTCGGTTTTTGCCGTTGTCGACTTTTTAGAAATGAGTATGGAGTTAGGAGAATCACCTATTGTTTCAAAGACCGACCTTTCAACTCTTAATGCGGTAAACATCGTAACCGTCCATTCTGCCAAGGGTCTTGAATTCCCGATTGTTTTTTTGGTAAATCTCAGTCGGGGTCGCTTCCCAACCTATGAAAGGAGGGAGGCAATTCCGATTCCAAACGAGATGATTAAGGAAATTCTACCTGAGGGAAATTTTCATGAGCAAGAAGAAAGAAGGCTTTTTTATGTTGCTCTTACCCGAGCAATCGATAAAGTTTTTTTAAGCGCTTCACAGTTTTATGGCGAGGGTAGAGAAAGAAAAATTTCTCCGTTTCTTGTGGAAACATTGGGTGAGAAAATTATCGATCAAAAAATAAAACTGATAAAAGAGGAAAAAGAACAACTTTCAATCTTCGATTTCAAACCACCAAAAGACGATCTTGAAATTAAAAACCAAAAGGAAAAAAATAATTTAAACCAATTTTCATTTACTCAACTTTCTGTCTTTAAAACCTGTCCTCTCCAGTATAAGTATCAATATGTTTTAAAAATTCCGACAACTCCTGGTTCGGCAGAATCTTTTGGAAGCTCAATACATAAAACTCTTGAAAATTTTTATAAAATCTTTTTGTCAAAAAATGATGTCGGATTAAACGAACTAATTGACATCTTCAATAAAAATTGGATTCCCATCGGTTATGCTTCAAAAACTCATGAAACGAAGATGAAAAAGGAAGGAAAAAACATGCTTACTGAGTATTTTAAAAAAATTCATTCCCCTAGTTTAAAAATTATTAGTTTGGAAAAAATGTTCCGGATAAAAATTGCAGACAATCTCTTCTTAACTGGTAAAATTGACCGAGTTGATCTTTTACCGAATAATGGAATTGAAATTATTGATTATAAAACCGGCCGCAAACCAGAAGAAACAGAAATAAAAAAAAATATTCAACTTACAATTTACGCTATGGCTGCAAGCGATAAAGGATTATTCAATAAACCGCTTTCTCAGATAAAACTTTCTTTTTACTATTTCCAGGATATGGATAAAGTTACTCTCCAAAAAAGTAAGGAAGAAGTTATGGCTGTCCGAAAAGAAATAATAGATCTTGCTAAAAAAATTCAAAACAGCGACTTTTCTCCTAAAGTTGGTATCTGGTGCAGTTTCTGCCCTTTTAAAATGATCTGTGAAGCCTGGCAGTAATATTTTTAGTATAATTAATCAGTTTATATGTCAAGATTTTTTTACATTATCATTCCTGTTCTCAGCTGGCTTTTAATAACTTTCCCAATCTGGATGTCTCCGTTTCATCCTGCAATCGTGGCATACTTCATTATTGCTTTTGATCTTTATTTTTTTTATAAATCGATATTGACAACATATTATGCCAGTATATCTTATTTGAAAATTTTGGCAACAAATAAAATTGACTTTCAAAAAAAATTAAAAAAAATCAAAGGTGCCTCCGAAATAAAACATTTTATTATTATTCCGAATTTTAAAGAACCGCTTAGTAAACTTGAGTCGACTTTAAAAAATATTGCTGCAACTGTTTATAATTGTAAACAGTTATATATTGTCCTGGCTTTTGAAGAGCGAGAAGAAAAAACAAAAGAAAAAGCGGATTATTTAAGATCAAAATATAGTAAGGAATTTAGAGGAATTATCTCTACATTTCATCCACTTGTAGACAATGAAGTACCCGGTAAAGCCAGCAACCAAACATATGCGGCAAAAATTGTCGATCGGATTGTCGAAGAAAAAAAGTGGGATAGAAAAAAAATTCTCGTTACCATCTGCGATGCAGACAGTCGTCTACCAAGTAATTATTTTTCTTATCTGACTTACACTTTCTCAAATGATGGAAAAAGAGATTTTCATTTCTACTGGGCGCCTGTACTTTTATACAATAATTTTTGGCGATTACCAATATTTGTTAGAATACAGGCAACTCTTTCTTCAATCGTCAGATTATCTATTCTTTCTTACGGAAAAAATCTTATTCAAGTTTCGACCTATTCAACCAATCTTTGGCTGTTAAAAAAAATAAATTTTTGGGACGTGGATGTCATACCGGAAGACTGGCATATTTATCTTCAAGCTTTTTTTACATACGGTGATAAAATTCAAACTATACCACTTTATACTATAGTAAATGGCGATGCCGTTTACTCAGGAAAGATAGCAAAAACCTTTGTCAATCGTTATGAGCAGGAAAAAAGATGGGCCTGGGGAGTAAGTGATGTAGGTTACTCTTTAAAAAAATTTTTTACTACCCCGCATCTTAATCCAATCGTAAAACTAAAAAAAATTATCTTTGTTATGGAAACCCATCTCTTATGGTCTACCTCGTTTTTCGTTTTGACAATAAGCGCTTCCATACCGCCACTTATTAATCCAATTTTCACAAGGACTGTCCTTGGATTCCTACTGCCAAAACTTTCGGCGCTCATCCTTACTCTTTCCACGAGTTTATTGATTGTTTATGTTTTTTTAGATATTAAGCTTCGGCAAAAAGTAAATCAAAAAACATCAATTCTTTCTCTTCCTTTGCTAATAGTCCAATGGTATTTTTTGCCTGTTGTTTCTTTTGTTCTTTCATCACTACCTGCACTTGAAGCGCATACACGACTTATTTTGGGTAAAAAAATAAAATATAAAGTCACCGAAAAAATATGATTAACTTTTTATTTACAAAAACTCCTCTTATTTTTTTTGTTCAATCTTTTTGGCGGGACGAGGCGTTTACATACGCTTTGGCAAAAGAAAATCTATTGAATATCTTTCTTTTTACAGCAAAGGATTTTAATCCTCCTCTTTATTATCTAATAATCCATTTTTGGATCAAAGTTTTTGGTCCTTCGGAAATCTCTTTAAGGTTATTTTCTCTTATTTGTTATTGGGGTTTAGTTTATACTGGTTTTTTGTTTCTCTCAAATATTTTTAAATTCTCAACTAAAAAAAGTTTTTTTTATCTGAATTTTTTTATTCTGAATCCTTTGTTTATTTACTATGCTTTTGAGGCTCGTATGTATACTTTTTTTGCTTTGCTTTCCTCCTTGTCGTTTTATTTTTTTATCCAAAAAAAATATATTATTTACATAGGTGTAACTATTGCCGGTCTGTATACTCATTACTTTATGATTTTTGTTGTTTTAGGCCAGTTGTTCTTTTTTTATTTGACTAATAAAAAAAAGTGTATCAAACAATTGAAACCTTTTATTATTATTGCCTTGAGTTTTGTTCCTTGGCTTATTTTTCTTTTTTTAAATAGACATTTTTTAATTCAGTCTTTTTGGGTAGAAAAGCCCGATTTTTTTTATTTTTTAAAAACTCTTGGAAAAATTTATACCGGATATGAATCAAATATCTATCCTACCAAAATAAAAACGCTTTTTAGCCTAATAAACATTCTTATCATATTAATTCTTCTTACTGGTTTAAGAAATTTAACAGTTTTTAAAAAAAAGGTGAAAAATCAAACCTTCCTACTTATGTTCATTTGGGGAGTAATTACTCCATTGTTTATCGGATTAATTTCGTTTGCGAAATCAATTTATTTGCCACGATATCTTATTTTTTCGACTTTTGGATTATTGTTATTGTTAATAGCTATTTTAGAAAAATTACCTAAAAAGACGAAAATATTTTTTATCTTATTACTCTTTTTATTAACGATTGTTTACAATAAACAACAGATTAAGTACCGTACCAAGTTTGATTCAAGAAAAGTCATTGGTGAAATAAAAAAAATTGCCAAGGAATATGACTTACTTTATGTAATCAATGATCTTGACTTTTTTACCGCTAAATATTATTTTGATGATAAAAGAGTATTTATATACAGAAAGTCTTATCAAGATATACCAAACTATGTCGGGAAAGTTTTAATTCCTGAAAAAAAAATAACCTACTATCTGCCTTTTTATCCCCAAAAAGCTTTTATACTCGGTGAAGATGGAAGTTATGATATCCAAGCAATGTATTAAAATAAAAACATGAAAATATTTTTAATTGCAGCAAACATTGTCATGATATTGACTTTTGGCTTGCGTTTTTCCACTCTTCCTCCGCAAATTCCACTTTTCTATTCAAAACCCTGGGGCGAAGATCAACTCTCAGACTCCTGGCTAATTTTTATTATGCTTCTTATTATGGATATTTTATTTTTTGCTAATATTTATTTTCTGAACAAATACTTTAAAGAAAATGATTTTGTCCGAAACATCATTAATTACTTGAATTTTTTTATTATTGTAAGTATTACGTTAATCTTTATCAAGATTATTTTTTTAGTCACCTAATATGGAATTAATGTTACCCGCTATATTAATATCTTTTCTTTTGGCATTGATTTTGACCAAACCAATGATTTCTCTTGCTAAAAAATTGCATCTTGTCACCGATAAAAGAACCCGCTTCCATCCGGCTCATACCCATACTGGAATTATTCCCAGAGGTGGCGGACTGCCTATCTATCTGGCAATTTTGGGAACAACTCTTGTTTTACTTCCTATTAACAAAATTCTTTTCGGAATTCTTTTTTCCAGTTTTTTGGTTGTTGTTGTTGGGCTTCTGGACGACTATTATGATCTTTCGCCATATTTGCGTTTCATTGCCAATCTTGCTATTTCGGCTTTGGTGATCAGCTATGGTTTGGGTATTCCTTACGTCTCAAATCCTTTTGGCGGCGTTATCCATCTTGACCAATGGAGACTTTCTTTTTCTTTCTTCGGTAACCATTCAATACTGGTATTTTCGGATTTTTTGGCTGTTCTCTGGCTGACCTGGCTTATGAATATGGTCAATTGGAGCAAAGGAGTTGATGGACAGTTGCCTGGTTTTGTTGGAATTACGGCCTTTTTTTTAGGACTTCTTTCTCAAAGATTTACCGCCCACGACATTAGTGCTCAAACCGTCACTGTCTTCAGTTTTATTGTGACCGGCGCTTTTTTAGGTTTTTTACCTTATAATTTTTATCCTCAAAAAATAATGCCGGGTTATGGAGGTGGGTCGCTTGCTGGTTTTTTACTGGGAATTCTTTCTATCCTTTCTTTTGGCAAACTTGGAACTGCAATTTTAATTTTATCAGTTCCAATGATTGATGCAATTTACACCATTATAAGAAGAATTAAAAATAAAAAATCGCCTTTTCGAGCCGACTGGGGACATCTTCATCATCGACTAATCGAAATCGGCTGGGGTAAAAGACGCATTGCAATTTTTTACTGGATTGTTTCTTTTACTCTTGGAGTAGCCAGTTTATTCCTTAGAGGTCCGGAAAAAATGATCGCCTTCATAACTATTGCCATTATCCTTCTTGTTTTTATTATTCTTCTTAACCGGATTAAAAAACAAAGATTGGCAAGATAATCTCTATGAAATATTTTATAAAAACCTTCGGCTGCCAGCAAAATGTTGCCGATTCCGAAAGAATAGCTGCTATTCTGGAAAACCGTGGCATGAAAAAAGTTATTTCTTATAAAAATGCCGATTATATTGTGATAAATACCTGCATGGTGCGTGAATCTGCTGAAAATCGAGTATATGGCTTAATCAACAATCTGTCAAAATTAAAAATTGTAAATTGCAAATTGAAAATTGTTCTAACAGGTTGTATGGTCGGCCTTGCGGTAAGTGATAAAAGCGGCAAGTATCTTGAAAGACTAAAAAAAATACTTCCAGAAGTTGATGAGTTTCTACCAATAAGCGAGGTCGGATTTGACCATATACCTCTTCGTAAAGACAAAGTAAACGCTTTTGTTCCAATTTCAAATGGCTGTAATAACTTTTGCACTTACTGTGTTGTCCCTTTTGCTCGCGGTCCGGAAGTAAGCCGACCGTTTGAAGAAATTATAAAAGAATGCGAATTGTTAAAACAAAAAGGGTATAAAAATATTACTCTTCTGGGCCAAAACGTAAACTCCTACGGCGCCGATCTTGTAAAAAATTCGCAATTCAAAATTCGAAATTATAAACCGATATACGTTAAGCACCTCGGTCGCTACCGTATACATACACTCTTCCCCCATCTTCTTGAACAAGTCGCAAAAATGGGTTTTAAAAAAGTCGATTTTATCTCTGCAAATCCCTGGGACTTTTCCGAGCAACTGATTGCTGTTTTGGCCCAAAACAAAAACATCTCAAGGACTATTCACCTACCTGTACAATCTGGAGATGATGAAATTTTAAGAAAAATGAACCGTTGGTACACGGCGACCGAATATCTTAATCTTGTCATGAATCTAAAATCAAAAATTAAAAATTTAAAATTAACAACTGATATCATTGTCGGATTTCCCAAAGAGACTGATAGAAAATTTAAAAATACTGTTAAACTTTGCAAAAAAGTGGATTTTGAAAAAGCCTATATTTCCATATATTCATCCAGACCTTTTACCGCAGCAACAAAAATAATGAAAGATAATGTTCCTCACGAAGTAAAAAAGAAACGCTGGTTAATTTTGGATAAGCTAATAAATTCTAAAAATAGATTATAATATTAAAAATGAAAAAACGAAAAGAAAAATCACCTTTTGGCCGTTATTATCTTTATCTTGAAGGAATAGATAAAGAATGGAAAGAATCAAAAGAGTTTGGCTCGATGCTTATCCTTTCTTTGGTTGAAGAAGTCGGTGAGATGGCCAGGGCCTATCTTTCGGCAACCGGTAGAAAACCAACCAACCTGGCAGCTCAAAAAGACGAGTCCTATATCAAAGAACTTGGAGATATTCTTGTAGCCATCCTTCGTTTTGCCCGTATTAAAAATATTGATCTGAACAAAAGTATCATGTACTCCCTTAATAAAATCAAAAAACGAAAAGCCAAACCTAAGATTTAATGATAAAATATTACTTATGAAGCTACTTGTTACAGGCGGAGCCGGATTTATCGGCTCAAATTTCATTCTTTACTGGTTGAAAAAATATCCCCAAGACTACATTGTCAATCTCGACAAACTCACCTATGCCGGTAATCTTGAAAATTTAAAATCCCTGAACCACAGCCCTAACTACAAATTTGTTAAAGAAGACATCTGTAATTTGCGGTCTGTTAATTCGTTAATCGACAATGAAGAAATCGATATTATAGTTCATTTTGCCGCAGAGTCCCATGTCGACCGTTCAATTCGTGATCCGGCTCCTTTTATCAAAACCAATATCGAAGGAACCTATGTTTTGCTGGAAGCCAGCCTTAAAAACAAGGTAAAAAGATTCCATCATATTTCAACCGACGAGGTTTTTGGAGCCCTTCCCCTTAAGACAAAAGAAAAGTTTACCAACCAGACAAAATACAATCCCAGAAGTCCGTATTCAGCCTCAAAAGCCGCCTCCGACCACCTGGTCAATAGTTATCATACAACATATAACCTTCCCATTACTATATCAAATTGTTCTAATAATTTTGGTCCATACCAATTTCCTGAAAAACTGATTCCACTTGCAATTACAAATATTATCGAAGGAAAACCTGTCCCGGTCTACGGCGATGGTCTTTATGTACGCGACTGGCTTTATGTCGAAGATCATTGTCGTGCAATCGATCTTATCTTAAAAAAGGGAAGCATTGGGAAAACTTACCTGGTTGGCGGCCAAACCGAGGATATTTCAAATCTTGAGGTTGTAAAAAAAATTATTAAAATCATGGGCAAGGATGAATCTGTAATTGAGTATGTTGCAGATCGTCCCGGTCACGACCGACGCTACGCTATTGACTGGTCAACAATTAATTATGAACTTGGTTGGCGACCGGAATTTGACTTTGAAACCAGTCTTCAAAAAACTATCGAATGGTACACTAAAAATCAAGATTGGTGGAGAAAATTAAAAAATTAAAATTTAATTTAAAAATATGACGATTACTTTTATAGGACACGGTTATGTCGGCTTGGTCACTGCTTGCGTTTTTGCCGATTTTGGCAACGATGTTTATGTTATCGGCCATACCAAAGAAAAAATAGATAGGTTAAAAAGTGGCGATCCTATCATCTATGAACCTGGACTTGCCGAACTTTTAAAAAAAAATCTTCGTGCCAAAAGAATTAATTTTACCCTGGATTTTGAAACAGCCATTTCAAAATCCGATGTTATATTTATTGCTGTTGGTACTCCACCCAAACAAAATGGTGAAGCTGACCTGATAACCGTTTTTGATGTTTCTCGTCAAATAGCTAAATATTTGAAGAAAAGATTAACCGTCATTTCCTGCAAAAGTACAGTTCCGGTCGGTACCAACAAAAAAATTGAAACGATTATCAATAAACATAAACCGAGTAAAGCAGAAATTGCAGTTGCCTCAGTTCCAGAGTTTTTACGGGAAGGAACGGCTATCCAAGATACTCTTAATCCCGACCGAGTAGTGATCGGTTCAAATTCGAAAAAAGCAGTTGAGATTTTGCTGAAGCTCCATAAACCTTTAAATGGTAAAAGAATTATTACCGATCTTGCTTCAGCCGAGCTTATAAAATACACAGCAAACGCCATGCTGGCCGTAAAAATATCCTTTGCCAACCTTATTTCTTTTTACTGCGAGGCAACCGGTGCTGATGTCGAGAGAGTGCTTGATGCGGTCGGTCTGGACAAAAGAATCGGCCGGATATTTATGAATCCTGGAATCGGATATGGAGGTTCGTGTTTACCCAAAGATGTAAAAGCTCTTATCCAAATCGGGAAAAACCTTAATCTGAACACAAACTTTTTAACGGCAGTTGAAGAAATTAACCGTCTTTCCCAAAAAAATCTATTTTCAAAGATAAAAAAACAAGCGCCCGGCAAAAAACTGGCGATCTGGGGACTGGCTTTCAAGCCCGATACTGATGATATTCGCGAAGCCCCATCTGTTTATCTGATCAAAGATCTTCTTGCAGCCGGTTTTCAGATTACCGCCTACGACCAGGCAGCCAGTCAAAACATAAAAAACATGTTTGGTGAAAGTATTAAACTTGTCGATAACCCGTATAAAACTTTAAAAGAGGCAGATGCTTTGGTTATTTTAACCGAGTGGAACGAGTTTAAGCAGATCGATCTTAACCGTGTTAAAAAAACTTTGAGAAATCCGGTTATTTTTGACGGCCGCAATATTTACGATCCTCTGCTTTTGAAAAAGCTTGGTTTTAAATATTTTTCAGTTGGTCGCAGATCAGTTTAATAAACTTATGAAAATACTTGTGGCAGGTGGCGCCGGTCTTATTGGCTCACATCTTTCTGAAGAACTTTTGAAAAAAAATTTTCAGGTAATCTGTGTTGACAATTTATTAACTAGCGACCAAAAAAATATCCACGACCTGGAAAAAAACAAAAATTTTACCTTTATAAAACACGATGTTACCAAATCGTTAAA
Organism: uncultured Gammaproteobacteria bacterium; assembly: GCA_964545385.1. Lineage (GTDB taxonomy): Bacteria > Patescibacteriota > Microgenomatia > UBA1406 > GWC2-37-13. Next base: position 24,014 of record CAZJFG010000007.1, on the reverse strand, counting down.
CTATCACGAAAAAATCGACGCACTTTTTCACCTAGCCTCACCTGCATCACCTAATCACTACAGTCCGATAAGCTATCACGCTCTTCCTATGGAAACTATGCTTGCCAATACCCTTGGCACACTTGAGCTTTTGAAACTTGCTAAAAAAAATCGAGCAAAGTTTCTTTTTGCTTCAACTTCCGAGGTCTACGGTGATCCGCTTGTCCACCCGCAAAGTGAAAACTACAACGGCAATTGTTCAACAACCGGACCAAGATCGGTTTATGATGAAGCTAAACGATTTGGTGAAACACTTGTTGCCCATTTCTGGCGAAAAGAAAGCGTTGATGCCCGGATTGCAAGAATCTTTAATACATATGGTCCTCGCACACTTAAAAAAGACATGCGAATGATTACAAACTTTGTTGTCCAGGCGCTTGAGGAAAAACCAATCACTATTTTTGGCGACGGTGCACAAACTAGATCGCTTTGCTATGTTGAAGATATGGTTGAAGGTTTAATAAAGCTCATGTTTTTGCCAAACACTGCAAGGGAGATCGTCAACCTTGGTTCAATCGACGAACATACTGTCCTGGAATATGCCAAGCTTATAAAAAAACTTACAGGTTCAAAAAGCCGGATCATCTGCAAAGAAGGTTTGCCAATCGACGATCCAAAACAAAGAAAACCCGATATTACCAAAGCCAAAAAACTGCTTGACTGGCAACCTCATATTAATCTTGAAGAAGGTATAAAAAAAATTATTAATTATTATCAAAGTAACAAAGTATGAGAAAAGCTGCTATTATTCTTCCGACCTATAACGAATCGGAAAACGTAAAAAAATTAGTTCCGCGGATTTTTGAGATTACAAAAGATATAAAAAACTGGGAGGTTCATATTGTTGTTGTCGACAGTGACTCACCAGATAAAACCCAAAAAATCATTCTTGATTTTATAAAAAAATATCCACGACTTCATCTTGTTAAAACAGAAAAAAAAGGATTAGGAGCAGCTTATGTTGAAGGCTTTCAAATAGCCATTGAAAAACTCAAACCATATGTCCTTTTTGAGATGGATGCTGATCTTTCCCATGATCCGGTGGAAATTCCCAAGTTCTTAAAAGCGATTGAGCAAGGAGCTGATTTTGTTATTGGCTCACGCTATATCAAAGATGGATCAATCCCTTCAAACTGGGGTTTTCATAGAAAAATATTTTCCCAAATCGGCAATTTTATCGTTAAGTCCGGATTCATGAAATTAAAAATTAGAGATTGGACTTCAGGCTACCGGGCAATCAAGGTTTGGGTAGTTAATTCTTCCCTTGAAAAGGTAAAAAAATTTTCCGGTTATGTTTTTCAAATTGCTTTTCTTGATGAAGCGCTTAAAAAAGGTGCAAATATAAAAGAGATACCGATCCAGTTTACCGACCGCCAATATGGCAAATCTAAAATCATTTTCGGTGAGTATATTTTTCAAATCCTGTGGTATATTTTTTGTAACTCCTCATTTGTAAAATATGTGATTGTCGGTATTACGGGATTTGTCATCGACTTTGGGATTTCTTATTTTTTAATTGAAAAACTAAAAGCATTCATCTGGCTTTCAACTGTACTAAGTGCCGAAGCTGCCATAATTTCAAACTTTACTTTAAATAATTACTGGAGTTTTTCCTACAAAAAAATAAAAGGAGGGCTGCTCGCTTTTATTCCCAAATTTTTGAAATTCAATCTTGTTTCGGTTGGTGCCTTGGCAATTCAAGCGGTTGGCATTCAACTTTTAGCTAATTTCTTTGGCCGAGAGCTATGGTATTTTTACAAAGCAGGAATTATAATCTGCATTATTATCCCTTATTCCTATATTCTTTATAACAAAGTAATCTGGAAAGAAAAATAACTATTCTTTCACAGCATACTCTGCTGAGATCCAACCTGTTTTATCTTTTTCGTACTCGATTTTATACCAGTTGTCCTTTTCCTCTAAAAGATCGAATGTGTCACCCGGATTGACGCGGGCTGACTCTGAAGCATTGATTGTCGGTTCTTCCCGAACACGCAACCATCCGGTCGGCGTATCTTTAATAATTACTTTTGTCGTCCCTGATACTGTCTCTGCACTTTCTGTTGCTATTTTATCTTCTGTTATTTTGGAGGAGGACAAAGACTTTGCTTGAGGATCAATTGCCAGTTTAAAGCTGACGTTTACACGATATCCTGCTTCTATATTTATTTTTTGGGTACGGCGTAAAAACCCAGGTAAAAAAACCGACAGTTCATGTTCACCATGAATAACCTCTTCAAGAATAAGAGGTGCTACTCCTTTTTCGTCGTTATCAAGATAGACTATCGCACCTTGCGGCTCGGTCTCAACATACAATTCGCCCTGATTTGATTTTTTCGGAGTTTTTTCCATCTTGGTTACAGTTAAAATTTCACCGGCCGAGGAGATATCGGAGTTACCAAGCTCACGATTGACATAGGTCAAGGAATTTTTATAAACGTAGATTTTCCCTTGCCAAGAGGCAGTATCTGTCGCTGTTCCTTCTGGGATAAGTTTTAGGATATAGTCGCCGGTTTTGTATTTATCATAAAAAGGCGTTTTACCAACTGCTACATTATTGATAAAAACACTTGTTGTTGGTGAAGAAATAATTTTTAGCTGACCGGTTTCGTTTTTCTTATCAAGTAAAAAAAACCTCACTCCAACAAATCCGACAAATAAAACAACAAGTATTAATAGTAATGTTAATTTACCTTTCATATGAAGAATATCCTAATTTTATTAAACCGCCAAAAATTATGCAAGATTAATAAAATAAAAACAATGACGAATAATTTTTGTGTTATTATAATAACCAATGATCAAAGATAAAATTCAAAAAAACCTGGAAAAGGCTTTGGAGAAAATTGGCGCTTTTGCCGTCGATGTCGATCTTTATTTTCCGGCAGATTCTTCTCATGGCGATTATGCAACCAGTATCGCTCTAAAATTGGCTAAACAGTTGAAAAAAAATCCATTGGAAATTGCCAAATTGATTGCTGACAATCTTGAAAAAGACTTAGCGATTGAAAAGGTTGAGATCGTTAAACCGGGTTTTATTAATTTTTGGCTAAGTAATGATACACTGCTTAATCAATCGGCAGAAATTATCCGAACCGAAAATTTTGACAATCAAAATAAAAAAATTCTTCTTGAGTTTGGCCAACCAAATACTCATAAAATTCCCCATATTGGGCATTTGTTTTCTTATATTTATGGTGCCACTTTAGCAAGGATCCTAGAAATAACCGGAAATCACGTAACAAAAACCAATTACCAAGGGGATGTTGGACTCCATGTTGCCAAATGCCTATACAAAGTTAAAAGTCAAAAAGCAAAAATAAAAAGTTTGAAAACATTACGGGAAAAAGTTGATTTTTTGCAACTTTGCTACCAAGAAGGCTCAGCTGCTTACGAAAAAGATGAAGAGGCAAAAAAAGAAATCGACGAGTTGAACAAAAAAATTTATGAAAACGATGCTTCAATTACCGCATTATGGAAACAGACTAGAAAATGGAGTATAGATTTTTATAGGACTTTTGAAAAAGAACTCGGAGTTGACTTTAAACGGTATTATTTCGAAAGCGAAACTTCAAAACTGGGGAAGGAGATTGTCGAAAAAAATATTGGTAAAGTTTTCCAAAAAAGTCAAGGGGCGGTTATTTTTCCCGGTGAAAAATACGGACTTCACACTCGAGTATTTATTAATAAATATGGTAACCCTACCTATGAAGCTAAAGATATTGGTCTTGCCGCACTCAAAAAAAACGAAAATCAATTTGACGAATCAATTATTACAACGGCAAGTGAACAAAAAGAATACTGGCGCGTTGTAAAAAAAGCTATTGAGCTTGTTTTTCCAGATATGCTTGGAAAAATAAACCATATCAGTTTCGGCATGATTAATCTTACAACCGGAAAAATGGCCTCCCGTACCGGACAAATTTTAAATCCATTTACTTTAATAAAATATGTGGAAGACTCTATCGCTGCCGACTATAGAATTGAAGATGATTTATTGCTAAAAAAAATTGCTTTTGCCGCAATAAAATATTCTTTCCTTAATTCTGATCCTAAAAAAAATATTACATTTGATCTTAAGAAAAGTATTGCCAAAGAAGGCAACTCCGGCCCATATCTTTTGTACACCTATGTTCGTTGCCAAAGTGTGCTTAATAAAGTTCCACGTGCAAAGTTCAAAGTAGAAAGTTACAATTCAAAACTTAAAATTAATAATTCAGAAAAAGAGATTTTACGAAAAATCAACTATTTCCCTGAAATAGTCGAAAAAGCAGCTAGTGATTTTTCACCTCATTTTATTGCAAGTTATATCTTTGAACTGGCACAAAAATATAATCTTTTTTACCAAAAAAATCCCATACTCAAGGCAGGGAAAGAAACAAAAAACTTGCGATTATTTTTAACGAATGCCGTTTCTTTAGTGATTAAAAAAGGACTGTATTTATTAGGAATAGAAACAGTAGAGAAAATGTAATATGTCTTTTTATATTTGCGAAAATTGCGGTTATGGTTCGGCCTCCTGGATAGGAAAATGCCCCAACTGTGGCAGCTGGAACTCTCTTAAGATGCAACGCGGATTTGAAAAAGGAGAAAAACAGGAATCTCAAGAATTTGAACTGACTTCTCTTTCAAAAATCAAACCGTCTACCAAAAAAAGGCTTGCAACCGGCATATATGAATTTGACCGTGTAATAGGTGGAGGTTTTTTTCCGGGAAGCGTCACTCTTTTGGCAGGCGAACCGGGCATCGGTAAATCAACGCTTTTACTTCAGATTCTAAAAAAATTCAAAACCCTTTATGTATCGGGAGAGGAAGGGGCCGAACAGGTAAAGGAAAGACTTGACAGACTAAAAATTAAAGGGGACAACTTCGACTTTTCCAATACCCAACAGATCGAAGCAATCGTTAATGGAGTTTCCCATAAAAAATACGAGATTGTCGTTATTGATTCAATTCAAACGGTATATTCTAACAAAGTTGAGGGAACAATCGGCAGTATTACTCAACTTCGAGAAACCACAAGTCAGCTGACAGACTATGCAAAAAAAACAAAAACGCCGATTATCCTTATCGGTCACGTCACCAAAGAAGGCGAGGTTGCAGGACCAAAAACTCTTGAACATATGGTTGACACCGTTTTGGCTTTTGAGGGAGAAAAAATCTCGCATTTCAGAGTCTTGCGTACTTCCAAAAATCGTTTTGGTTCAACCGATGAAATCGGAATTTTTGAAATGCGCAGTCAGGGGCTTGTAGAGGTCAAAAATCCTTTGGCCTTTATCGAGGATGAAAAAACAACAGCTTCCGGAATGACAATTATCGGCGTCACAGAGGGAAAACGACCGATTTTTTTTGAAATTCAAACTCTACTTTCACCAACCGTTCTTGCTATACCGCGACGGGTAGTTAAAGGAATGGATTACAACAAAATTTTATTGCTTTTGGCCGTTTTGAGAAAATACTTTGGTTTCCCTTTGGACAAATACGATATTTACATCAATGTTGTCGGTGGAGTTTCCATAAGATCAACTGCAGCCGAACTTGGAATAATTGCTTCGTTAATTTCTTCTTTTAAAAACAAGCCTGTACCCAAAAATACGGTTTTTATTGGTGAAATCGGCCTTTTAGGCGAAGTAAGAAAAGTAGTCTTTGAAGAAAAAATAATTGGCGAGGCAAAAAGGCTGGGTTTCAGGTCTATTTTTTCCTCTCAAAATTTAAAAAACATAAAAGATCTAAAAAAAATGTTTATTTCTTAATCTCTTCCTGTTTATAGTATTTTTTTTGAATCGTTGTTTTCTTTCCGTTGGCGCCAATCACCTCAATAGTCACCAAATTTTCTCCCGATTTCAACGGATAGTTAAATTCAAAGATTCCCTGATCATTTAGATAAACTCGTTCGCCGGCAATTGTGACAATTGCCTCAGGCTCTGTTTTTCCGGAGATCCTAATCGCATCTTCTTTCTTAAAAACCGTCGCTTGGGGCGCCGAAATAACAACCTTGGGTGGTGTCAAAAAAAGTTTAAGCTGATAACCAAAATAAACAAAAAAAAGACCGAAAATAAATACTAAAATGAATAGAAACGTTTTTTTTGTCTGAGGAGTCAAATAACTATCCGAGATTTTTTCTTTAAATCTAATTTCTTCTTTTTTTTCATAGTCACGGTAAAAATAAGCAAGAGCTTTTTGATGATCGATTCCTAAATACTTTGCGTAGTTTTTAATAATCCCTGAAATGTAAACTTTGGAAGAAAAATCTTTCCAGTCGTTGGCCTCAATCGACGCCAAAAACTTTTCACGGACTTTAATTTCACGCTCAATCTGAGAAAGTGAGTAGCCTTTTTTTTCCCTTTGTTTTTTTAGTATCTCACCAACGGTTAACATGAGTATTTAGTATTTAGTATTAAGTATAAAAAATTTGCTTAGTACTTAAATACCTATTTTTTAATACTAAGCTTTTACTCTTTCACCGTATGCTCCTGTTTCTGGATTTACTGTGATTGTATCACCTATTTTAATAAAAAGTGGAACCATAACAGTAACACCTGTCTCGACTTTAGCGGCTTTTTTGGCGCCAGAAACTGTATCGCCTTTAATGGCGTCTTCCGTTTCAATTACTTTCAGACGAACGCTCATCGGCGGACGAATATTTAAAGGTTTATCGTTATGCATATAAACATAGTACTTTTCGCCTTCTTTCAAATACTTGGCGATATCACCGACAATATCAATAGAAAGAGAATACTGATTGTAATTTCGCTCGTTCATCAAATAAATATTTTCGTTGTCTTTGTAAAGATACTGCATCTCTGCCGTTTCCACATCCAAAACCTCAACTTGTTCGTTGGACTTTAAAGTATAGTCGATATTTTTTCCTGACATCAGGTTTTTTATCTTTGATTTCATAAGAGCCGACCCTTTACCTGGTGAATAAAAATCCGCTTTCTGGACCTGCCAAATCTGGCCTTGATAAGAAATAAACTCTCCTTTTTTTAAATTTCCTGCATTTGTTCTCATAAAAAAACGATCAAACGTTTAACAAAATTTATCCGATCGAAATCAATTTTAAATCTTGAATCGATTTTGCGTTGCTAAAAATCATTACTAATCTCTCAAAACCGATAGCAATTCCAGCGCAGTCCGGTAAGCCATATTTTAACGCGTCGATAAACTCTTTGTCAACAGGATGACTAATTTTTTTGTTTTTTTTCCTAGTTAAGTCTTCTGTTTTAAATCTTAAAGCTTGTTCTTTCCAATCGGTCAGTTCGGTGTAACAATCACCAAGCTCTACTCCAGCAATATAAAATTCAAATCTTTGGGCTGTTTTACCATCAGGATTTAGTTTAGCAAGAGCAGCAAACTCTTTTGGATAATCATAAATTAAAGTTGGATAACCGTTTTTTCCCAAAAAGGGTTCCACTTCGGCTGCATAAACTTGAGACCAAACATCTTCATAATCAAATCCTTTTGTTTTGTATCCTTTTTTCTCTACTTTTTTCAAAAATAGCTGATGGTCAAAAAGCTCTTTTTCGAAAATTTTGGCATATTTTTCAAAAGCCTCGGCTACCGTAATTTTCTCCCATCTTTCCAAAGAAATATCAATATTCTGGTATTTAAGTTTTAAATTTTGCGTTTTGGTTTTAACCTTTGAGTTTTGAGTTTTAATTTTATGATTAATAAAACATAGTAACTTTAACAATTCATCCGCGATATCCATATAACTTGCACCTACTTTATAGTATTCGAACATCCTAAACTCAAAAGAATGCATATCGGAATTTTGTTCACAATTACGAAAAGCTTTACCAAGATAGTAACAACTTTTAATCCCTTGACCCAATAACCTTTTTATGAAAAGTTCCGGTGAAGGAGTTAAGTATAGTTTTTCTTTGACGTTTAAAAAATTAAAACTTGTTTCAAAAACTTCCAAGTATGACTCTGGAATAAGAGTCGGCGCTAAGACCGGAAGATCAAGTTTTAGATAATCTTCTTTTTGCAGAAAATCATTTATAGCCTGCTCAACCTGCAGATATTTTTTGTAGTTTGCAAGATTCTCAACCTGAGTTTTAATCTTCATAGCTCGCGATCAAGTTCTTCAAGTAATTTTTTTGCTTTGCCGGAAACTTTTTCCGGAACAGCCACTTTAAAAATAACATATTGATCGCCGCGACGTGACGAATTGGGATATGGGATACCTTTACCTCGAAGTCGCAGAGCAGTACCAGATTTTGTACCCGGCCTTACTTTTAACTTAACCGAATCATCTATCGTTTCAACATTAACAATACCGCCTAAAACAGCCATAGGGTATGAAATTTCCTTTTCTAAAATAATATCCTGGCCTTCACGTTTAAAATACTTATGAGGTCTAACCGAAACCTGAAGATCAAAGTCAGAAAACCTAATTCTATTACCATTTGCTACACCGGCTGGTATTTTAATCGTTTTCCGACTGCCCTTTATTACCGTTTCTTTTTTGACGCCGTGAACCGCTTCATCAAATGTCAATTGAATTTCGTAAATTTCCCGCCTTGTAGTGCGTCGACGACCGGAAAAAGGGGATTGAAA
>CAZJFG010000007.1:0-15403 GCA_964545385.1 uncultured Gammaproteobacteria bacterium | reverse complement strand
CCGGGAAGATCCTCTCCCGCCGGAGAACCCGCCGCCGAAAAACTGCTCAAATATTTCAAAAGGATCAGAGAATCCTTCAAAATCAGTTCCTTCAAAAGGAGAACCATTACCCGATGATGTATAAGTATAGGTGAAAGGACCGTAGTTTCCACCGCCGGCTGGTCCGGCGCCAGGTGTACCGTGGCTAAAGGCAGCCTCACCATACTGATCATACATCTCGCGTTTCTTTGGATCGGATAAAATCTCAAAAGCCTTGTTTACTTCTTTGAATTTGGTAGTTGCCTCAGCCGATTTGTTACGATCAGGATGCCATTTCAATGCTTGTTTGCGATATGCTGCTTTAATTTCAGCAGCTGTCGCTTTTTTTGACACTCCAAGAACGTCATAATAATCGGCCATGGTATGGTTTAAAGTTCAAAGTTCAAAATAACAATTTAAAATCTGAAATTTTGAAATTTGGATTGCAACTTTTAAGTTTTAATTTTTAACTTTTAATTAGTTTACGACCTCGCCTTCTTCTACTTTCCCATCGGTTTTTGCCTTATCCTCAGAATCTTTAGCTGGGGAAGCTTGCTCTGTTTTAACATTTGAATCTTGAGTTTTTCCTTGATCTTTATACATATACTGACCGATTTTCGAAAGTTCGTCAGAAAGATCTTTGGTCTTTTCTTCAATTTCTTCTTTTGTCCCTTTCTCCAGGCTTTCGCGGACAGCTTTAATTTTTCCCTCTACACTCTCTTTAATGTCTTTGGGTACTTTGTCTCCGGCATCTTTCAGGGATTTTTCGCCAACATAACACATATTTTCCCCTTTGTTTTTTGCCTCAATTTTTTCCTTCTCTTCTTTGTCTTCGTTGGCATGTTTTTCTGCCTCTTCTTTCATCTTGTCAATTTCATCTTTGGTCAGGCCCGTTGATCCTGTGATCTTGATTTCCTGGCTCTTGCCGCTGGCTTTATCTTTAGCGGTCACCGTAAGAATTCCCGAGGTGTCGATATCAAAAGAAACTTCGATCTGGGGAACACCACGTGGAGCAGGCGGAATGCCGTCAAGAATAAATTTACCAAGCGATTTGTTGTCGTGCGCCATCGGCCGCTCACCTTGTAGAACATGTATTTCAACCTGTGTCTGATTGTCGGCGGCGGTTGAGAATATTTCCGACTTTGTTGTTGGAATGGTTGTGTTTCTTTGAATAAGTGGAGTTGTCACGCCACCCAAAGTCTCGACTCCCAAAGTAAGTGGAGTAACATCCAATAAAACTACGTCTTTCGTTTCACCGGTCAAAACTCCAGCTTGAATAGCAGCACCTATGGCGACAACTTCATCCGGATTAACCGAACGGTTCGGCTCTTTACCAAAAAACTTTTTTACCTCAGCAATCACTTTTGGCATACGTGTCATTCCACCGACCAAAACAATTTCATTGATATCTGAAGTTTTCATTTTGGCGTCTTTGAGACAGGCTTTCACCGGTCCGAAAGATTTTTCAATCAGATCACCCACCAACGACTCAAGTTTTGCTCTGCTAATTTTCATTACTAAGTGAAGCGGTTGGCCATCTTTAACACTAATAAAGGGTAAATTAATTTCTGCCTCGGTCGATGAAGAAAGTTCAATCTTTGCTTTTTCAGCCGCATCGCGAATTCGCTGCAAAGCCTGAGGATCTTTTCTGAGATCAACACCTTGATCTTTTTTAAACTCATCGGCAATATAGTCTAAAATTACCTTATCAAAATCATCACCACCCAAATGAGTATCGCCGTTGGTTGCTTTAACTTGGAAAACGCCGTCACCAAGCTCCAAAATACTAATATCAAACGTTCCTCCACCAAGATCATAAACGGCTATTGTATGGCTATGCTTTTTATCCAGACCGTAAGCCATTGAAGCGGCAGTTGGCTCATTGATAATTCGCATTACCTTAAGTCCAGCAATCTCACCGGCCTGTTTGGTTGCTTGGCGCTGGGCATCATCAAAATAGGCAGGGACTGTAATCACGGCCTTATCAACTTTTTCACCAAGATAAGCCTCGGCGTCGGATTTGATTTTTTGAAGAATCATTGCAGAAATTTCCTGAGGGGTAAAAGTTTTACCGTTGACTTCAACAACAGCCATCCCGTCTCGACCTTTGACAATTTTATAAGGAAGCCATTTCATGTCATACTTGACAGACTCATCGGAAAATCTGCGACCAACAAGTCTTTTTATCGAAAAAATTGTGTTTTTGGGATTTATCACAATCTGTCTTTTAGCCACATCACCCACAACTCTTTTAATAGGATCAACAACCGAAGGAATAACATTTCTACCTTCTTGAGAGTGAATCACCTTAGGTTTTCCACCTTCCATGACAGCCACACATGAATTTGTTGTTCCAAGATCAATACCAATTATTTTTGCCATAATTTTTTATAAAAATTTATAATTAATTTTTTTTGCTCACTTTTACCTGAGCAACTCGTAAAATTTTATTGCCAAATTTATAACCTTTTTTAACAACTTCGACAATAACATTGTCTTTTTCGCCCGAAACAATTTCTACTGCTTCGGCAAATGCCGGATCAAACTCTTTTCCCAAAATATTAAGTTCTTCAAGACCACAAGATTTTAAGATCTGAAAAAAATTGTCTTTTATTTGTTTTAATCCTGAATCTTTAACAAAAACCTCAGCCTTTTCCAAATTATCAAGAAAGGGGAGTAGTTTTAAAAGAAGTTGCCTCTCCCCGTCCTGTTTCCAATCCTCTTTTTGTTTTTCAACTCTTTTTTCAAAGTTCTGATAATCGGCCAAAGCTCTTAGGTACTTGCTGCGAAACTCGTCTACAGGTTGCTCAACTTTTACGCTTTTTTTCTTTTTATCCATATAAAAAAAATAACTTACATTTTTTGTTCTTTCATAATCTGCTCAAGAAGACTGGAAAAATATCTTACTTGAGGAACGATCAAATCATAGTACATTCTTTTGGGGCCAACAACACCAATGATTCCTTTTGTTTTTTCACCATTAAACTCACCAAAAATACTGGCGGTTGATTCAAATATTGGATCACGAAAATCTTCTTCGCCAAGCATGTATAAAATTTCATCATCAATAGCTGAAAAACGATCAAGAACTCTTTCCCAATAACCTGTTTCATCAAGAAGTTCAAAAATATTTCGCGAAACACTAATGTCAGAAAATTCCGGTTTTGTCAGTAAATTTGCCATACCGGAATAATATACATCACCGTTATTGGTTGCAATAAGCGAAAGATGACCGGTTTTGTTAGAAAGAGTTTTAACCGCCTGAGAAAGTAATTTATAAATTTCATTTCGCTCGTCCCAAACACTGTTTTTATAAGAAACTTCATCCGTAGTTGACAACTCTTTTTCCTTCATTAGGTTTTTGATGTAAAAACGAAATCCTTTTGCCGATGGCACTCGACCCGAAGAAAAATAGTCTTTTTTAAGATAACCTTTTTGTGCCAAAGCCACCATCTCATTTCGTACGGTTGCTGGACAGACGCCAAGTTTGTATTTTTTCTCTAAAATTGTTGAACCTACCGGCTCACCGGTTTCAGAATATTCTTTAATAATAACATTTAAAATATCAATCTGTCTTTGAGTTAAATCTTCCATATTAGCAATATAATAACAACTCTGCTAAGAGATGTCAAGTGGTATTTGTGTATAATATCTTTATGAAGTTGGGTGCTCATCAATCAATTGCCGGCGGTTATGATAAAGCTCTAGACCGTATAAAAAATATTGGAGGCAACTGCCTTCAGCTCTTCTCTACTTCGCCACGAGGCTGGGGTTTTGCCAAGATAGAAAATAAGAAAGCCGATGAATTTATTAAAAAAAAACAAAAATTAAAAATCGATCCCATCTATTTTCACGCATCCTACCTTATTAATTTGGCCGATGAAGGAAAGATCGGTCACCTTTCCAAAAAAACTTTGACTGCAGAAATGCTGACTGCCTCAAAACTTAAAATCAAAGGAAGTATCATTCATCTCGGCTCATACAAAAATTTTAAACTAGATCCAAAATATAAAACACTAATAAAAAATATAGAAGAAGTTCTTGAAAAAACACCAGAAGAAATTTTATTTATCATTGAAAACGCCGGCAATCGCAAAATCGGCCAAACCTTGGAAGAAATTAGTCAAATAACCAAAGATGTAAACAACAATAGAGTAAGAATTTGCCTCGATACCTGTCATCTTTTCTCAACAGGCTATCGTTTTACAAACAAAAAAGAACTTGATCAGTTTCTTGATAAACTTGATGAATTGAAACTTCTTGATAAACTAGAACTTTTTCACGTCAACGACAGTCGAGATGCGTTTGCTTCTTTCCATGACCGTCATGCCAATATCGGCCAAGGGACAATAGACATAAGTGAGTTCAAAATACTTTTTAATCATCCCGGAACAAAAAATTTCCCCTTTATTATCGAAACACCGGGATTTGACAACAACGGTCCGGATAAAAAAAATTTGGATATTCTGAAATCTCTCGTATTATAATAAGAACATGATTAAACTACCAAAGGCCATTTTGAATTTTATGGCTGTTTTTCAAAAGAATAAATATCAGATTTATCTTGTTGGTGGCGCGGTCCGGGACCTCCTACTTGGTCGAACAACCGAGAACTGGGATTTTACAACCGATGCCACACCTGAGCAAATCTTAAAACTTTTTCCCGATGGTTATTATAATAATCAGTTCGGAACTGTGGGTATTGGCCAAAAAGTAGCAGATAAGGATTTGATTTTTGAGGTAACAACATTTAGAAAAGAAGCAAACTATAAAGATAACAGACACCCGGAAGATATTACCTGGGCAAAAACAATTGACGAAGATTTGGCAAGACGCGATTTTACTATAAATGCCATCGCGCTTAAACAGATTAATAGTAAATTTGAAATAATCGATCCCTACAACGGACGAAAAGACTTAAAAAAGAAAATTATCATGGCCGTCGGTAATCCAGATATCCGCTTCCAAGAAGATGCTCTGCGTATGCTTCGGGCTGTACGATTTGCGGCCGAACTTGGCTTTATGATTGATGAAACAACCAAAAAATCGATTGAAAAAAACTGTTCACTTATTGCAAATATTTCCTGGGAAAGAATCCGAGATGAGTTTTTGAAGATTCTGGCAAGTGAATTTCCCGCGGAAGGCATAATTTTTTTGAAAAACACAGGTATTCTTTCCTTAATCCTTCCGGAGCTTGATGTTTGTTTTACCATTCCTCAAAAAAGTCCTAAGCGTCATCATATTTACGATGTTGGAACTCATTCTGTCATGGCTTTGAAAAACTGTCCTTCAAAAGACGCTATTACCCATTTTGCTGCCCTAATCCACGATATTGGCAAAACAACTACTTTTCGACGTGATGAAAAAACCAAGCTAATCACTTTTTATAACCATGAAGTCGTCGGCACAAAACTGGCTACAAAAATAGCCGATCGCTTCAAACTCTCCAATAAACAAAAGGAAAAACTTGTCACACTTGTCAAATATCATCAATTTACTGTTTCTGAACTGCAAACGGATAAGGCAGTTCGCCGTTTTATCAGAAATATCGGAAAAGAATACATTCAGGATATGCTCGATCTGCGAACCGGAGATCGTATCGGATCGGGCGCAACGCCAACTTCCTGGCGTCTGGAACTTTTTAAAAAAAGATTAACGGCAGTTCAAAAACAACCTTTTACAGTCGCCGACCTAAAAATCGACGGTAATGACGTAATGAAGATGTTAAAACTCGATCCAGGACCGAAGGTTGGTGAAATTTTGAAAAAACTTTTTGACCAGGTAGTTGATAAAAAAATTAAAAATGAGAAAGAAGCTCTTTTAAAAAAACTTTCTCATCTGAAATAGTCGTTTCTTCACCATGACCGGGATAAACTTCTGTTTCAGGAAGAAGATTGATTAATTTTTCCAAAGATTTTTTTAAATCGGATTTATCGCAGTAAGAAAAATCATAACGGCCTATCCCCTGCTTAAAAATCGTGTCACCTGTAAAAACGGCTTTTTGCTCGTGAAGATAATAGCAGGTACCACCTGGTGTGTGACCCGGGCAGAGAATAATTCTTAAATCAAAATTTCCAATTTTTAATAAATTTTCAATTTTTAAATTTTTAATGTTTTTAATCGGTAGAGTTATCGGATGATAACCCAAAAAATGCTCTGCGGTTTTTTCCATCCGATCAAGCAAGAAAAGATCTTTTTGAGAAATATATAAGGGAACGTCTATCGAATGTTGAATTTCACCAACTGCCAACAGATGGTCAAAATGACCATGAGTAGCCAGTATTCCGACAAGGTTTAGTTTTTTTCTTTGCAGCTCTTCAAGAATAAAACCGGCCTCATCGGCCGGATCAATAAGAAGACAATCGTTTCCTTTAACCAAAAAATAACAGTTTGTCTGCAACCCGCCAAGCTGATATTTATAAATCATAACCATTGGGTATAGTCACAACCCGTTGCCTGATGAGTCTCCGGATCCCATTTATTAGTCGAGCATTTTTTCAGCTTTTTGCCGGCAGCACTTGTGAAAAGAACCAGTTTCGCTCCGCACTTGGGACAGGCTTCGTCAAGTTCTTCAGTTGTTCCCTTAAGCCACTCGACATAGTCACAGCCTGAAGCGGTTTTTGTCTTTGGATCCCAGGTATTGGTCGAGCATTTTTTCATTCTTTTGCCAAAACGGGTAACCGTCAAAAGCAAGGAAGCACCACACTTGGGACATTTTTCCTCTAAAACCTGAGGTTCTATTGGAAGCCATTTAATATAATTACAACCATCTACTTCATGGGTTTCCGGATTCCAGTTACCGGCGGAACACCTTTGAAGTCTTTTGCCGTTTTTTGTAGTCTGAATTTCTGTCAATGCTGAACCGCATTTCGGGCAAAGTTCATTTTCTTTTTTTTCTTCTTTTTTCTTTCCCATAATAAAAAAATTGAAAATTATTAATCTGTTAATCGAAGAATAATTAATTTTAAAAGTTTTGTCAATGGACTATCCTTCGACAATCTCAAGATAAATACGTTACAAAATATTATTTTTTTCCTTTTTTTTCAAGCCAAACCAAAATTGGTGTTGCCACAAACGGTGAAGAGTAAGTCCCTGTAATTGTTCCAATAAGAAGAGTTAAAGAAAAAAACTTGATGGTCGATCCACCTAACAAGACCAATGCCAAAAGCATGAAAACAATCGTCATTGAGTTGTTGATCGACCGAACCATGGTCTCGGTAAGGGCTCGGTTGGCGTAATATTCGATATCTCTCGTTCCTTCTTCTTTTAGATATTCTCGAATTTTGTCAAAAATAACAATCGTGTCGTGTACCGAAAAAGACATTGTTGTCAAAACTGCCGTAACAAACATACTGTCAAGCTCGGCGCCTAAAAAATGGGAAAGAAGAGAGTAGGTTCCGATAACCACTAAAAAATCGTGGATCATTGCCAAAATCGCAGATATGGCATAGTTAAAACCTTTAAAAGCAAAGCTCATATAAATCAAAATACCAATAACAGCAAGCACTGATGCGGTAATTGTTTTACCTATTGTTTCTTTACCGATAACAGGCCCAACTGTTTCAAACTTCAAAATTTTAACCTCTACCTTAAACTGTTTTCTTAATTCTTCTCTTATCTGAAGTTCCTGTTTTTCATTGATTGGTGAAAGCTTTAAACTTAACTCATTATTTTTATACTTCATATTCGTAATCTTTATTTTTTTGTTTTTCAATAATTGCTCAACTTGCGGCAAATCGATTTTTTTGTTTAGCTGATAAGAAAGGTCTGTCCCACCAACAAAATCTATTGAGTAATGATAGCCCCAGTAAAAGATAGAAAAAATTCCGATACAAATTACGCTCAGCGAAATAATTAAATAGACTAACCGATATTTTAAAAAATTAACCATTTTTTTTGTAAAAAACTTCTATCAATCTTTTAGTTATTACAATTCCGGTAAAAAGACTCGTGGCAACACCAATTGCCAAAGTCAGTGCAAATCCGCGAACCATGCCAAACTGAGGTAAAAACTCCCAGTTTAGCGGATTAAACAAAATAAAAGCAACCAAAAGAGTTGTTATGTTGGCATCTTTAATGGCATCAATTGCACGGCCAAATCCAAGTTTTACAGAAATATCAAAATCTTTCCCCAATCGTTGTTCTTCTTTTATCCTCTCAAATATTAGGATATTTGAGTCAACAGCCATACCAATTGAAAGAATAAAACCGGCAATACCAGGAAGCGTTAAAACAACCGGAATTATACGAAATATAGCAAAAGAAATCAGTCCGTAAATAATCAAAGCCAAGGAAGCAATAAAACCAAGTCTTCCGTAAAAAAGAATCATGAACAAAAGCACCATCCCAAGACCGATTACACCGGCCCAAACGCTTTTTTTAACTTCAAGCGCTCCCAATGTCGGTCCAATATTTCTTTGCTCAACCAACTTAATTGGCAAAGGTAAAGCGCCGGAATTTATGGAAATGGCCATTTTTTTTGCTTCGTCCACCGTAAAGTTACCGGTAATTACCGCACTTCCATCTGTAATTACGGATTGCACGGTTGGTGCCGATAAAATAAAATTATCAAGCCAGATAGCAACTGGTTTGTTAAGATTTCTTTGAGTGATTTTGGCAAAAAGATCTTTCCCTTCCGAGGTAAACTCAAGCGCCACCTGTGGCTTTCCGGATTGGGAATCAAAGGAAAGACTTGCTTTTTTAATGTCTTTTCCAGTCATTCCGGTTTCCTGAGTCAATCTCATATAAACCGAACTACCCGTCGCAATTTGAAGATCGGTTGCAGGAGCTTCTTCTCGAAAGGTCAGTTGTGCCGTTTTGCCTATCAATTTAATCGCTTCATTAACATCTGAAATTCCCGGTAGATCGACGCTGATCCGATAAATATTTCCTGATTTTGACGTTTGGACTACAGGTTCTGAAACACCAAAATAATTTACTCTCTTTTCAATCACATCTCGGGCAGAGTTTAAAGCGTCGTTTAAATCTTCTTGTTTAATCTTCGAGGTATCCGTTTCAAAAACTAAATGGCTTCCTCCTTTAAGGTCTAAACCAAGCTTGGTAACAAATTTTTTTTTAAGAGAAAAACCAAAAATGTTTGTATCAATAGTTAAAGGATTTATTTTAAAGTTGACCTGATAGTTAAAAATTTTGAATTTTACCGGCAGATTTTCAGGAAGATCAATCCATAAAATGAAAAAACTTATTGCAATGATAAAAAAAGTTTTTAAAAACTTTGCCATTTTATGAATTATAGTACAAAAATTTTATTTAAGCAGTTCTTCTTCAACTCCAGCAAGCATTACTTTCGGTTGCTTTAAAAATCGCCAGATAAAAGGATCGTTATTTTTCTTTCTAAAAATAAACTCGTCTTCGGTCATTACCGTATAGTTTATTTCCCGACCAAAAGATTTTTCCGCTTCCTTAACAATTGTTGTTATCTCAGGGACAACTACTGTTCCGACTAAAAGAAGGTAGACTTCATCCTCTTTTATGGGAATTTTTTTAGAAAATTTAGTTGAAAGACATATATACTTTATTTTCCCGAGTTTCCCAAAATTTTGATAAATAGCTGTCGCCAAAAGAGTTGTTTTGGTAAAAATTCTTAGAAATTCGTCATATAATTGATATTTTTTGTTAAGAGAATAAAATATTTTATTTAATCTTCTTTCTTTGACAAGTACCTTCTCTTCAGACAAAATATCCAATTCTCTTTTGACAGCATTTACCTCTTCGTTGGTGTCACGAACAATTTTTCTCAAATAATTATTTTCTTCCGGATGGTGAAAAAACAACTCCAGAATTTTTCTTCTGGTTTTTGAAGGAATAATATGTTGCAACATATTTTTTAATAAGTAACCTCATTCCCTGTCGGCAATATTTCAAACCAAATCTGGCCACGGACAAATTCGATCTCTTTTCCGTTTTCGTCATATAGTTTTATACGAGTTTCTTCATCTGTTTTCTGCCAAGTAATCTCAATCGCCTTACCGTTTTGGAAAATCAACCCTTCACCGCTTCCGGTCACTTTATATAAAATGTGTCCGCCTTCGTAACCATCGTTAGCAGATGATTCTTTAGCAAAAATAATGACTACATTTTTTGCCGACAGTTGTTTGCCCGTATTTTTATCAATATGGACACTACCTCCATTGGTTCTTTTATAACTATTTGTCGTACTATCATATGTCCAGACAACGGAAAAATCAGATGCTAGATTGTCCCAAAAACCAAAACTGATTTTATTATGTGTTCCACGATCAGCGGTTTTTGCATCGTCTTGGAACTTCCAGGAAGTAAAGTTTTCATCCCAGCTTTTATTATCCTCATCTACATTAGTCAGATTCCTTTTTTTAGCCGCATACTCCCACAGTTTTGAAGTTGAAGAATAAACCGTATGCTCGGTTGCTCGATCGGGTAATCGCTCATAATCACGCCAATAATATGGGAACGGAACGGCAAACTGATTAAGATCGTTGTATAAATTCCAACCCAAATCTATGATTTCACCCAAAGCATCGGCAGGTCCGGGTGTATTTGCGCCACCTACATGTGCATACAATGGATAACTTCCGTACTCCTCAAGTATTTTAATAAAATAAATTCTGGCTGAGCGAATTGGTCCGATATAAGGAGCATCTTTACAATAAAAAATCGATAAAAATCTTGTAATTCCACCTTCGGCTACGGCCTCGTAAATGACATCTGCCGAGGAAAGTCCTGACTGTGGCCTTGCTTCTTTATGGTTTTCGATCATCACACCGAGCGGCCGTCTTTTTTCCCATTTTTCTTTCTGGGTTTTTGTCAAAAGCTCTCCATTTATCGGACAGGCTTCGGTTTTTGGCTCATTAGATTCTTCGGTCGCTATCCCATTATTCGAAGGTTTTTTATAGGTCCCAAGAGGAGAAAAAATTTTTCCGACGTTGCCTGTGGAAAAATAAGAAAATGCCGTATAAACCGAAAGTCCAAAAACAGCAAAAATAATAAGCCAGCCGATTTTTTTATTTATCATATATTTGTAATATAAAGCATTAATTTAATTTTTAATACTGCTTTTTTCAATTGCTTTTCTTTCTTCTTCAGAAAGTTCATATTTGTCTCCTTGACCATTTTTTACTTTTTTAGTATAGGTTCTCAAACCATCCCGCGTATAAATAAAATTTATTACAACACCAGAATTTTCCTTATCCAAAAGTGCTAAAACAAAACTTTGTTCACCTCGACTTTCAAAAGGATCGTATCTGATAAACCCGATTTTTTGCAAATAAAATTTCGCCTCTTCACTTATTTTTTGCAACTGTTTTTTTATTAATTCTATTTCTTTTGTTACCTTATTATCATTTACTATCAACTGGTCAAGTATTTCATCTAGTTTATTTTTTCTGGTTGAGCTAACAAGATTTTGATAATGTCTTTTTACTTTAAAAACAACAAATGTCAACGCAACCAACCAAAAAAAAATAGCAACAATAAAATATTCGACCATTTATCACATTTTAGCGAGTATCAAATTCTCTGTCAATATTGACATCGTTTGGCTATTTATTATAATCATTTAAACTATGCCCAAAAAAACGAAGAAACAAAAAATTATTGCCGAGTACCACCGCAAGCTACAACAGCTTAAAAATCAACCTTCTCCAAGTTATATTCAAGAAAAAAAAGTAAATGAAGAACCAAAAAAAGAAGAACCTGAAGAGATAATCGAGATTGAACCGAAAAAAAATAATTATTTTTTAGCTGATTTTAAAAAAAGTTTTTTTCTTTCGGCAGCCATAATTGCGCTTGAAATTCTTTTTTATTTTGCTACGATTAAAGATTATTTGAAGCTAAATTGAGAGGAGGTGATAAAATATGGCAACCATGTATTGCGTAAAATGTCGAGCTAAGAAAGATGTCGCCAACCCACAAAAAGTTACCATGAAAAACGGTAAACCAGCAATGAAAGCAAAATGCCCGGATTGTGGAACAGGAATGTATCGAATTGGCACAGCTTAATTTGCATATTTAATTTATAAATTAAATTTATAAATCCAAAACCCTTCCCTAATCGGAAGGGTTTTTTTATGTAGTAATTAGTGGTATTTTGGCAATTTTCTTATATTTGGGGAACTGACCACCATTGGCAACCGATTCAAAAAGAACAAGCTCTTTAACTAGAAAAGAAATATCAACACTCATTTTTTCCAATCTTTTTTTCAAGACAAAATACTGCTGTTTTGATGGAATCTTACAACGGCCAAAACTCATGTGAGCAACATATTCCTTCCCATCACCAATTTCTTTTTGGATATCCCATAGTTTTCTCTCTTTAAAAAAACGAATAAATAAAATAATTTTATTGTGCATAAAAAGTTCAACTTCTCCCCCATAAAGATAAAACCGTTCTTTATCAAAAAGTTGTGTTTTTAGTTTTTCGACAAGTTTTTTTTTATCTTCGATCTCGCCGATAAAATGAACTGTGATGTGAAAATTCTCTTTCGGTATCCAGGTAAACTGCGGATATTCTTTTTTTAACGGTTCGATCTGACTCTCAATTTCTTCCTTAATTTTATCTGGAATATCAATGGCGAGAAATAGTCTCATAATTTATTATTTTTGTACTGGAAAATTTTTTAATAAGAGGAGTAACTACTTCCAGACTAGCTCCCACGCTCTCTGCCTGTTTTTTTTTATTTTTATAAAAAAAATCACCGCAGGTAACGGCAATTACATTGGGCCTGATTTTTTTAACCAGTTGAAAATATCGATCTCCGTTTTTTGAATATCGAAGTAGGACAACAAGATTAACAAAACTTAAAGAAGAAAGTATCTCCGCTCTTTCTTTTTGACTGTGAATAGGTTTTCTGTTTTTATTCTCCTTGATAAATTGATCCGATTCCAACAAAACAATCAAATAGTCCCCTCTTTTTTTTGCTTTTTTTAAAAACGTCAGGTGACCAAAATGCAATAGATCAAAACATCCACCAACCAAAACCGCATTCTTCGACTGCCAAAGATAATAGTATTTTCCAATTTCAAAAGATTTAATTATCTTTGCCATTAAAACAAATTATATAATAAAAAAATGAAACTCGAGGTTAAAACAACAGAGAACAAACAAAAAATACTTATTGTTTCAAAAGAAAAATACAGTTTTTTAAAGATTTTAAGGACAGAACTTGAAAAATCGAGTAATGAAATTTTTTTTTCATCGATTGCTCCTCAGAAAATCGATCAATATGACTACTGTTTTTTTATCAATGAGAAAAACTTCAATCTAAAAAATATTGTTCACAATCGGCTTATCTTTATTTTTATTGATCAGGAAAAAACAGCTGAAAAAATAGCAAACCTAGCTTATCACAATGTAAAAGTTGTTTCTGTTCAGGGAGAAGATTTAACACAGGATAAAATTGACAAAATCCTCTGGTATGCACTTTCTCATACTCAAGAACCGCTCCTGAAAATGTATGGTTCAAAGCTAAAAAAAACAGGGTTTAGAGTGATAAAAAAACACTATGATTTCAAAAAAATCTTTACCGCTAAAAAAATTGTTTCTATGCTTATCGGCTTCATTGTTTTTATCCATATTTTTTTCTTTCTTCCCTTGGCTATAACAAGTTATTTAAGCTATCAAACTTTTATAAGCTTAAAAAACGAAAACTACGATCAAGCCGGCAACTATCTAAACGGCCAAAAAATATTTTTATCAATCACTAAAAATAGCTTTTCCATAGCTAAACCAACACTTCTTTTTCTGTCCTTAGCACATTTTCCAAACGGTATGATCGAAGTCAACGAAAAAGTAGGGCTTGTTTTTGATCGCTTTTTAGTCAATCAAAAAGGATTGAAAGAACTCTTTGAACTAATCTTAAAAAAAGACAAAACGCTTGTTGAAAAAAATCTGTTGTCTCTTCGTCTAGCAACTCTAAAAAATGATCTTGATAATCTTGAGGAAAATCTAACGATAATAAGCAATAATCTGCCAACAACAGTTCCGCGAGCCGAAAATATCCGCAAAAATGTCATTACAGCACTTGAAGCTGTTTCTCAACTTAAAAAAATACTTCCTTATGCCAACGACATTTTGGCCAAAGATTCTGAAAAAAAATTTCTGCTTTTGTTTGCGAACAATATGGAACTGCGACCCGGTGGCGGTTTTATCGGTTCTTTTGGAATTTTAACAACTAAAAACTACGCTCTGGATAATATAAAGATCTATGACGTTTACGATGCCGATGGCCAATTAGCCGCTCATGTCGAACCGCCAGCAGCCATAAGAGATTACCTGAATCAACCACATTGGTTTTTACGAGACTCTGCTTTTTCACCGGACTTCTTGGAAAATTATGTTCAGGCTAAGTTTTTTTTAGAAAGAGAAATGAAATTAACAGGTTTTTCCGGTTCAATTCTTGTAACAACAACTGCGATCGAAAATATTCTTGACGCTTTTGGAGATTTATATCTCCCCGATTATAAAGAAATAATCAATGGAAAAAATTTTTATCTTAAAACTCAGTACTATTCCGAAAAAAATTTTTTTCCCGGGTCAATCCAAAAAAAAAGTTTTTTGTCATCTTTAATGACACAAATTATCATAAACCTTGAAAATGCCTCAGCTAAAAAACTGTTGATCGGTTTTAAAAAATCTTTTGACGAAAAACAAATCGTTGCTTATTTTGACAACCCTAAACTCCAAGAAGTTTTGGAAACTTTCTTTTGGTCGGGACGGGTAATCGAACCGAAGTGCAGTAAAAACGTTAAAAACTGTATTGTTGATTTCGTCATGCTGATTGATGCCAATCTCGGCGTCAACAAAGCTAATTTTTATATTAATCGCCTTATTACTTTAAAAACCGATTTTGACGTTAAAGGAAAAATAAACCATATTCTTTCTGTTGTTTTTAAAAACGAATCAACAGCCGGTGTTTTCCCGGGTGGAGTTTACAAAAACTATTTTCAAGTATATTTTCCACTTAATTCAACCATAAAAAATATCACAAATAACGGAACTCTTGTTGATCCCGAAACAATTACGGTTGAGGAAAAAAATGGCATATTTCGGGTTGTAGGTTTTTTAGTTACGGTTGACCCCAAATCTTCAAATGAAATAAAAATAAACTATGAACTCAACAAGGAATTTGAAAAAGGACAAGGCATTTACCAGTTGATTGTCCAAAAGCAGATCGGTTCGGCCAACAACGATTTTGTCATGGAAACAAACCTGGCAAAAAACTATTATCTACAAAATCAAAATTACATTCCTCTTGTGAAAGATAATCAAATTCTTTATAATACTTATTTGTCAACTGATAAAATTTTTGTTACCGAGTTAATTCGAGAATAAAATAAATATGAAAAATGAAAAAATAACTCTTCCTGTTATCAAACGAGATATTTTTGG
>CAZJFG010000006.1:0-44818 GCA_964545385.1 uncultured Gammaproteobacteria bacterium | reverse complement strand
CGTTTTTCTTTGAAATGGAAGCAGTGTTGATTTTTTCTTCACAAGTCCCAATCTTGTTTATCAAACACAGCTTTTTATGCAGCTCCAGCAACTTGCCCTTCTTCTTTGCAAGAACGAGGCGATCTTCAAGTTCCTTCAACTCGTCTTCTAATTTACTACGGTCTTTCTTCAAAATATCATCAAGAGATCCAATTTGCGTTTCAAACTCTTTTGAGTAATCACCAAGTTTAGTTTCAAATACTGGCAGAATATCTCTTTGAGATATTTTTTTATTTGCTTTTAAAGCATCAGTTACATCTTTTTGTAGCTGGGTTATATCCTCCAGTAGGTTTTTAATTTCTTCTTTCAGCTTTCCATCACTTATGCCGTCGATGATGGAATCGTAGTATTGGTCGGATACTTGAAGAGATTCAAAATTATCAATAACTCCTGTGAACCTGCTTTTTAACTGAGCCTCTCTTTGTGACAGGTCGTTTTTAATGAAATCTTCAAAAGACCGCAATCTTTCTTGAGATTCGCTGTCCAATTCTTGTTGGCATAATAAACATTTAGCTTTATCCTCGGTGACAGGGAACTTCTTACCCTTATAAACGATCTGGGAATAGCGTCTTGCAGATTCCCAAAACGCTTGCCAAACGCCACTCCCAGTCTCAGGCAGTGTGTTTGAGAATGTCTTTTTTGCTGCCTCCTGAGCAGCTTCGGAAACAGTGTTGAGAGTATTTCTCAGAGATAATGCTTCTGAAACCGCCTCACTGCCTAAATCTTCCCTTAAACTTTTTATGTGATTTTTGAGATTCTCTATCTTTTTGACTTCGCTGGATATTGTCGCAATTTTCTGTTTTATTTTGGCTGGGTCGCTTTCTGAAAGATTCTGGTTCAGGAACTCTTTTCTTTTTAAGTCTTTTGGTTTCAAATCACATAGTTTTTCAATGTCTTCAGTTTTTATATCGTCTTGACCAAATTTGTTTATTAACCCGTAGACTCCAGTTCCCTCATGGAAATCCTCAATAGGCACATCAGCTCCTTGTTGTAGCTGATAAACCTCCTCCTGTAATTTAGCTTTAATCTCATCTGTTATGCCAACCAACCTATCGAGAATATCGAGGCTATACGGACGGTATGCCACATCTGTTTCTCCTTCTACATACACACTTGCACAGGAGGAATCAAAAAAACTAACACTTGCCAGTTCTGGGGGGAGATCACATGCTGGCAGCCAAGCAAAACTTTTTTTCGTGCCGTTAACAGAATACTCAATAAGCGCTGTCTGTTGACTCTGGGCATCAGAAGTGTAGTTTCTAAGTATCTCTCCTTTTTGCCCTCTTGCTCTGGTAACAGCTTTTATTACTCGACAGTATCCCGTTTTGCCCGCTCCGTTGTCTCCATAGATCACGATCAGACCCTTGGGCTTAAAGGTTAGATTTTGACCAGGAGCTAAGGCATTGACATCAATAACATCTTTAATTGCAAGTAAAATAACTCCAGGATGGCTACCATTCTTTCCCTTTTTGAGAGGACTTATTTTTAGGAGTTTTGGTTGAATTTTGCTGTTGCCTTTGATCTCAATACCATTTTCTTTCTTGCATAAAATCAATAACTCCTCGATGTCTTTATTCGAGATCGACTCTTGTTCGATAATTCGCCTAAGAGCATCTTGCTGCCATTTTGATAGTTTTTTTGATGCCCAATCGACAATTTGATCTTGGATATTTATTCTCATATTTTCTATAAAAAACTGCCCAATTAAGGGCAGTTAAATCAG
The DNA here is from genome assembly GCA_964545385.1 of uncultured Gammaproteobacteria bacterium. Classification (GTDB taxonomy): domain Bacteria; phylum Patescibacteriota; class Microgenomatia; order UBA1406; family GWC2-37-13. The sequence continues at coordinate 43,056 of CAZJFG010000006.1, read as the reverse complement.
CAATCTTTGAGAGGAGTATCTGATTACACCTCTCTTGTAACCAGGACTTCTTCTCCTAACATGTCAATGACTTTGACTGCCACTTTGGTTAGTTTTTCACTTATTCCAAGCTCATATTTGCCCTTAACTAAATCGTTCTGTTTTTCTGGGACATCCGAGAAACCAATCTTGAATACTTCACCATCATAGTCAGTGTCAACTAAGATCACATCTATCATCGATCTGAAATCAGGAATTTTCTTCTGCAAAAGACCTGGTTCAAGCTCCAAGCGTTTAATGATCGTAGGAGAGATAAAGGATGTAATCTCAATCTTTACTTTGTCTTTGCCAACCCTCTTAATCTCGATTTCTGCTTTTGATGGCTCGTAGCTTACAAAGTTTTTGTCTTTGAGGTCAAAGATAATAAACTGGCGCATGCGTTTCTTGGTTCTGGTGTCTTTATAGGGTTGCTTTTTATTCCATTCCTCAACCCACGCATCTACTTTTGTCTCCCTGCCCAGTGAGATAACCACGATGTCCCTGTCCTCATCGGGGCGCTTATTAAGCTCGTCAACGACTAACTGGAGATCAAGAAGGGTAAGTGGGTGATTAAAATCTATAATCTTTACCAGCTCGCCACTATCCCGCAAACCGTCAAAGAAGGTGTCTGTCTTAACCTTGGTAATTCCATATTGCTGAATAGCCAACTCCTTAGCCTCAGTTTTTAAGATTCTCAGATCGTAATTGTTGACCTTGTAAACAACATACGAAGAGCCGTCTTTTGCCTTATTTTCCTTTATAACTTGTTGCACTCTACGACTGGCTAATTGTATAGAACCTGTGTTTACATCAACACCGATCCACCTACGACCTAATTCCTGAGCTACGACACAAGTAGTTCCTGAACCGAGGAAACAATCCAAAACAAGATCATTGGGGTTGGAGGAGGCTTTTATAATTCTTTCCAAAAGACCCTTAGGTTTCTGAGTAGCAAATCCCGTTATCTCGCCATGAACATAGCCTATTGTTGCTACATCAGCCCACCAATCCTCAGGTAGCTTGCCCCTCCTGTCTAATTCTTTTAGTCTCTCATCATCTGCCCTTCCTGTTAGTGTTGTTTTGCCCGTTGATAATGTCGATTTTTTATAAGGAACACGGATTGCATCCCCATTAAAAATATAATCTTCAGACTTCGAGTATCTTAAAATAACAGCATGCTTGTCAGGGAAGTCTTTTGTTTGCCTGGAAGGGCTTGTATAGCACCAGATAACTTCATTCCTGAAGTTTTCGTCCCCAAAAATCTCGTCCATTATAGTTTTAATGTAGTGAACCATTCTGTAATCCAGGTGAACATAAATGCTGCCCGTTTCTGCCAGTAATTCCTTCAATAAAATCAATCGCTCATACATGAACTGGAAGTATTCGTCCCTTTTCCAAATGTCTTCATACATCGTCTGCTGGATGATAGATTCGCTATCTTCTTCGATCCTGCCTAAATCTTTTAACCCCCGCAACTCAACTTTCCTCATGTAGTCTTTGTTACTGGCAAAGGGAGGGTCGATGTAAATCAGGTCAACCTTTCCCCTGAAGCCTTGTTCGAGAAGTGTGGCTAAAACTTCTTTATTATCACCATGAAATAAAAGATTATGCCAGTTTTTTTCAAGCTCGCTGTATTTAGGAGTTTCTGGGAACTGATCCTTTTTTTGAGGGTCAAAGACTTCGGTTGGCTGTGTCGGGAAGCCTGTGACATATTCTAAGGGGTGTTTATTGACCCAGTGGAGTAAGGGTCTGCCTTTTGGCGTTTCAATCTTTATCTTGCTTATCTTAGCCTCAATCTTCACCTCGTCAGAGAGAGACTTGCTTATTTTTTTATTTGTTTTATCGTTTGTCATATTTATTTTTGGTTTTGGTAAATCCAGTTAAAAACTGGGGCGACTTTACCAAAGACTGATTCTCCTTCCTCTAAGAGCAGGAGTTCATACTTTATTTTATCAGGATTTATCGCCTCCAGCTCTTGCATCTCTTTTTCAGCTTCCTTAATCCTGTATTTTGGCGCTTTTACCTCCACAATTAAGGACTTGCCATCTTTCTTGCGAATCAAGAAGTCTGGTGTATAACTGTGCCAGTCTCCTTTATCGTCTTTATACTCAAAGATAAAGTCGGTCTTGGCTGGATCGTTAATTGCCCCTGTGTAATAAATGTCCTCAACATTATCCTTATCTTCACCAAGTTTTGTAAGCATCTGTTCAAAAAAGTCTCTTTCGTCTTCTGAGTCAAAGTTATAAGGATCGTAATGGAAACCAAAGAGAGGTAATTGACCAGCTTTGGCTTTGTAATCCTTCAGCTCCAGCACATATTTCTCCAGAGAGGTTTTATTGACCCTAATGTGGGTCACATAGGAGGTTTTACCGTCAATGGTTTCTTCCTCAAATCCTTTTTGTTTGATAAGAGCCAATGCTTCCTCGACTGTTTCATTGACCACTTTGTAGCGCATGGTTTGTTTTTCTATTTGGGAGCGGATAAGTTCCAGTTCAAACGCCCCAATTTCTCCCTCTGAGTATAAGCCTTGAAGTAGTTTATAAGTTTTTAGCGAGTCTAAACGGTAAGCATGAGCCAAAACTACGGCAGCCTGGAATAGATCAATCTTCCTGTCAGTTACCGCTCCCTTTTTAGTTCCCACCTCAACCAACACCCCTTTTCTCTGCGCTTTGGACATAGAATAAATGGTCTTTTCAAAGGATTTAACCGTTTCTTTGCCTGGCTTATCGATTTTTAGACTTTCTTCAGCTTTTAAGTCTTCGGGGACTATCTTTTGGATGAGCTTTTTAATAAGCAAAGGCTCTAATTCAATCTTTCTGAGGGTTACTTTGATCGAAACCGTGTCGGCTGCAACCCTATTGAGATCGTCCAAACCCTCGCCAAAGGTTTCTTGCAACTGCCGATCAAGAATGGAAACATTGTCTTTTGAGAGATAAATCTTAGCTTTCTTGGTGTTGCCGTTGACTTGCCTTAGACACCTGCTGGCAGCTTGCAAAACAAAGTTGTTGCTTGAAGTAAGTTTCCTTGCCAGGGCGGTGGCAAATAAGGACAAGCAATTCCATCCTTCAGTGCCTTTGTTGACGAGCAGGAAGACTCTGTAGGACAACTTAGGATCGTTGATACGATTATCAAAGAGGTCTTTGATCTCGTCAGTTGACTTGTTATGCACTGGCAGGACAACTGATGGGTCAATTTTTAATGAGATGAGAGTTTGTTCAACAATGGGCTTAGCTTTTTCTAAATCAGCGACCTGGGGGAAGTAGATTGCCAGCTTTGCATGTTCGCCATTGTTCACACGGACATCTTTGTATTCTTGGAAGAAGTCTTTGATAATATCGATAACAAAGTCTTTCTCGGAGACCTTCGGATAAGCCATGATGTTGCCCCTAACTTCTTTGAGAATGCCGTCTTCAATGCCCTGGGATAGCCCATACCAGTAAATAACATCCCGCAGGAGCTGCCTTTGATAATAAGGCGTGCCAGTGGTGTTAACTACCACCAAGAGGTTGGTTTTTTCAGCAATGTAGTTAATTGTTTGCCTAACCCGTTTAAGATCGCTTGCCAGTTCTTGCCCGTAGGTGTGATGTGCTTCATCCGAGAACACCGCCAGGTGAGGTAGTGAAGTGATGGTTTGCAACCTTAGATTAGCCACCAACTCTTTTGCTTCTTCAATGCCCAGCCTCAACTGTCCAGAGAGGAAAGATTTAGGGATACTGTTCTTTTGAAGCCTTATTTTTTCAGTATTGGTAACAATGACATTGAATGAACTGCCTCGGATAACGGGAACGTCTTTCTCTCCATCTCTGGTGTAAGTGAACTTTACATTGGTGATAAAGGACTTGTAAAAACGAGGTGGGAGTATCTTGTCGTAGGGAGTATCGGAGATTTCCCTCAAAGCACCTAAGATGGTTTTCCCTGGTGCAAATACCAAAGCATTTTTAATAAAAATGCCGTCTTCCTCCTGATATTCCAAAGCCATCGCAAACTCGGTAGCGATAATGGAGGCTATAAGAATGGTTTTACCCGCTCCCATTGCTAATGCCAGAATGTAACTGGGATAGGAAAGGGTGAGTGTCTCCCTTAGTGCTTCTAATTTATTTTGCTTTACAAAGGCGTCATCTGTTTCTATTTTTTTCAGGATTCCCTGAGTAAATTCTGGGGTGATTAAGTCTTCTGGCAGGTTTTCGATCAAATGCCTCAAACCAAAGGCTTCAAAAAGGTTTTTCCCTGGAAAGTAATTCTGGTAGAGATCAAAAATGTTAGGAGTGTTTTTTACCAGCCTGAGATACCAGTAAGTCTCTAATGCCTCGAATTGTGCTTTTCTTAGAAAGCTGTTTTGATTGTGTTGGAGAATGGTGGTGATAGCAGGATAAGAGGAGGGGTAGCCTTGCTGTCTCCAGTTAGCAACATCTAATTTTAATTTTTGGTAAAGATTGGTCATATTTATTTTTTATTCTTCAGTATTACCTCGATGTCTTTGGGATCATAACGCCTATCACCACGCTCATTTACTATAATAGCCTTTAACTTGCCGCTTTTGCCCCATCTCCTTAATGTCTCGATGTGAACATTTAAGACTTCGGCAGCTTGCCTGATCGTTAGAAGTTTTGGTAACTCGTCTTTTGATTTTGGCATACCTCAACTAAAGTATACTAAAACCAACAGCAAAATGGTATCATCAAAGTAGATGAAAAGAGTCAATTTTCCCTGTTTTGTTTATTCTGCTTTAATCTCTGCTGTTGTTCTGACTTTGTATTCCCTCTGGTTTATTTTCCTTGATCGCAGGTTTATCTTCCTCTACGGGCATAGACACTCAACTCCATTTGATTTTGGGACGGCGAGCCGTTATTGGATGACTGCTTTGGTAACGGGAGGGATAATTTTGGTTGCCTACACGATCGTTAACCTGATCATTAAGAAGTTTCGCCATAATTATCAGCTGCCAGACTGGAAGGCTGTTTGGAAGTATTCCTGCTTAATCCTAGCCATTCCTATCCTTATTTTTTTGATTTTCATAGGGAAACCCACTATCCCTATTTTTTTGTCCCTCTGGATTATGATTGCCCTTGTAAGTGCCTTGGGGTTAGCTTTGTATGCCAGCAATTTTATTGTCGACAACTTTCGCAAGTCAATTTGGGCGTTCTTTGATGGTCTAGCGTTGATGCCGATATTACAGCTGCTTCCTCTCTCTATTGATTATGGCTTGCGAAAATCAAACTCGTCTGTTTTAGTTATCGCTCCAGTAGTCCTTATTTTGGCAGGTTTATTTTGGTTTTGGATTATGACTTTGCTTTACAAGCGCTTTAAGCAACCCCACACTTCACCAATAAACATCTATTTGTCTGGTTTGACCTTTTCTTATCTTCTATTACCCCTTTTGCATTACTTAGGCTCCCGTCCTGGGTATGTCAGGTATGTTTCCGACAGCGCCAATTTCTTTGCCAAAGGTGTTTGGTTGCAAGTTGTCACTTTCCTGGTAGCGGCTATTATCTTATGGCTTGTGGGCAAATGGAGAAAAAACAAGGCTGATTTCGACTCAATCAAAAAACTACTACTCTTCTTGGTTCTGCTTACTGTTGCTGGTTACTTGATAATGGGTTTAACTACAGGCAAAGAAACAGTTATTTGGGTCTGTGAAGATAACCAATGGATTAAGCAGGGTAACCCACCTTATGAAAAACCTTTTGACGAAGAATGTGGGATAATTGACAAGGCGATGGGATTGTAGTTTGTAAGAATAAAAAAGATATGAACAATAAACAAGAGTCAATGATGGCAACGGCTGCTGCGTTGTTGCTGTTATTTACCACCATGCTTAACCCGCTTATTTCTGCTAGTCTGGCAGTAGTGTTACTTATTGCCTTCGCTGTTTACAAATACACTCAGTCAAAAAAACGCTAAAACTGTAGGAATTTATTGACCTCTTTGTTTGGAAATTCTGGATATTCTAAGTAAGTCGGCCAGTCAATTCTTCGGAAATCATACCATCGTTCGAGGAATTGCTGTAAAATACAGTTAGGTTTTAGGCTACGGCTAAAAGCTGTTGGGTAGATTTAAGAGTAAGCTCTGGGAATTCTAGGATGTCTAACCAGTTAGCTGACCTAAAATCGTTCCATTTGTCCAGCAGTCTTGACAACAAAAACATTTTTGTTAACCAATATTAATTTGTATTGGGCTAAAAGCTGTTTAAAATTATCAAATTGGATCGTATTGATTCCCATTTTTATAACTGTTTGGATATTTTTGAGTAATCATCCACTAAAAGAGTTTCTTCGGGTTTAGAATCGGTTGCTTTTAAGGCTTCTAGAAAGGGTTTTCTAATCCCAACATTGTATGAATATACAAAATAATTGAATATATTTCTTAATTTATTGTCATCAATTACTTTTTCTAACCAATCTTCTATTTGATTAGAAAAAAGCACGGTTACGTAGTTTTTTTTGTTCTTTTAATTACTTGCACAATTTTTTTATCAATAGGAAATGTATTTATAATAAGTTTTTTTAATTTTTCAGGTTCGATATTAAGTTTATGGGCAATTTGATCCCAAAAAACACTGCATTTTTGTTTTCCAACAGTAGTTTCCGCCCAATTTTCATAGGTAATTTGCATTAATTTTTTTGGACTCAGACCAAAACGTCTGCTGTTTTTAAGCGAAAAAATGTAATTGTTTTTCGTCGGGGATATAACTCCAGCATAATCAAAGAGAACAGTTTTTATCATAATTAAAAGTACAAATTACATAGACTAATATTAACTTCAACGCGTATCCATATCAAGCACCACAAAATAGCAAGTTTATTTATAACATCTTTTTTGTTTAACTCGGTTTTAAAATGATACAATATTATAAGGACCAATTGAGTCTCAACCGACACGCTCAACCAAGTTAGACAAACAACATATTTAACGGTAAAAAGCACATTGTGAGTATAATTTGTCCATTTCTGAAATTTAACAAATTTGCTACTCTGTTTATTTGGAAAACTCTTTACGCTATAATTAAATAAACTGAATACTTGATAAATTAAGGTTGTAAGATTAAAATATAATAAAAATGACAAAGACAAAAAATTTGATTCTTCTTTTTTTTCTGGTTTTAGTCGGGATAGGATTTTGGTTGGTAGTCATAAAGGGAAAAGAATTTACCTCGCCGACTGCCGAGGACGAGGATGAAATCCAGCTTTTGAAAAGAATAAATAGCACGGCGACTCCGCTGCCGGCAACTTCAACTTCTGAAAATATTCCTACGGTAGAGAGTACTCCTGCCGTTACTTCGGCAGCACCCTTGCCAACCGAAGAAGATATTATTAGGACTTTTTTTGGACTGATTAACGAAAAGAAAATCCCCGAGGCGATTTCCATGATGTCAACCTCAATGGTTGGTGACGATTCCCATAAACAGGCCTGGGGAGTAAATTTCAATGCCCTTAAGTCGGTTAAAGTTTTAAAAGTTAAACCCGCGATGAAAGAGAATTGGACTGATAACAACCACGAATATGAAGTTACCTTAGATATAAAAGTTTCTCCAGAAGCAGCCAATGCCCCAATTCCCTATTACGGATGGGAAAATGGTTCTAATATCCGCTGGGTGGAAATAGTTAAAGAAAATGGACTTTGGAAAATAAATAGTTTAGCCACTGGACCGTAAAATTAGTGAGAGTGAGAATTTATGAAAAAAAATTTAATTATATTTTTGCTTGTTGTCGGAACAGCGGCTGGAGTTTTTTTTGTTTTTTCTTCAAAATCAAAACAAGAAGGGAAAATTGTTTCGCCTTTTCAGTCTGCTGAAAATACAACTCCGGTCAAAGAGCCAAAAGCGGAAAAAATAACAATCGAAACAAAAAAGTCAGAGACTAATTCTTCAAATCAATCTCCCTTATCCGGCAGTTATCAATGTACCTATATAATGGAAGAAGGATTTAAAGTTACTACTCATATCAAAAACGGACAGATGAGAACAGAAATGCCTTTAAAGAATGGTGATACAAATATTTCTTTATATACCGATAATAAAATATATCAGTGGAGTGTAAAGGAAAAACAAGGAATTTTTATGTCAGTGGAAGATGCCAAAAAGCAACCGGGAACAGAAGTCCAGGATCCGGATGAATATCTTAACGACATTAAAAACAAATATAAGCCTGATTGTAAAAATATAGACGTGGCGGATAGTTTATTCACTATACCTGACAATATTCAATTTCAAGATTTATCAGAAGCATTAAAGCATTAAAATTTAACGATGAAAAAAATTATTTTTTATATTTTAGGGGTAATTTTGGTTTTGTCTGGAGGAATATTTTTTTATCAAAAAATTGGCTCTTCAAAAGACACGGTTTCAACGTTACCATAAATTTTATCAAAGGAAATAAAATTAGATCCCAACTTTTTTTTGGCGACCTAGGTTTTTTAAGCGCGGCTGTTACCCAGGGTGGAAATTATGTTATCGTTGCAAGAAACACTGCCGGACCTGTAAATTCTTTGACTATTTTTGATAAAAATGGCAATGATGTGACTCCGAAGTTTGATTATAAACATGTCCGTTTTGTTGAAGCTAATGACCGGGGAATTTTTTTTACCACTATAGTAAAAAACAAAATCGCCTATTATCAATTAGGGAAGTATGCGACCGAGTATAAGCCGCCGGAAACAAATAAGCCTATAGGTCAAACTTCTTTTGATAGAATTCAAATTTATAATAAAGCGAAAAAAAGTTTGAAGACACAGATGAGATTATGACTTGAAAAAATCTTTCTACCAAAACACTTTATAAAATAGGAGAAAAAACTGCCATTGTTACCTCGTGGGAGAAACTGATTCTTTGGGGTGGGACGGTTTTTGCCAAAAACGAAAACGGCGAACCAATACTGATCTGGGGGCAGGCAGATGTGGAAGCCACTAATCCCATAACATGGTTGTTTTTTAAAAACAAACCGCCGGAAGCGGAAAAACTTCAAGATACATTTAGTCAATATAATCAAGGAACTTTACTGGAAAACAAATATGTCATCATTCATAATTTACACACCCGTTATTTAGCTAAAAGCAAGAACGATAAAATTATAGTCTAGGTTAGTAAGAGGGAGGTAGAAACGGTTTTTAAGGGAGAAAAGCTCAATATTGCTCAGGAAGGGAAAATACAGATAGATAAGAAGAATAAAATTTCCTATTCAAAAGCTTTTGCTACTCTAATTTGGGTTTATTTTGTTCTGGCGGCGATGGGAATAGGAATAATTTTGATTGCTTTTAAAAAAAATAAAAGAAAGAAAGCCGCAAATAACTAACACTTGCTACATCCACCTCTGCAACAAGCGCATCAAATTCGCCTTTGAAGTTCAAAGCCGGGAGTTTTGGATCTCTCCTAAATCATATTTATGAAAGTACGGTTAAGACTTTACATTAATATCCTTCAGGTTTACAATGTTTCTAACTATGATAGAACAGGAGAGCAAACCCAAGTTTGTGTGGCAACTACTCAATGTTCTCTTTCCTCAAAAACGAAGGTCTTTCTGCGATAACTTGCCTGATTCCGCCCAAGTTTCCGAACCAGTTAATAAAAATTTCATTCCGTTTAAAGAGCATCCTTATACCCCGGAAGAAATGAGAAAAGCCGAAAAAGAAATTGAAGAAATGGAAAGAATTATTAATTCTCCTGTAGATGAAATTTTTCCTACTAAACCATCTCAAAAATAATTTCCTCATTATTTTATAATCAGCACTGTCCCATCAAATCAAAAACATAAAATAAGATTTACACTTTAATTTTATCTTGCACAACTTTCGGTTTAATTTTGTCTCCAGCCTTAATTTTTCCCTCAATGATTTGGAGAGCAATCTCATCAGTCAACTTTTCGTCAATAAGCCTTCTTAAGGGTCGGGCGCCCATCTGAGGATCAAATCCTCGCTTGGCAAAATATGAAACCAGGCCATCATCAATAATAAGTTCTATTTGTTGTTCTACTAAGCTCTGGCAAACTTTTATTAGCTGTAGGCGGACGATTTTTAAAACGTCATCTTTTGTTAGAGGATTATAAATAACTATGCTATCTAAACGGTTTAAAAATTCGGGTTTGAAAGTTTTAAAAAGTAACTCATTAATCTTTCTTTCCAGTTCTATCTTACCTTTTCCTTGGTAATTGTATATAATGTCGCTACCTAAATTGGAGGTCATAATAATGATAGTGTTTCGAAAATCTACAGTTTCTCCTTTGCCGTCTGTTAGCCGTCCTTCATCAAAAATCTGAAGGAAAATGTTATAAACTTGTGGGTGGGCTTTTTCAATTTCATCCAAAAGGACAATAGAATATGGTTTCCTTTTGACAGCTTCAGTAAGCTGGCCGCCTTCCTCAAAGCCGACATACCCCGGAGGTGCACCGGTAAGTCGGGCAACGGTATGCATTTCCTGATATTCGCTCATATCAAGACGAATAATTGACTTCTCATTATTAAATAAAATTTCCGCTAAAGATTTGGCAGTTTCGGTCTTTCCAACTCCAGTCGGCCCCAAAAACAAAAATACGCCAATAGGGCGGTTTTTTGGCCCAATTCCTGCACGTGAACGGCGGATAGCGCGAGCCAAAAGGCTCATGGCTTTGTCTTGGCCAATGACTCGTTTTTTAAGTTCTTCTTCGAGGTGAACCAAGCGTTCGGCTTCCGATGATAAGATTTTTGAAACAGGGATACCAGTCCAGGATGAAACAATTTTAGCTACATCTTCTTCGCTGACCTGTTCTTTTAAGATCCTTTTTTCTGGAGGGATTTTCCCCCATTCTTTATTTAAGTTATCCAATTCTTTTTGTAAGTTTGGAATTTTACCATATTTAATTTCGGCTGCTTTTTCCAGGTCTACCTCTCGTTCGGCCTTTTCAAACTCAAACTTTAGCCTGTCAATTTCAAAACGGAGATCTTGGATTTTTTTCTTGAGTTTTTTTTGTACTTGCCATTCTTTTTCAAAAGCAGCAATTTCTTCTTTAATTTTTTCCAGCTCTTTTTCCTTAACTTTAATTTTTTCTTTAACTACATCAGTTTTTTCTTTTTTTAAGGCGGAAATTTCAATCTTGATTTGTGTTGCTCCACGCCGGCGTTTTTCCAGAACAACCGGTGTGCTTTCTGCCTCAATTTTTACAGCAGCTGCAGCCTCATCGATAAGATCAATGGCTTTGTCTGGTAAAAATCTTTGAGGAATATATTGTGCCGAAAGTTTTACTGCTGCGACTACCGCTTCATCGGTTATACGAATCCCGTGGTGGAGTTCGTATTTTTCTTTTATTCCCCGTAGAATCGAAATTGAGTCTTCAATTGAAGGTTCTCCCACAAAAACCGTCTGGAATCTTCGCGCCAGAGCTTGGTCTTTTTCGATATATTTTCTGTATTCATTTACTGTTGTTGCACCAATCATCCGTAATGTTCCCCGAGCTAAAGCAGGTTTTAAGATATTGGCTGCATCAACCGCACCCTCGGACGCCCCAGCACCAATTATGATATGAAGTTCGTCAATAAAAATAATATATTTGCCTTCAGCCTTCTCAATGGCTTTGATAACCGCCTTTAGTCTTTCCTCAAACTCGCCACGAAATTTAGCTCCGGCTAAAAGTTGGGCAAAATCGAGCTGTAGTAGCTCTTTGTCTTCCAGGGTGGTTGGAACTTCTTTTTGGATAATTTTTTGAGCCAGACCCTCAACAATGGCAGTTTTACCCACGCCTGGGTCACCGATTAAAATCGGGTTATTTTTAATTCTCCGCGAAAGAATCTGCATTACCCGACGAATTTCTTCTTCACGGCCTATCACCGGATCTATTTTTCTTTGGCGAGCTAAATCGGTTAAATTGATGGTGTAATTTTTTAGAGCCTGTTCGGGGCTTATTGGTTTTAAAAATTCTGGCATTTGGTTGTTGTCGCCCATATGTCATTTATTTTAACAAAAAAATATCAGGGCAATAGAATTATTTTTCAAGAAAAGGCGAAAGATACCAATCAAGCTATTGAAAATATTCGAGTCCGTATTGCTCTTTTACCACAAGAGAAAGATGAGGGTCAAAATATTAACATACATATCTTCTGGAATCCTTTCCGTTTCAACAAAAGTGGCGGCAGATAACCCAGATCAGTTTGCTAATAAAATCATTAAAGTAATATTTGGGTAAAACGAGATTAAAACGATCTTAAAGGTTCTTGAAAAACTGAAGAAATTAATCTAATTTAAACCACTTTTTATAAAATTCGACCGTTCTTTCAATTACTTGTGTCCAACTGCCTTGGGTAAAGTTATGGTCTTCCTTTGGATAAATATAATACTCAACATTTTTTTCTTTTTTCTTTAATGCATCAGCAAGGTTGTCCGACCATTTTTGAGGAACAAGATCGTCTGCCCCGCCCTGATGAATGGCAATCGGCGCTTTTATCCAATCAAGATAATTAGTAGGAGAATATTTCTCCGAGTTGTAATCTTCTTCAAATTTAGCCACCAGTTTGCGCAAAGCTTTCCCATGATCGTCAACATCATCAGTATAGTACAAAATTGAATAAGGAAAAGGTTTTGAAACAGGCGCCCACAAAACAGTCGGATAAGCTTGGCCAGAAATCTCCAAAACAGAAAGGGCGATCTGTCCGCCGTTGCTATGTCCCCAAATACCAAGATGCACACCATCGTAACGAGCCGGTAAAGACTTTTCCCCCAAGCTGTTATTTAGATTTTTGCAAGAAGCAATAAGTTCAAGTACTGAAACATAGGTTTGAAAACGATCTTCTAGAGCATCAGGTGAGGCCTTATTCGAAGCACCATAACCCAAAAAGTCCGGAGCTAAAGTAATAAAACCATTTGCCGCCAGATATTCACCGCCATGACTTGTGCCTAACCCCGGAGTGTAGTTTTTTTTATCCGTATATCCTCTGATCATAATAACCAAAGGGTAGCTTCCTTCTTTTTTAGGAATATTCATTAAACCGCTTACCTTTTTTTTATTGAGATAGAAATAAAAAAGATAAGAACTAAAATCGTCTTCATCTTTTATCAGCTTATCAATCAAAATCTTGTCACCAAAAAAGCTTGTTTTATGCAAAACCGTATAAGAATACTTTTGAAGCGTTTTTTCTTTTGAAGTTTTTCCGCTCCCAATTGGCGACAAGACTTTTTCTTGAACTAAATTTTTGAAGATGAAAAATGCTATTATAACCGCCCCAACTAAAATCAGAAATGTTTTTTTCATTCGTTGTTATTCTAGCAAAAATGATAAAATATTACCCATGAAACTTGGAAAAGTATTGCTTGTTGGCCGGCCTAATGTGGGCAAATCAACTTTTGTCAATAATCTAATTGGTCAAAAAGTGGCCATCACTTCACCCAAACCTCAAACAACCCGTTTCCCGATCTGGGCACTATACGAGGAAGAGAGAGGTCAGATAATTTTTGTTGATACGCCTGGAATTTTTGGGAAAGCCAATGATTTTTTATCCAAAAAAATTAACGAAGAAACTCTAAAAATATTAAATAGTGAGGTTGATTTGGTCATTTATATGATTGATCACACTCGCCGCCGAGACTTTGAAGAGGCTCGGGTTCTGGGACTTGTACGCAAAATTAACAAGCCTAAAATCCTGATTGTCAACAAAATTGATTCTACGGAAAAATCATATCTACCTCAGTATAAATATTTAGAAGAAGAGTTTCCGGAATTTTTTCATATTTCAGCCCTCAAAAAAACTCACATCAAGCCGCTCCTTGATAAAATCTTTGAATATCTTCCAGAAGTCGATGAAAAAGAAAAATACAATACGCCGGTTTTTGCCGGGTTAAATGTTGACAGTCGGATTTTTATTGCCGAACTTATCCGGGAAAAAATATTTTTAATGATGGGAGAAGAAATCCCTTACACAACAACCGTCATTGTCGATGAGATCACTGAGCGGGATAATAACCTGACATATATAAGAGCAAGAATTCTGACGACTGACAACCGCTATAAAAAAATGCTTATCGGCGAAGGTGGACGGAAAATAAAAGAGATCGGAAGTTTTGCAAGAAAAGAAATTGCTCTGGCGATCAATCGCAAAGTATATCTTGATTTGACAGTCGAAACCGACCCTCACTGGCAGAAAACATATTTCTCATGAATTTAATTAATTTTGGGAAATTATCAACGAACCATATGCTACAAAAAATATTAAGAAGGCTGTTATAATAACTTCTTTACTCGACAGACACATTCCTCTTTTCCCAGAATTTCCATGGATTCATTTAAGGGTGGTGAGATTTTGTGTCCTGTAATTGCCACTCTCAGATCCATAAAAAATCGGCTGTTTTTTACCCCCAGCTCTGTTGCCAAGTTTTGCATCGTCTCACCGATAACTGCCGTTTTCCAATCCGAGATTTTTTCCAAAGCTTTTTCCACTTTCCTGAAAAATTCTTTTTTTTCCGAAAGATCAATATCATATTTTTCCGGGGCTTTGAAAAAAAATTCACACAAAGGCAGATAGTCTGCAAGTTTTTTCATTCTTTCCTGCACCAAAGGAATTGTTTTTTCAACAATTTCTCCAGGTAGTTTATTGTCATAAAATTTAAGAATTTGGGTTTTGAGCTTTGAGTTTTGAGCTTTCCTAATATATTCGCCGTTGATCCAATCAAGTTTGTTTATGTCAAAAACCGGCCCGATTGCGCGCATATCCGACAAATCCATCATCTTGACAAACTCATTAAGATCAAAAATTTCTTTTTTCTTGGGATGAGTCCAACCCATCAAGGCCAAAAAGTTCAAAATCGCCTCAGGTAAATATCCTTGTTCCCTGTACCAACGGACGTTTGTGTGACCATGACGCTTGGAAAGTTTGGATTTATCAGGATTGCGTAAAACTGCGGTGTGGAAAAATTTTGGTTTTTCCCAACCAAAAAAATCATAGAGTAAAAAATGTTTTGGCGCCGATGTCAACCACTCCTCTCCCCGAACAACATGGGTAATTTTCATCAAATGATCGTCAACTATCGCAGCCAAATGATAAGTGGCAAAACCATCGGATTTAAGAAGCACTTGATCGTCTATTGTATTGCTGTCAAATTCGATGTCGCCCCGGATTTCATCATGAACGACTATTTTTTTGTTTTTGGGAATTTTTAAACGGATAACAAATTTTTTTCCGGCCAAATCTTCTTTTTTTAGGTTTAAATCCCGGCAATAACCATCATACATCGGTGGGATTCTCTCTTCTTGCTGTTTTTTACGGAGCACATCAAGTCTTTCGCGAGAACAGGTGCAGTAATAAGCATGACCTTTTTCAACGAGTTCCTCAGCATATTTCTTATACAGCTCCAATCTTTCGCTTTGTTTATAAGGGGCATAAGGACCTCCTTTTCTTGGGCTTTCGTCTTCTACCAAACCAAACCAGTCCAAAGACTGATAGATTAGTTCTTCGGCGCCTTCGACAAACCGACTTTGATCTGTATCTTCAAGTCGCATGACAAATTTACCATTATTTTTTTTTGCATAAGCCCAGTCAAAAAGCACTTGATAAATTGTTCCGATATGGGCAAAACCGGTTGGCGAAGGGGCAATCCGCGTTCTTATCATGGGAAAATTATATAATATTTACTATGATTAATAAATTTAAATACTGTCCAAACTGTAAAAAAAATCTTCAACATTTATCTGAACGCCTCATCAACTGCCCGTCCTGCGGCTTCCATTTTTACATTAGTCCGGCCGCAACAAATGCTGCAATTTTGGAAAGCCAAAAAAAAGAAATTTTGCTTGTCAAAAGAAAGTTCGAGCCTTACATAGGTTACTGGGATCTTCCGGGTGGGTTTATTGAGTATAATGAACCCTGCGAAGAGTCAGTCCAAAGAGAAATAAAAGAAGAATTAAGTATAAAAATCAAAAACTTTACCTATCTTTGCTCTTTTACCGATATTTACCCGTATAAGAAATTTAATTATCATACTCTTTGTTTTTTTTATACCGCTAAACTGTCAGCCAAGCAGGAAAAAGATTTAAAATACTCAGACGATATTTCCGGATTTAAGTTTTTCAAAAAAACCGAAGTTCCTTACGATAAACTCGCATTTAAAGGACTTGGATATGCCATTAAAAAATATCTCAGCTCTTTTTCTTAGTCAAACGAATGACTGCATAAACTGCCAAGAGCCCTGGTAAAAGAAGGATATTCAAATACTTAAAAATATCTTTTTGGTTTTCGGCAAGTTCAGGAAGCGGATAGTAGGAAACCGATCTCTGGTGAATTCCTGACAAAGCTCCGCCTGAAGCAAGATCATTTAGGATATTTAGAGTAAAACCTAGGTTGTCCGATGTCCGGCTCAAATAATCTTCCTGGACAAAACGTGATGATGGGATAACCACAATCTGGCCGTTATCTTTTTTCTTTGCCTGGGCAACAACCGTAAACTCCTGCAATTGGTCTTCTGCCGGCAAGGTGATGTTTTGAGGATCAAGAATAAAGTTGTTTTTTTGCTGCCAAGAGTTTTTGGTAGTTTTTACCAAAGATTTTACCTCGATATTTGTTTTTGACTTTGGCGTAAGCGACGAAACCCAAGGAAAGGTAATGTAGCTTATATTCGAAAAAAAACTCGAGTTTGTATCAAAGTTGTTGGTTCTAATCCAAAAAGGATAGATGGAATAAAATTGCAAGGTTTCTGTCCCAAAATTAACCATCTCGGCAGTTGAGGACAAAATCAAATTCTTATTAACCTCTATCCCCCAGTCACGCAACAGTGCAAAAAGACCGTTTTTTGATTCTGTTGTTTGAAGGTTGGACAAAACCCACACCCCATCGACAAAAAAAACAGCCGTTCCTTTTTTATCCAGGTATTTTTTGATTTTTGCCACCTCCTGGTTGTTGTATTCTTTCTGATTGTCATCAAAAACAATAATCGTTTTATAATCTTTGCTTATTTCCTCAATATTCGACTCTTCCGAAATATCAATAAAATCCACCTCAAACTGCTGTCTGAGGACTTTTTTCAAAGTGGCTAGATTATCGGTTGCCGTATCAAAACTTTCAGTCATTCCAATAATGGCAATTTTCCCAAGATTCTGCTTGACAAGTTTATAAATTGCCGCTGTCAAGTTATACTCAAGACTATCGACATCGGTTGCTTGAGCGATGATCTCTTTGTTTTCGCCAGACAAAATAAGAATGCCAAAGTAAGCCGTCGTCACGGCATATTTGTCAATTTCAAGCTGGGAAAACTGCAGTTCGGGAATTCCGGCCTCCTGTACCGCGCTTTTGGCCGCTTCGTCTCTTTTTGGATCAAGGGTTTTTATGGAAATTTTTCCCCGGCCAAAACGACTGTATTCATTTAAAAAATCAATCACTTCGTTTTTAACCGGAACCAGTTTTGTCGGCAGATCCGAAGAAACAAAAAATTTTATCTCTATTGGTTTATCTAAGTGACGCAGTATGTTTTTGGTTGAAGAAGACAACGTATAAGCATGTCCTTTGGAAAAATCCAAGCGCAAAGAAAAAGAAGACAATAATAAATTTAAACCGAAAAAAATTGCCAAAGCAACAATAAAAATAAACTGCCGTTTGAACCTCTCAAGTTTCAGTAATCGGACAAAATTTATTTTTTTTAAATTTTTGATTTTTATCTTCATTTTCTTTTTTCCAGATCAATAATTGTTATAAGCAAAAAAACAATGTTCATACTTAGAAAATAGACCAAAGACCTAAGATCAATAATCCCTTTTATAAAGTTTTGCAAATGATAACTCGGGCTGAAATAACTTAAAAAATCCTGAATAACCTTTGGCAAAACAGAGGCAGTGAAATCGGTCGCCAAAACCAGTAAAACAAAAATTGTCAAAAAAGAAAATAAAAAAGCAATTACCTGGTTGTTGGTTTGGCCGGAAAAAAATATGGAAAGACCGATAAAGGACGAGGCAAGTAGAAGCGAGCCAAAATAGCCAACAAATATCTCCGGCAGGTACATTTTGGTCAAAAAACCTAAAGATATAGGCAAACCAAGTGTCAAAACAAAAGCCAAAAAAACAATCGTTACCAAGGCAAAAAATTTTGCAAGAACTATCTGAGTTTCCGAAACTGGTAAAGTCAACAAAACTTCAATCGTATTTGTTCTTTTTTCCTCGGCAAGTGTCCGCATAGTCAATGCCGGTACAAAAATCATTAAAAGCCATGGAAGCATGGCAAAAAAATTACGCATTGAAGCAGATCCGACTAAAAATAAATCTTTGGCAAACAAAAAGTTGGCAGAGATGGCGAATAAAATCACAATAATATAACCAATGGGGTTATTGAGATAATAATTTAATTCTTTCTTATATAAATTCTTCATAGAATTTTCGATTTTCAAATACCAATTTTTATTGAATTACTTGATCTTCAATGTTTTAAACATTGCATCATTGTAAATTCATTGAAAACTGAAAATTGTAAATTAACTTTTGATTAGTTTCTTAAAAAGTTTTTCAACTGCTCCTTTTCCTTTTGGTTTTTTTCCATCAAAAACGATTTTCCCCTGATTGATCATTATTATCCTATCTGCTACATTCTCAACCTCAGATAAGATATGAGTGGAAAAAATTATTATCTTTTTTTTTACTAAATCCCTAATTAATTTTTTTATCTTGTCCTGTTCCAGAGGATCAAGACCTGAGGTCGGCTCATCAAGAATAATAATCTGTGGGTCGCCAAACAAAGCGGCAGTCAAGCCCACTCTTTGCTTGAAACCTCTGGAAAGATTTTCAAGTTTGGTTGACAAAACTTCTTCCAGATTCACCTCTTTTATCATTTTTTCAAAATTCTTTTCTTCTTTGATAGAAGCGATAAACTCAAGGTATTCTTTTGTCGTCATTTCCCCATATAGTGGGTTATTTTCCGGAAGGTAACCGATTTTTTTGAGGGCGTCTATTCTGTTTTTTGAAGGATCAATATCATCAATCAACACTTTCCCTGAAGTTGGTGTGAGATAACCAACTAGTAAGCGCATGGTGGTTGTTTTCCCGGCACCGTTTGGCCCGACAAAACCTATCACTTCACCGGGTTTTGCCTTAAAAGAAAGTTTGTCGACTGCTTTTTTTTGGCCAAATTTTTTTTCAACATCGGTCACCAAAATCATAGCTTCTATTTATAACAAAAACAAAAGCGGTTGACAAGAGTATTGAGTTGCAAGTTATTTACGAAGTAGATCTGGCCTTTTCTCTTTTGTTTCGGAAAGGGATTTTTTCTGATTCCACTTTTCAATTTTTTTATGATCGCCGGAAAGAAGAACCGATGGTACTTTTTTGCCTCGAAACTCTTTAGGCCGAGTGTATTGAGGGTATTCCAAAAGTTTTTTACCTTTGATATTAAAGCTTTCCTGAATGATGGCTTCTTCTTTTTTCAAGACACCGGGAAGCAGACGAACAACAGCGTCGGCAATAGCGGCCGACGGTATCTCTCCACCTGTTGTCACAAAATCACCCATGGATATCTCCTCATTAATATAATCCAAAACTCGCTCATCAACCCCTTCGTAGTGTCCGGCAATAATTATTAAATGATCAAGTTTTGAATATTCTATTGCCTTGGCTTGATCAAATACTTTTCCTTTGGCTGATGTTAAAATTGTTTTAAAAATTGGTTTTTTGGAATTTGAAGTTTGTTTGGAAATTGGAATTTGGAAATTGGAAATTGCGGACTGAATTGCTTTGTACAAGGGTTCAACCCGCATTATCATTCCCGTCCCTCCTCCATATGGCCTGTCATCAACCGTCCCATAATCGTCTATAGCAAAGTCGCGGAGATTGACGATTTCAATTTCGACTAATTTTTTGGCTTCTGCCCTGGCAATAATGCTTTCTTTAAAAAAACCTTCAATCATTTTTGGGAAAAGGGTAATTATTGTGATTTTCATGATAATATTTTACTATGAAAAGGTCTATTTTAACCTTCATCCGCTTTTATCAAAAAACGGCGTTTTTTCATACCGGCCTTGCCCGCCAGTTTTTTTTGACGGATAAAGTCTGCCGGTTTACTCCTTCCTGCTCCGAATATACCTATCAAGCCGTCGAAAAATACGGTAGCTTTCACGGGCTGCTTCTTGGGATAAAAAGAATCATCCGTTGTCATCCGTGGAGTCGGGGTGGCTATGATCCGGTTGTATAATTAAATCTGTGAACAAAATTCAAATTGTTATTTTTTTAGCTACTGTTTTTGTTGTTTCGTTTATGCCGTTAAATGATACGGATTTTGGTTGGCATTACCGTTGTGGAGAAGAATTTCTGACTCAAAAAAAATTATGTACCAAAAATGAATTCTCATATTTTTTGCCTGATTATAAAGCCGCCTACAACAGTTTTTTATTCGACGTTCCTCTTGCTTTTTTTTATGACCATTTTGGATTTACCGGACTAAGCATTTTCTATTCTTTTTTGATGACTATTATAGGAATTCTATTTATTAATTTAATATCAGGATTTTTTTGGATAAAAAATATCGCCTTTTGGTTAACGTTTTTTTTATCTTATAAAATTTTTGGCTTGGGGTTGAGAGTCCAGATTTTTTCTTATTTGTTTTTTTTAATTACTTTGTTTGTTTTGCAAAAATCAAAACAAAAACCCAAATATTTATTTTTTTTGGTTCCTCTTATGATTTTTTGGGCGAACATTCACTTAAGTTTTTTTATTGGCCTTGCTGTTCTAATTTTTTATACGATTGATAATGCACTAAACAGAAAAACTACTTACGAAATACCTGTTCTGGTTTTATGTTTTTTAGCAACTTTTATAAATCCTTTTGGTATCAATATTTACCGTGAAATTTTCCTTCACGCTACTTCACCCCTTGGAACAATGATTGCCGAATGGGTAGCACCATCAATTTACCAAAAAATACTCATAGTCTGTCTTACCTCTCTTTATTTTTTTCAAGTTATAAAATCAAAAAAAGTTTCTATTTTTAGAATATTAATGGTTTTGTTTTCCCTTTTTCTCGGTCTTTCAGCCAGAAGAAATCTAGCCCTATTTTATATAACTTTTTTCTTTGTTTATTTTGAACAAAAAACCTTTTTCCTAAAAGAATTTGATGAAATTATTCTTCCTTTGCTTGTCTGTGCTTTTTGTTTCGTTCTTATTGTCAACGTACCCAAAACAATAGATTTTAACAGTTCATGGAAAAATTATTGTGACCGATCGGCCATACGTTATCCTTGTGAAGCTATAAAAAATTATCCTGAGCTCTCCGGCAATGTTTATGCTGCCTACGAATGGGGCGGTTTTTTAATCTGGCAAAAGCCGCAAATTAAAGTTTTTGCCGATGGCCGGATGCCGGCCTGGCGTGACGCGGATGGTAAAAGCCCATACCAGGTCTATCTTGAAATTATTCAAACCCAACCTGGTTGGAACGAAAAATTGAACAGCCTAAAAACCGATTATCTTTTGATCGCAAACGGAACATTTCTTGACCTCCTATTGAAGGAAAAGTCAAAAAAATATCACTGGCAGGAAGTTTATCGTAATAAATATCATGTCATTTACAAAAACCTTCTTTAATCTTTTCAACGATTTCAGGAAATTTTTTTTTATCGATATCAATTTTTTTCGGAACGATGTCTTCATGACCCAACAAAACCTTTTCTTCTCTTGGCAAAATATGAATGTGGGCGTGAGGAATTGCACCGTAAGTAAAGTAATTTATCCATTTTGGCTTAAGTGATTTTTCAATCGCCCGAATCACTTTTAAGGTCGTCTGCCAATACTCTCCAAAATCAGGGACATCGTGTACCCATTGGTAATGAGTCTTTGGGATAACCAGGGTATGACCAACTACGCTTGGAAAAATATCTAAAAAAGCCAAGTACTTTTCGTCTTCATAAACCTTGTACGCCGGCGACTCTCCTTTTGCAATTTTACAAAAAATACAGTTTTCCACTATAATAATTCTATACATTAGTATTTAACTATTCAATAAATTATGAAAAGACTAAAGATCGGATTAAACGGTTTCGGCCGGATAGGCAGAGCTTTTACCAGAATTGCTTTAAGAAAAAACTCATTTGATATTGTTGCCATAAATACAAGAAAAACACCTCCTGAAATGATGGCTTATTTACTTCAATATGACTCGATTTATCGCAAGTTTGAAAAAAAAATTCTTTCTGAAAATGACGGAATTTTGGTTGACGGAAAAAAAATTACTTGTTCTCAAATTCCGGAGGTAGAAAATATTGGATGGGACAAATATGGAGTTGATTTGGTTGTCGATGCTTCAGGCGCATTCACCAAAAAAACTGATTTGGAAAAACATTTAAAAGGGCTCGTCAAAAAAGTAATTTTGACTGCACCGGCCGGCGACGACGATATCAAAACCGTGGTTTTGGGGGTGAATGACAATGAATTTGACTTTGCCGGAAATGCAATTATCTCCATGGCCTCATGCACTACAAACTGTGCCACACCAATGTTCAAAATTTTAAATGACAACTTTAAGGTGGTTTCTGGATTTTTGACAACCGCTCATGCTTATACCGGTACTCAAAATTTGGTTGATGATTCTGGAAAAAAGGCCGATCGGGCGCGGGCGGCTGCTGTAAATATCGTTCCGTCGACAACGGGTGCAGCAAAAACAGTAACCAAAGTAATTCCTGCATTAACAGGAAAAATTGATGGAATGTCTATCCGCATACCTGTTCCAATTGTTTCTTTCACCGATATTTCCGCAGTTTTGGAAAAGCAAACAACAGCCGAGGAAATAAATTCTCTTTTTGAAAAATATTCAGAAAACGAAATGAAAGAAATTTTATCTTTTGAAAAAGAAAAGTTAGTCTCTTCGGATTTTATCGGCTCGCCTTTTTCTTGTTCTTTTGATTCAAACTATACCAAAATCATCGGTAATATCATAAAGGTATTTGGCTGGTATGATAATGAGTGGGGATACAGCTCTCGGCTCGTTGATTTAGTCGAAAGAATTTCCAATATTTAATTTTAAATTTTAATGTCAAAGATTACTTATATTGATGAGGTTGAAATCACCAATAAACGAATTCTATTGCGAGTGGATTTTAATGTTTCTCTCTCGGCAGATAAAACCACTATCATCGATGATACCCGGATAAAAGAAACCATTCCTACTCTAAATTTTTTATTAAAAAATAATAATAAACTTATCCTTATCGCTCATCTTGGTAGACCAAAAACTCGCGATCCGCAATTGTCTCTAAAAATAGTGGCAGAAAGACTCCAAACTTACCTACAGACTTATAAAGTAGTTCTTATTGAAGATTTCTTGTCTTACTTTACCAAGGCTTTGCAAGACTCGCCGAAAAATAAAACTGTTTTTCTCCTTGAGAATATCCGTTTTTATCCTGAGGAAAAATCCCGAAATAATAACTTTATCGACAAACTAGCGGCACTTGGAGATATCTATGTCAACGATGCTTTTGGCGTTTGCCATCGCGAAACTTCTTCTGTTGTCGATCTTCCCAAAAAACTCCCGGCATACGGTGGATTGTTGTTAAAAAAAGAAATTGAGACTTTGACGCCTATTTTATCAAATCCAAAAAAACCTTTTGTGACTGTTATCGGAGGTGCCAAAATCTCAACTAAGATAAGTTTGATTGAAAAATTAGGTCAACTTTCCGACAAACTTATCATAGGCGGTGCTTTGGCTAATACTTTTCTTGCCGCTTTTGGCCAAAACATCGGTGAAAGTTTTTATGAAAAAAACCAATTGGAAAATGCTAAATTTTTAAAAAACAAACTTGGAAATAAATTAGTTTTACCTATTGATACAGTATTTGTTGAAAATAAAATTTTGGACATAGGTCAAAAATCTCAAAAACTTTTCCAAGAAATTATTACCCGGGCAAAAACCATTGTTTGGAATGGACCTGTTGGTTTTTTCGAAGATCCCAGATTTACAGCCGGCAGCCAAGCGGTTTTAGATGCAATCACCCAAAATACCGATGCTTACTCTATAGTCGGCGGCGGAGATACACTGGCTTTCATAAAAGGAAAAGCAAATATCGATAAAATCAGTCATATCTCAACAGGCGGCGGTGCAATGCTCCAGTTTTTTGAAAAAGGGACTCTTCCTGGAATTGAAGCTCTTAAGAAATGATTCAAGGTTTAAAATTATTTAATGATCTCTATCACTTTGTTCGCTTTTCTGGGAGAACTAATGTAAATTATTTCCTTTGATCTCTCAATAGAAGGCAGAAAGCTTTTGCCAACAATCTTCTCATCATCAAGCCAGTAGATATCAAGGTCCAGATATGTATTCATATTCCAAAACCTCTGAATTCCTTTGTTGGGAAAAATAAAAATCATACCGTCAAAATCAATCGGTTTTTTGTACCCCATCAATCCCGTGGTCCATTTTTTGCTGTTATCTGCCACCAATAAACAGTAATTCTTGTTACCAAGTCTGTAAATAACCGCTTCCTTATTCTTACAGGTAGATTGATCTTTAGATATGAAGAAAAAAATTATTCCCAAAAAAATACAAATTAAAAATACATATTTCTTCATTCTTAAATCATAAATCTTAAATACTTGTTGCGATCCGAGATATCTCCTTAAACCTGTTTTTTACTATTTCTTCCAAAAATTCCTTTTGTTTTTCGCTTTGATACTCACCGAGCTCCTGCCAGAGAGCCCTTCCGGCCAGGAATCCCTGACATCCGTAATCTACGGCAATTTCCAGTTGATGTCTAAAAATATAGAAATTTTCTCCTCTGGTCAATAAAATCCATGGTGTTTTTTTAAGCATACGGGTAATCTCCTGACAGGCGATAATGCTTCCTGGGAACTCGATTTTAAAAACATCGGGTTTGATGCTTTCTGCTAAAAACCGCTTAATCGACTCAATCACAAGATTATCCCCTTTCTTAACCGTTTTCTCCGTGTGATAGGTAACAATTTCCAAAAAAAGGGGAATGTTGTGGTTTCTGCAATTTGATAAAACTTTTCTTGCTGTTACAAGTTGAGCGCTTGCTGTTTTGGAAAAAGGATTGAAGTAAATTAATATTTTGATTGCTTTGGCCCCAAGTTTTTTTAACTGTCCGACCGTATAGGCAAGTTCGGTAATTCTGCCGTCTCCTTTTTCTATATAACCGGTTTTTTCAATCGCCAGAACCAAGGGTTTCCCTTTTGCCGAATCAGCAAGTTCGTAGGCCGGCAGACCGGTTTTAACATCGACCAGAACTCCGCTTGTATACTCGGCCAAGGCATTGATTATTTTTAATTTTGTTTCAACAATCTCTTTTTTATCAACCTGCTCCGGACTTTTGGGATTGATCACTTTTCTAAAAGACCCGCGGTGGTCTATGGCCATCATTAAAAACTTGTTATTTTTTTTGAACTGAGAAATGTTCATCTTAATTTTATTGTAAATGATATCCGACTGTTTTGGAAAGAAGAGTTTTTAGTGTCGGGGTGGCGAGACTTGAACTCGCGGCCTCAGCGTCCCAAACGCTGCGCTCTAGCCATCTGAGCCACACCCCGTGTGTTTATATTTTATCAAATTATTACTTGTTATTATTCGGCTGAGCTTGAAGCTTGAGATTCTCCGCTGGTATAGATAAAGTTACGTTCAAGAGTCTCTTCATCTGAGGAGGCAATGCTTTTTACCTTGAGTTTCAATGTCTTTTTGCCGCTGGTCATATTATAAAGACAAATATCTTTGTCTGTATAAGAAGACCAGGTACCATCATTTATTTTATAAGACCAAGCAACTGCGCAGTACTCGCCGATTTCATAGGAAATTTCAATACAAAGCGGGTCGCTCGTGATTGTCTCTCCTTCCTTGGGTGATGTGATAGAAACCGGTCCAACCTCTTTTTTACAATTGGGAGATGTTGGCGTTTCGGTTGGGGTCAAATTTTGTTCAGGAGATAGCGATATTCTTGGTCGATCAGCTATTGTTGGTGTTTTTACCTCAATTCGAATTGGTGTCGTTGTCGCTCCGACTGAACTTTGTTTATTTTTATTCTGGTTTAAATTTCCTAAGTTAATCAGAATAACGGTAATTAAAACCGGAACCGATAAAACCGCGGTCAAAAATTCAATATATTTTTTCTTGTCCGGCAAACCCCCATACCATTTTTTAATTTTTTCTTTTAGCTCTTTTATTTTCTTCATAAGAATATTTTATCAAAGATTTTGTTTATATAATAAATTAATGCTGCGATTATACCAAAAAAAATTTATTCCTGTCTTAATTGCTTTTCTTGTGCTACTACTTCAATTTCTGCCCAATTATAAAGTAAGCCAAAAAAGTAATACATGCTTGGTAAAAAGAATCGTCGACGGAGATACGATTGAACTTGAAAACGGTCAAATTGTCCGCTATATCGGAATTGATACGCCGGAGCTCCACCACCCAAAAAAAGAGATTGAGTGTTTTGCCACTGCCGCTGCCGAGTTTAATAAAAATTTAGTTGAAGGAAAAATAGTTTATTTGGAAAAAGATGTCTCAGAAACCGACAGATACAAACGCCTGCTTCGCTATGTTTATATTGTTGACGAATCAAGTCCTTCTTCAAAAATATTTGTTAATCAAAAAATGGTTGAAGAAGGTTATGCTTCTGCCGCCACCTTTCCGCCGGATGTAAAATATGCTGAGCTTTTTAATACTCTTCAAGAGGCAGCAAGGAAAAACAATAAAGGCATGTGGGAAAAATGCAGATAAAAGAAATCCCGCCATAGGCGGGACCTCTTTATTTGCAACCGACAAACCTTTTTAGACTGTTGGGTTTGGGTTGGTCGTATCTTCTGTCTTGTTCTCTTCTGGCGCTGCCGGCGGAGTAACCGGTTGGTCTTGCGGCGTCTGGATCGTTGTCGGGTCAGCTGGTGCCGGAGTCGTTGGTGTTGGGTTTTGATTTTGTGTGTCGTCCATAATACCAATTTATAAACTAATAACTTTTTTTACCTTAACAAATTATTCAGCCCGCTGCAACTCTTTTTTGTTTCTTAGGCTTAAACTTCAAAATTTTGAACTAATTATTTTTACTATTTATTTTCCAAAGAATCGAAGTATTGGCGACTTCTGAAGAAATAGGTGTAGTTGAGGAATTCTCATTTTTAACAGAAATATCTTCATCCTTCAAAAAAAATTAAAGGAATCAAGACTATTCTTTTTCATGTTTTTATAATATCAATAAAATATCTAAATTTTATAGACCTCATCGTTTTCCCGAACAAGTTGATCAAGTTTAACACCAACTTCTTGACCTTTTTTCGTGACTGTAATTGGTTTATGATCAAACTGCATTTCTTTTATTTCTTGCTCAAACGTTGTCCCACGACCAATAAAACGAAGTGTATCGCCAACTTTAATTTCTTCCAAGCATTTAATAATCCCAACTCCAATTTTATTATAGTAGTGAGTAATGACGCCTATTTTTTTTCCGGTGACTTCCATATTTTATCACCTCCTTTTGATAACTACTATATTTTATAATAAATTTGATGTTTATCGCAGCCAATTATTTAATTTGGATGGCCTTACATTTTTTTGTCGCTTTATTAATTCCAAAAATTATTCCCTATCTTGGAAACTTTGCTTACCCAAAAGATCTTCTGCAATTTAATTTACCAAAAATCATCTATTCTTTTGCCAATTTTGATGGCGCTTATTATTTACGGATTGCCCGCTTTGGTTACCAACAGTATGAACAGGCTTTTTTTCCTTTATACCCGATTCTTATTCGATTTTTTTCTTTTTTACTAAAGAACTATCTTTTGTCCGGGCTTTTTATATCTAATATTTGTTTTTTAATTGGTCTTTTTGTTTTCCAACAATACCTGAAAATGATAAAAAGATACAATCGCCTAATAATTTTATTACTGTTATTATTTCCAACTTCATTTTTTTTTAGTGCGGTTTATACGGAAAGTCTTTTTTTTCTTTTGACCGTCCTGGTTTTTTATTTAGTCAACAAAAAAAAGTATTGGCCGGCTATTTTTTTTAGTTTTTTAGCCGGACTAACCCGAGTTAATGGAATTTTTTTGGCAATCCCATTTTTGCTGGATTTTATAAAGAATTTCAAAAAAAATAAAAGTCTTTGGCCACTTGGATTTGGAATAATTTCTCCATTTTTGGGACTTTTAACCTATATGCGTTATTTGCTTTTGACAACCGGTGATGCTTTGGAATTTTTTCATGTTCAATCTATCTTCGGACCTGGCCGATCTACAAAATTAATTCTTTTACCACAGGTTTTTTACCGTTATTTTAAAATAATATTTACCGCTCAACCAAACTTTCAATATTTTATTTCCCTTCTTGAAATTGCAGTTTTTAGCTTTGTTTTAATTGTTTTAATTCTGGATTTATTCAGGAATTTGAAACTAAAAATCAAAAACCACTCTTTAATCTCCCTTAATCTTTTTTCTCTTGCCAATATTTTACTGCCCACCCTTACCGGCAGTTTTCTTTCTATCCCCCGATTTAGTCTGCTGTCTTTATCTTTTTTTGTTTTTTTAGGAAGTCTTGAAAATAAAAGAATAAAATCTATTTTAATAAGTCTATTTTTTATTTTGCATCTGATCCTTTTTGGGTTTTTTCTTCAAGGATGGTTTGTGAGTTAGTAGATTCAACTGCAAACTGAACAAGAACACTAAAAGCATATCTAGTTGGCAAGCCAGACAAACCGGACAAACTATTCGCAAAACAAATACGTCTTGGATTGTGAGATAGAAGCAAAAAATCATGCCAAAACTAGCCATCCCTAAAACTATTTTTTTGTTTTTTATCAATGACGAGATTAGAATTACTACATATCCCGTCAAACCAATCAAAGGAACGGGCAAGCCAAACATTGTCGAAAGAACTCCCTGAGTAACAGCATCGCAGTTTAATTTTGAATTAATATAACAGAGCGAGGTTGGTGGTTTGACCAGATAGTTATAAAAAAGATAACTGGCCAAACCGATACCGATAATAGCCAAAACAACCAGGATTGGCCAGGTTTTTTTCTTATCCATAAGGCTAATCGAATTGAAAACTTATTTAAGTAAATAGCCGCCATCGACGACAATTTGGCTGCCGGTGATATAAGTCGCCATGTCGGAAACCAAAAAAAGAACTGTTTTGGCAATGTCATCAGGTACCCCCATTCTTTTAGCCGGCACCTCCATCGGCGTTTCTTTGGTGTTGTCAGGTTCGCCCATTCCTCCTTGGGACTTTACAACACCTTCGGTCATCACCACGCCCGGTGCCACGGCGTTTACCCAAATCTTATGTGGAGCAAGTTCCAAAGCTACATTTTTTGTAAACCCCCAGACGCCATGTTTTGAAGCGTCGTAATGAGAAAGACCAACAGATGAAGGGTGTAAAGCGTCGATTGATGTCGTATTGATTATTTTCCCACCTCGACCCTGTTTTATCATCTGCTCAGATACGTATTTGGTGCAAAGGAAAACACCGCGAAGATTGATAGCGACGACCTGATCAAAAAGTTCCGTTGTCAGTTTTTCCAGAGGGGCAAAGGGAAAAATACCGGCGTTGTTGACCAAGATATCCACTCCGCTAAAAAACTCAACGGTTTTGGCAACTAGATTTTTGACATCGTCTTCACAGGAAACATCGGCCGCGACTGCCTTTACCTTATATCCTTTGGCGACCAGTTCACCGGCTTTTTTTTCCGCTTCATCAAGTTTGCGACCGGCGATGACGACATTGGCACCGGCCTCGGCCAGGCGGAAACTGATGCCAAAACCGATTCCTTTTGAACCACCGGTCACAATGGCGGTTTTTCCTGAAAGATTTAAAAGTTTATCTTTGGGTATTATTTCCATATGTATTTATTATACAAAAAAAGCCCGCCTATCAAAAAAGTCGGGACAACGATGACTGTTGAATGAAAAAAGAAAAGAAACACTAAAGTGGAAAAAAGAAACAAAATACCGCCCAAAAGCTCGTTTTTCCAGGCAATTACAGTTAAAATAATTAAAATAAAACTAGGGAGAAGATGCGCTAAAAGGGCCAAGGGCCAGTTTTTTTCCGAAAAAACATCCAAAGCAAAAAGACTGATAAAAACAATAAATAAAATCGCCAAACCTCTTGGCAACCAGTAAAATATTTTTTTCATGTTAGTTTGATTTTTTTTCATTTTCCTTCGGAAACTACAAAAATTTTATTGCCAATAATTCTTATTATAATAAAAATCTATCTTATTAAATTTCAGCCTTTTATCAGAAACAATATATAATATAAACCATTAAAAACTAAATTGTCAATTTATCAAAAAGTTAACTATGAAAAATAAAAAAATACTCACCTATCTGGCAATTGTGTCAATTATTGGAAACCTGATGAGTCTTTCACCAGTTTATGCTCAAAGAAATTACCCGGTGAAAGAAAATTTTTTTATGAGCTTTTTCCATAAAGTCATGAAGAAATTCGGTTTTGAAAAGGATAAAAATCAAGGAAATAAAACCGATACTCCCGAAACAAAACTCACCCCTCCGGCCGACAGTACACCCATGCCCATTCCAAGTGGCAACCTTCCAAAAAACGGAAAAAATCAAAAACAACAAACCGATGAAGAAAGACTTACTCAACTTGCCAAAGAAGGAAAAATAACAGAAGCCCAAAAAACCGCCATTCTTGCCGAACTAAAAACATTAAAGGAGAAATACAACCTAGAAAGTTTGAAAGATCTGACAGAAGAAAAACGTAAAGCCAAAATGGAAGATATGATGGAGGAACTGAAAGCTTGGGCTAAGGAACAGGGAATCGATGAAAAATACGTAACGATGGCCCCACCAATGGGCAATAATGGTGACCCCGAAGGAAATGGACCACAGAGTCAGAAGAGACCTCCTATACCAACTAATTCTGAATAATCAAACACGATACTAAATTGTTTTAACTTTGCCGAGGTTTATTCTTTTATAATTTAGTTTGTATGATAAAAAAAGGACAGGTATTTCTTTTTTTTATTTATTTCGTTCTTTTCATTTTTGCCGTTGTTTCTGGACAGTTTATTGGAAAAAATATATTTTTTACATATCAAAAAATCCAGTTTAAAAAAAATTTAGAAACTTCACTTGAATTTCAAGGGAAATGGTTTCTCGAAAATCAAACAAAAAATGGAGATTTTGTTTACAAAAGAAATGTCGTAACCGGTAAAAAAATTCATGGTTACAATATTGTCCGACAGGCAGGTTCCTTATATTCTCTGGCTCAACTTTATAAAAAGAATAAAGATCCAAAGATAAAAGGAGTTTTGGAAAAAGGCTTCGATTTTTTTAAAAATTTTACAAAACAACAATCCTTTCCTTTATCAGGTGCCGCTGTTGTTTATGAACAAGAAAAAAAAAGTAATGCTTCGGCCCTTCTCCTTTTGGCTTTGATCGAATACATGGAAGCAAGTGAAAAAAACAAAGAAAAATACTGGAATTTTGCTAATCAATTAGCTCAATATTTAGTTTCAACTCAAACAATAACCGGTGGTTTCATTCAAGAATTTCCCGGTATTGAATCGGATTACAACAACGGTGAATCTTTTTATGCCCTTATCAGGATGTACTTATTAAGTCAAAATAAATCATATTTAAACGCAGCAGAAAAAGCCGCTGTTTATTTTATCCACAAGTACGACGACAAGGGTTTTAACCTATCTTTTTATCCTTGGGGAATGGCTGGTTTTTCTTACCTTTACAAAGAGACGCGAAAAATAGATTATTGGTTATTTATGAAAAAACAGACCGATCAATATTTCAAGAATTCGGGCGATAATATTAACTCTTTCTTAAAAGGAGAAAACAAAAATTTTCCTAGAGGTAATCTGGCTGTATTTCTGGAAGGTCTTACTCATACGGCATGGGTAGCAAAAAATATCGATTATCAATATTTTTTAAGTTTAAGATCTTTTATAGAAAAATCATTGATTTATCTCATGTCTCTCCAGGTTAATGGGCCAATATCCGAAAGGAACTCTAATTTTAGCCAAGTCAAAGGAGGGTTGTGCTATGATTATAATTGTCAGACACAGAGAATAGATATCTGCCATCATTATCTTTCTGCTATATATCTATATCTTACGTTTATAATTAATTAAAATGAGTTTAAGAGTTAGTCGCAAAAAAATTCTTTTTTTTAGTTTTTTTTGTTTGGCAGTCGGACTGCGTATTTTTGTCTCCAGAATGGGGTTTAACTTTGATTATGGTTCGTGGCGTGATGTCGGGACAATTGTCGCCCAGGGAAAAAATGTTTTTGCAGAAACTACCCGATATAGTTACGGTCCAATCTGGGCAATTATCCTCGGAATTTTTAAAAAAGTTTCTCTTTTGTTTTATAACAACTGGTTTGTTTTTAGATTGTTAATAATTTTTTCTCTTTCTTTGGCTGATATCGCCATCACTTTGTTACTTTATGAATATATTGGTTATTTTGCTTTTTTTTGGTTTTTATTTAATCCGGTATCAATCTATACCAGCGGTTTTCATAATCAATTTGACAATATAAGCATTGCCATTGCCCTATACTCATTCAAAATCATTGAGAAATATCGATCAAGACTTAAGGGTTATTTTATTTTGGGTCTTTCTTTTGCCGTCAAACATGTTTTTCTGTTTTTTCCGCTCTGGCTTTTTTTTTCTTCAAAAAATAGAAAACAACGCTTGTTAAGTTTTATTCCTTATCTTGTTTTTTTTATCTCATTTATACCTTTTTCTTTTTCTCAAAAAGCATTTTTGGGAATAATTAATAATGTTTTTATGAGTCAAAGAGACCTCCTTTACGCTTTTTTGCCAAAAACATTTTTTATGACACCGCTTATTATTCTTTTCTTGATCATTCCTTTTGGTTTCCTGTTAAGAAAAGAAAAAATTACCCAACAAGGCTTCTATTATCTTCTTGTTTTCATGATGGTTTTGACAAATAGCGGTAGCCAGTATTTGGCAATCCCTTTGGTTTCTTATGCGGTATTGGACCCTCTGGTTGGAATTTTATTCACGACAGTTGCTCTTCAAAATATTATTTTCCATACATTAAAACTGCAAACAACATTAATTCTGGCTTTTCAACTATCGTGGCTTATTTTTATAAAAAAATATTTACCTCTATTTGATAAATCAATCCGCATTATTTGTTTTGTCTTCTTAGTAATTTTAATGGCCAAAACTTTTCCTGTTTTTTTTACTCTTGGCAAAGAAATTCTTACAACGGAAAGAAAAAATTTATGGTTTATGCAATCGCTTGAGCCCGCAAGCCGGGTTTTTTCCTATTCCGGGGAAAAATCAAAAAAGGCATTAACTTCCGGCGTTGTAATAAAAGGTCGATTCATTGCCAAACAAAATAATCTTGGTTACGTTACAATTCCCTTCTTAACCGACAGGACAAGTGAAAACTTTTTAGAAAAACATTATACGGTAAGCGCAAAAATAAAAGAGGTCAAAAACTCTGGAAATAGCTATCAAGAAACAAGAGATTTAAGTATTGGGCTTACGGGCGAAGGAATCCTTTTGGGCTTTCCTATTATCTCAGATAGTCTTGGCAAAGAATATGAAGTTTCGATTTTTACCGATATTCCCACAAGAGAAAACTACCTGACAATTGATCTCACCGGTAATGTCCAAGTACGGTATTTCCTGTCACGTAGTCATCTTAATTCTCTTGATAAAATAACTCAGTTTGCCTACAATAAAATAAATTATTTTTTACATCAAACCGCCTATATTTCCTTTTTGTCACAACTTTATTGTTATCTTTGGCTTACCGGCGCATTATTTTTTTTAAAAAAGAAACTCACATGTTGATAACACTCTCTAAAGTGTTAAATCTGTTTAATTAAATCAAACCTGAAAAAAGGAGTATCAAAACTACAAACGTAACCGCTCCAAAAACGCCAACGGTTTTTATAAATAAGTTCACGGCTTCTTTTTTCTTTCCCTCAATAAAAAAAAGAACCGGTTGATAAAAAAATAAATATGCCATTACTGCTACTGAGAGGGTAAGCACAAACAATACTATGATTGGAGCGCCGAAAGTATCAGGCTTGTCTTTTAGAGGTTGGGTCACGAAAGTCATCACTGTCACAACAAGGACTATATAAGCTGAAGCACTTAAAGCGTTAATGAGAGGATTCTTCGACATAAATTAATTATGGTCAAAGTACTTAAAAAAAAGTCAACACAATCTAATTTATACCTCTAAGGTATTAAAATTATTTTATCTCCGGGTTTTTTAATTAAATTTCTACTGCTAATTTTTTCCAAAATTTTTCTGCTCGCCGATAATAGCTTTTAATCTTGAAACTATAAAACAAGCAACTTATTCCTGTAATAATAAAAGCGGCGACAACAAAATAAAGCAAAATTTTAGGATTGATAGCAATAAGAATACCCAAAATGAGAAAAATAATTCCCTGGATCATGCTTAAGGTAATAATATTTTTGACTGTTTCTTTAATTGGATTTTCCAACGTTGCTCACCTCCTTCTTCTTTTTAGTATATTATAAAAAGAAACAAAATACTCTAGAAAATTAAATTTCTTAAAAAAAACAATGGCTTGAACGATGGTATGATTATCACCACACCGACTGGGCAACCGAACTGGAATACCCAGAATGGACAGTAAAGGAAGTTCAAAGATTTCTATCGGTTTCCTAACGAGCGCTTTTTGGCAAGAAGGGTTAAATAAGCAGCAAAAATAGTTGTTAAAAGTTGTAGGAAGGGCGAAATAAAAACCATCAGAGCTAACCAACCATAAAAGCTGGCAACTGGAGAAAAAAGGATATAGGGCTCTCCAAAATTAGCAATATCCTTTGCGGGGCCGGAAAGATATGTCAGTGTGGCCAATGACCAAATAATCAACATGAATAAAAAAGTAAAGGCTGAGGCAAGAAGCGAATAATTAAAAACTTTTTGGCCATCGGCAAATTTATGAGCCAAAAACCATCCCAAGGGAAAACCCAGAAGGATATTAAAAAATGGCACTCCCATACCCATGCCGACACAAATGATATCGATAATCAGATATCCCAAAACCCAACGCAGATTCTTTTTTATTTTCATACTGCCTGAATCTTTTATTTAAATTTTAATCAGTTTCTCTAAAACAACATAGATAATTATATCACTAAGTAGTGGGAGAAGAATCCAGGCTTACGGCTCCGTAATCCTAGTTTTGCACTGACCACCAGTTTGAATTCAATTATCAA
This sequence comes from uncultured Gammaproteobacteria bacterium, assembly GCA_964545385.1. GTDB lineage: Bacteria > Patescibacteriota > Microgenomatia > UBA1406 > GWC2-37-13. Next base: position 7,924 of record CAZJFG010000006.1, on the reverse strand, counting down.
GGCTTTTCAGAATCCTGTATGGGCTGAACAAGCCAGAAATAGATTGAACGAAATCAGAATTTTATCAAGAGTTGCTGCTGTTTGATTTTACTTATTGATAAAGAAACTCGATTATTTCTTGTCCTATGTAAGCCCTCCCTGACTTTAGCTACCTAGAATAAACTAATTTGTTCTTTGGACAGCCTTCTTTCTAAATAGAAAAAAGAAAAGAATCAAAATAATTCCTCCCATAATACCAATAACACTAATCACTAAAGGAGAAGAAAAACCACTATTCATTTGTACTTGCAAAGTTAAAGTCTGTTCTTTGTTTTTACCATCAACATTAAGCGTCTGTTCGCCATTATATTCGTTATAGGCCAGGTTTACCTTATGTCCTCCTGGTTCAACATTGGTAAAGTGGGCGATTCCCTCTTGATCCGTTTTAGTAGTCTGAACTTTGGAGTGAAGAGTAACGGTTACTCCTTCCAATGGCTTGTTGTTATTGTCTTTTACTAAAACATTTAGGTTAATTCCTTCCTGTTTTACTTCCTCTTTAGCCTGGGTAATCGCTTCTTCTTCCTTATTGCAAGGAAGTTTCAACTCCTGACCGGCAGACAAAGAACTGCTGACAAGGTTATTGAGTTCCTTAATGTCAGTAAATTTATATCCATCACCCAAATTATTAGCTGCAATTGACCAAAGTGAATCTCCGGTGGAAACAGTATAAGAACAAACGCTTGATTTTTTAGCTGTTAAATTTTGAGAAATTACCTTTAATTCCTTTTTAGGAGTCAGCTCCTCTTTAATTGTTTCCAAGGTGGTAGTTACATAGTTTATAAAATCAGATTTAGTAGTAGCAGATTTAACATCTGACCAGTTCCCCGGCATACAGCCATTTTGTCCTCTGACTTTAAAATAATAAGTAGTTCCGGTGGAAAGGAAATTTATTGTATAGTTTTGTACTCCTTCCCTTCCCAAGTTTACTTCCACTCCATATTCTTCAGCTGAAGAATTGGTTGAATAGCTGATGTAATATTTAGAAGTATTACTAACAGGCGAGAAGTATAATATTGCACTATCTTTAGCGGTATCAATTTTAAATAAATCAGGAGAACCGGCAGGTTTACTGTCACTACAGACCGGAGCACTCGGAGTACTGGTCGATGAGGAGGAGGAAGTACCAGAAGAAGACGCCGGGACCGAGGTAGGTGTCGCTGTTGGAGCTGGGGTTGAAGTTGGAATCGAGGTTGGTGTTGGAGTAGGAGATGGAGTCGGCGTAGATGTCGGTTCCTCATCTTCACCACCAATATTCAAAAAATTTGTGGGGTCAGACTGGTTGGCATACTCTGTGGCAATCCAGCCGGCGGAACGGGCGGAAGAAGAGATGCGCACCTCGTCGATATTTCCGGTAAAAAGACTCTTGTAGCCTTCTCCGCTGGCATAGTTTTCGCCCCCGATAACGCCGTTGAAATCAGGGCTTTGTCTATCCGCAACAAAAGTATTCTTTGTACCGATTTGACTTCCATTCACATACAACTTAGCTGTTCCATTAGATATGGAGCTACATGCATAATTCCAACTGTTATCCAAGTTCCCGTCAACTTCCAGTATGCCCGCATCTCCCTGACCGGTATGAAAATAGGTTAAATTCCCCGGATGAGTACGGTTAACCGTAAGTACAAATCCTGTGCTGCCTTCGGCAATATCATCTCCGCGAGTGCCAACAACACCCTCTCTCGTCTCTAAGGCAGTTGATATCCAGGCACAAATACTCCGGGTATTACTAGCCGAAGAAAGCGTTTGATCGAAAGAGCCAATATACGCACTACCGTCAAATGCACCCGCATTACCAGCAAGACCGCTTGTGACTGTAACTTTGGTATTTTCCCCATGATTTTGAAGTGCCGCCGAGTCAGTTCCGATTGTGGCTAAACTTGCAAAATGATAAACCTCTCTAAAATTACTGTCCCAAACATTTTGAGAACCATAAGTCGAATCAGCGGCCGGTTCAGTGGCATCAGTATTACCGTAATACATATAAAAAACCATGTTGTCATTGTAATCAAGGGTGGGAATTTTCACCCAAGCGACGAGTATACCCGAAGAATAAGACTCAATCTCTCTTGCCAATAAAGTTTTTCCATCACTGCTCGTAAAACGAATGTCAGTGCCATTATCGTTAATACCGGATAAACCAGAGAGAGAAACCAAGACCGGAAAATCGGTAAAATCAGCCGAATCGGCGTCAGAGACTTTTGAAGCATCAATGGTGATTTGTTTTCTATAACTATATCCAGTTAGCCATGATTCACCTGAAGCCTGAACAGATAAAGGTTTTGCCTGAAGGAAAAATTTGATAGAAAGAATTAAGAACAATAAGAAAGTAGTGGATAATTTCTTTGTTTTTCCAGTTTTGGATATTTTATACCACAAAACAAAACGACCAAGTCGCATATATTATAATCTAATCAAATTTAGAGGTAAGTTTCAATTTGTTTTTTGTCTTATAAACACTCTACAATCGCTTTAAACAAGCGATATTTTAGAACCTAATGAAAGATATATCTTTGAAACGTGAGATTGTTTCACCTCAATCTACAAGCGCTTAAAATTGATTTTAAAGCTCCAACTTGCTGTACGGAATGCCTCTGGCAATGTTTTCAATGTTGTTAACCATTGCTCCCCCGCGTGGACTCGAACCACGAACCTTGTCGTTACAAGTACCCTTAAATTACTTTAAGGCTTGGACTATTTCATGTCCGACATTACGTCGGATTCGGGTATATAGTCTCTACACATTTTCCTTCGATTACTCTCAGGATTTAGCTCGAGATTAACCTCCAATTCTGAGGTCTTCCTCGAATTAGCCCGATTTTTCAACCAACATTTCTGCTGGAAGCTGCAATAAACCAATATGTAATTCTCTGTGACAGTTAGCACAAAGTAAAATACATTTGTCCAACTCCTTTTTAGTCTTTTCCCAAGAACGGATTAATCCGTTTTGAGACAAACCAAACTTTTTTGATTTCTCATCAATATGATGGAAATTAAGAGCGGCACTACATCGATTATATCCGCAGAAGAAACATTTTCTTTCTAAATAATCAATTGCTTTCTCTCTAATTGTCTTTCTTTTTTTAGCAACTGCTTTTATTAGATACTCTCGACGTTCGGCGTAAGTTCTTTTATAACTTATATATTAAGTTTATAAAAGAAACTTATTTTGTTCTACAGCGACCTGCTCTACCGATTGAGCTACAGGGGATAATTCTTTAAAGGTGCGAAAATATCTTAATATTATAACAATATCATTCTTTTATTTCATAGCCAATATAATAAAATACGGTATGGAGAATCATAAAACACGAGCTTATCAATTAGTAAAAGATTTGAGAGTTACGAAATGAAAAAAATTAAAAAGCATAAAAAATTAATTTTCTTTATTTTTTCTCTTCTTCTTTTTTTCTACATCACCACACCTTCCCTTAATCCGTTTGATGAGCGTATGTTTAACTTTCATGACGAGACACAGCTTGGTCGGGTCATTCAGTTTGCCTTAAATATAAAATCGGGGAAAATCCCACCGCGCCTGGCGCCTGATTTTTCATTCCATCTCGGTATGCCGATTTTCAATTTCTACGCGCCTTTTTCCTACTGGGTCACGGCTGGATTAAATCTTATCGGGATTCCTGTTGTCTGCGCTTTAAAAACTTCATTTTTCCTCGCTTTCCTTTTATCTTTTCTGGGGATATTGTTTTTTTTAAGTCTTTTTTTTGATTTTTTACCCAGTCTTTTGGGAGCTACACTTTACGTCACTTCAACTTATTTTGCCACAGAAATTTTGATCCGGGGCAATCTGGCCGAGTGCTGGTATCTTGCGCTTCTGCCTTTTTCTTTGGGTTTTCTTGTAAAAAACTCAAGGCGTTCCACAAAATTCAATTTTTTTGCAACGACTATTATTTTGTCTTTTACCCTTACCGTTCACAATATTTTTTCCGCTTTTTCTTTTCCTCTTTTCCTTGTTATCATTTTTCTCCTTCCTAAAAAAAAGAATAACTTTCTGGCTTTCTTTATCGCTTGTTTGATCAGCGGCTTTTTTTGGATTCCCCTTATATTTGAGTCAAAATTCATCAATGTCGCCAAAAATATAAAATACTATTTTTATTCAGATCACTTTCTTTGTCCCTGGCAGCTTTGGCGCTCCAATGGCTGGGGTTTTGGCGCCTCGCTCCCGGGCTGCGACACAGACTTGATGAGTTTTAAACTCGGAAAAATCCAACTTGTTTTGGCTGGGCTTGGTATATTTTTGTTTAGTGTCAAATTTAAAAAAGAAAAAAATAAGTTTTTATTTGGCTTAGTTTTTTTTCTCACCCTCGCTTCTTTGTTTATGACACTTTATCAATCGCAGTTTGTATGGAATCTTTTTTCCGGAATTTTGGCGACAATGCAGTTCCCTTGGCGGTTTTTACTTTTTAGTATGTTTGGCATAAGTTTTTTTGGCGCTTATTTTTTTCAGAATATAGAAATTCCTTTTAAGGAAATATTTATTTTTTTGTTAATCATTTTCAGTTTTACAGTTGCCAAAAAATACATTGTAAAACCCCTTTATCCCAAAAACGAATATCTAAAACAGTACGGATCAGAAGAGTATATAAGCAAAAAATTAGCCTACATGATTCCCGAATACATCACTCCCCAAACAGACTATACTTACTGGTCGGAAGGTGGTTTCAAAATTAAAAAAACAAAGCCTTTTGAGAAAAAAATCGTTGCTAAAGAACCAAAAACCATTACGCTAAACATCCATTATTTTCCCTACTGGAAAATTTTTGTCAATCAAAAAGAAATTATTCCGGCAACCTTTGACAAGCTGGGTAGGCCGGTTTTGACAATCGAAAAACCAAGCACCATTGAAGTTTTTTATCATCAGACCACGAACGAAAAAATCGGTAACCTTGTCAGCGTTATTGGTCTTTTAATTTTATTAATATCTATTTTTAATGGAAAAATTTTTCAAAGAAAAAGTTAATCTTTCAAAATCAAAATGGTAAAGTTAAGGAAACGTCGTTGTTGTTCGGATCTTCTTCCAAATATTTTTTCCAATCAACTTTAATCGTCACCTTGCCCACTTCGTTAAAATAGTTTATCTCATTGTTTTTTACGCCGTAGTCAAAAATTTCTTTGGTTAATATAGCATCGTCCAAACAATATTTTTTAAGCTTGTCGAATTCTTTGTTTTCATAATAACCGATTGCCTGAAGACCATGACCTGTCTTTTTTTTATTTAGAGTAGCAGATAAAATATCGTTTAGCGCCAGCCGATGACCGATTTTTTCCTTGATGTCCTCTAAGATGTCAAATACTCCAAACTGTTCCACCTGACCGGGATAATAACCTTGTAAAACCGCCAGGTCAAAATTGCGGACATTAAACCCAACCACATAGGAAGCACTCTCCAAAAGCGGGAAAAGTTTGGTCAACTCATTTTCTAAAAAAACCTTACCTTGGTTGTCGCGGTAGTCGTAGATGGCCACGACAGAAATCCCCAGTTTTTTAGGATCGGGTTGGGTTCTAAAGGTTTGCTTGGTTTCAAGATCCAAAACTATCGGGAATTTTTTCATCTTAGTTTTTACGTCTTGGGTACTCTTTAAATATTTCCATCTCGATAAGCTGATCTTTTTTAACCGAAGTATGGAAATTAATCCTTCTCAGCTGGTTTTCCAGTCTTCCCCGCAGTTGGCTAACCATCTGAAAAAACAGCTCTTTTTCTTTATTTGAAGCATTTTTAAATTCTGTTCGAAAAAATTCGTCAAGCTTACCCAATCCCCAAAGTGCTTCAACCAACTGGTTGTTTTTGAAATTTAGAAGAGAGATGTCCCCGGAAAGGGGTTTTATTTTGAAGTGCATCATTTCAACCTCACGGAACATCTGTTTTTGGGAAGGTTTGTTTTCAAGAATCTCTTTAAGTTGATTAACTAGACTAAATATATTTTTTTTCGCCTGTTTCATAGAGTATAATTAAAAAATGATAAAAGATAAAATAAAATCCGACCAACTGCAGGCCTTGAAAAACAAAGACTCGGCCCGAGTAAATATCTTACGATATATTTTATCAAAAATCCAGAATCAAGAAATCAACGTTCAAAAAGAACTTACCGAAGAAGAAGAAATAGACGTTTTGCAGAAAATAAAGAAAGAGTTGAGAGAGTCGCTTGAAGCAGCAGAAAAAACCGGCCGTAAAGATCTTATAGCTCAAGCAAAAAACGAACTTGAAATCGTTTCGACTTATCTTCCTGAAGAACTTACCGAGGAAGAGTTGAAAGCCGAAGTAAAAAAATTGATCGCACAAAATCAAGACCTTTACGATAAAAATCCCAAAGCACTTATCGGAATTTGCATCAAGACTCTAAAATCAAAGGCTGACTCTTCCAGAATTATTTCTATCCTGAATTCTCAAACCCGTTAACCCGTCAATTTTTAAATAAACTAATTGTATCATTAGAGTATGAACCTTTTTAAAAAAATCTTTATTATTTTTATGATTGTTTTTTTATCCTCCTCTCTAATAAGAAATATTTTTGATTACCAAAAAAAAATTGATTTTTATAAAAAATATAAACAAGAATTGGCTGAGGTAAAAAAAGAAAATATTAATCTTAAAACCGAAGTTTTGAAAAAAACCGCTCCATATGAGCTAGAAAAAACTATTCGTGACAAACTAAATCTATCACGTCCAGATGAACTTTCGGTCATTCTTCCCAAACCTTCACCAAGCCCAATACCGATCACTCCGACTCCTTATAAAAACTGGCAAAAGTGGCGTGATTTATTTTGGTAAACCCATACCTCCCCCTTGTGGCGGGACCATGGGTGTTTCTTCTTGGAAATTTTGTTCGGGAGCTTTTTGGTTTTGCTCGGTTTTTAACTGCATAAATCCCTCGGAAACCATTCGGTTCAAATACATTATCTGCCGATAGAGATAGTATTCACCCGCCGCCAGTAGTAAAAAAACAACAACGACAATGGTCGTAATCATCTTTGTATGCTTATGCAAATACTTTGCCCATTTATGATCCATAAATATCACCTTCCCTTCTTCTTTTATCATAGCATATAATATAGTTTTACCGAGGCTGGGCATCTTTCGGGTCTACAAAATATTTGCCATGGACGAGTTTAAAAGGAGTTTTGATCGGACAACCGATAACAACTCCGGTAAAAAGACTAAACCTTTCGTTTTGATTTTTTTCAAGTTCTTTCCAGAAGAAAATTTCCATGGGTAGTTTTGCCGAATAATCTTCTTGTGGGATTTTTTATTGTTGACCATCCGTTTTCTTTAAAAAAAAAGGCCCAATCATTTTCTCGCCATTTGGTAATATGTGTTGGATCTTTGTCGATGTTCAAGCTATCCTCAACTGGTGTTAGTTTAATAAATATCTTATTATTTTCTATTACTCTTTCTATCTCACTTAAAACCCTTGTCGCTTGGGCAGGCGTAAGATGTTCAAACAGCTCCCAACTAATGGCCGTATTAAACGATTTGTTTTGAAAAGGGAGATCAAGAGTGTCACCGACTATTCTTAGATTGCTTTTTTCAGGACCAAAACATTCAAGTCCTTTTTCTTGAGCATAAAAACTTAAATCGAATGAAACAGTTGTTGCCCTTAACCATCTTAGATCGTGTCCGCTTACGCCAATACCGCTTCCCAAATCTAAAACTTTGTCGCCCGGCTTAACAACTTCCAGGACCGGAATCGTATGGCGGAAAACATCGTAAATCCTTCTGGATATTTTATGAGTTCTTTCCAAACAATAATTATATTGCACGTAATTGGAGCCATATATCTCGTTCATGAAGCAATTATAACAAACACTTTTATTTTTGCCGAATACAAAAAATTAACGCCTCACCTCAGGGGTAAAATAGATTTTTTCAATAAGT
>CAZJFG010000005.1:0-47263 GCA_964545385.1 uncultured Gammaproteobacteria bacterium | reverse complement strand
TTACTTTTGCATATCAAGATATGCAGCTTGGTACAGGTCATGCAACACGTGTTGGACTAACGGAGATCCTCAAAAAAGGCTGGCAGCCAAATGAGATTTTGGTTGGCTATGGCGACCACACAATGTTTTACAAACACGCAACCATAAAAAAACTGATTGATCTTCATCACCAAAAAAAAGTCAGCGTTTCTTTATTGACATTCAAATACGACGATCCCAATAAAATTAAATACGGCCGGATTATCCGAGACGGTGAAGGTTTTGTCAAGGGTATCGTCGAACATAAAGAGGCAACTCCCAAAGAACTGGAGATCAAAGAAGTTAACCCGGGATTTTATTGCTTTGATTACGTTTTCTTAAAAAATAACATCGACAAATTGACTAAATCCTCAGTGACCAACGAATACTATATTACTGATATGATCAAGCTGGCAGTCGATCAGGGGAAAAAGGTTGCCGGCCTTGAGATTCCTTTTACCGAGGCAGGTTTGGGTATCAACACTGCCGAAGAACTTACAGAAAGTGAAAAAATTTACCTTCAAAAATGAGCGGGCGAAGGGAATTGAACCCTCTACTTCACCTTGGAAGGGTGACATTTTACCGGTAAACTACGCCCGCTTGCAAAATATATTATACTAAAAGCAATAAATTTATGAACAAAAAAATAACAATTATTTTTATCGTAGCCTTTTTAATTCGTCTTATTAACCTAAATCAATCTCTTTGGTTGGATGAAACAATAACTGCCCGTGTAATTCAGCAATATTCGCATTGGGAAATTGTTACCAAATTTTCACCTTTTGATTTTCATCCTCCGCTCTACTATCTATTTATGAAATCTTGGTCGATATTTTTTGGGTGCTCTGAAATTGCACTACGTATGCCTTCTGTTATTTTTTCCATACTTACCGGTTATGTTGTTTACTTAATCGCTGGTAAATGGGCTGCGGTTTTTTTTCTTTTTAACCCTTTGATTGTTTATTATTCTCAAGAAGCAAGACCGTATATGATGGTAACGTTTTTACTGACGACGAGTCTTTATTATTTAATTAAATTATTGACGAATTCACGGATTAACGAATCAACTAAAAAAACAAATTTTTTTTTCTTTATTTTTTCTCTTTTTTTAAGTTTTTTCACCTTTTACGGCTCTCTTTTTTTTATTGCTGCCGTTCTTGTTTATTTATTTTACAAAAAGAAATATAAAGGCTTGATACTTACTACTTCTTGCTTGCTACTTGTATTTTTTATTATCAGTCCTCTACTCTACCGCCAATTGATTAATGCCAGAATTTCTTTTAGCATTGTCAAAAATTGGAATTTAGTACTCGGAAAAGCAAATATTAAAAATTTACTGTTAATTCCTGTTAAATTTTCGATTGGAAGAATAGATTTTTACCCAAAATGGCTTTATTATTCAATAGCGGGATTGTGGACGATATTTATTGGATTCAAAATTTTAAGTCCTATTCTCAAAATCGGATGGAAAAATCAAAAATCAAATTTTAAATCCGCTGAATTACTGTATTTTTTATTAGTTATTCCGTTATTATTTGGATTTGTTGTTTCTTTTGTGACGCCGATGTTGCAGTACTTCCGTTTTCTCTATTTAATTCCGATAATAAGTATTTTGTTGAGTTTTGGAGCAAAAGATAGCACCGAATTCCACCCCGGAGGTGGAAGAGGTATTCTGGCCGGTTTTTTAATTTTTTCCCTTATTTATTTGCTGGTTTCGAATTTCCATCGGGAGGATTGGAAAAATTTGATAAAAAAATTACCGGCCGACAGGCCGGTCTATATGGTTGCTTCTTCTGCTGATCCGGTTTTCTACTACAATCCAAAACTTAAGATAAATGATTTGGTTGGTTTGTCAAGCTCGTCAAGTTTGCCGAAAGAATTAATTGTGATTCCTTATACCGCTGAAATTTATGGGTATAATTATCGAGATATTCTTGAAAAGAAAAATTATCATTTGGTGGATGAAGTTACTTTTCGCGATCTTTATTTTGAACAATGGAACAAAAAATAGCAAATATTGGTGTGGTTATTCCTGTTTACAACGAAGAAAAATATTTGCCGTCTTTTGTCGAGCAACTTTTTAAGCAGTTGAATAAAAACAAAAAAATTACACAAATTTTTTTCGTTGATGACGGTTCGTCGGACAGATCTTCGGAAATTCTTTCGGCAGCCAAAAAAAAAGATCGCAGGATCACGGTTTTGAAACATAAAAAAAACCAAGGGAAAGGGGCTGCTCTTAGAACAGGTTTCTCGGCTCTTAAAAAAACAAATTGTCGGGCAGTCATTTTTATTGATGCCGATCATCAGCATAAGCCAAGTGATTTTGGGAAATTTATCGCAAAACTCGAAAATTACCCGGTTGTCTTTGGCTACAGAAATTTATCGGGTAATTCTCCATTTTTACGAAGATTGGGAAATCAGATAGCAAAATTTATTGTCAAAAATCTCTTTCATGTGGAGCGTAAAGACCTTCTTTGCGGATATATGGCTTTTCGCAAAGAAACGTTTAAATATCTTAAGTGGCGTTCCGACGATTATGGTGTTGAAACGGAAATTTCGACAATCATCGGGAAAAACAGAGTTCTTTTTAAGGAAATAAATATCGAAAATATTTATTTGGATAAAAATAAAGGCGTCAATCTTTTTCAAGCTTTTTTAATCTTATTAAAAATTCCCAAGTGGTATTTTTTAAAATGAAGAAAAATATTTACGCTTTTGTTTTGCTTATTATTTTTTTTGGTTTATATTTTTTTCGTGTGACGACTTCTTACAGGATGCCGCCTCTGTACAACTATGATGCGGATTTTGGCCGTGATCTTCTTATGATGCAAAAAATCAATCAAGGCGAACTGACTTTGGTCGGACCGCAGTTCAACTTTTCCGGACTTAGACTTTCACCTTATCATTTTTATTTTTTTGCTCCATTTTTAAAAATTGCAAAAGATTACCGATTTGTAATTTTTGCCAATTGCTGTTTTTTTATCGTTGGATTTATCTGGTTGTTTTTTTATCTTGACAAGAAGATGGGAAAAAAAAACGCTTTTCTTGCTGTCATTTGGCTTTCCACAACTCCATATTTGCTTTTGGCGGCCAGATCTCCGGGTAACGCTTTTTCTTATTTGATTTTACTTGTTGTTTATCTTTTTTATCTTTTTTTTCAAACGGAGTTCAGTCTCAGAAAAAGTCTTGTCCTTGGTTTTTTGTCTGGAATCATGATCAACTACCATCCGGTCAGTACACCGGTTGTTTTACTTTCCTTCATCGCTTCTTTGTTTCTGGTTAAAAAAAATAATTTTAAAGAAAAAATCCTTTGGTTGTTTTTCTTTTTTTTCTCTTTGGGAATAACATTTGTCCCTTTTTTATTATTCGAACTACGTCATAATTTTGTCATTACAAAAAGCGTTTTGGCCGGCGGGAATCATACTTTTCCAGGTTTAAAAAGTATTTGGTCGATAAACTCAGTTTCATTTAGTTTTATTCGGACTGGATTTTTAGGTTTGCTGTTTTTTTTATTTTTACTTTTACTTAGGTTTTTTAACAAAAAATACGCAGTATGGTTCTTGGTTTGTTTTATTTCTTTTTTAACGCTTGTTTTATATGGTCAACCAGTAGCACATTACCTTTTTCCAACTATTATTTTAATGCAGATTAGCCTGATTTTTTTTCTTTCCAAATCGGAACACTTCCGCACAGTACTTCTTTTGTTTATTTTAGTCAATCTTTTTTTCTTTCCCAAAAGCCTCTATCAAAAAGCAAGAAATCTGGCTGAGATCGAATCAAATCTGAAAAAGGCGATTTCAAAAGGAATAATCCCCAGAAAAAATCTAAATGTAATACTTCTTAACCAAACCCACCTTTCGGTTGTCGGTTATGAGTACCGTTACCTACTGACAAAATACGGTTTTTTTTTGGATGACGAATTTTCCTACAATGTTTCAAAATTTTTGCTTTTAGTTTCGGAAAAGGGGCAGGTTGATTGGAAAAAATACTCAAGTTGGGAGACAAAGGAGTTTGGTGAAAAAAAACTTAGAAAACAGTTTTGCCAAGAAAGTTATTGTTACTTTATTTTTGAAAAAGTTAGTCTTTAGTTTTTCGGTATTCATGAAGTGCAGAAAGCGTAAGATAAAGTGCATAGGCGGAAAGCGACAACAAGATGGCAATCGGCGGTCCGAAAACTCCTTTTATCGGGATCATAAAATAGCAACCTGTTGTAATTAAAACAAAAAAGATTATGTTTGAAACAAGAATAATCGATGGTTTTTTAATGGTATATAACACATATAAAATAGGAAGGTTGCTTAGAGCATAGATAATGTAAGGCAGACTTATTGCTTTAGTGATAGCCGCCGTCGCCGCAAATTTTTTAGTAAAAAAAAGATAAAATATCTGATTTGGCGTTAAAAAAAGAAGTAAAAAAAGTCCGGCTGGAATCAAAAGATATAAAAAGCCGGTTTTAAGAAGCGAACGGATCTCTTTTTTGGTTGTTGCCCTTGAGAAAGCCGGTGAAAGGACCTGGGTGATACTTGTAATCGAAGCAAAAAGAGTAAGGATAATTTTCGACGATAAGCCGTAGTAGCCGACCTCGGTTTTTGAGCGGAAATATGAAAGTAGAAAAAGGTCCATCCGCGTTCCCAAGTTGAAAAACTGATTGGCAAAAAAATAAGTCATCGTATAGGCAAAGCGAAACTCCTCTTTTTTTATTTTGGCTTTGGCAATTTTGATAAAGATATGTTTTTTTTCAAAGAAAACCAAAATAAAAAAAATTATTGGTCCGACTATTCCGAAGACAAAAATTATGTTGCCGACATTTATCATTTTAAGGTAATAAAGAATGAAAATAAGGGCGGTTTTTATAATATTTGAAAAGTTGAGATAAAGATTGGCCGAAAAGTATCTTCTGGCGGCAAAAAGCGAGTTGAGGCCGTAGTTCTGCCAAAGCAAGAAAAGAACGGAGAAAGTAGTAATGTAAAGTTCCCACCAAGGAGCGCCGGTTTTAAAAAAAACCTTATCAAGATACGGAAATGTGATAAAAAGTATGATGATAACAATAAGAGAAAACAAAGTTTGATAAAAAAACGTACTTTTTAGGAAGCTGTAAAGATTTTCAGCACGTTTCTCGATCATCGGCGGCAGGTAGGAATAGATCGTAGCCGAAACGCCAAAGTCAAGAATATTGGCCAAAACATAGGCGATACCCAGAAGTACACTCAAAACTCCATACTGGGAAGGAGACAAAAGTCGGACCAGCATGAGAGCAAAAAGAGCCGTGAAAAAAACATTAAGGTAGTTGCCTATAGTATTAACAATTACCTGTTTGCTGGTTGGTTTTTTGATGAAGCTTATTAATCTTTGAAGCATAAAGTATATTGTACAACAAATTAATTTCTAATTTTTAATTTTCAATTATTGTGTATAATGTTACTTATTAATAATTAAAGTTTTTGTTATGGCGAAGAAAGCCTTTATCACAGGAATTTTAGGTCAAGATGGGCCGTATCTAGCCAAGTTATTACTCGAAAAAGGTTATAAGATTTATGGCTTGATTAGGCGTTATTCCAATCCCAACTTTGATAATCTTAACTATCTTGGAATAACCAATGACATTGATTATGTTGAGGGAGATATGAACGACGAGGCTTCTTTATATAATTTGATTAAAACTCTTTGTCCGGACGAAGTCTACAATCTTGCAGCCCAGTCTTTTGTCGCCTCATCTTTTAGCCAGGCCAAACTGACAACCGAGGTTAATTCGCTTGGTCCTCTTTTTTTACTTAACGCGATCAAGTTTTTTTCACCGACAACCAAATTTTATCAAGCTTCGACAAGCGAGATGTTTGGTCTGAAAAATAACGATGGATTTCAAGATGAAAATACTCCATTTCACCCAAGAAGCCCTTACGGCGTTTCCAAAGTTTATGCTTATTGGATGACTGTTAATTTTCGTGAAGCCTACGGAATTTTTGCTTCAAACGGAATTTTATTCAATCACGAATCACCAATCCGCGGCAAACAGTTTGTTACCCGTAAAATTACAGACGGCGTGGCAAAAATAAAAAAAGGTCTTACTAAAGAGCTGCGTTTGGGTAATCTTGATGCTAAACGCGACTGGGGATTTGCCGGTGACTATGTCGAAGCAATGTATCTCATGCTTCAGCAAAAAGAAGCGAGCGACTATGTTGTTGGGACCGGTGAAAATCATTCTGTCCGCGAGTTTGTTATTACTGCGTTTGCTGCTGCCGGAATTTCCGATTGGGAAAAGTATGTGGTAATTGATCCTCAATTCAAACGACCATCAGAAGTGCCGGATCTTAAAGCACGGGCCGATAAGGCAAAGAAAATCCTGGGTTGGCAACCAAAAATTAAATTTGAAGAGCTTGTGAAAATGATGGTCGAAGCCGATCTCAAACGTTATCAAAACAAATAATTTGGAGTAATGAAATACATTACTGAACGATTAAATCAAAGCGGAATTCAACAATTAAAAGAAGAATTTGGTGAATATATCAAAGTTACCGTAGATATTGAAAAAAAAGAGTTGGTAGCAGGTTGCGAACTTCATGCTGATGGAGAGGAAATTCTTTTAAAAAACGGAAGTAACCAAGATAATATTTGGGGAGGTGGAATAAATTTTAAGACTAAGAATATTGACTGTACTGCTGTTTTGAATATAAGAGCCCCTTTGAATAACGACAGTATGGAGATTTTGGATCAGAAAAAAAGAAATAGATTTATTAAAACCGTTAGTGAACTTATTCCTCTAGTATGACAGGTATTAAAAAAAGTTTTCAAGGTGATGCTGTGGGGAATCTTTACCGAAGCGCGCTCTTTCTTGCAAAAGGTAATGTCAGCCTTGCTTTATTTTTTTTGGAAAAAGCTTCCAAAAAACTCCATATTGATCAAATAGTAAAAAACCCGGATCTTCTTAAATCAAAAAAAAAGCAACTTTACTGGGCGGAGAAAATTCTTGATCAATACACTTTTTTCAAGTCAAAACTCTTATCGTAATAAATCGGAGTTTTTTACTTCCGGTATTTTTTAAACCATGATTTTCACCGGCTTCTATTAAAATACAGTCACCGGAGAAAACCGAGAATTTTTTATTGTTTACTTTCATCTCTCCTTTCCCTTCCAAAAAATAATAAACTTCTTCGCTATCTTTATGAATATGCAGATCAAAACTTACTCCGGGCAAAAGATAAGCGTCATTTACGGTCTGGAGCTTTGATTGGCAGTCCCCCACCCTAATAAGGGCCTTGCGGATTACTTGATTATGAGCCAAAGTTTCCGAAATGTTTTTAAAATTGACTTTTTTCACCAATTTTCCAAATAAATTTTATCTTCTTTTTGATATCTTTATCAATAATCGTATTTACTAATTTAATCAAATTAAGATTATAAAAACAATTGCAAACCTTTTGAAATTTCAAATTATAAATTTATCTTGTATACTTTGTTTATGAAGAAAATCGCCCTTATTGGTGCAAACGGTCAACTTGGGACGGATATTGTCAAAGTTTTTGGTCAGGATACAAATTTTGAAATAGTTTCCCTTACTTCCAAAGAGATAGACATTACAAACGTTGACCTTACCAAAAAAGTTCTTGAGGAAATAAAACCGGATACTGTCATAAATACGGCTGCTTTCCATCGGGTTGACGATATTGAAGATAATCCGACTCCTGCTTTTTTGGTCAATGTCGTTGCCGAAAAATCATTGAGCGAACTTGCAGCCAAAAATGACTGGCGTCTGGTTTATTTTTCCACAGACTATGTGTTTGGTAGTGATACAAAAAAAAATACGCCCTATATCGAAGAGGATCGGCCTTGGCCGACAAGCACTTATGGCGTTTCCAAATTGGCTGGCGAGATGGTTACTCAGTTAACTTTGGAAAAATATTTTATTATTCGACCGTGTGGTTTGTATGGAGTCGTCGGATCGGCCGGTAAAGGAGGCAATTTTGTCGAAACAATGGTCCGCCTGGGTCGGGAAAAAGGTGAGGTGAAGGTTGTCTCCGACCAGGTTTGTACACCGACCTATACAAAAAACTTGGCGGAAAATTTACTTACTCTTTTGAAAACGGAAAAATACGGGTTGTATCATATGACTTCAGAAGGTAGCTGTTCTTGGTATGAGTTTGCCTGTTACATTTTTGAACTTTTGAATATGAAGGTTAAATGTGAGCCGGTTTCTTCCAATGTTTTCAAAACTCGTGCCAAGCGACCAAACTACTCGGTTTTGGAAAATGGAAGACTGAAAAAGCTGGGACTGAATGAAATGCGAGATTGGAGAGAAAACCTCAGGCTGTATCTTGAGGAAAAAAAGTATATCTAAATTTTTAGAAATTTTTCGCTCTGACATCTTTTTTCCACTGAGCTAAACTTAATCCTTCCTGATCTTTTTCCGAAAGAGTAAGATTTGTCTTTTTCATTTCTTCAAACTTTTTCAAGACGTCGTGATCACACGCAGACCAGTTTATATCGGGCGATAGCGGGTTGATACCGGCCTCGCATGTAGGGCTGTATTCTCCGGTACAGAGATATTCAATGGTTGAGTTTTCAAGGGCTAGAATACCGTGGGCAAAACCGACTGGTATCCAGATCCAGGTATTTTTATCATCGGCAAAATCGCCGCCAAGTTCGTAACCTGAAATTTTACCAAAGGTTTTTGACTCAAGTCTTATGTCGAGAAAAAAATCGATGATTTTTCCGCTAATTACCCGGACGAGTTTTCCCATGTAGGGATTCCATTGGAAGTGCAGTCCACGAATAACTCCTTTTTTGGAAAAGCTTTCGTTAACTTGTTTTATCTTAAAATCCGGAATTATTTTTGTCAGGTCGGATTCCCGGAAAGTTTCGGTGAAGTATCCCCGCCCGTCGGCAAATCTTTGGTAATGGACCACCTTAACGTCTGGGATGATTAATGATTTTATATCCAAGATCTTCATCTTAAATTAAGTTTATCAAGTTTATCAAGTTTATCAAGTTATAAAGTTTTGATAAGTCCTGATAGAATTCTAGCGATTTCAAGAGTTAGCGAATAAAGGTAGTTAAATTGTTTTATATCAATATAATCTTAATCGCGCGCAATATATAGCATTGATCTTACTTCTCCAACAGACCCTTTTGCAATTGACAAGAAATTTCTAAATTCCTTGTTGTTCATTCTTTCATAACCTTCAGAAATATTATTCATGATTGAAATAGTGGCTCTTTGTATTTGATCTTTAAAGCTATAATTACGATTATTTTTAAATATTTTATAAATATTGTTTGTTAATTCTTTGGCTTTTTCCCAAGCTATAATATCTTCAAATCTAGTAAATTGCATAATTTTTTTCTTGATGAACTTGTTACTTTATAACTTGGAAAACTAATCTTGTCAATGGTCTATAGGCTACAAAATTCCAGATTGGGGTTTTTGTTTTAATATTTAATATTAAATATTGATTAAAAATTTTCCACTTCGTTATTTAAACTTCGAGGGATAAATTAAATTTTAAATTTCAAATTGGATTGTGTATACTTTTCTCATGGAAAAAAATAATGAGAACGGTCTAAACGGCAAAGTCTTGGTGACAGGCGGCGGCGGATATATCGGCACGGTACTTAGCGCCGAGCTTCTTGACAAAGGTTATACAGTTCGGCTTCTTGACACTTTTTATTGGGGTATGGAACCTCTCAAAAAAATAAAAGATGAGGTGGAGATTGTTCAGGCAGATATTCGAGATGTGGATAAAAGCGTCTTAAAAGGCGTGACTGCGGTAATCCACCAAGCCGGTCTTTCCAACGATCCGATGGCCGAATTCAATCCGAAGGCCAATGAGGAAATAAATACAATTGCGACTAAAAGATTTGCTCTTTTATGTAAAGAGAATGGTATTAAAAGATTTACTTTTGCATCATCAGCTTCGATTTACGACCGTGGGCTTTTGACCGAAGATTTTTTACAGGATGAAAATTCGAAGGTTGCTCCAAAAGCAGCCTACTCTGTTTCAAAATATAAGGCCGAACAAGAACTGATGAAGTTGGCGTCCAAAGATTTCTGCCCTGTTATTTTTCGTCAGGGGACAGTATATGGATTTTCTCCGCGGATGCGTTACGATCTGGTCGTCAACACAATGTTGAAAAATGCTCTGACGTATAACCAAATAAATGTTTTTTGTGGAGGCGAACAATGGCGGCCTTTGGTCGATATCCACGATGTAGCACTTGCTCATATTATGGCAATTGAGGCGCCACGGGAAAAAGTCTGCGGTCAACTGTTTAATCTTGTCTACAAAAATTACCGGGTTTTGGAATTAGCTCATTGGATCAGGAAAGCTCTTCGAGAGTTAAAAAGCGTTGACCCGAAAATCGAAGTGGACTACTCTCTCCGCCGCGACCGAAGTTACAGGATTTCCGGAGAAAAAATCAAAAAAGTCTTAAACTGGGAACCAAAAATTTCGGTTGAAGAATCAATCAAAGATATGATTGTCAAAATCGAAGAATATCACTATACCGATTACATGAATCCACGTTATTACAATATCGAATGGATGAAACTCTTAGACCAAGTCGTCCAACTGCAAAAAAAAGTTAAAAGAATTTTTTAACTTATGAAAACCATTATTCTTTGTGGTGGAATTGGGACCCGGCTTAAAGAAGAAACGGAATTCAAGCCAAAGCCGATGGTTTATATCGGCGATAAACCGATTATTTGGCACATCATGAAGATTTATGCCTCATACGGTTACAATGAATTTATCCTGGCTCTTGGATACAAAGCAGACTACATTAAAGATTTTTTTCTAAATCAAAAAGCCTTCACTTCCGATTTTGTTTTAGATACACGGAGTCATAAAACAAAATTTTATTTACATGATAGGATTGAAGTCGATCATTTTAAAATTACTTTTGTTGATACCGGTCTTGAAACGATGCCGGGTGAACGGATCCTCCGTTGTCAGAAATATATTCCCAAAAAAGACAAATATTTTATGGTGACCTATGGTGATGGCGTCACCGACATGAATATTGCTGACCTCGTGAAATTCCACAAAAAACAAAAGACTATTGGAACGATCACCTTAGTTCATCCCCGTTCCAAATTTGGTCTTGTAAATGTTAATAAAGAAAATAAAGTTAATTATTTCGTCGAAAAACCGGTTCTTTCCGACTGGGTCAATGGCGGATATATGGTTTTTGATAAAAGGGTATTTAGTTATTTGAAACCAGGTGAAACAGAACATCCGACGTTAGTTCGTCTTTCAAAAGAAAAACAACTTTCGGCCAATAAACATAAAGGTTTTTGGTTTTGCATGGATACTTACAAAGAAGTGGAAGATTTAAATAAAATTTGGCACTCAAAAAAAGTGCCATGGAAAGTATGGACATAAAAAATAAAAAAATTCTTGTTACTGGAGGAACAGGTTTTGTCGGTTCACATTTGGTAGAAGTACTTCTAAAGGAAAACGCAAAAGTTGTTGTTGTTGATATTAATTTTGATAAAAGATCGTATTTTTTTACTCAGGATCTTCAAAAAAAAACAAAAGTGATTAATCTTAATATTTGCAATTACAAAAAATTAGAGGACTTAATCAAAAGAAATCAAATCGAGTTTATTTTTCATCTAGCAGCTCAGTCTCTAGTTGATGTTGCTTATCATAATCCAAAAGGAACTTTGGAAAATAATGTTTTAAGTACCATCAACGTTTTGGAAATTGTCCGTCTCAATAAAAATATTAAAGGAGTAATTGTGGCTTCATCGGATAAGGCTTATGGTGATTTGAAAAAAGGCAAATACAAAGAAACCGATCCCCTATCAGGAGATCATCCTTATGAGACATCAAAGTCAGCAACCGATCTTATCAGTAGAACTTACTACAAAACCTACAAAACACCGGTTATTGTCACCAGATTTGGGAATATCTACGGCGAAGGCGACTTGAATTTTTCAAGAATAATTCCAAGTATTATGAGAGCATTGACTAAAAACAAGGTTTTGGAAATACGAAGTAATGGTAAGTATATCCGC
This sequence comes from uncultured Gammaproteobacteria bacterium, assembly GCA_964545385.1. Taxonomy (GTDB): domain Bacteria; phylum Patescibacteriota; class Microgenomatia; order UBA1406; family GWC2-37-13. Next base: position 35,232 of record CAZJFG010000005.1, on the reverse strand, counting down.
GACTATCTTTATGTCAAAGATGTTGTTAACGGCTATCTTCTTTTGGCAAAAAACATCAATAAAGTCGAAGGCGAAGCATTTAATTTCGGCTCAAAAGAAACACTGAATGTTCTGGAATTAATTAAACTCGTGGAAAAAACTTTGAATAAAAAAGTGGAATATAAGATTTTAAATACCGCCAAAAACGAAATTCCTTATCAATCATTAGATTACCATAAAATTAAAAAAACTCTTGGCTGGGAACCAAAAAGCAGAATGAAAACTGTTCTACAAAAAATATTGAGATGGTATTCTCTAAATTAATCAAGAAAACTTGATTTAATTTTTTTTATTTCTTCATCAGGGAGAAAAGGATACATTTCATCGGGTGGTAAGGAGATAATTTTTCCGTCAGCATTTTTTTTTGAAGAAATCATAATCGTATCTTGCCAATATGGTAATAAAATATCACAGATAACAGGTTTATTGATACTTAATGTTTTTCTTATTGCGGATTTTAATTGGTTTTTTGTTTCGGCTTTATAATATTTAAATCCATAGGCATAAGCAATTTTTTTATTATCAGGGAAAGATACTCCCGAAAGTTTTCCTTCCCCTATCAACCGTCCCGAAAAAAAGTTCTTTTGAGTTGATCTTATTGCCAGATATCCCTGATTATTAGTAATGAATATTTTTGCAGGAATTTTATTGTGGATAATTGTCTGCAATTCATGAATATTCATTTGGAATGATCCATCTCCGGTTATACAAATACTTCTTCTTTTTTTATCGGTTGCCCAAACGCCAATAATCGCTGGAAGATTATAACCCATGGTTAATGTTGCACCGGGTAAAATTAATCGTTGATTCTTTTTTATTTTTAATGATTGCGTAGTTACATAAGCGGTAATACCGGCATCTGTAATAAATATATCGCCAGGTTGAGATTGTTTTACAATTTCACCTACAGCGTCGTACATGTTTATATGATTTGAATTAGCAGTAGAAATTGTTGCAAATTTTAAAGCATATTCTTTTTTAATCAAATTACATTTTTTAAGCCAATTAAATTTATTATTGGAGAATGTTTTAAAAGAAAGCTTTTTTATAAATTCCTTTACGTCGGCTTTAATAAAATAGTCAATATTAATCGTTTTTTTTATATGTTCATCTGGGTCAATATCAACGACTATTTTTTTTGCTTTGTTTGCCCATTTTTCATATTCATGACCAGTAAACGGAACAGCTAGACGACTTCCCAAAACCAAAATAAGATCACTGTGTTGGATAATAATGTTAGCAGCACGGTCTCCTCTTGTTCCTCCATGTCCAATATAATATGGATTATTATATTCAAGTAAATCAATTCCCATATCAGGAACAATTACTGGAATTTTACATTTAGAAATTAATTTCTTAAATTCTTTTCTTGCGTGAGCCAACTTAATTCCACCACCGGCGATAATTAGTGGCTGTTTTGATTTTAAAATTAGTTCGTAAGCCTTCTTAATTTGTAAATCTAATTTATTATTCTTAATGTTTTTTGGTTTGTAAAAATGATTTAATTTTTCTGGTAAAGAAGAAGAAGCTACATCTGTAGGTATATCAATCCAAACTGGCCCAGGTCTTCCAGAAAGCATTTCAAAGAAAGCTTTATCTAAATGGAATTTAATGTTTTCAGGTTTTTCAACAATTGCAGCATATTTTGTAAGAGGTTTAACGATAGGAATTATATCAACTTCCTGTATACCAAATTGTCTTAAATTTTTTACCCCTGAAAAAGCAATCATCTGACTTTTTTTTGCCTGGCTTGATAAGAAAATAACAGGAATTGAATTTTGATAAGCTTCAAGTAAGCCCGTAATGGTATTTGTTGAACCCGGACCTGACGTTACCATTACCGCACCAATTCCTTCTTTTGTTTTGGCGTAAGCTTCAGCAGCCATAGCACAGGCCTGCTCATGATGGTTACAAATATACTTGATTTTTTTATTTTGCAAAACAGCATCATTTAAAAACATTGCTCCTCCACCAGCCAAAGTGAAAATTGTATCTGCCCCTTTGTTAAAAATATAATTAATAATGTAGTCAGCAACACGCATAAATTATTTGTGTTTAATTAATTTGGCATACTTATCATTAATAATACTATTTTTATTTATATTATTCATATTGCTAATATACCAATCAAACAATTTTTTAACCCCTTCTCTAACAGTTGTAAATTTAAATTTTTTTAACTCATTTAGTAATCTTTTGTTTGAAGCAGTATATTCATTATTTAATCCTTTATTTTTGACAATAATTTTTGATTGATAATTACTAATTGAATTAATTATTTTAGCAATGGTAATTAAATTAATTTTTTTACCACTGGAAACATTATATATGCTATATCTACTTTTATTTATGAGAAAATAATTAACAATATAAACAAGATCGTCAATATATAAGTAATCAAAATAAACGTTTTGATTAATGATAATAGATTGATGAAAAATATTTCTTAAAATACTGTTTGAAATAAATCTAACCAAATAGTTTTCATATTTACCATAAATTCCAAATAATCTTAAAGAAATTATTTTTTTACTATTTAAAGCTTCTAAATGTTTGGAACAGATATATTTATAGAACCCATAATTGTCGATAGGTATTTTTACTCCGAAATTCTCCTCTTTTACTTTAATTATTGGTTTAGTTTTATCATATTCGGCGCCGCTACCGAAATAAATGATTCTCTCCAAAAATTTTTCATTGTTTATAATATTAAAAAACATTTTTAGGTTAGTATAAATAATATTTTTTTTGTCTAAATCGATTCTGGAGCCACCAATATTAGCACAATGAATTACTGATATAATTTTATTTTTTAAGATATATTTTTTAACTTTTTCAGTATCAAGCAAATCCAATTCTTGATGTGAGGGTGAATAAATTTTATATGATGTAGAGAAATATTCTTTAAGATTTTTACCGATAAAACCTGAAGCTCCTGTAATTAATATTTTTTTCATTGAAATTCTTTAAGGGCAATTTTTATTTTAGACAAACCACGTTTAATATTTTTTAAAGAGGTTGCATAAGAAATACGTAGGTAGCCCTCACCATATTTACCAAAAGATGTGCCATCGAGAAGAGCGATTCCCGCCTTCTCAAGTAAATAATTAGCTAACCACTTTGAAGTCTTTCTGAATGATTTTATGTTGGGGAAAACATAGAAAGCTCCTTGAGGCTTTTGACATTTAACACCAGGAATTTTATTCAATTCAGAAACAATAAAATTTCTTCTTTTTTCGAATTCTCTTACCATTTTTTCAACAGAGCTTTGTGGACCTTTTAAGGCCTCAAGTACAGCATATTGGGTAAAAGTAGCCGTACAACCAACAATGTGTGTTAAAAAATAATCCATTTTTTTTATAATGTTTTCAGGTGCAGCAAGATATCCAATTCTCCATCCTGTCATCGAATATCTTTTTGAAAACCCATCAACAAGGATTGTTTGGTTCTGAATATCTTTTAAACTATAAAAGCTTGGATATAAACGACCCTCGTATATTATTTTTGAATATATTTCATCGGTAATAACCCAACAGTTGGTATTTTTAATAAGTTGGGCTATTTCCTTTAAATCCGACAAGGGTATAATTCCCCCAGTTGGGTTACTAGGAGAATTAATAATGATAAGCTTTGTTCTTTTCGAGAAATTTTTTTTAAGTATTTTCATATCAAAACTAAATTGAGTTTCTTCGACAAGTGGTATCGGTTTTTTAATGCAGTCAAAATATTCAGTTAAAGCCTCATAAGTTGGAAAACCAGGGTCAGGATAAATTACTTCATCGCCTTTTTCCAAAACGGCCGCCATGGCCGCAAATATCGCTGTTTTACCGCTCGGTGTAATTGCAATTTGTTTTTCTGTAATCTTTGTGCCCTTTGTTTTATTAATTTCTTGAGCAATTTTTTTTCGCAGTTCTAAAATTCCCAAAGGCGGATTATATTTTGTCCGACCTTTTTTAATCGCTTGTATAGCTGCATTGCTAATATTTTTTGGAGTTGGGAAATCTGGTTGACCTATCTCAAAATGAATAATTTTTTTCCCTTTTAATTCTAAGTTAGTTGCTTTTGACAAAACTGAGTAAGCGCCTTCGGCTTTTAGTATATTTATCCTTTTAGCGGCTGAAAAATTAACCATTCTATTCTAAATAAAATAGCATATAATATAATAAATTACAACTTTACTATGTTGGATATACCCGACAAGAAGATAATTTCAATAGGAATTCCATGTTTTAACGAAAGCTTAAATATTATCCCTGTTTATCTCGCTTTAAAAAAAATTTCTACCTCCTATAAAAAATACAATTTTGAGTTTATTTACGTTTACAATGGTAGTTCTGATGATACTAAAAGAAAAATTAAAGAATTATCAAAAAAAGATAAACGAGTAATAGGAATATTTTTATCAAGAAACTTTGGACCAGAAGCATCGGGGCAAGCCGCTTTGGATAAATCTACAGGGGACGCTTTTGTTTATTTTGAAGCCGATCTTCAAGACCCCCCAGAATTAATTTCTAAATTAATACAAGAATGGGAAAAAGGTAATGATATTGTTGTTGGTATGAGAGAAAAAATCGAAGACGTTTTTTTTATGACTATTTTTAGGAAAATGTTTTATCATTTTTTAAAAAAAATATCTTATATTGATGTTCCGGTTAATGCTGGAAGTTTTAGTTTAATTGATAAAAAAGTGATGAACGCAATTAAAAATCTTCCAGAAAAATATCGATTTTTCAGAGGTCTTAGATCTTGGGTAGGTTTTAAAACGGTATATATAAAATATCAAAGAACAAGAAGACAAAGAGGAAAAAGTTCATATAATATATTTGACTATATTCATCATTCTGAACGTGGAATTTTTGGCTTTTCTTATCTTTTTTTAGACACGATGGTTTATTTAGGATTTATTTTAGTATTTTTTTCTTTTCTATTTCTATTAGGTTATTTAATTTTTTTCTTTTTATTTGGAAATCCAATTAAAGGAGCAGTCACAATTATAGTCTTGATTATTTTTTTTGGAGGAATCCAATTATTAGCAATAAGTATTATTGGGAAATACATTCAAGTGATTGTTGAGGAAACAAAAAATCGACCAGTTTATATTGTTGATGAGACAGTTAATTTAAAAATAAAAGATAAAAAATCTTAATGTCAGCTAAATGCTTAAAGTTTGTTCAAGGTAAAACTTATATTCCAGTTTCTGGGAAATTTTTTAATCAGCATGAAATAAAAAATGCTATTGAAGCGGCTCGTGATGGTTGGTGGACCGAAGGAAGATGGGCAAAAAAATTTGAAGCGGGCTTCAAAAAATATTTAGGTATTAATTACGTATCACTAGTAAACTCGGGGTCTTCGGCAAATTTACTGGCACTGGCTTCTTTGACTTCTGAAGCGTTTGGTGATCGGCGGTTGGTGGCAGGAGATGAGTTCATTACAACGCCGGTTGCTTTTCCAACTACGGTCAATCCCGGCATTCAGTATGGTTTGCGACCGGTTTTTGTCGATGTCGAACTTGATACTTTGAATATTAATACTTCAAAAATAGAAAAAGCGATTACCAAAAAAACTAAGTTGATTATGGTTGCTCATACCTTAGGAAAACCTTTTGATCTGGGTACGGTAATGAAATTAGCAAAAAAATATAATCTGTGGGTAATTGAGGACTGTTGTGATGCTTTAGGGAGTAAATATAAAAATAAATATGTTGGTACTTGGGGTGATATTGCTACCTTCAGTTTTTATCCTGCTCACCAAATTACAATGGGAGAAGGTGGAGCTATAATCACCAATAACTCATTGATCCATCGGTCGATTCGCCAATTTCGAGATTGGGGTCGCGACTGTTGGTGCGGAACAGGTCAAGATAATACTTGTGGAAAGCGTTTCAAATGGAAACTAGGTGAACTTCCGTATGGTTATGATCACAAATATATTTATTCTCAAATTGGCTATAATCTAAAACTTACCGATTTTCAGGCAGCTATAGGTGTAGCCCAACTGGAAAAACTGCCTAAATTTATAAAAAAACGTCAGGAAAATTACATAAGTCTTTATAATTTTTTTAAAAAATACAAAAAATATTTTATCTTAATGAAAGAAGACAAAAATGAAGAGATAAGTTATTTTGGTTTTCCGTTGATTGTGCGATCTTCTGCTCCATTTAATCGAAACGAATTGACAGAGTATCTGGAAAAAAATAAAATTGGGACGAGAAACGTTTTTTCTGGTAATCTACTTCATCACCCAGCCTATTTGAACTATAAATTTAATAATAAAAAGGACATGGTTAATGCCGATATTATCATGAATAATGCATTTTGGCTTGGTGTTTGGCCGGGAATTAACAATAGGCAAATAAACTACACTAAACAAGTTTTAAAAAAATTTATTTATAATCTGTGATCAAAGAGCAGAGCTATAAAAAAATTTCGATAATTTTTTTTGCTATTTTATTAATTCTCGTTGGCCTGTATAAAAATTTTTTATATGGAGATTTTGAACCGTCGGTAATTCTACAAACAACATCAGCAAGTCAACAACTTAATTTTTTTTTAAATTCATCAAAAAAAATTACACATCGTTTTAAGGCGAATCATGATCGACTTGGAATAATTTCCGTTTATTTCAGGATTGATAAAAAAAATAACACGGATAGCCAAATAATTTTCAGAGTTCGTCGACTTGGCGAAAAAAAGTGGCATTATTCAAATGGATATAAAGTAAACCGCATGGTAAGCGATCAATATTATCCCTTTGGTTTTCCTTTAATCAAGGACTCAGGGGGTAAAACAATAGAGTTTCAAATTGAATTAATAGAAGGAGATAATATTTCGAGAGTTTGGATTGACAAAACAAAGCCATTTTTTATAAAATACCATTTCCCCCTTGCTTATTTAAAAGCAAACAAACATGTAATATCAAGTTATGTTATAAATAAAATTATTTCCCTAATAAACAAAGTAACAGTACTTGACTTTTTATATATACTGATTTTATCCTTAATTTTTTATTGTGTTTTGGAATTTAATTTGGTCAGAAGAGTTCAGGTTTTTGGACAAATTTTCTACAAAAAATATTTTTTTTTAAAAAAAAAGATAATTCTGCACGACAGATTTATATTAATAATAATTTTTATAAGTTTATTCTTGATTAATTTTCTGGTCAACAACGTAAACAGATATATTCCCCTATCTTTTAGCGATGATCTGTATTTGTGGGATTCTTACATAAATAGTAAAAATCATCCTTTTGACTTTATTTTTGCAGCGACAGCGAATAAATTTAGGCCGGTATCGAATTGTATATTATTCATCATTTTGAAAATTTTTGAAAACAGAATACATTTATTGGGATTTATCAACTTAACAGTCAATTATTTTATTGTAATCACGTTATTTTTAATTATTTTAAAAATTAGTAAAAACAAAGCGCTTTCTTTTGTATTGAGCACAGTCTATATATTTTCCGAATTTTCATATTATATTATTACGCAGTTATTGGGTTTGATGGAAGCAGTGAGTCTTTTATTTTCACTATTAATGGTATATTTTTTTTGGAAATATTTGAATACAAAATCAAAAAAATACTTTTGGTTTAGCTTGGTTTTTTTTGTTTTTGCAATTTTTTCCCATGAAAGGTTCATGGTTTTAGGAGTTTTGTACATTTTAATTTTATTTGAAAAAAAAATTAATTTAAAAAAAATTTTACTTGTGGTCATTGGTATATTGCCGGTAGCTATAAACTTAATTTTATTAAAGTATTTCTTCAAAGTGAGAATGTTTGATGGAACAGGCGGCACAAACGCAATCGAGACATTTAATTTAACTCAATTTTTTACTTTTTTTAAATCAAGCTGGTTCTACCTGTTTGGGGCAAACGATGGCCCGGCGTATTTATCAGGTATTCATTATTTGGATGCTCCAATTTATATTATAAATTTGATTTACATTAATTTTATATTGTTTTTGGTTTTTATATCCTTATTTATCTTGTTTTTTATAAAACTTAAAAAATTTATGCAATTTAAAAAAATAATAATAAATTCATGTGTTTTTTTGCTGTTTATTGTTTCGCTCTTGTTTATTGCGTCAGTTACGATTAGAGTTGAGATGCGTTGGATTTACGCTCCTTTTGTTGGTTTATTATTATTTATCAGTTACTTATACGGCGAGGTAAAGAATAAAAAACGCTATCAAAAAATTATTTTTACCTTAATATTCATATGGGCTACAATTACAATTGGAATAAATATTTTTTACAGAACCCATTATAGGAATATTTATTGTTTTGGTCCATTGATTATGGGAAATAGGCTTTATGCTAATACAATTAATAAATATAATAATGAATTTTGGAATTATGATGTTTATGTTGTCTGTCAAAACTGTGATCAGCAAACATTTGAATATATATCTTACTTGAATAAGCATTTTTTTTATCAATTTAAACCAACAAAGAAATTAAAAATTCAAACGGTAAAAAATATCGGTAGAATTAAAAAAGATAAAAAAAATTTAACCATTATATTATTTTATGACAGCAAAAATAATAAATTTACTGAAAAATAGTCAGCTTTTTATTAACATCAGTAAAAAAGTTAATAATGTTTTAAAGAATAATCTGCTTGTAATATCGTCAATTATTATTTTTCTGCTTCTGACTATAATTTACATTGAACTACGATTTGTGGACGTTTTTTTTTTGGACGGATTAATGATGGTACCGATTGTTTACAAATATTTTAGACATATTTTAACTTTGAAAGATATTATTCAACAATGGGGAGAGCACCGTTTGATTGGCTATAGTTTAATTTATCTTGCCAATGCGATTATTTTTAAATTGAATCTTAAAATTGAGGCTTACATTTTCATGTTGGTTTATTTGCTTAATACCATTATTATTTACATTAATTATAAAAATTTATTTGAGAAGAAATTTAGTAAACGCTTTAAATTATTAATCCAAATTAGTTATCTCCCGATAGTCTTTTTCACATTTAGCTTGGTACACCCGGTCGGCCATTTTATGACGACACAGTTTGTTATTGGCACACTTATGTTTGTTATCTTGTCGATTTATTTTAACCAAATTTGCATAGGAAAAGAAAAAAAATATACTACTTTAATATTAATGGGATTGACTACTATTTATGTGTTTATTTTTAGTGGTGCTTATTTTGGTGGTGCTCTTTTTAGTTTTTTGACCTGCTTATTTTTTTACTTAATAGTAAATAAAAACAAAAAAACAAATTTAAGACTGGTTATTCCCGTTTTATATTTTTTGATAATCATTGCTTTCTATATTTATTTAACACTGGCAAACATCAAAGGAGTAGGAGGGTTTAGCGATAAAGTGATATGGTTTTTTGGAAACTTTATAGAAACTTTTAAATCTCTTTTAGCCGGTTTGAGTTCGACAGTGCTTGACCAAAATACCTATATGGAAAGATTGAAAAATAATGGAATATTGCTTTTTATCAACGGGAGCATTTTGTTTTTATTGGGAGCTTGGTCGATAATCAGATACATCAAAATGAAAATGTATAAGATAACCTATTGGCCGTTAATTTTGATTAGTTATACCGTTGGTGCAATACTTACGATTAGATTGGGAAGAGTCAGCGGTGGTTGGGAATGGCCAACCAATATGTGGTATACATTTCATTATTATTTTTATTTAATCGGAATTTTTTGGATTATCAACTTTGATATTTTAAAAAGTATTGATCAAAAAAGAAAAATTTCCCCGTCATTTTTCTACTCAAATAAAAAAAATCTAATTTATCTAGTTTTTGTTGGATATATATTGATTATTCAACTAATTTCAAATTTTTTTCAAGTTCGAAGAGCTTTTTCTGAACGTAATTATTATGAGGCGAGAAGACAAGCGATGCTTTTTCCAGACGATCAATCAATTGATTTATTGCTCTGGACAAGAGAAGAATCGAAGAAGGCGATAAAAATCATGAAAAAGTACCATTTAAGCGTATTTAGAAAGGATTTAAATGAATTATTATATAAGGGTGATTTAGTAAAACTTTCAGGTTGGTATGGAGACGGCTGGATTGGAAAAAGCTCGCGTCTCATAGTAAGAAATAAGAATAAAAACAAAATGAATTTGAAAATTAGAATTCCCGACGAGATACTCAATAAAATATACAAAAATAGTATTTGGGTTACTTTATTCATTGATGATAAAATAATTAAAAAAACATTGTTGACCAACGAAACGTTTAAAAATGAAAGCACAAATATTAGTTTAAATATTCCCAAAGACAAACAATTCATTTTAAAAATAAATCTTGATAAATCTTATATTCCAGCAGAAAAAAAAATTAGTGCAGATTTAAGAGAACTTGGAATAATTATCACTCAAATAAAATTTGAATAGCAATATTAAGATTGCAGTGTTTGATAATAATTGAAAAATATTTTTTGCCAAAGGAATTTGTCAAGCTTGACTGAAAGTTTATTTTCGACCACGTATTTATGATAATAGTTTTTATGATGTTTGATAAGCAATAGTGCTCTTTTAATAATTTTTTTATCGTTACTTTCAACAAAAAGCAAAGGTAGGTTTTCATTAGAAAGACCTTCGGCGCCTATAGGAGTAGTGATAACAGGAATTCCAAAGGAAAGCGCTTCAAGAATTTTCAGTCTCGTACCGGAGCCAGATAAAATTGGGGCAATAAGTATGTCAATCTTCTTATAAATATTTTTGAGTTTCTTGACATACCCAATAAATTCAATTGATTTTAAGTATTTTGGTTTGATTTGCCATTTTAGATCTCTTAAATCCTGTGTTTCGTTAACCCCGAATATGTAGAGCTTGCTTTTTGGATTTTTTTTGTACAGTTCCGGATAAATATCTAAGACTAATCGGTGAATTGCTTCCCTGTTGGGAGGATGAGAAAATGAACCAATATAGCCAAAAGTGTTTAATTTCCTTTTTTTTATGAAATCTATCTTTTCGATACCGTTTGGGACAACAACAGTTTTGACATTAAGAAACTTAATGAACTCTTTGTCTTTTTCAGACATAGTTAGTACCAAATCGTATTTAGGCAAATAAAAAAGCTCATAAAAAAGTATTTCGATAAACCGAGCGAAATAAACGAATTTCTTCAGAATATTTATTTTGGCTGTCAATAATCTTCTCCAAAAAGAGACATAGGCGATATCGTGTGCACAATATATTTTTTTGATATTTTTATAGGGTTTTAGGTAAGAAATAAAATGCAGTAGTTGAGAAAACTCGATTTGGACAATATCTATTCGGTATTGTTTTAAAACATTAAAAAGAATGTGATCAACCTCTTTGATATTGTAATCCGAAAACCAATAAGGAATGAAATGGACAAGAAAACTCAACCAGTTTTTTGATTTTTTATGGATGATCCAGCTTTCTTTTACGTATTTTTTAAATTCTTTTTTTTCAACTTTTGTTAAATCGTTGTCAACATAAGTAATCAAATAAACATTAAAATACTTGGAAAGTTCTTTAATTTCATGATAAATGCGTGTCGCTCCACCGGATGTTAGTGGAAGGGGCGCAATCGCTGAAACGATGAGTAGATTTTTTTTATTCATAAATATTGCTGATACAAAATTTCCTTGTCAGTATTTATCTCTTTTAACTGTAAAGTTTTAATTTTATAGCCAATGAAAAGATGCATTCGACTGATCGTTTCAAGTCCATAAAGAAAGAAATCTTGTCTGGTGATCATTCGTAAAGGGTAAAAAATAAGATGATTGAAGATAAATTTAGTATCGGAAAAATTCTTCAGGATCATAAAAAGGGCATTACGCTTGATCATGTAGTCGACCAGACGATAGTCTTTGTTGGTGGCGCGGTGATGATGAATTATTTTTGAACCCGGAACATAAATATTCTTGAAGCCGAATTTCCAGGCACGGTAACCAAGGTCCAGGTCCTCCGAATAATAGGGCTTGATAATATTTTCTTCAAATCCTCCCAACGCGTAAAAAAGCTCTTTGTTGATCAGGGTCGACCCCCCGCCAAAATACAAGGTATTTGATTCTTTTTCCAAAAAACGAGGATCAACTTCATGAGCGACGTCAAGATAACCTTGATTAAATCTAACATAAGTTTTTCCTGATTCTTCCCTCTTTTTTTTTGGATCAAAGAAAAAAATTTGTGAGGTAAACGAAAAAATATTTTCTCCATTATATTTTTCAAAGCTTTTAATCAACGCTTTAAAGGTATTTTTTTGAACTATCATGTCGTTATTCATGATGTAGACCCAGTTGTATTTGGTTCTTTTCAAAGCCAGATTGTAGCTTTTGGAAAAACCGTAGTTTCTATCCAAAGGAATTATTTTAATTTTATTTTTGAGATCGATTTTTGATTGGAGAAACTTGACCGTCCCATCAGTCGAGCCGTTATCGATGACAACGATTTCATAAGGAATATCTAAATTTTCTTCTTCCAGCACCTTTACTAAGATTTTTAAATCATCGTAAGTAAGTTCTTTTTTATTCCAAGTAAGCATGGCAATAGAGAAACCATCAATTTTTTTTTGGCTAATTGATATTTCTTCTTTAAAAGGGTATGAAAAGAAATAGAAAAGCTTAATAAAAATAAAATATACTATAGTTACAAAAAAGTAAATCAATGCAAAAATAGCACGAAAAATTATTACAGGAAAAATTAAAATTATTTTAAGTAAGATTTCTAGAATCTGCTTAAAATTTGTTGGATCCTTTATTTTTATATATTGAATTTTTTTTTCAAATAAACGAATTTTGTTTATAAATTGTTTAGGACCATTAGTAACAAGATATAAAATCGCATTTATGAGAATGAAAGGATTATTAATTATTGCAACGGAAATTCTTTTTAAACGGCGATACAACAATCTAATTCGTTTATTCTTACTCTTTTTTTTTCTATTAATCGTCATTTTTTTATACCGATAAATGAATATAAATAATCTTTTGCTTCGCAAAACCTTTGCCAAACTTTATAAAATATCGTAGATTGAACTAAATAGGCTCCGCTCTTGTAATGTTCAATGATTCTATTTATGTTTTCGTTGTATTTCAAAATTCCCTGAGAAAAATCAATTTCGTCAACTTTGTTTAAAATAAATGAAAGATTAGTAATTTTTTCCAATTTGTCATTAGAACATATTGCCAAAAGATATTGGGAATTTTTCACGCTTGAGGGTTGAGAAAAAACCGTTTGGGTCGATTGAGTAAATTTTTCATTTAGCAAACTCTTTTTTTCCCCGCACGTGGTAATTTGTTGAGCAATCTGATAACTTTGGTAAAAAAGGATAACATTTGTAAAATACTTGTTCAGTAGTTTTTTAAATTCCACCGGACTTAGTTCTTTAATATGATATGGATTTCCTTTTGGGTAAGTATATTTATTAGGAGTAGAGGTGATAAATATGCCATTATTTTTAATAATTCTTTTGACTTGCGTCAAAAATGCATCTTGGTTTTTTAAGTGTTCAATAAGCTCAAAACTAATGGCAACATCAATTGATTTATTTTTAATGCTTTTTAATTTTTGAGCATCATCGATACGATAATTAATATTCTTTGTTTTATATCTGTATTTCGCATAATCAATCGCTTCTTTTGAAATGTCGATTGCGAATATCTTTTTTGGATCGCCGTATTTTGAAAGAAGATAGCTTCCATAACCGGCGCCACATCCTATATCAAGAATTATTTTTTTCTTAATAAACTGACTGGAGAACAAATACCTTGCTAGATGTTCGTAATAAAAAGCAGCTCCCAAATTAAATTTAGGAATCATTCTTTCGCCAGTAAATTTAATCTTGAAGTTTTTTTTAATCATCACTTTTTATAAATTTATCTTTTATTGTACAATAAATTCTCCATATTCTATAAAATCTTGAATTTTTTATTTTTTTTAACAGCTTGATATCTGTGAGTTTATATTGGTCCTTTATTGAAAGTTCAGTATATCTTTGGGTTTCTTTTATTTGGTTAATAAATAGAACCAACTGATATTTTTGAAGTTTTGTCAACGGTTTAATAGTATCTTTTTTGTATATTTCACACAAATCAACAAGCTTATCAATATTTGAATGTGCGCCATAATATTTTATTGCTAATTTTCGTAATCTTTCTCCATCGCTTGCTTTATACTTATTTATTTCATTGATTAATTCTTTTGTTGTGTATTGATACTGATAAACTCTTCCAGAAAAATTCTTTTTCATTAGTGTTTTAAAATTATCAGAAGTGACCATACCATCAGCACCAAAATAATCAAAAACAATTGGTATCCGCTCACAAAGCATGGCATTAATAACTCCCCTACCAAGAGATATGACAATATCTGCGCCATTAATTTCCCTTGGTAGATAATCTGGTCGAACAACGCGGTGACCCTGGCCAATATAACGATACTTAATTTTTAATTTTTCTAATGCCGATTTAATTACTTTTTCCTTATTTTCATCATAATGATTGCTAATAATTAAAGCATTTTTAGGATCAGAATTAATTTTTTTAGTTGATCTAAAAAGATTTTCATCAACAAGATTTCTGAATATTTTTATTTTGTTTTTAGGAACACCTTTTTCATAAAGATTTTTAGCAACATTAGTGCTTATTGCTAAAAATAAAGAAATATCTAAATTTAATAAAGGCGGTTGTTCAAGAGAGGGTTCTGTTCCTTGAGCAAGGTAGATAATTGGAAGTTTTTGAAAATAATACCTAACTTCGCAAGCATTTATATTGTGACTGACGATGGCTAAATCAAATTTTTTGTTTCTAATTAATGAAAGATTTTGAATGGTTTTAATTTTATCCATTTCAAAAAGGGGCATCATTTTATTGATGAATTTTGAGTAAACGACAACATTATGTCCTTTTAATTTTAAAAACTTTGAAATTGTGTAAATAAATATTTCTGATCCGGTATAGCTAGTTAGGTGATGGTTGGATACTAATATATCCATATGCAATATTTATATGCTTATTATATCAAGAGATTAGTTTTTCGTAGATTTCAAGACCTTTTTGGACTTCTCCAAAATATTCTTGTTTCCCCAGATTCAAAACCAAAACCTTTTGGCAGTATTCAAGAATTTTTTGGGGTTGATGGGTAACGATAATCAGACTTGCTCCATTTTTCTGGAATTCCCCGATCCTTCTAAAGCATTTGGCCTGAAATTTCAAGTCGCCGACTGCCAAGATTTCATCGACCAGCAAAATATCCGGTTTTTCGGCGACTGCTACAGAAAAAGCTAGACGCATGTACATTCCGGACGAGTAAAACTTGACCGGCTGGTCCATGAATTTTTCAAGTTCGGAAAACCTGACAATTTCCGGATAAAGCTTGTCCATCTCCTTTTTTTTGATACCTAAAATTGAACCGTTAAGATAGGTATTTTCCCGGCCGGTAAGCTCCGGGTGAAAGCCTGCACCAAGTTCGATAAGCGGGGCGACCTGGCCCGCGACCGTGATTCTTCCGTCTGACGGCTTAGTCACTCCGGCGATCAATTTCAAAAGCGTCGATTTACCCGAACCGTTTTTCCCCAAAATTCCCAAGGACTCCCCTTTTTTTATTTCGAAATTTATCCCATGTAGGGCATTGACAACTTGAAAAGTTTGTTTACCTCCAAAAAAAGCCGGTAAAAACTCCTTGAAAGTTTTCTGCTTTTGCAGCCGGTAAACCTTCCATAAATTTTCACCCTTAATAATTGACGGTTGGTTAGTCATTTTTACTTTTTAGTGACTTAATTAACGCATTAATTTGCTCAGCTAAAACAGAATTTTGTTCTTCTAGATCAGAAGAAACGTTCTCTTTAAGAAAATTTAGATTCTTAGCTAAAATTAAAAAATAAATAGTTTCTGATAGTGAACTACCTACCTGATATAAGAATTGGATAAATTTTTTTGTAGAATGACGGGGAAAACCTTTGACAATGTTTGCCGGAATTGAAGAAGCAGATCTTCTTATTTGAGAGGTCATTCCAAATTTTTCATCAGTAGGAAAATTTAGTGTTAATTTACATATCTCTAAGGTTAATTTATGGGTCAATTGGTAAATTTTTAGATCAGTAAATTTTTTTATCATAATTTTTTACTAGTCACTAACCACGAGTTAACAACCACTATACATAGTCGGCAAATTGTCCCTCTAATTTTTTAAACAACAAATATCCGAAAATAAAAATACCTATAGAAATGATAAAGCCGATAGCAAGACTGACCAAGTTGGGCATTCCTCCTCCAAGAATTGTTTGACGATAGGCGTTTATAAAAACCGACATAGGATTTAGGGAAAATATAAAACGGTATTTTTCCGGAAACATCTCAACAGGGTACATAACCGGTGTTAGATAAAACCAAAGCATAAAAACAAGTGATACGAGGTATTGGATGTCTCGGTAAAAGAGATTGAAGGCAGCGATTATCAAAGAAATGCCGCACATAAGGATAAACTGGGTTAAAAAAATTAAAGGTACCCAAAGGACCATAATATTTAACTTTATTTTATAAAAATAAAAAAAGACGATAAGAACTAAACATGAAAATAAAAAATCAACAATTTTAGCCATGATTGTCCCGTAGACCAAAATTTCCCTAGGAAAATAGATTTTGGTAATTAAACTGCTGTTTGAAACAAGCGAATTGCTGGCTGAACTGAGACTTGCGGTAAAAAGGTTCCAAGGCAAAAGGCCAACCATGAGAAAGATGATATAAGGTACGGAAAGATTGGTTACGCGTAGAATGGTTGAAAAAACAAAACTCATGACAACAAGCTGGAAAAGCGGATTAAGGATTACCCAGGCATAACCCAGGATAGATTGTTTATAACGTTGGCTGATTTCTCGGCGGGCCAGATTGAATAAAAGTTCACGGTAAGAAAAAAAAAGCCGAATATTTTGGGCAAGCTTTTTTGCTTTGGGAAACATACGAATATTATTATATCAGAATAACAAGTTTTTTTTCATTTTGGGCGGTTTGCCGCCAATCAAACTTATGCAAAAAATCCTTTTCCAGAACAACCCGCTTTCCATTTTTTATTTTAGCCTTAATTGTTTTGACAAACATTATTGTATCGTTTTTTGGGACAAGACAAATTTGTTTTTTTATATCCGGATGATAGCCTGTTAAATCGTAGGCAACAACAGGTGTTCCACAAGCCAAACTTTCCAAAATAACCAAGCCAAAACCCTCCTCATAGCTTGGAAGTACGAAAAGTTTTGCGGATTTAATCAAAGAAAAAGCTTGGTCATCTTTTAAATAACCCAAAATGACAATATTCTTTTCAAGTTTTGCTTTGTGGATTTTTTTGCTTAGTAGATTCATAACTTTTTTTTCACCCCGGCCGATGATGGCAAGTTTGGCTTTCGGAAATTTGGCAACAACTCCTTTCCAAATTTCAACCAAATCAAATATTCCCTTTGAAGGGTGAAGTCGGGCCATAAAAACACCTTCGTAAGAAATTTTTGAAGGCTTAATTTTTCGAAAATAAGAAAAATCGGTACCCAAAGAGTTAACAAATAGCCGTTTTTCGCAAAATCCGATTTGAATTAAATGTTTTTTTAAAATTTTGTTGTCAACGATAATAATGTCAGCCAAATTTTTTATCAAAAAAAAACTAATTCTTTGGGACCAATGAGAAAAAAACCTATCTTCTGGAATCAGATGATAAATCTTTTGTACCCATTCCATTTTGGGGTATTTTTTTTTCAAAAAAAAAGCGGGTAAAACATCAGGCATGGCATCAGAAGTTGCATAAATAATATCTTTTGGCAATGTCTTTAAAAATAAACCTTTTACAATTCTTTGGAGATAGATAAACCAAGTATTGTTAAAATATTTTTCTTGTGTTGTCAACTGATAGTCTGCAGAAAGGTTACTTTCGCGGCAAAGCTTTTTTCCAAGAGCAGAAGTGATAACAATGAGCTTAATATTTTTTATCCTTTTGAAAATTTCTATAAAAGCAACATCTCCACCGCTTTTTCCGGCTGCATAACTGTTCATAAAGGCGTAGACAATTTTCATTTTATTTTTTCAATAAGGTGAGTGGGATTGCCCACGTAATGCCTTCCTTTTTTATAAGTTAATCCTACCAAAACACGTTGGAAAAACATGCTTATTGCCAAGCATGGATGAAGAAAAAGTTTTTTCCACTTTCCATGCTCAACAAAAACGCCGAAAAAACGGTAGTAAAATCCAAGCTGTTTTTTTACATCCAGATCGTTTTCTCCATACTTGTTTTTATAAATGTGTAAACTTTTTGCATAGTATTTCTTTTTTTTTAGATATTTATTGAGTGAAAAGTTTTTTTCATTGTGATAGAGTGGTGATGGGCTAATGCTGAATTTGCCTTTAGTTTTCAACCTTTTATCAAGATCCCAGTCCTCTCCTCCCCATAACTTTTCATCAAACCCGCCAACCGCCTCAAAAATATTTTTTTTTATAAACCTGACAGAATCAATTACGGTTGAGTTGTAAAAACTTCTCTCAAAATTGCGGACTTTTGGCCAAAACCCGTTTCCAACAATTATTTCGGGAATGTAGAGTGCAACAATTTTTTTGTTTTTTAGGATTTTGACGCAATTTTCAATTAGCTTTTGACTAAGACTCATATCTGCATCCAAAAAAAACAAGTATTCCCCATGGCTTTTTTTAACACCGAAATTTTTTTGAGCCGATCGCTCCGGACCTTTATTAAAAACCAGTTTTGTATATTTTCCGGCACATTTTTTACTCCCGTCTGACGAGTTGTTGTCGACAACAATTATTTCAATATTTTTATAGCTTTGTTTTTTTAGAGAGCGAAGACAGTTTGTGATATGGTTTCGTGAATTACGGGTTGTGATAATGACGGAGATCAACGGATTTTTCATTTCTTCCTGATTATATCATGCTATAATTTTTGTTATGTTAGAAAGGATCAAAAAATACTTAAAAAAAAATTGGCCAATTTTTTTGTTTCTAACCTTTCTCGTATTTATTGCTTATGCCAATTCTCTAAATAACGAGCTTCTTTCGGACGACATTGGAGCAATTACCGAAAATCCGGATATTGGTAATCTTTCAAGCATTTTTAGTAAGCCTTACAATTTTTTCCAACCGCTCCAGTACTATTTTATTTATAAAATCTGTGGTTTTGCCCCGATATGTTACCGTGTGTCAAATATTCTTTTCCATCTGGGAGGGGTTTTTACCGTTTATATTATTGTTTCCTTGCTTTTTGGGAAAGACCTGGCTTTTTATGTGGCGGCGATTTTTTCAGTCCATCCGATTTTAATAGAGTCTGTCGGTTGGGTTTCCGGCGGTCCTTATGTCAAGTACGGTTTTTTTCTGTTAGCTTCTTTTTTAACATATATATTGTCGGATAAATATAAAAAATTATATTTTTTATCTTTCATTTTTGCCGCTTTAGCTTTAGTCTGTTCGGAAAAGGCGATGGTTTACTTCATAATCCTTTTTACATATGAATTGGCTTTAGGTAATTTGAAAAAAAATTGGAAAAAAATAATCCCTTTTTTTCTCATAGATAGCATTTGGTTTTTTATTTATGTCGTACAAATTCCTTCAAGACAGGCCTCGGTAATGCAGTCAGATTCGGCAGAAAAAAAATATGGTGATATTCTTATCCAAATACCTATTGCTTTGACTTCTTATTTACAATTGATTTTTTGGCCGGACAAACTCACCCTTTATCATTCGGAAATGATTTTTGGCATGAAAGAATATCTTATCCGTGTAGCTTTTTCTATTTGCTTTGTTGGATTTATAATATATTCTTTCTTCAAAAATCGTAAAATATTTTTTTGGTTATCTTTTTTTATTATCAGCCTGTTACCGACTCTTACACCCTTTAGGATATCCTGGATAGTGGCGGAAAGATACGTTTATTTAGGGTCAATAGGAATTTTTGTTGTTTTTGGATATTTTTTAAAAAAGCTGGTAGATAACAAAAAGACCGAATCATTTGGTTATTTGCTTTTTATTATAATCATTTTGTGTTTGACTACACGGACTATCATACGGAATGTTGATTGGAGAAACCAAAATAATCTTTGGATAGCAACGGCAAAAACCTCTCCTTCGGATCCAAAAACCCATTTAAATCTCGGAGATGTATATGGAAGAGCCGGAGATTTCGAAAAATCAGCCCAGGAGTTTATTACGGCAATTAAATTGTACCCAAATTATGCCGCCGCCTACCATAATCTGGGCAATACTTATATTAATATGGGAAAAAAAGAAATGGCACTTAACAGTTATCTCCTAGCTATTAAATATGATCCCAGCATTTGGCAATCTTATCAAAACATTGCCAGTATTTATTTCAATCAAGGAGAAATCGCTTCCTGTGAAGCTTTTCTTAAAATGGCCCTTAAAATTAACCCGTCAAATGACGACTTATATGTTGATTTGGCCATGGTAAGCTTGAAGAAACAAGATAAGGCAAAGGCAAAACAATATTTGGAAAAAGCATTGAAGATCAATCCGGCAAACGAACAAGCCAAGGAAATGTTAATCTCTCTTTAATAACTTCTGACTTTTTTTTGATGCGGATTAAAATCCAAAAGATGGCCAAACAATTTTTTAGCCATAAAAAAAAGATATTTAAAGTCGTGGAAGTTCCTGATATTTCTAATTTTTCTAAAAATATATTCGGGTGTTAAAAAGCTTAAATAAAGTTCTTGCTCAAGCGCAAGAATTTTTTCCTGAGAAAAAGGCGTTTTCATTACCGGTTCCCTCATATCGTAGCGATTGTAATTTTCCGTAAGCAGCCAATTTTTTTCCCTACACTCTTTCCAAAGCGGCGTGCCCGGATATGGAATCACAATTGTTGCCTGTATTGAGTTGAAGTATCCTTTTCTAAAACATTTTTTGGCAAACGTAATTGTTTTTTTTGCTTCTCGGTACGACTCCCAAGGATAGCCGAGCATAATCGTTGCATGAACTTCAAGACCGGCTTTTGAAGCCATTTTGGCGCCATTTATAATTTCTTTTATTTTTATTCCTTTTTGAATTTTGTCAAGAGTTTTTTGATTGGCCGATTCCATGCCATAGAGAATAAATCTAAATCCGGCTTTTTTCATAAGATAGTAAAGTTCTTGATCTATAGCGTTAAAACGCATATTACAGCCAAAGACAACCTTTTTATTATAGCCGCTTTCAATTAAAAGCCGGCAAAATTTCCTCATCTTAGGACCGGCAAACATAGTACCGGCATCATCGAAAATTTCACGTACTTTGTATTTATCGACAACATATTTAAGTTCGGCAAAAAGTCTTTCAGGAGTAAAACTCCGATATGAACCCAGTGGGTATAAAAGTTGGCCCCAGACACAGAAGGTACAACGATTCCACCAACAGTCGCGGCCACTGTACATGTAGGTGGCGGGCGTATATTTATAATTGCCATTTTCATATGCGTATAGTTTCCATTTGGTAAGATTCCGGTCGACAAAAGGCAATGAGTTTAAATCGTGTTTTACCGAAACAGGGCCGGAATTGCAGATTTTTTTTCTTTTTTTCCAGTAAATTCCTCCTTCAAGTTTCTTTTTTTTATAAATATGGTTTAGCAAGTTTACAACAACAAAGTCGTAGTCGCCACCTGCAATCACATAATCGACTTTACTTTTTTCAAACGATTCTTCTGGTAGATAAGTGACATGGTCTCCCACAAGGATAATTTTCAATTTCCAGTTTTCAATTTTCAAAGACTCTTTTTTTAGTCTGTTAATTATTTTCCAATAAGTTTTAATAACCGGCGTTTTTGTTTCCATTAATAAATAATCGGGTTTTATTTTCTTTATTTTCGCCAGCCAATCTTTAAAAGTCTTTTTTTCGGCAATTCCGTCAAGCCAGTAAACCTTATACCCGTTTTTCTTAAGCATTGTAGCACCGTAGGCCGCCACCATAGGATAAATATACGTTGGATTATTGAAATATTGGAACTGACGATTTTGAGATAAAAGAGCAGTTCCCTTTTTTGACTCGATAGGTGGATATCCGATAGCGACTTTAATTTTATCTTTCATATTTTTTTCCGGCTAAAATTCCAGCAAAAAACATTATACCGTAGATAAGATGGTTCAGAAAAAGAATAGGGAAAAAAGCTAAAAAAATAAAAATATTTTTTGTGTTTATCAATGATTTGAGACTAAGTAAGATCCCCCAGCTAATATAAAGTAATAGTGGCAAACTTATCAAGCTTGTCAAGTTTATCAAGTGATAAAGTTTACTAAATAAAAGAAACAAAAGATAAAAAACAAAAAAAGTAGGAATAAAATAAAACAATTTTTTGGAGTTTTGGTCGCCTTGCGCAAAAAAAGCGCCGCGGTGAAAACCATAAGCACCATGTTGCCTAAGAAAATTGCAAAGACCGTTGCGGCGATGGTGATAAACAAGCAATTTTGGGGAATAAATAATCTTTTTACCTTTTTTATAGACCAAATCCTCGCAAAGCTTACTGTCTTCTCCCGGCCAGTAGTTGCCGTTGAAACCGCCCAGAGAGTCAAAAATATTTTTTTTTATAAAAAAATTCATTGACGGAGCGTCGTCAACAAACATTTCTTTTTTCGGCAAGAAACGGTAGTTGTAACTGCCGCTTCCCAAAAAAGATTTCAGAATTTCATCAAATAACTTTTCCCAAAAATTTGTTTTTTTCGGCAAAATACCGGGTCCGCAGACAGCAACGGCTTCTTTTTCGATAAAAAATTTTGCCGCGTTTTTAAGCCAGTTTTTTTCAGGGTAGGCGTCGTCGTCGATAAAGGCAATGATTTGGCCTTTGGCGTATTTTGCACCAAGATTTCTTTTTTTTGATGGACGAGTAATCCTTTTTGTCGGAATAATTTTCAACCAAGGATATTTTTTAATCAGGTATGGTTTTTTATCCGTTTTATTTGGCAAAAGAATGACTTCAAAGTTCTTAAAAGTCTGTTTTTCCAGTGCGGGTAAATTTTCGAGCATAAGAGAACTCGTTATATTTTTGGTTGGGATAATTATTGAAAAAAAAATTTTTTTCATCGGTCGTAGTACCTAATAATATTTTTTCTGTAAAAAATGACCAAGGTGTCAACAAGAATTTGCCAGATGGCCGATAAATTAGCTGCCGAAGTAATCGAGCTTGCTTTGTAGTCGAGTTTAATCGGTGCCTCATAGATTCTTTTAAACCCGAGTTTTTTAGCTACGACAAGCATTTCAAGATCGCTGGCAAATTTGTTTTCTACCAATCGTGGTAAGATTTTCTGCAAAACTTTTTTCTTGAAAATTTTTATTCCTGCTTGAGTATCGTGAATATTAATATCAAAAAGAAGTTTAACAAAATAATAATAACCGTAACTTAATATTTTCCTGGTCAGTGGATAGTCCACCTGAGAAACCGGATGTCTTTTTGAGCCAACTATAATATCGGCGTTGTACCACTCCATGTGCTCAAGGAGCATGGAAATACCGTTTGGATCAATTTCCATACCTGCATCGATAAACATGATGTAGTCGCCTTTGGCTTTTTTCATACCCAATCGGACTGCGTAGCCTTTTCCCTGATTTTTCAGATAACTAATTGTAGTAACCCCGGGGATATTGGCTTTTTTTATTTTTTCCAAAGATCGATCTTCAATACCGTCAACGACAATAATAGTTTCTGCCGGATAACGTATTTTATTTAAAGCTTTTTTTATTTCGCGTATATTTTTAACAATAGTTTTTTCCTGTTTTTTTACAGGGATAATCAAACTTAAAAGGTGATCATTTTTATTGTTTGTTGATAAGTCCATAGCTGTTTTGAAAATTTATCTTGATTATTGAGGATTATTATACCTTGACTTGTAAAATAGTTAAATTCCTGTTATTCTTTATAAAAATATCAAGAGAGGTAGTTTGGGATCTAGCCCAGTAAACTATCCAGCAACCGAGCTTAAAATATTTAAGACACGGTGCTAAAGCTAGAAGCGATACGCTCAAAGCGAGAAAAAAACCATGAATATTTATACTTCGGAATCGGTCTGTGCTGGTCATCCTGATAAAATCTGCGATCAAATAAGCGATGCCATTTTGGATTATGCTTTAGCCCACGATAGATTTTCTCGAGTGGCTGTTGAGACTATGGTTACCAAAAACTTTATAACAATGGCCGGTGAAGTAAGTACCAAAACGAAGATGGATTACAAAAAAATTGCACGTAGGACAATAAAAAAACTCGGTTATACAAATAAAAAATTTAAGTTTACGGATAAATCTCCTATTGTTGTAAAAATTCATACCCAATCTCCTGAGATTGCAGAAGGTGTCGACAAACTGGGTGCCGGAGATCAGGGAATAATGTATGGTTATGCCACAGAAGAAACCAAAGAATTTATGCCGCTTCCAATTATACTTAGTCACAAACTGGCGGAAAACATTGATATTTTACGCGAAAATAAAACACTTCCCTATCTTCGTCCCGATGGCAAAACTCAGGTGACGGCAGTATATAAAAACGGGAAACCAATAGCTGTTGAAACCGTTGTTTTAGCAGTCCCTCATGATGAGAAAGTATCTCTTGACCAGGTAAAAGAAGACCTTTATAAACATTTAGTGATTTCTCAACTGAACAATTATGGTATGCATATAAAAAAAAGTCAGCTGATAGTGAATGGGACAGGCGTTTGGCATATAGGCGGCCCGGCTTCAGATACCGGGGTAACAGGCAGAAAAATAATTGTTGATACCTATGGATCGTTTGCCCATGTCGGCGGCGGTTGCTTTTCCGGAAAAGATGCAACCAAGGTTGATCGGTCGGCTGCCTATGCAGCCAGATATCTTGCCAAAAATATTGTTGCCGCCGGTCTTGCAAAAAAATGCGAAGTTAGGCTCGCCTACTTTATCGGTGCCAAAAAACCAGTGATGCAGGAAGTAGAAACTTATGGCACAAATAAAAAAAGTGAAAAGACTATAAAAAGTTTTATGGATAAGATACTTGATACATCTTTAGCGGGGATTATCGAAGGCTTGAATTTGCGTAGGCCAATATATTTTAAGACTGCGACATATGGCCATTTTGGCCGCAGTATTTTTCCTTGGGAAAAAATCGTTCAATAGTTTCCTAAGCCCGGATAAATTTAGAGCAAGGATTTCACCGCTTTATAGATGGCATCTGCGTCGATTTCTTCATAAGCCAGAAGTTCTTCCATCGTTCCTGATCGAGGAATTTTTTTCACACACAGATGGGTAAAATTCGTGATTTGGAGCTGGTGATCGGTGATTGTTGAAGAAATAGCTTCTCCCAATCCTCCACTTGGGTAATGATCCTCAACGACAACGACATTGGTGATTGGTGATTGGCGGTCGGTGATCAGTGATTTGATGGTTTGTAAATCAATAGGTTTGACTGAATAAAGATCAATAACGGTAATTCCAATCCCTTCTTTGACAAGTTTGTCGTAAGCTTTGAGTGCTTCGTGGACGGTGATACCAGCAGCAATTACCAAAGCTTTTGGATTTTTGGAGCTTTTTAAAATTTTTGAACCGCCGATTTTAAATTCTTCATCTTTATGATAGATCAATGAAAGTTTTTCGCGGGTTGTACGCAAATAAAACAACCCAGGATTTCTGGATGCAATTTCAGTCAGTTTGAAACAGGAAACCGCATCGGAAGGATAAAAAACGACACTGTCCAAAATACTCCTGAACATCGAAATATCCTCAAGTCCCATCTGGGAGGCACCATCTGTACCAATCGAACATCCGGCATGTGAACCGCAAATTTTGAGGTTGGGATTTGAATACTGGCTCATTCTAATTTGGTCAAAACCACGCGTCAAAAAAGCGGCAAAAGTAGAGACAAAAGGGATAAATCCTTGTTTGGAAATACCAAGAGCCGTAGAGATCATATTCTGTTCGGCAATAAACATTTCAAAAAAACGTTCGGGGTATTTTTCGGCGAACTTGCTGCTGTAGGTAGAGTTTGAAGTTTCAGCATCGAAAACAACTATTTTTTTATTGTTATTACCAAGTTCGGAAAGGGCGTCGCCGTATGCTTCGCGTGTTGAGTATGGAGCTTTGAAATTTAAAAGAGTGGATTTGAGATTTTGATATGTGATTTGAGAGATGGTATTTTTTAAGTCTTGAATCACATGATCCGAAAAAACAGTCTTCTCTTTCAAATCAAAATTAACCTCTCCAAGTTCAGTTAATGCCTGGTTTAGCTGTTTTTTATTTAACGGTTTTCCGTGCCAGCCCTCTTGATTTTCAAGGAAAGAAACGCCTTTTCCTTTTATCGTTTTGGCAATAATCATTAATGGTTGATTATTGGTGGCGAGTGATTGGTAGGCATTAAGTATTTTTTTAAGGTCGTGGCCATCGTCAACAACAATCGCATTCCAGCCAAAACTTTCTACCCTGTTTTTATAAGCCTTGATATTCCAACCGAGCATGGTTTCTCCGCGTTGTCCAAGCCGATTGACATCAACGATGGCAACAAGGTTGTCCAGTTTATAATAACCGGCAAGCTCTATTGCTTCCCAGACCTGGCCTTCAGCCATCTCAGAATCGCCAATTAATACCCATATGTGCGGCAGGATCTTCTCACAATTCTTATCCGCCAGTGCTTTTTGCGTGCCGGCTGCCGTGAGTCCTTCTTTCTTATCTCCTGTTGGCCATAATGTTGTTTTATACTTAAGTTTCATACCCAAAGCGATTCCTAGACCTATTGATAGTCCTTGTCCCAAACTGCCGGTTGCCACCTCAACATAAGGAAATCTCGGGGTTGGGTGGCCCTCGAGATTTGAGTTGAAAGTTCGTAAAGTCAAAAGTTCATCAAACGATATTAATCCTGCGGCATGATAAAGTGAATAAAGTAAAGGAGCAGCATGGCCTTTGGAAAAAATCACCCGATCAGATTCCTGGGTTATTTCGCCAAAAAAAAGGCCTGTCATCAACTCAACCGCAGAAAGAGAAGAGCTGGGGTGTCCGGATCCAGCAGCGGTTGTTGATGTTAAAATGCAATATCGAACAAGCTTACAAATTTCTTGCAACTTTTTTATTTTATCCATTAATTCCATTATATATAATAGAAGGATTTATGAAAGATCCGAAAGTGGCTGTCTTAGTACTTTGCACAAACGAAAAAAAATATTTAAAAGGAGTTATCCACTCCCTTCTCTTACAGACGTACAAGAACCTTTTGATTTATATTCTTGATAATAATTCAACGGATGGAAGTTGGAAAGAGGTTCAAAATGCAAAGTTCAAAGCTCAAAACCAGAACTTAAAACTAAAAACTATTCAATTTAAAAAAAATTGCGGCTATGCGAAAGGAAACAATATTGGTTTGAAAAAAGCTTTTGGGGAAGGGGCGGATTTTTGCTTGGTTTTAAACTGCGACACGATACTTAAAAAAAACACTATCGAAGAAATGGTAAAAAGTTATCAGGACAAAAAAGAAAACAAAATCAGGACAGGCTTGATCCAGCCGGTTATTTTACTCGCCAAAGATAGGAAAAAGGTTAACAGCGTTGGTAACGTTGTCCATTTTTTGGGATTCGGTTACTGTCAGGATTACTTAAAAAGATATAAACCGTTCAAAAAAGATAGAGAGATTATTTCGGTAAGTGGCGCGGCAATGCTTATTTCAAAAAAATATTACGAAGAGATTGGAGGATTTGATGAAACATTTTTCATGACGTCTGAAGATGAAGATTTAAGTCTGCGTGGCTTTCTTGCAGGTTACCAGCATTTTTTAGCAAAAAATGCGGTCATTTATCACTATTACCACTTCGGACGATACAAATTAAATAGATATCAAGAAGAAAAAAATCGATTGAAGATTATTTTAAAAAACTATTCCTTAAAACTTATTTTACTACTTCTCCCAATATTTCTTGCAAATGAGATCGGAATAGTTTTTTACAGTATATTTGAAGGTTGGTTTTTATTAAAGCTCAAAAGTTATTTTGTTGTTTTGCATAATTTGAAAAATATTATAAAAAACAGGCGAAAAATACAGGCAGACAAGGTCATATCGGACAAATTCATATTTTCCAAATTCAAAAAAACCATTCATTTCAAGCCTGTTGACAACTTTCTTATCCGCAATTTAGCCAATCCCCTATATTGGTTTTACTATCAAATAACCTTTTTTTTATTAAATCAGATAGAAGCGAAATATAACCGCCTGAAAAATTAATGTTAAAATGCCGACAAAAAAGAAAGCAGCTATCCATGTTCGAAGGAATATTTTTTTAAACTTCGGTTGTTGGCAATAAATCTGTCGGATATTTATCATCAAGTAAATAAAAAAGGGAAATACAAATATAAAATATCTTCCTTGCACTCCTTCGGCAACAACCAGGCCGTATGGTGTCCAAAATAAATAATTTATCAATATTAGAAAAATATAATAAGTAAAAATCATTCCGGCCAAAAAAATATCTTGAAGTTTGGAAAGAAGCAATTTTTTTTCTAAGCTGGTTTGAAAAATAACAAAGAAAATCAACAAACTATAAAAAAAATAACTGAAGTAATCCAATCCATATTCAAGCCAGCCGAAAATACCGATTAAACCCTGGAAATAGAATGGAAATCTGTAAAAAGATGTTGCCAAAACAACTTTCAATAATAAAAACGGATTTTCATATAAAAGATCCAACTGGCCGTCCGGATTGACTTTTGGCGGATAGGCAACCTTGACTATTTTTCTGCTAAGTAAAAAAAACATGGCACTTAGAGCAAAAATCAACAACCAACCGATTTTTTTATATTTACTCTCAACTATTTTTATCAGCGCCAAAAAGGCAGTCAAAGAAAGCATAATCTGAACTCCATCATAACTATAGCTGGTCAATTGGTGAACGGTCATTGGTAGGCAAAATGTCAGAAGAAAAATATTTTTAGTTGATTTTGGCGCTTTTTTAAGCAGCAGGTAAAACCAGGCAAAAAAAATCAGAAAGCCGATAAAACGGCCAAAGAAAAAAGAGAGATACTGATTAAAATTTAAAAAGCGGGAAATTAAAATGCCAAGGACTTGAGGTAGATAAGAAATCGTCGGCAATTGGCAAACGCTTTGATTTATAGCGATTGTTGATTGGTGGTTGCCGGTCGCTGGTGTTGCAATAACTTGAGAAAACCAGTCGCTGAATTTAATTTTGTAATTTTTTTTAGAAATCATTTGCTGAAGATTTTTTTTAGCAAGAAGGTCGGCAAACTGTTTGCTGATTCTTATTTTACCGTTTTTAGGGCAGTCGAAAATACCGTAGCTGACACTCAAGGTTTTTTTGAAATGCACTGTTTCATCCGGTTTCTGAAAAGGGGGAATCAAAAAAGAAAAAATAGCGCTAAGTATAAGCAAATAGCTAAAGATAAATCTCATCATATAGATTATAATAAAAACCTATGCAATCAGTTAGCCAAGTAAAAAATTTTGCCATTATAGCCCATGTCGATCATGGTAAATCAACACTAGCCGACAGGTTGCTTGAGCTTACCGGAGTCGTTGAGCCCGGTTGCCACGAAGAACAACTATTGGACAGGAATCCGATCTCTAGGGAGCGTGGAATTACGATCAAGCTGGCACCCGTCAGAATGATCTACAAAAATTATGTTTTGAACCTTATTGATACTCCGGGTCATGTTGATTTTTCCTATGAAGTTGATCGGACGCTTTCTTGTGTGGAAGGGGTTATTTTGTTGGTCGATGCTACTCAAGGGATTCAGGCGCAAACTATTTCCAACGCCTATAAGGCTATTGAAAAAAATTTGACTATAATTCCTGTGATTAATAAAATAGACCTGCCGGCTGCCGATATTGAGTCTACTAAAAAACAGATTATTGATTTTCTGGGAGTGGATGAAAAAGAGATATACTTGGTTTCGGCAAAAACCGGTCAAGGGGTAGCTGAATTACTAGATGTACTAATCCAGAAAATTCCATCACCAGTGACCAATCACAGACTATCGGCGACTGCCATCATATTTGATTCTTACTATGATGCTCATCGTGGAGTAATTGCTTTTGTTCGGGTTTTTGGCGGCGAGTTTAGTCAAAATTTGTCCGTAAAACTCTGCCAGGCAAATTTGAATTTTAATATTTCCGAGGTTGGTTTTTTTAATCCGAACCTTGAGGTAAAAAACAAACTGACAACAGGCGAAATAGGATATGTTGTCACAAACCTTAAAGATATCCGTCAGGTGCGTGTCGGAGATACTCTAGTTCTGCAAAAAAGCGAGAGTACTCCGCTTCCGGGTTACAAGAAAGTTCATTCCATGGTCTATGCCTCAATTTTTCCAACAGATACTCATGATTTTTTGAATTTAAAAAAATCTTTGGAAAAACTTTATTTAAACGATTCTTCTTTGACTTTTTCCTCGATTCACAGTAAGGCTTTTGGGGCAGGATTTCGGGTTGGGTTTTTGGGGCTTTTGCACGCCGATATTGTCAGGGAGCGGCTTGAACGAGAATTTAATCTTGATCTTGTTTTGACGCCTCCTCAGGTCGAGTTCAAATTTGAAAACAATCATTTTTTTGAACCCTACGTGAAAATTTTAATTGTTATTCCGCAAAGCTATCTGGGAAATATTATGAAACTTGTTGAAGATTATCGCGGTAAGTTCGTGACAATGGACAACAAGGCTCAGATATCCATAAGCTATATTATGCCGATGAGTGAAATGATCTCGGATTTCTACGATAAGTTAAAAAGCGTTAGTTCCGGTTATGCTTCTTTGGACTGGGAGTTTCTGGAATACAGTCAAGTTGAGGCGGATAAAATGAAAATTTTGCTCAATGGCCAGGAAATTGATGAGTTTTCCGAGATTGTTGTTAAGGATAGGATGATGGAAAAAAGCCAACAACTTGTCAAAAGACTCCGGAGTATTGTTCCCAGACAACAATATGAAGTGAAGATCCAAGCGGAGTATCGCGGAAAAATCGTCGCTTCAGAAAGAATCGCTCCTTTTCGCAAAAACGTTTTAGTCAGAAGCGGTAAAGTACTTGGCGCAGGTGATGTAGGTCGAAAAAGAAAGCTTCTGGAAAAGCAAAAAGAAGGAAAAAAGAAAATGAAGATGATAGGTCGGGTAGAGATTCCAAAAGAGTCATTTATTAAGCTTTTCAATAAAAGTTAAACGAGCTGCCAGCAAATATTCGGATCTTTTTTCATAAAAGTATATTGGCGTTTGGCATACTGGATTTCTTTGGCAATCCATTGATTTATTGCCTCTTCTTTTGTCAAATTACCCTTTAGGTATGCGATAATTTGTTTGTATCCAATTGTTTTTAAACCAGGATCGTTTTCCGTATAACCTCTTTTGAGCAGGTCTTTTACTTCTTTGATTGCTCCGGCATCAATTCTTTTTTCGACCCTTTTTTTAATCGTGTGTACAAGATTTTTTTTATTTTTGAATCTTAGTCCAATAAATTCAATTTTGATATTCGGAAGATTGATTTTATCCTCCAAAATACACCTCCGGGGTGGAATACGGCCCGTTATGACAGGTTTTTTTGCAGAAAAAATCTCAATTTTGCGAATAAGGCGCTGTGGGTTTTTTTTATCGCTTTCATTTAGGTTTTTAAAAAAATCTGGATTCAAACGGTACAATCTTTGTTGAAGGAAAGAAACGGGTTTGTTGTTTAATATTCTGCGCAGTTTCCAGTTTGGAGGAATATTTTCTGTCGCAACATCGTAAAGCAAATGAGAAAGGTAAAGGTAGGTTCCTCCGACAATAATTGGTGTTTTTCCTTGCTCCAATATTTTTTTTATCAAAGGAATGGCAGCTTTCTGGTAATCGTATGACGAAAAGTATTCTTTCGGATCAATTATATCGTACAGAAGTACTTTTGACTTTCGATTTTTGTTTCTCGATTTGTCTTTGCCTGTAATAATATTTAAGTATTTGTAAATTTGACGTGCATCGGCATTTATCAAGACTCCTTTTTTGCTTAGGGCAAGTTTTGTTTTTCCGGTTGCAGTCTGGCCGGTGATTATGACAACTTTCATTTATTGTAGTTTAGCAGCATCAATAAGGTTTTTATAGAGATATAAAACATCCAAAGGGCCTAATCCTCCGATAATCGGCGTATAAAAAGAACTAATTTTTTTTACCTCTTTTTCTTCATAGTCTCCTTTTAATTTATTTTTTTCCCGATGAAGTCCGACATTAATCAATACAACACCAGGTTTTAAAAATTTTACATCAATTACCTTTTTGCCAACAGCGGAGATAATAAGATCAGCTTCTTTAAAATATGATTCTGGTTCTGGAGTGTGTGAGTTTATGTTGTAATAGTTTATTTTAAAATCGGAAAGCGTTTTTCCAATTGGTTGTCCTCCGGTAATTCCCCGACCGATAAGGACTATTTTTTTGTTATGGAAAATTTTCTTGAAAAAGTTTTTATCATGTTCGAAATCGATAAACAAATCTTTCCCGGATCTTGTTTTTAAAAATATATGTTTAATTAACGTAAGTACCGCCAAGCCAATCGGCGGGTAAAATGGTGTTTTTCGTAAATGTCCTTCTATTTCTTTATTTAGTGGAATACAGTTGTAGATACTGTCTGTGGAAAGTTGGGCCGGCAATGGTTGTTGGATAATGACGCCCGTAGTTTCTTTCTCCATTGCTTTTTCTCGGACTTTTCTCATAAACTTCTCAAAAGTTGGTGTGGTTTTTAAATGGATAAACTCAAAATTGATACCAAGTTCCGAGGCAATTTTTTTTTTAATCTTTACAAACGAAAGCTGATCGGCTGACTGGCCGACAAGGAAAGTAACAAGTTTGAGTTTATTTTTTTTAAGTTTTTTAATCTCTTTTTTTAACTCTTTTTTCATCGAATCTGCCAGTTTTTTTCCGGAGATTTCCATTACTCTTATTTTATCATACGAAGGTCGCTGAAACAACTTGATCGTCTTTTTGTGAAAAGCGCATTAAAATGACTCCTTTGGCTGTTCTTGATCTTGAAGGGATACCTTCAAGCGGAGTTTTTACAATTTGACCCTTACCGCTTGTAATAATGATTGTTGATTCTTCTTCGTTTATAATTTTGGCGAAAGCGACCGTTCCTGTTTTTTTATCGATCGAAGTGACTTTCACTCCTTTTCCACCGCGGTGCTGTCCTTTGAAGTTTGAAAGTCTTGTTTTTTTACCAATTCCCTTTTCACAGATAACGAGGATATTTTTTTTGAATTCTTGGTCTGAAAAAATATCTGCGGCAACAACATGATCTTCATTCTCAAGATCAATACCTTTAACTCCGATTGAGGCTCTTCCCACCGCTCGGACCTCTTTTTCTTTAAAGACAATTGCTTTTCCCATTTTTGTTGACATAATCACATTGTCTTTTTGACCGGAAATTCTGACCCATAAAAGTTCATCACCTTTTTCAAGTTTTATAGCAACAATGCCGTTTGAACGAATATTTGCATATTCCTCAAAAGGTGTTTTTTTAACAGTTCCGTTCTTCGTAAACATAATAATAAATTTGTTGTTGTTTTTTTTTCTGTCTTCGGCGGAATAAGTTAGGATTGATGTGACTTTTTCGTCGGGTTTTGTCGGAATCAGATTAACAATTGCCTTGCCTTTTGATATTCTTGAGCCTTGTGGAATATCCCAAACTCTTGTTTGGAAAACCCGCCCCTGATTGCTGAAAAAAAGGACATAATCGTGTGCCATCGCTGTTGTAATGTAGTAAACATTGTCCGTATCTTTGGTTTCGATTCCGGAAACTCCTTTTCCACCGCGGTGCTGAACGCGGAAGGTTTCTCGAGGGACCTGTTTAATATAGCCTTCTTTGGTCATGACAACAATGACTTCTTTGTTTTCAATAAGCTGTTCATCTGTAATCTGTCCTGGTCTTGCTTTAATTACCTGCGTTTTTCTTTCGTCGCCGTATTTTTTCTTAAGATAAAGGACTTCGTCTTTTATCACTTTTAAGATTTTCAAAATATCCTTAAGCAAGCCCTCAAGATAAGCAATCGTTTTTTTGAGCATTGCTAACTCGTCTTCGATTTTTTCCCTCTCAAGTCCGGTCAGGCGCTTAAGTTGCATATCCAGAATTGCTTGAGCTTGAATTTCCGACAGGCCAAATTTTTTTACCAGATTTTTTTTAGCTTCAGGTTCACTTGCCGATTTTTTAATGGTTTCGATAACGCTGTCAATGTTGTCTAGGGCAATAAGATATCCTTCAAGAATATGGGCTCTGTTTTTTGCCTGAGTTAACTCATATTTGGATCTTTTGATAACAATGTCCGTACGGTGTTTGAGATAAAGTTCAAGAATTGATTTTAAGGAAAGAGTTTGAGGTACCCCGTCGACCAAACAGACAACGTTGACCGGAAAAGTCGTTTGAAGTTCCGTATATTTGAAAAGATTGTTTATGACTTTTTTGGGTGATGCATCGCGTTTTAATTCGATGACGACGCGGACGCCTTCACGGCTTGATTCATCACGAAGATCGGAAATACCAACAAGTTTTTTATCAATTACAAGCTTGGCTATTTTTTCAACCAAAGAGGCCTTGTTTACCTGATATGGAAGTTCTTTAACAATAATTGCTGTTTTCCCCTTATCAAGGTCTTCATCATCCAGTTTTGCCCGAACAAGAATAGAGCCGCGGCCGGTTTCGTAAGCGTGTTTAATATCACTTTGACCGTAAATAATGCCACCTGTTGGGAAATCCGGACCCTTAACAAATTTTAGAAGATCATCAATTTCTGTTTGATAAGTGAGAGAGTTGGCTTGTTCATAGATATCTTTTTCTTTTTTAGTTTTTTTGTCTTCTCCATTGACCTTGGTATTGTCAATCATGTATATGATAGCATCAATAATCTCCGAGAGATTATGCGGTGGTATCTTTGTTGCCATGCCTACAGCTATTCCCTCAGAACCCATTAAAAGCAGATTGGGAAGTTTTGCCGGTAGATACATCGGTTCTTTTAATGTACCGTCAAAGTTGTCGATAAAATCAACGGTTTCTTTTTCGATGTCAAAAAGCAACTCTTCTGCAATTTTGGTTAGTTTTACTTCCGTATAACGCATGGCAGCTGGAGGGTCACCGTCAACTGAACCAAAGTTACCTTGGCCTTTTACCAAAGGATATCGCATTGAGAATGTTTGAGCCATGCGCGCAACCGCCTCATAAATTGGCGCATCACCGTGAGGATGATATTTTCCCATGACCTCACCTACGACCTTGGCACTTTTTGAAAATCTCCCGCCGGCTGTCAGGCCCATTTTATAC
>CAZJFG010000004.1:40756-48349 GCA_964545385.1 uncultured Gammaproteobacteria bacterium | reverse complement strand
ACCGAGTCAAAAGCAGTACTTGATGATTTGAAAAGAAAAATTGCAGAGATGGAAGCAACAATAGAATCTGACATGAAAGCAGGGAAGGTGGTTGATCCGACTGTGCAGGTGGCGCTTGATGATGCGCTAACTCTCCAATCGGAGCTTGCCAAGGGAGCGGAAAAATTTTTTCAGTTTGGACTTTATATTACGATTCCGGCAGATAGCATTGAAGAGTTAAATAATAAAAGCAAGGAAGTCGACTCTATTTTATCCTCGCTTTTAATTATCTCCCGCCAAGCGACTTTAGAGATGGAAGAAGGGTTTAAATCAACCCTCCCAATGTTTTACGACAAACTTGAAGTTTGGCGTAACATGGATACTACTTCTCTTGCTATGACCTTCCCTTTTGCCACAGCTTCCCTGACCAGGAATGAGGGAATTTTGTACGGAATCAACGAACACGATGGCGGACTTATTATTTTTGACCGTTTTACTTTAGAAAATGCCAATTCGGTTATTCTTGGAAAATCCGGCGGTGGAAAAAGTTTTATGATAAAGCTAGAGGCACTTCGGCTTTTGACGATGGGAGTAGATGTAATTATTATTGATCCTGAAAACGAATATCAAAAACTTACAAATGCAGTTTCGGGTGAGTTTGTAGAGTTTTCAATCTCTTCGGCTTATAAAATCAATCCTTTCGATCTCACAACGGCCGATCCTGAACCGGATGAACTTTCCAGTAAAATTTTAGACCTTCATTCCCTGATGAGGGTAATAATGGGAGATCTAACCCCGGCCCAAGATGCGCTTTTGGATCGGGCTCTTGTTGCTACCTATCAACAAAAAGGAATAACCCAAGACCCGGCCACCTTTAAAAACGAACCGCCTCTTCTTGAAGATCTTTATAAGGTATTTAGAGGAATGGAAACGCCGGAAGGTAAAGAATTGGCTGACCGGTTGGAGAAATTTGTTCAAGGTTCGGCTGCCGGAATTTTTAACCACCAGTCAAGCTTTAATATTAAAAATTCGTTTACCGTTTTTGGAATCCGCGACCTTGAAGAAAACCTGCGGCCGGTTGCCATGTATATTGTTTTGGATTATATCTGGAACAGGGTACGCAAGGATAAAAGGAAAAGGGTTTTGGTGGTCGATGAGGCTTGGTATTTGATAAAGCAAAAAGACTCCGGGGCTTATTTGCATAGTTTTGCCAAAAGAGCAAGAAAATATTCGCTTGGTTTGACAACAATTACTCAGGATGTTGAGGATTTTCTGGCAACCGATGAAGGAAGAGCAATAATTACAAATTCGAGTCTTCAGATTATTTTAAAACAATCAACAGCTGCGGTTGAAAAAATCACCGAGACTTTTTATCTGACAGGTGGAGAAAAACACTTTTTACTTTCGGCCGGTATCGGTGAAGGATTATTTTTCGCCGGTCACAATCATGTGGGTTTTAAGGTGATTGCCTCAGAAGATGAGAAAGCTATAATCGAATAATCTTCAATAATGTATAATATCAAATAACTAATAATAAATTTTTTGATGAGGGCCCGTAGTTCAGCGGCTAGAATGCCTGGCTGGCAGTCAGGAGATCACCGGTTCAAATCCGGTCGGGTCCACCAAATTAAATTTTCAATTTACAATTTCCGGTTTTCAATAAGTTCTTCAATAAAGGATTAGGCAAATGAAGATTTTGGATTACTTAATCTCCGGGTCAATTTCTTTTGCCAATTTTAAATATTTTTCCGCCTCCTGATTTTTATTTAATTCTTTATTTAAAAGATATAGGTTGTATAATGCGTCTCGGCTTTTGGGATTTTTTATCAAAATAGATTTAAGTTCGGTTATTTTCTCTTCTTTTTTTCTTTGTTCACCGAAAACCTCATTTTCCAAAAAACGGTCAAAACAACCGATATTGGTTGTTAGATAAAAAGAAAACTCGGGGAGAGTTTTAATTTTTTTTAAAAATTCCACGACCGCCCGGCGATTATTATTTGTTATTTGATAATAGAGGGGAGAAACTCTTTGAGAAGAAAAAATATTTAAAAAAAGAAAAAAAACCAAAAAAAAGATAATAGTGCCATAAATAAAAATTTCTAACTTTTTACCTGTATCTTTGACTTTTGTCTTTTGGTTTTTAACTTTGTCCATAGGGTTTATTTATTATATAATTTTTTTATGGACAGTATATATTTGCAGACGGTTGGAGAAAGACTGACAGTTTTCGGCTTAGCCCTCCTTGCTGCCCTAAGCATTGGTATTTTAATCTTAATTTTGATTTATTTGATTATCATTTATTTTCGACTGAAAAAAAGAGAAGAAATTTCTTTGGAAATGGTGACTTTGGAAGTGAGAGTTTCAAAAGAAAATGAAATAAAGATTGATGCGGCCGAACAGATGTTTGACTCCTTTTCATCATTAAAAAAATCCGGCTTTTTTTCATATTTTAATCTTGACGATGTAATTTGTTGGGAGATAGTAGCTAAAAAATCCGAAATCCGCTTTTATATTTCGGCTCCTTCGCGGATCATTGATCTTGTGGAAAAAACAGTTTATGGCTATTACCCGACTGCCGACATCAATCGAGTGGACGAACCAAATATTTTTACGGAAAAAGGCAACGTTGCTTTTGGGAATCTGGTGACAAAAGAAGCAGCATATATGCCGATAAAAACCTATAAAGATTTGTCGACCGATCCGTTGGCCGCCATTACCGCTGCCCTTTCCAAAATGGGAGACGAAGAAGGGGCGATTATTCAAATTCTTGTTCGGCCGGCACCATCCAAATGGAAGAAAGCCGGAAAATCTTATGTTTCGGCGACCAAAAAAAACGAGGCTAATCCGGAAAAAGCAACATTTAAAACCGAGCCAAAAATTCTTGAGAAAATCGATGAAAAATGTAGCCGGTCTGGTTTTGAAACGACTATTCGTTTTGTAGTCTGCTCCCAGTCTAAAGAAATGGCCAATATGCATCTCAAAAATATTTTAACTTCGTTTTCCCAGTTCAACTCAGACCTAAACAGCTTTAAAAAACCAAAAACTTTTTTTAAAGGCGGTTTTATGATCAATTTTATCTATAAATTTTTTCCGGTTTTTGAACTCCCTTTTTGGAAATCGGTTTCCGTTCTTTCGGCCGATGAACTGGCAACTTTATTTCACTTTCCTAACAAAACAATTGAAACCCCGCAAATTCACTGGTTAAAGGCCAAAACAGGTCCGGTTCCGGCCGATGTCCCAACAACAGGCGGTACATATATTGGGACAGGCTATTACCGTGGAGTGAAAAGGCCGGTTTTCGTTTCGCCAAAAGACAGGATGCGTCACACTTATATTATTGGGAAAACCGGCGTGGGTAAATCAGAGCTTTTGAAAGAGATGATAAAACAGGATATAAAAGCAGGGTACGGAGTCTGTGTAATCGATCCGCACGGTGATTTGGTTGACGATACTTTACGTTATATTCCACCCGAGCGGGCAGAAGATGTAATTATTTTTGATCCTTCGGACACCGAGCGACCGATGGGTCTAAACCTTCTTGAGGCTCAGACCGAAGAGCAAAAGCATTTTATTTCAACCTCGATTATCAACTTAATGTATAAGCTTTATGACCCGCAAAGAACAGGAATTATCGGTCCACGATTTGAACATTCGGTACGGAATGCTATGCTTACGGTCATGTCTGAGCCCGGTTCGACATTTGTTGAGATAGTCCGGGTGTTGACCGACCCAAAATACGTTCAGGAATTATTACCTAAAGTTTCAGATCCGATAGTTCGTCGCTACTGGACCGACCAGATTGCCCAAACCTCGGACTTTCACAAGTCAGAAGTTTTGGATTACATTGTTTCCAAATTTGGCCGGTTTGTGACAAACAAAACTATGAGAAATATTATCGGTCAGTCAAAATCTTGTTTTGATTTTCGTAATGTAATGGATGAGGGAAAAATTTTATTGATTAATCTTTCTAAAGGAAAACTTGGCGAGGAGAACTCAAGTTTTTTGGGTCTTGTTCTTATTCCGAAAATACTGGTTGCCGCTATGAGTCGTCAGGAGATTCCGGAAGATAAACGGCGGGATTTCTATTTATATGTTGATGAGTTCCAAAACTTTGCCACTCCGGATTTTGCCGTTATTTTATCCGAAGCCAGAAAGTATCATTTGGGGCTTACTGTTGCCAATCAGTTTATCGGTCAGATGGAGGAGGAGGTAAAAAATGCCGTTTTTGGGAATGTAGGAACTCTCATGGCTTTTAGGCTTGGCGTGACCGATGCTTCATATATCCAGCGGGAGTTCCAGCCGGTTTTTAATGAATCGGATTTAATCAATATAGAAAGATTTCACGCATATATGAAAACTATTGTCAACAACGATCCGGTCGCTCCTTTTTCCGTTGATCTTACAAAAGATATGGAAAAAATAAAATCTGAGGCCAATGAAAAAATTGCCAAAGCGCTTATCCAACTTTCAAGACTTAAATATGGTCGGCCAAAAGAACTTGTTGAGGCGGAAATCAACCAAAGATCGAGATTGTAAGAAACTATGAAACCAAGGCATTAAAATACTAAAATATCGTATTTTTAATATCAAAAAGTTTCTTAATATTTTTATTTTAAAAGCTTGTCACAAAAAAATCCGCAGGTAGTTGAGGGTAAGACTGAAAAAGGGTAACTTTTTTGGTGACGGTTGAGTTAGTTGCGTTGGCATTTGCTTCACAGATTTTTCCCTGGGGGGGAAGTGATGACTGTCCCTTGAAGGCAATTTGAGTTGCTTTACCAAAGGCGCGGACAATCAATAACTTGGGATTAGGATAGTTGGCGGGAATAATATTTATACTTGACGTATTACATTTAAAACTTACTCCGTTAAAAATTTCTGGACTTATTAAGGTTGAATTGTATATTTCTCCATTATTCGTCCCGAACATATTTGAAGAGTCGGCAATCCAGCGGGTAACATCGTATTTCCCATCACCGCCTGCGTCATAAATAAGAGAAACCTCAAGGCTTATATCATTACAGCTTGATTGAGTACCGTAATAAAGGTTAATGGTTCCTGAATAGGTATTTGTAAGGCCCGGATAATCTGCAAGATAGAAAGTATACTCTTCATCTTTTTGGATAAGCGGGCTGACAAAATAATTTTTATCATAATCTTCCGAACAGATAGCAGAGCCTGAATAATTTGAAAGGTCGCTTGATAGATCGCCGCCTATTGTAACGCCAGAGTCTGATTTTAAAGCTGCTTCAATTCCAGCTTCAGCTGCAGCAAGTGCTTTTTGTGACTCTTCTTCAAGTTTGGTGATCTGAGTTTCGGTGGTTGATTTAAAAGATATAGATAAAAAAACAGTTAAAACCGTTGCTACAAGCATCATGGTCATAAGCAATGCCTGACCCTTTTCATGGTTGGTTTTACTGAATTTGTTGATAGTCATATTTTGAGTTTGAGAGAAGTGGTAACAAATTTATATATTGTGTAGGATCGAAAATCACAAAAATCGAAGGTTTAGTTGGCGTATCGGTACGGGTAGGTATTGTTATTTTATTTTCAGAGATAAGGTTGCCTTTGACTTTAAGACCGGTAGTTGTTTCGACGATGATGTTTTTCCCAATGAAAATTCCCTCAACGGAATTAACGCTATTGTTGAAGGTGATTGTGTTGGCAATAATCGCTATATTTGCTTTTGTGAGATTTTCAGTAACGGTAATGTTGCCATAGCTGCTACCGTTACGAACAACCAGAACAACGGGAGATTTTGAGAGGCTAGAGTTGGTGAGATTTAAATTGCTTAAGTTAATAACGTTTATTTTATCTTGGACGAGATCATCCAGTGAAGTAATTGTTTTATATTCTTTTCTTGCCTGAACATATTCATAGAAATTTGAAATTAAAGACTGGGAAGAAAAAGGATAAGAAGCATTTTGCCAGGCCCTGGCGCTTGATGTAAAAGGAGAGCTTGAGGTGTAAGAGATAGTATTATTGGAAGAAACGACGCCCGCCGTATTATTAGTATTATTGATAATTAAATATCTGTCTGTGGTATCATCACCAGTACCATCAAAAGCCGATATTAATGATGGAATCGTAAGATCTATACCGCCTTTTTTATATAAAGAAGCATTCTTTAATTTATACCACGGGCCTGCTACTGTTATTGTAAATTTGGCACTTGATTCTGCAATATTCCCGGCATGGTCTGATGATCCTGCGCAGATCAAAGTATTTCCACTATCTGGAGTAAGAGAAAATTCTACATATGATGTAGAATATGTAGCTGATGCTGAATTTGGAATTGTACAAGTACCGCTTCCACCGTCGTTTGTGTAATATGCTTGATAACAACCGCTTCCCGTATCACTGCAGGTGATGCGAACAGTGACAGTCTCACTACATTCCAGAGGAGAGCTTGTAAAGCTTCCGGAAGAACCGCATTTGGCTGTAATTGTAGTTGTTGGTGGGACAAAATCAGTTATCCAACCGGCAGAAACCTTTGTGGTAAAAGCAGTTAAGAAAATGAAAATAATAAAACCAAAAAAAAATCTTTTCATTTATTATCATAGTAAAATAGTTT
Source organism: uncultured Gammaproteobacteria bacterium (assembly GCA_964545385.1). Classification (GTDB taxonomy): domain Bacteria; phylum Patescibacteriota; class Microgenomatia; order UBA1406; family GWC2-37-13. Next base: position 41,799 of record CAZJFG010000004.1, on the reverse strand, counting down.
TAAGCAAGAATCAAGAGAAGTTATTCTTAGTAAAAACTTAATTATTTTTTCCAAAAAAATCTCATTGAAGATTTAGCGACTCACTGCCAAAAATAAACAAAAGGAGAAAGAATTTTGCTTAAATTAATTTTTAATATTGGTCTTTTTTCAACAATTGGGTAGCTATACAGAGTATTGTTTTTTAAAACATGAAGATAACTACAACCGCAAGATGAGGAATATTTTTTCATCTTTACCCAATTATTATTTAATAATGAAGAAAAGTGGATAACAGATTTGTCAGGAAAATTGATAAATTCAACTAAAAAAACTATATTATGGCTTAGATGATTGCCAAAACCCATTAATTGAATTTTTTACAAAAAAAAGAGCAATTGATAGTTTTGAAGAGGCTAATCAATTTCTTGCTGTCTCCGGCCAAGGCTATTTAACAAAAGAGGAAAAAGACATTTGATCATCAAAAAAATCTAGTTTGTTTGACTCGGTGTAGAAAATATATGGATAGTTTTTAGCTGCTTTATTAAGACATTCTTTAACTTGATTTAAAAGGCTTCCGGTTGGTTGAGGAACAATGGTTACATTATCAATTTTTTAACCGATTTAAAAAACATCGCGTGAATCACCATCACAAACCATTACAGGAAGACTTAATTTTGAAAGTAAAGAAAGAGCATCTATGATTTGCTTTTCCTCGTTTGGTGAACGAGCTAGAGGAATAGTCGATACTCCAATTTTCTCCGGAGCCATAGCCACATTATGCACCTATAATTAAATTTTACTTTATTCTCATTGCTAAAATCTGGATTTTTTTCTAGGGGTATAGAATGTTTTTTTTAGAAGCTTTTTAATATTCCTAACAAATATTACAAATATTGTAATTTTTATCCATAAAGACGACTCTTTGTATGTGGGATAACTACAGCATTTTTAGCTCTATTTATCTTTATAAAAAAAATTGCATAATACAGCAAAAGGAAACTCATTGACATTAATCTCTTTATTGACTTGTAGTAATCACAATAGTACAATTAGGATTAAATAAA
>CAZJFG010000004.1:9759-40656 GCA_964545385.1 uncultured Gammaproteobacteria bacterium | reverse complement strand
TTACAGGTATTGAAACAGGATCAGTCCTTGAGAGAGATGATGGATCGGTAAGTGTAGTTGGTCGTGACCTAACCATATACATAGCCAAATACTATACGGCTGCCGATGGCAAAACATTTACAGAAGAAGCACTTCCTGAAGATCTCGAAGGCGGAGATATTCCTTCAGAACAAGTACAGTTTGATGATATCACTCTAATCAATACACATAGCAGTAATGATGATGGTTCTGTTGTGATTCGTTATTCAGATGGATCAACTAAACGGGTAATCTGGCCAGAACAGACAACTGGTTTTCCAATGGACAGTATGGTGGCCATGAGAAATGGAGATAAGATAATTGCATATTTTAATGGTTCACCTTGGAAAATACCAAAAGTTACCATTCCGGATGTATACAATCCTGAGGCAACAATTGAGCTTTTCAACTTTGATGCCAAGGCTCTTGAAGCCAAATGGGGTGAAAGTGATGTGGAAAAACTCTATGTGGCTTCATACGATCTTAACTTCTATACTCTTGACTCTCTAGGCAACATTCTCTCTGAGGAATCATACTATGAGTGGAATATGGCATTTATGAACTCAATACGATTGATTAATGATAATGTGATGTTGGTTGGAGGAAGCACCGACTATAATCAAAATACCCTTGTTTTGCGGGACCTGAGTAAACCCTTAACTGATCCGACCTCAACATCAAGAATAATAATTGCCGAAGAAGCAGATGAGGGAACAGGTATTATTTACGAGCGTGATATGCAGGTTGGGAAGATAGATGGGAAGATGTTTGCTTTTATAAATATCGTAGGTTATGGTCTTATCGCTATTCAAATTGATCCTGAGAACATGACATTTGGTGAACCCAAATGGATTGTCGGAGGCCTTGGTCCCAAAAAAGAATACAAAACATATCTTCCTTCTATTGTATCTTCTGGGGAGTGATATTCTGGGTATAGATATTTTTATTCGTACTACTGCTGTATGTGTAGCCATAGGTACCAAAACTGGTGACATATGGACCTGTTGTGCCTTTGTAGATATATACATTAAAACAAGGCATCTGGGCTCTCTGGGCTTGAGTATTACCACCAAACGATGAATAACAGTTTTTTGGATTAACTCCCAGAACCGTAATAATCGGATCGCTGAGTACAACTTTATATGAGCGGTCTTGTTCATAACCGGGTGACCAAGAGTATATACCAGCACTGTTTCTTGTGTAAAAATAATAGCGGTCGGCAGTGGTGGCGACACCTATCGGACTTGCTGCGGCCGTATAGGCCTTGTTGGCGTAAAGAAGAATGAAACCATCATTGTTTTTGACGTTGTTCATTACACTTGCCATGGTTGTTGAGCCGGAAACAGGAGCAAGTGAAGTTGGACCAAATATAACTCCTGAAAGGCCGATATTGGAGGAATTTGATGCACCAAGGGCCGAGTCTACTCTTTGGCCGACTTTCAGGTAGTTGTAGATATTGGAACCTTTTTGACCGGAGCCAAGACTGTCGTCGCTTTTTCTAAGGCCCGTGTAACCGTAATAGCTGCTGTTTTTCATCGAGTCTGTTGTCCCTTCGGCGTCTATATATAGTGTGCCAAGTGTGGGATCTGTTATATTGCAAGTAAAATCAGCAAAAGGGCATCGGGCACCGGGATAAGGATAAACGTCTCCTTCTCTTACTCCTTGGACATCATAATTATAAGAAACACCAGGGGTAATATTTACTGTGTTTTGAGAATTTGACGTGTCAATTATTTGATCACCCGCAGCAGCATTATACCAATCAGAGGTAGGATAGGCATTCATCCGCAGTTTATACCAAGACGCACCGCTTAAAGAATTCCAGGAGATAGTTACTTTATTGCCTGCGGGTTCACACGTCCAGTTGAAATTTGTAGGACAGGAAAGAGCGGGGAGGACTGTAATACTGCCACCTGTCGCCCCACTCCATTTATTCCCGTTAGGGCAGTTTTTGATAGCATGAACCCACCAGTGATAACTATGACCACGTTCCAGCGTAAGGGTTACTGTTGGGTTTGTTAAGGTGATACATTGATCACCAGAATAGTAAGTACAGTTAGGAGGACTAGTACAGGAAGTCGTTGATGTATCGCACCAAGGATTGGATAGGTCGTCTATCCGAAAAGCATACTTATTTGCACCACTAACACTGTTCCAAGAAAAGGTAACGCTTGGGTTTACTACATTCCCGGCCGGGTTAGGATTAGTAGGAGTATTGGGGTCACAACAGCAGTCACTATAAGTAGGACATGATGGATTGACACAACGGTTTGCTCCGTCTTGATATAGACAGAATAATTCAGATTGACAAGATCTTCCTCCCGCACTCCATCCGCAAGTATTCCAACATGATGCTATTCGTACTGGATCATCATCATCACCACCACCACCATCATCATCATCACCATATTGAGCTTTAACAAAAGAATTAGATATTAACAATAATACTGTTAAGATTATGACAAAAATAAAGAAAGACTTAGAAATTTTTCTAATAACATTTAACATTATTTTTATAAAATAATCATAACACAACAAAAATTTAAGATTCAATACCAAATTAATGTTAGAACAAATATTATTTTATTTACCACTCTCGTTAATTTTTTTTGCAGAAGGCCTGGGGCTGCAAAACGGGAGGGAAATGTCTTTTTATCTTGTTATCTTGTGGCCGTTTTTTTTATACGGTTACGATTTTTTAAAAAAGAAAGAGTTTTTGTTTCCCAGAACTTTGACGATAAGTTATGTCTTATTTCTTCTGTTTTCTTTCATTTCCCTTTTTTTTTCGGTAAACAAAATAAATACTTTTTTTTTATTGATATATTATGCAGCTATTTTTTTAATACTGGTATATGTTTACAATAAAAAAGAGAATTTAAAAAATAGGTTTGATACATACACCATTATTTTAGGTTTGATTTTTGTTTTCGTTTCAATCTTAGTAAATTATTTCAATAAGTTTTTCCCATTTTTGATACCTCAGAGAGGATATCAATATATTTACTCTTTTTATGGCACACATAATCCAATGGGAAGTTTGCTTTTGCTTCCGGTTGCTTTTTTTGTTTTAATGCCCGAGACAGAACAAAGATTTATCGACAAAGTTATCTTATTTTTTTTTGTAATTTTTACCATCTTTTCTTATTCGCGGGCAGCTCTTTTAACTTTGATTGTAATTTTATTGGTTCAACCCATATTTTATAAGCAAAAAATAAAACCAAAGCGAATTTTTTTTGTTCTTTTACTGACCTTTTTTTTTCTAATCATACAATTTTCAAACAATGTTGGTTTTTTTAAAACAGCCAACCAAACTATTACCAAAACAGTTGCTAAAAATATTTTTGTTGATTACAAGGGAGTATATGGAGGGAGGGAAAGATTTTATTCTATTGCGATAAAAGGGATTATTGATAAGCCCTTATTCGGTTATGGATTGGGAAATTTTAAAAGTATTGTCCAAAAACACCAGAATATTATTACGATGAAATTATCGGAAACAGCACACAATATCTTTTTAGATATGTTTTCTGAGGGAGGAATTCTGGTTGGTCTCTTTTTTGTGCTTTTTCTTTTTTTGTCCTTAAAAAACAGTAAAAAGAATAAATATTTCATTGTTTTCTTAACCTGTCTTTTTTTATTCCAAATAGACTATCTTCACAGATATTATTCGTATTTATTATATTTTTTTATTCTTATTGGACTAACTTATCAAGAAAATAAAAATTTTATAGTAAACAAAATAACTGCGCTCTCATTATTTTTTTTGTTTTTTTTTGCAAGCGTTTTGGTGAGGGTTAATTGGAATAGAGAAAAACTGGAAGAGATGCTTATTATTTCAAAAAAAACAAATAATAAAGAATTATTTATAAAAACCGTGAAACCGTATGAGTTTATTTTTATCGGCGATTATAAGGCAAAAAGATTGGTCGGGGGATTATATAATTACTTTGGCGATAAAATAAAAGCGATTGACAATTATAAAAAAGGACTTGATCTATATCCTGCCAACAACCTGGATTTGATTGAGGAACTTTACCAGCTTGAAGTCATAACAGAAGGAAAAAAAGTGGCAAATAAGAATTTTGAAGACAGGCTTTTAAAATATTATCTTGATAAAGGATTTGATAAATTTGGTACAGCTAAAAGCCAGGTTGTCAAACTCTGTTTTTTTGAACATAAAAGAAAGTGCCAAGAAATAGGAATAAATTTTCCGGTAATGTTTTTTCAACCCGAACCAAACTCAGAAATATTAACAAACAAAATCAAATATACTCTTAATAATGATGGCTTGAATGAAAAATACGATTATTCCTTAGATAAGCCCAAAGATGTTTTTAGAATTATTGCACTTGGAGACTCACAAACGTTCGGTTTACTTGTCGAGACAAAAGACAACTGGACAGAAGTTTTGGAGGAAAATCTAAATAAAAATAATAAATGCCGGAATACCAAAAAATTTGAAGTAATAAACCTTGGGGTAAATGGTTACGATATACAATATGCTGCACATCTTTTCAAGCTTAAAGGAGAAAAATATCAGCCGGACCTGGTTTTATGGCTGATAAGAAAAGACAATCTATATCAATTAAACGAGTTAATTATTGGGGAAATAATTAAATATTATAAACAAGCAAAAAACGCCGATGAGTTAAACGGAATAACAAAGAGGATAAATGATTTTTCTATCTGGGGTCAAATAAGTAAAGAGCTGCTGACTGAGTTTGGAGGACCGCAAATTTTTGCCAAACAAAGAGATTTTATTAATTATTTCATTCAATCAAAAAAAAGCAATATGGTTATTTTGTTTTTTGGTGATTTTTCAGCAGAAGAAAAAAAGTTCATTAAAAAGATAAATATTCCAAGAAAAGATGGAATCCAAATAATAAACGGACTGGATAAAAAAAACTATTTTACTAATTTTGAGAGTTTAAATAATAAAGGGAATAAAGAACTGGCGGATATAATTTACGAATATTTTGTCGATAGTCGGGTTATCCACTGCCAAAAATAAACAAAAGGAGAAAGTATTCTGCATATAATAATTTTTAATGAAGGCTTTCTTTCAACAAGAGGATAGTGATAAAGGCAACAACCTTTTAAAACAAAACGGTATTCGGAGCTTTCTATAGGACTATCTTTCCGCATAAAATTGTTATATAATAAAAAATAAAATAATTCATTGACATGCCTGTCAATAAAACAACCAAGTTTGCTCGTACTCTCCAGAAATACTACCTTCGCAAAGGTAATAAGATTATTTTTTCCAACAAAATGACCTTAAATCAATTGGCCTTTAGCATGTGGGAGAAATTAGGATACAAAGAAATCGATGCTAGTGTTTTATCGCGGGTAATAAGTGGTGAAAGGTTATTTACCCAAAGACAACTAAATGTATTTTGTTCCATTTTGAAAATAAAAAAACAAAAAGCGTTATATTTAAAAGAAGCCCTCTTATTAGATATTTATAAAAAATATAATTTAGAAATAAACCATTATTTTTTAGTTGATTTACCAACGGAAAAAATTCTAAAAAAAATAGCAGAATATCGATGGAGTGGTGATTATGGTATAAGTAATGAGTTAACCGATATTCTACTAGATAGATTTAGGAGTCTTAAAACGAAGATGTTGTTTTCTCCTTATTCTAGGAAATTTTTTGATACATACGGAAAAATTCTTCTTGAAAAATGTTATAACAATATGCTACTATCACCAAACAAGGTTGTTTATCATGAAAAAATTGTTACTTATGAATTAAGGGAAATAGGAGAAATTTTAAAGAAAAAAAATTTTATAGGTTTATCTTATTTTGTTGAAGGAGAAGCTTATTATATTGCAGAAAAATATGACCGTTCCTTTCCCATTATATATAATGCCTTGGATCTAATAAAAGATCAGAATACTCGTATTGAGGCAGTACGCGTAGCGATTTTAAACACAGCTTATTTAAATTTAGAAAAAAAATATAAAGAAATAACAGCATTAGCTGCTAAAATATTTAATTACCACAAGATTTTGTTAAGCCCAACGTTGTCTTTTATTGAGGGTTTGGGTCGAGCTCAGGGGATATTAAAAATGCAAGAAGCACTTAACACTATTGAAGAAGCGGAAGAAATATATAAAAAAAGTAAATCCGAGGAAGTTTTTAGATTGATTCAATTTGACAGAAGTAGACTCGAAATTTTAAAAAGGACAAAACAAAAAGATAAAAACTATTTTGAAAAAGTTGGTAAAAGAGGATTAAACCTGGCTGAAAATTACGGTTATTACAGATATATCACAAAGATAAGAGAAATGATGAACAAAACTATTTAAAAACGATTATGGAAAAAAGTCGCCAAAACAACGAAGAATTTCCAATCAAAATTCGATTAGCCATTACCGATCTTTGGGATTATTTAAGAATAAATGATCCTATAAAGGAAGCAGATGCTGCGTTTATTTTTGGCGAGGAGAATATTACCCCTGTAATAAAAGCAGCAGAACTTTATAGATTGGGTTGTGTAAAACAGCTTTTTTTTAATTCAAAAAAAGGTACTTTTGGTAATCCAGAATGGCAGAAAGATGAAGCAGAAATTTATCATTATGAGTTATTAAAACAAGGTGTTCCCAAATCAATACAACACTGGCAAGGCTTGGCAACCAATACGTTAGAAGAAGTACAGTTTGCCATTCCCATGATGAAAAATGCTGGAATCGACCCAAAAAATGTGATTCTTATAGCCCTCCCAATTCATCAACGCCGGGCTTGGGCGACAATGCAAAAACAGAATCCAACCATAGAATTTATAAACATTCCAAGCGACCAACAATTGATAATTAATCAAACAACTTTAGATAGAATTATTTCGGAGATGGCTAGATTCGACAAATACGCTAATAAAGGCGACATCATAAAACAAAAAATTCCAAAGACCGTTGAAAAAGCTTGGAAGACGATTTTACCCTATGCAAAAAACCCGCGTTAGTATTGTTTTTTCAAAATGTTTTAAAAACTTCATGCTATTATAGTAAATAAGTTTTAAAAAAAAGTTTATGATTTAAACAAACCATGAACTTTAATAAAACTATTTATTTTTTAACTTTATACTTGTGATCAATGCTTGAAAGACTATCGGCATTATTTTTATTGATTTTTTTTTCTCCTTTACTGGTTATTTTATATATTGTTGTGGAATTAACTTCTAAGGGTTCTTTTATCTTTAAACAGCTCCGGGCGGGAAAAAATAAAAAACCTTTTTGGATTTATAAAATCCGCACCATGGTCGAAGGTGCGGAAACTCAAAAGTCAAAGCTCAAAGCTCAAAACGAGGCAGATGGGCCGGCGTTTAAAATCCGCAACGACCCCAGATACACGAAAGTCGGCCGTTTTTTAGCTCATACGGCCATTGATGAAATCCCACAGCTATGGAATATTATCCGGGGAGAGATGAGTTTTGTCGGGCCACGTCCCCTACCGGTTGACGAAGCGAAAAAAATTCCCAAAAAATACGAAAAACGATTTTCGGTTTTGCCCGGTATGACTTCTCTATGGATTGTTTGTGGTGCCGATCACCGATCTTTCAAAAAATGGATGGAATTGGATTTGGAATATGTAAAAAAGAAAAGTTTATGGTATGATGTAAAAATATTTTTTCAGACTGTAGTTATGGTTATTAAATTTGTTCTATGAAATACAAAATAAACAAAGGTTTTATTGTCCAGAAGCTTGATAATAAAACAGTTATTTTTGATGGTGAAGAATCAGTACTTTATACTTTTAATGAAACCGCATCAGAAATATTTAAACTTTTAAAAAAAAATCTTAATGAAAAAGAAATTGTAAAAAAAATAGCTAAAAAATATCAAATAAAAACCGAAAGAGCGAAGAAAGACTTTAATGATCTTGTTTCTGATTTAAAAAGGAAAAAAATCCTTTCATCTTCCGATAAAAAACCCAAAAAACCGAATAAATAACCTGCGGGTTAAAAAAAACCCATATTTTTTTCCACCAGGGTTCAGGCGATAAAAAATACAGATTTTTAAAGCGGGTGATACCGGCCTTGACACGTGGTTGATCATCAAATATTGAGAATGGAGTTTTGAAAGAAGAAGATAGATAATGGAGATAGAAACTGGAAGGTTGAATAGATTTAAGAAATGAACGAGGTATGGGTGTCTTATAATATTTTTTTAACAAGATAAAGACAGGGTATACAAAATTATTGAGTTGAAAATCGTTAATTTTGCTTGCTATATTAGGCCAAATTTCACCTCCGGGGTGGATTTTTACGGTTCTTATAACTTTATCCAAAAAATCATAGCGGAAAGCGCCGCGAAAGTTGTGATGAAAAAGATGAAGGACAAGATACAGTATTAAGTATTCAGTATTTAGTATAAAGAAAAAGTCATTATTAATTTTAATTTTTCGTTTTGTATCGAGAAATTCTTTTGTTAATTGATCGATATTCTTTTGTGGGTATAAAGCGTCCAGTCGCCCAAGCTGTGTCATCATAAAAGCTGGTTCAAGATGCAAATCAAAAACCACCGGAAAACCGCCGACAATTTTTGTATAAGCATTTTCCACATCTTTATTTTTTATTTTTTCATGGGTTTTAGATAAAGCCATCTTTTCTTTTTTATATCCATTTTTAATCAATATTTTTTCAGCTTTTAAAAAATCTTTTTGACCAATTAAAACATCACAGTCTAGGTAAAGCCGGTGAGGATGGGTTTTTTCGTAATGAAGATGCAAAGGAAGGCCTTTCAAAAAAACATGGTTAATTTTTTCTTTTTCAAAGATCACTTTTATTTCTGTTATTTCTTTGAGGTATATTGAAGACTGCATTAGGTAAATATTTTCCAAATCAATAGATTCATTATCTCTTTTTAACCGATAAACTTTGCCAATGATTTGTTTTTTGTCTATATAATAATCTGATTTTATATTGTTGTCGCCTTTTGTAACTAATTTTGATTTTGACTTGTAAACTATTCGATGGATAATTAGTTTGTTTTTATTTTTATACAAGACAATATCATTAACTTTTAATTTATTTATAAATTTTGGGTAAATATATACGCCATCACCAGGAGAAATTGTTGAAAGCATACTATCTCCAATAGGATTTGGAATGTATCTAATTTTTTTTAAGATATCTTTATTCATTTTCAAAAAAGCAATGTTGTTGAACCAATTTTGGTCGAATGTCGATAGTTTTTTAATAGCCAGCTGTTTATCATATAAAGTCGAGCAGATTGAGGAATTTCGTCGATCTTATTAGACCAATAAGAAGAGTGATAAACAATGTATTTTGGCCGATATTTTTTTAACCTATCAATCACTGATCTTTGGGTAACAGTTGGTTCAGTCAATATTGCCAGATAGTATTTAGTCGGATTATTCCTTTGAGTTAGATAGTAATAAAGTGATTCATCATTGAAAACATAAATATAATCATTTTTTGAAGTATTATTTTTAATAAAATTAACTACATTCTGTTGTTCCTTACTTAGCCAAAAACTATCAGAATATTTTGGAAGATTAATAAAATTAATAATATTCTTTATCTGAAAATTTTTCAAAACAAAGTTTTTATAATTAAAAAAAGGAAGAATTTGGACTAACAAAATAAAAAAAACTAATATTTTTTGAGTGATTATTTTACTTTTTTGGATAGTAAAGTCCATTACCATGAACGTACTAACAAATAACGGCCAAAGAAAAAAATTAATATTGGAAATATCATAAGAAATAAATCTTAGATCAGCCCGAGCAAAAATACTAATAAAATAAGAAAGACCAAGAAGAAAAATAAACAAGTAGCTGGCAATATTTTTTAATTCCCTCTTTAATAAGGCATAAGCGATAAACAATATATTCGAAAATACAATAAGAAAGGGAAGGTAATAAGGATAAAAAAATTGAAAAGACAAGGGAGGGTAATTTTGGCTAAAAAGCATATATCCGAGCTTAGGGATGAAAAACAAATCATGATAATATTGTTTTAACCCGGAAATTCCAAGAATTAATACCCCAACAAGAAAAAAAATTAGAAAACCCACGATATATGACAGAAAATAATTAAAAACGGGCAATTTTTTCTTAAAAAATTTTAAAAAAGAGAATTTAATAAGCATAAATACAAAAAGGAAAAGCAAGCCATAATATGCCTGTTCGATTGCATATAAAAAATTAAAAAAGACAAGGAATGACTGAAAAATCAATAATATAGACGACGATTTGTTTTTCAAAAGGTGAATACTTACGAGTAAAAATAATAAAAAAATTAAATTGTTTGCTATTCTTAATCTAATGTGGGTTCCCACAAAAAAAAGACAAGCACTTATAAATATCAAATCGTTTTTTATTAATTTATTCAACAAAAAAAAGAAAAGGAAATAAGAGATCGATATTAATAAAACTTCAAAAAAAAGATAAGAACCAATTGCAATGCCAAAAAATCTAAAAGCGATAATGCTTTCCCAAACTTCGAGAAAATACCCATGAAGGACAAAAATGTCGGTAATCGATTTTTTGCCAAATATCATTAATCCAAGTGAAGGCGAAATTTTTTCACCAAGATGAAACATGTCGATACTATTTTTGTAATTTAACATATAACCAATATTTTTATAAAAAAGAAAGAGGAGAATAAAACCAAAAACAAATATTCTTAAATATTTTGAAAGAGGTTTGGTAATCATGATGAAAAAAATTATATGGTTAATTTGAATTAAGCACAACTGAAAAACACAATTTTTTAGACAAAGGTTAAGCTAAAGACTTTTTTGAAGTGATAGAATATTAAATATAATTAACCAATTTTGTGATTTCCACAATGAAAAAAATAATTAAACAACTTATAGGAGAAATAGAAAATCTTGGTTATTCAATAAATCTTGTTGATATTAGTAAGATATTTTACGACGAGCCTAAAATTAATTCATATTCTTTGATTTTTAAATCAAGTGAAAATAAAAGGATGGATCGAATTATAAAAAAAGAAATTCTAGGTGGTGCAGGTGTTTCTTTTTTTTCCCGAGAGCTTGCCCTTCTCAAGTGTATTAGTGAGTCAATTGAGAGAATAAGTTTTATGTCTTATGATCAAAAAAATTTTTGCTATGGATCTTATTCTGATTTTTCTAAAAAAGCCATTGATATCGGACAGTATACAAAAAAAGATTTAAATAAAATAAATTTTAACTGGGTTAAAGGTCGTTCATTTGTAGATGAAACTTTAGTATATATTCCTGCTCAATTGATTTATGGTAATTATAATCTAAAAAAAGAACCTTTTCTTACCATGCAAATAAGTACTGGCGCAGCTGGTGGTTTAGATAAAAAATCGTCCCTATTGAGAGGCGTTTATGAAGTTGTGGAAAGAGATGCTTTGATGACCTTTTTTTTAAATAAAATAAAATTACCCAGAATTAACCCTTTATCGATTAAAAATAAAAACATCCAAAGTCTCATTGAATCAATCATAAAATATAATCTCAAAATCTATATCTTTAATATTACTAATGATTTAGAAATACCTACTTATTTAACTTTACTCATCGATGAAACTGGATTGGGCCCTTTAGTAAGAGTTGGTTATAAATCAAACTTAGATTGTTATAAAGCGATACTTGGAAGTATTGAAGAGTCGTTGATTAGTCGAGTAGCACTAAGATATAATAATTTCTTGCATAAAAAACCAGATACTAAAAAAAATTCCTTATTAGGATTAAACTATTTGATGAATCAACCATTACAGAAATTAAGAATTCAATTAACCAAATTAAACAACATAGATTTGGAGCTGAAATATTTAACAAATCATTTATTTAAAATAGGTTTTAAATCTTATTATGTTGATATCAGCCTTAAAGATTTTAGCAAGTGGCACCATTATGTATATAAAGTACTTATTCCCGGTTTACAACCGTATTTGCACGGTTCTTATAAAGAATATAGAATTAATCGCTTAAGAGCAGTGGCAAAATATTTTGATATTAAAAAAGTGACTAGGACGACGTTACCATATCCATTTATATGAAAAATATTGATTTATTTGTTAATAAATTATTAAACCAACCAATTTCACTTTCGGAAAAATTTCATTCCAAAACAAAAATAAATGAAATCAACAAAAAAAACAAACCAAAATTAATTCCAGAAAGCTGGAAAACGGTTTATTACAAAGGTTATATCCGATTGGAGAAGGTTGATTTACCAGCGCCGAAAATTGAAACTCAAAAAAAAATTGCCGATATTTTTAATGAGAGAAAATCTGAAAGAAAATTCTCGAATAAATCGATAAATAAAAAATTAATTAGCACACTAATTTATTATTCAGCCGGTGTCAAAGAATTAACCTTAAAAACAGCCAGTAGATTTTATCCATCAGCAGGTGGTCGTTACCCACTAGAAACATATTTAATCTCAATTAACACCCAACTTGGTAAAGGAATATTTCATTATTATCCAAAATCTCACTATCTTGAAAGACTTTCGAGGTTAAGTAATAATCTGGATTTAAAAAAAATATTTCCTAATAATGACTGGATTATTCAGGCTCCTCTAATAATTATTGTTACAGCCTTGTTCAAACGAACAACCATAAAATATGGTGATAGAGGATATAGAAACATACTAATTGAAGCTGGCCATATGGGTCAGAATATTTATTTATTGTCTTCGATTCTCAATTTGAACTGTTGTGCCTTAGGGGGTTTCATCGACGATAAGATAAACTTTTTACTTGATCTTGATGGTGTAGAAGAATCAGTCGTTTACGCTTTCGCTCTTGGGAATAAGATTTAGTTATTGGAAATATTTTTTAACATTTTGCATACATATGGTAAACGGTATTCTAACTGAATGAGCTTTTTTATTAATTTAATTACTTCTTTATTTTTTTTATTTTTGATATAAAACTCAGCAAGTTCTAAATAAAGGATTCCTTCTTTAGGATTGTTTTTAACACCACTTTTTAAAATATTTAGACTCAAACGACTTCGATTAAGCTTGTTATAACTGCGAAAAGCGATCAAATAAGATATTGTTGATTGATAATTTATCTCAATTGATTTAACGGCATTTTTGGCGGCTAATTTATATTTCGAAAGAGAAAAGTAACATTTAGCAATATTGGCATATATCTCGGATTCATTTTTAAAACAAGAAATTTTCAACGCTTTAATAAAATTATCAATTGCCTCTTGGTAAAATCCTTTGTTCATCGCCGATTGGCCTTTTTTTTCGAAATTTACGGTTTCCGATGCAAAAATCTCCCTTATTTTTTTAAGTTGTTTTTTTGGTAAATTATCTTTTTCTATAAGATACGGACCTAACACTAAACAGTCAATATTTGTTTTAAAAAAAGTTCTTAACGCATCTCTTGGTTTTTCAACAATTGGTTCATCCTCTGTGTTAAAAGACGTATTTAGAAGCAGCGGTAAATTAGTTATTTGATTAAACATCTGTAAAAGCTTGTATAATAAGGGATTTTCCTCAAGATTAACCGTTTGAATTCTTGAACTTCCGTCAACGTGGATTACTTCAGGAATCTTATTTTTCATTAAGGGTTTTACAGAAGTATTTAAAAGCATAAAGGGACTTTTAATTGGTAAATTAAAAAAGTCACGGGTTCGGTTTTCAATAATCACTGGAGCAAAAGGTCTAAAAGTCTCTCTTTTTTTAATTTTTTCATTTAATTTTTTTTTAATTCCTTTTATTCCGGGGTGGGCTAAGATGCTTCTATTGCCTAAAGCACGCGGACCAAACTCGGATCGGCCTTGAAACCAACCAATAATTTTTCCACGAGCAAGCAGCTTGGCAGTATTTCTTAATAGATTTTTGTTTGGTAATAATTTTAAATTGAAAGGTTCGCTTTGGATCGCGTTTTTATAGTCATCATGTGTATATTCTTTACCAAGATAAGCGGTATATAAAACAGATCTTTTTTGACTTTTATAAAGTTTATATAAACCATAGTAAGCAAGACCAATAGCTGTTCCATCATCGGTGGCTGCTGGTTGGATAAAAAGATTCTTAAAAAGACTACTTTTAATTATTAAAGAATTAGCGATACAGTTTAGAGCAACACCTCCGGCATAAGAAAGATTTTTCGAAGGCTGGATTTTTGTCAAATGGTTAGCTATATGTAAAACACCTTTTTCAAGCTCGGTTTGAGCTAAATAGGCAAAATCCTTGCCAAGACGAGAGTTTGACGAGAGATTTTTAAAGGAAAAATAAGAAAGACCCGTTTCGTAGTGACGATCAATTTTTCTTTTGTTAAAAATATATTCAATCCCAACTCGATCACAGAGTTTTTTTATATCCAAATAAGAAAAACCAACATTACCATCTTGACGATATTTTAATATTGGACTAAGTAAATTATTTTTATTACCATACGCCGCAAGAGCCATGAGTTTGCCGGCAGCAGGAAATCTTCCGGCTTCGGATAAGCCAAGAAGAGCACAGAAATAATCAAAAAAAACACCCAGACTGCCATCATTGATCGTTCCTTTGTATGTTTTTAATAATGAAACATTTGTACCCTTGGCATAATATAGAGAACATTTTTCGTATTCAGTTTTATTTAACCATGATCCTTGTTCGTCAATGACGAGAATGGCGCTTTCTTTATAAGGTGAACAAAAATAGGTGCTGTAGGCATGGGCAAGATGGTGGTTAGGAAAAGGGATTTCAACAATCTTACTTTTGTCTTTTATAGGAAGGCTTTGAAGGGTACTTTCTTTTGCACTTATTATTGATCGGCCGATAACAAACAGGCTAACATCATCAATTCCAATTTGGGTTGTTTCTAAACAATACGATATTGCTCGCATTGGGAGTAGAGTCTGAATTTCAAAAACTGTTCTCGGAGCCGATTGTTTAAAATATATTTCTGAACGTTTCCTCCTATCTAGTCTTTCTTCAGAAATAGCACAAGCTATTTTTTCATCTTCCAATAAACAAACGCTTCTATCGTGGCTAGAGAGATTTATCCCCATAATATATCTTTTGTCTTTTTTCATTAAATTTTTTTTGCTTGACTTCTTATCAAATAAGAATTATTCTAAAATTTATATATTATATCTAATAATCTAATAAAATAAAATTTTAACCAATGAATCAAAATCTAATTTTCAAATTAATTTTAGCCATATTGTTGATTACTATAACAGGAGAAATTGGGTTTTATTTTTTTGTTAATAAAATTAACAAAAAAAGTTCCACCAAACCAACCCTAGCTTCAACCATACCCACACAATATATAGATTGGAATAATAAAAAAAAGTCAATTATGGTTTCATCAACGAGCCAAGACATCCTAGAAGGAACAATTTCAAACATTAATAAAGAAAATCCGGAGTTATTAGAAGTTGTTATTAAGGGTGAAAAAGGAGAATATACATTCAATTTTGATAGGCCGAAAATGAATTTAACAACCGTAAACTCTTTAGTAGAAGGAAAAGAACAAAAAATTGAACTTAACGATCTGAAAATCAATGATAAGATAGTAATATACGAAAATTGGGATTCTTATAAATCAATACCGGAATTAATTTCAATAAAAATTATTAAAAGCTAAAAATGTCTAAAAAACTTTATAAAAAATATATTAAACCCAAGATAAAATCAAAACAAGTTCCAATTGGTTTTTTTAGAAAAGAAGACTCTATAAATTTGTTATCATTATCTCCTCAAGATGGAAATCTTTACGCTTTAAACTGTCATAATGTATCTTGATCTTTCAACTAGCTTATTTCTAAAGAATTAAATAAATTAACAACGTCGGTTTTATTTTTTGGAAAAGATAGTTGATATACCTGGTCAAAATTTAATAAAAAATGTAATAAATGTTTAAAGTTAGCTTTATTTTGTTTTCCCTTTACCCAATCAATTGGCGTCCAGTCAAAGAAAATATGTTTTGAAAACTGTTCAATAACATAATTTTTATTGTTGACTTTTTTCAGTTTTATTTTTTTTGATTTTCTTAATAAGAATATTTTCCCAATAGGATATTTAATATTTTTTTTCGGTACCCAAGACTCTTTTTCTATAAAAGGCGTTTGATAATAAAAAAATTTATTCCCACTTTTTTTAATAATTGAACTGTCATCGGATAGTATTTCAAATTTATTTTTTAGCATTTTAATTATGGTGGATTTACCAGTTCCTGACTGTCCCAAAAAAAGATACGCTTTTCCACAGTAATTTATAGCAGAACTGTGGATAAATAATCCTTGGTTGTTGATTAAAATAAGTTGTATTACATACTGCATAATATATTGAAATTGGATTATGCTTATATCGTAAAAAGTGATGATATGACGACCTTTTAATCTATAAAATTCAATGAAATTTTCTTTCTTTTTAACTTTTGTAATTATTCTTGGGGCCATTCTATCAACAAAATTTAGTGTAAAAAAAGAGCGCGTGGTATTTTTTTGTTGTTTGATAAAAAATTTAAATGTTTTCTTTATTTGATTTTTAATTATTTTTTTTTCAAACAGTCTTGGAGTTTTATTAAACTCAATTTTTATACAAAATCCAGCGACTGACAAGAATAGAACATCATTGTTATATTTCATGATTGAATTATATTTATACTACTGTTTTTTTTCAAAGTAAGTTTTAAGAATTTCTTTAGCGATCGGATTTGCCATATCTGATCCCTGCCCGCCTTCTTCGATTTTTATCTTAGAATTTTATTTTTAAGTTTTTCGGCTTCCTTTTGGAAAAAATTTTGCCAGTCTTTTTCTTCCAAATGTAGAGTTAATCTTGGGTAATCCTTCATTTCTTTAGCCATCAAAAATCTTGAGCCAAGATGCAAAGGATCAATATAACAATCAAATTTATTCCTTGCCTCTTTTTTTAATTCTTCTATTGCCCAACCCGTTTTTGGACAATACAATAAAGATCTATAAAATCTCTACTTCTTGGTTGAGTTCCGATGGTCTGCAATTTATTTACAGTAATATCTCTAAGGCTGTCGATTGAAAGGTTGTTAATATTTATACTTTTTTGTATGCGAGTAAACGGATAGAAGTTAAAGTCAACCTTAAGAACGGCCTGTTTATGATATAGAAAAAAAGTATGCAAACCCATGAAATTACGGTATTCTATCTTTGATAATTTAAATATGTACATTATATTTTACCATTTTGAAGAGTGTTTTTAATCCTTTCTTTCAAAGTATGTTTTGAGGATTTCTTTGGCTACAGGTCCTGCGATGTCGGAGCCCTGGCCGCCTTCTTCAATGAGGATTGTTAGAGCAATCTCGGGATTAACGGCCGGTGCGTATACAGTAAACCAGGCGTGAGATATTTTGCTTTGCGTGTGCAGTTCGGCTGTACCGGTTTTGCAAGCAACTTGAATTTTAGTGATAGGTGATTTATTGCCGGTGGTTAGTTCAGCACTGTTTGTTCCTATCATAAAATCAAAAAACGGCCAGCCAGTGCCGCCGGTCGTACAGGCTTTGATCATTCCTTCCTGAATTAGTTTTAACGTCTTTTCTGAAATTGGAACTTTTTGGCAACTTTGAGTTTTGAGCTTTGAGTTTTGAGCTTTTGTCAGTTGTGGAGTACAAAGATAACCATTATTAGCAATGGTTGTTGTGACAAGAGCAGTCTGAAGAGGAGTGACCAAAATATATCCTTGGCCGATTGAAAGATTGTAAGTGTCACCCAAATACCAAGTCTCGCCAAACGTTTCCTTTTTCCAGAAAGAAGAAGGAATAAGGCCGGTACTTTGTTCAAGACCGAAGCTATCGTAGATTTTGCCGTAGCCGAATTTTTCCGCCCAGAGTTTTATTTTGTCCTCGCCCATTTTCTCACCGGTTTTATAGAAAAAGATATCGTTGGATCTCTGGATGGCTTTTACGAGATTGACCTGGCCTTCTGTCTTTCCATACTGTAGGTAATACCAGTTGCCGAATGTGATCGGTCCGGCCTGAATCTGGCCGGTGTCTTCTACTTGGGTTTTTTCATCAATAGCGCCGGTCTCCAGTGCGCCTGCCGCAACAACGATTTTAAAGATAGATCCGGGCGGATATGTACCTTCTGTTGCCCGGTTAAAAAGAGGATTGTCTTTGTCTTTTAGATATTTTTCAATTTCCTTGGGGTTATAGGAAGGGGTTGAAACAAGAGCAAGGACTTCACCTGTAGTTGGTTTTATGGCAACCACTGCCCCTTTTTTCCCTTTCAAAAGTTCGTAGGCTTTTTTTTGGAGATCAAGATCAAGAGCAAGCTGTACGGTTTCTCCCGGTATCTCGGGGACAACGGTTAAGGTTTTTAAATACTTTCCTTTTGCATCAACCTCGATCGCCTTGGTGCCGGAGTGACCACGGAGAATACAGTCATAAATTTTTTCCACTCCTTTTTTACCGATTTTGTCGCCAAGTGTCAGTTTTTCCAGACAAGCATCGTTTTCAATTTCATTTTCATCTGCGGTTTGGATATAACCGACAACAGGGGCTACTGCCTCAGGTTCATGATAAATCCGGGTTGAGGTAAGTCTTTCCTTATTTTGGGAAATGTCAGCCGGAAAACTTTCGGCAATAATTTGGCCGTTGCAATCGACGATTTTACCTCGGGGCGCCTCAATGTAAAGCTCGCGTAGACGGTTTTTTTTGGCCAATTGTTGATAATAGTTGCTGCGGACAACCGTCAATTGGAAAAGCCGCAAAAGCAGAATGACAAAAAAAACAACGACAAAAAAAATTAAACTATTTAGCCAAAAAAAAATATTGGGTTGCTTTTCCGAATGAAAAGAAATTTTTCCGGTTTTTCCTTTTGAAAAAAGTGGCAGTTTGTTCATAAAGATAGATAAAGCTAATTATAGTTAATTAAAGTTAATTTTGGTAGAATTAGCTCACACGGGACGTAGTTCAGATGGCTAGAACGTACGCATGGGGTGCGTAAGGTCGCGAGTTCAAGTCTCGCCGTCCCGACTTTATGAAAAAAAATAAAAGACCAAGCTGGGACGAATATTTCATGTGTCTTGCCGATATAGTAATAAATCGTGCCGATTGCACTAGACGCCGTGTAGGCGCAATTATAGTAAAAGATTTTAGAATTATTACCACGGGTTATAATGGTACCCCCCATAGGATAAAAAATTGCTCTGAAGGTGGATGTTTACGTTGTCAGAAAAGAGACGCCGGAAAAATTGACTGGTATGAGTATGAAGAAAGTTGTATCTGTATTCATGCAGAGCAAAATGCGATTATTCAGGCAGCCTACCTTGGAATTTCAACAAAAGGAGCGACTTTGTATTCTACGACCAACCCTTGTTCAAGTTGCGCCAAAATAATTATTAATTCCGGTATTATCCGCGTTGTCTGTCGTATTCTCCATCACGATCTTGAGGGAGTAAAACTACTGGAAAAAGCAGGAGTGGAGGTAAAAAAGATCAAATAAAAATCAGCTCAAATGTCAAAACTCAAAACTCAAAACCATAACTCAAAATTTAAAACTTCAATAAATAAGTTTTTAGCTTTAAACTTTGGTTTTAAACTTTGCGTTTTACGTTTTGGGTTTGGATTGATATTGCCAATATTCTTAATTATAATTTTCACTTCTTCTGTACAGGCGGCAGATGTTAATAATATATACGGTATTCACCTGGCTCAACCGCATCTTGACGCGCTGGACGAGTCGGCTCGCCTTGTCAACTCGACAGGCGGTGACTGGGGTTATGTAACTTTAGTGATGCAGGAAAATGATCGTAAATTTGATAAATGGCAGGAAATTTTTAATAGGTTGCGTAAACTTCATTTAATTCCGATTATCCGCTTAGCCACCCAACCCGAAGGTGAGGTCTGGCGCCGGCCTCTTGCCAGCGAAGCCAAGGATTGGGTGGATTTTTTAGACAGTTTAAACTGGGTGATAAAAAAAAGATATGTTGTTTTGTTCAACGAACCAAACCACGGTTCGGAGTGGGGAGGCGAGGTTGATGCTAAAAACTATGCGGCAGTTGCCACAGAGTTTGCCAAGGTTTTTAAAAACAAAAACCCAGATTTTTACATCATGTTGGCTGGATTTGATGCTTCAGCCCCTCAAAGTCCGCCAAACTACGTAGATGAGGCGATTTTTATTAATACGATGATTGGTGCAGAACCGACACTTTTTGACAATATTGATGGTTGGAGTTCTCATTCCTATCCCAACCCTGGTTTTTCAGGCAATCCCAATGACAGTGGCCGGGGCACGGTTAAAACCTACGAATGGGAACTTAATTTATTAAAAAGTCTTGGCATTGGAAAAGATCTACCGGTTTTTATTACGGAAACTGGTTGGAAACGCGGATCAGAAGACGCAGTCGCCTCAGACTTTCAAAACGTTTTCCAAACTGTTTGGTCGACAGATAATCGAATTTTGGCGGTTACTCCATTTGTTTTAGATTATCAAAGCGCTCCTTTTTTGGAATTTTCCTGGAAAAAACAGAACAGTTCGGATTTTTATAAACAGTATTATGCAGTCCAGTCTTTGAAAAAAATAAAAGGTCAGCCCGAACAGATAGACAAGGGAGAGATTGAGATAAATCTTCCGAAAAAACTTGTTGCCCAGTCGAATTATCATCTGAAGATAAAGTTGAAAAACCTTGGTCAGGCAGTTTGGGATAAAGATGACGATTACGAATTACGCATTACGAATTACGAAAAAAATAATGAATATTTTTTGATTGCCGATATAAAAAATATCGTTCCTTTTGAAGAAAAAGAGATCGATCTTTTTTTGAAAACAACAAGTACCGCCGGAAAAAAAACAGTTAAGTTTGCTTTGGAAAAAACAGGACAAAAAATATTGGAAAGTCGAGCCTGGCAGTTTGAAGTTTTACCGCTTCCGTCCCTGAAGTTTAATGTCAATTTATTTCCCAAGTTGAATGATAAGGGCGGGGACTTTGAAATCCAGTTTTTTGATGAAGATGAAAATCTGGTTTTCAAAAAAACACAACTTGAAGTTTTTGGTGGAGAAGGGACACTTAACGATATTCAAAATGTAATTGTAGGGGCAAAATACCGCGTGGTAGTTCTAAAGAAGTATTATCTGCCTCGACAGAACTTTTTAGTCCTTAAAAAAGGCAAAAACAGCCTTAAATTTAAGATTATGCTGCCTTTTGATTTTGATGCAGACGGAAAACTTAGTATAAACGATTTTGGAGCGATTATTAAAAATCCTAAATTGTTAAAATTGTTAGTTCCTTAGAGCTTTGTATTGTTCCCAATTCCACCTCCGGGGTGTGGGGAGGTTTTAGGGATGGGGATTAAATCCGGATTTTATAAGAAGAGGAACAAGATATTCAAGCGGCAGGCCGTGAGTGAGGCCGGTGAGCGAACCTTCAACAGCTCTAATCATGCCTGCCACATAAAGTTCCGAAGCTGCGTAAGATGCTGCCCAGGTTTTTACAGGAAATTTTTTTATATATTCTTCAATTTCTTTCTCAAAAAACCGGCGGAACCAAAGTTTGGTTACCACAGTTTTGGAAAAAATTATTTTTTTAAAAGGATCATGATAATAAAAGCCGGTGTTGTTTGCACATTTTTTTCCGGAAAGAAAAACAAGCATTTCTTTTGCTTCAGCAAGTGTTTTAGGCTTCTCCAAAATCCTTTTATCACATGAAGTGAAAGTGTCTGCGGCAACGATGACTGCTTTTTGTTTTTCCAAAACCGCCTCGCCTTTTGCTTGCGCAAGTAAACGGGCTCGAATTATTGAATTTTTTTTGGCGAATAACGACTCGTCAATATTTGAAGGAACTATTTCATATGGAAGATGGAGACAATTAAAAATAGAACGACGATTAGTAGATCCCGAAGCAAGGATAAGTTTACTCATAAAAAAAAACTTTATTTTTAAAATCCGGGTTTTTGGTTAAATAACTACCGACACATAAAACATCCGGTTTATATTTCAAAGCTATAATTTGGGGGAGAGTTTTCTCGTTTATTCCTCCGTCTAGTAGAATTTTTCCACCAAAACCAGCATTTTTTAACTGTTCAATTTTTTTGAGAGATTCTGGGATAAAAGGATTTCCTTGTGCTCCGATTTCAACTGTCATAATTTGGACAACAGGGATTTTTTTTAAGTCATAATCTTTTTTTAAATCCTCAACCTTATCGTCATAGTTTAAGACTAAACCAATGGGCGGTTGTAGGGATGGTTTTAGGGAATAGTGAATTAAAATATTTTCCAACTTCCCGGTTTTCCAGTTTTCCAATTTCTCGATTTCTGTTTTGTAATCGTTGACCATAAGATGAAAGTCAAATACTAGATGGTTGGGAAAAACACCTTTAATTTCATCAATTTGGACTGTCTTATTTGGAGCATATATGCCGTCCGAAATGTCAATTTGGAAATATGAAAAATATAGTGAGAATTTGGTGATCTGATCTAATAAAGCCTTGAAAGTTTTCTCGTAAAGCGAAACAGCGATCTTCATTTTTTAATTATACTATGTAACATCGGGAGTTTAATAATTTGGTTTACCCATGGAGCCAGATTCAAGTTTGAAATCGGAGCCAGCTCATATCCATAGGCAAAAACAGGATTTACCTTGGGAAGTTTGTTTATATATACTACATATATATAGTTGACCTCATGTTCGATATACCCGCTTTTTGGATCTGTGGCTTTGTAGTAAAATTTATCCAAAAAAACAAAGTCGTCTTTAAAATTATTTTGAGAAAGATTCCACTCTCTTTTCAGGGTGTTTATGATTGCCTCTTTCATCGACTGGAGTTTTTTACCCCTAAATACCGGATGAGAAGAAAACGACAGGTCATAAAAACCATCAAATGCAGGGTGTTTACGATGTTGGAGAATGACCTGATTTTTATAGATTAAAATTGCCGTGAAGCCTCGGTGACAGATTCCTTTTTTATGCGTTTCCCATCGCTCGACTTTTTTTACAAATCTATCCTCGGAGTCGACCTCAGCCAAGAAGAGTTTTTTATTATAGTAATCCATATAAATTTAATTTCGAATTTCTAATTGACCTGATAAATATCCAAATCTATTATATATTATTGGAATTTGGAGGTTGATTTAAAATTAAAATACTTAGAGGAATTAAATTAATTGTTATTCTCGATTTTCAGTTCTTTTTTCATCTCCATGGTTTTTGCTTCCTCGGCTTTTTTCGGAAGGGGTACTTCGACAACCTCTTCTTCTGTTTTGGCTTTTAGTTTTTCCGTTATTTCCCGTTCTTTTTGTAAAGATTCATGTACGGTTCTTGCTGCTTCAAGCTTGGCTTTTAAATAAACTATAAGCTCCTCACCCTTAAGATTGTTTATTAAAAATATCGGAAGGATAAAAGATAAATCGTCGAGCCCCTGTTGTTTGATTTCGGGATTGGCTGAGACAAGTTTGTTTAAAGTATTGGTGATAAAAACAATATCTTTGTCAACCCATTCAAATCGCGATTTAATATTTTCGGTAACAGGCACCTCACCGGCTTCGTACTGTTTTTTCCACATTTTTTTAACATTTTCATAATCTTCAATAGCAACAGACGGTGGAATAGAAATTGTTTCTTCAACGTGTTTTTCCGCTTCGGCAACAACCGGCAGTTCCTGGGCAACCAAATTTTCTTCTTGGCTAAGACCTTTATTTTCCTTCATACTCTGGCTAAAAATCTTTAAAACCGCAGTAATCTTTTCTTTACTCAAGCCGGTTTCTTTAGCAATTTTTTCTACAACTTCGGTAATAGGTTGATCAATGTTTTGGGCCAAAGACTGTAGAATCGTCTGAATCTGCTGATTCTCAAGTTTTGTATTCTGGGCAAGCTTGGTCATAACTTCAGTATTTTTTGTTGTGTTTGTGACCAAAGTTGTTGTGATGGCGCCAACCTTATCTTGGGGAAGCTTAACCCTGACAGAAACAATATGGGTAACCGGCACGGTTTTCGGAATTGTTTTTATAAGCTCTTCACGGCGTTTAATCTGTTCTATCTTCGATGTTGAAATAGAGGAGAGAATATTTTGAGCCAGATGATCTTGTTTGACCGCACGGTTGAAAAGCTCTGTACGCAGATTCATGTATTTTTGTCTTTCTGTCGGTGTTTCGGCTTTCAAAGGATTTGCCAGGTAATCTATATTCTGGCGGATATTTTGTTGGGTTTGTTTGTTGGTCTCAAATTGAGCAATATCGGTAAGACGTTTTGTTGAAATATTTAAAGAGCGGGTAATATCCTCGGTTTTGGTTTTTTTAATTTCTTCTATCGTCTCAAGTTTAAGTTTGATTGGAATTTCCATGGTTTTTGGTATTTTTAGACGATTGGTAATATCTGCCGGGCCAAAAGGAGGCTTAGGAGAGGGACCTGGTCCGCCACGCATCTGATCATACATAGACAGAAGAATATTTTTTGCAGCATAAATTCCATCACAGCAATAATCTCTAAAAATACGTAGCAACCACCAAGGTAAAACAATAACAGTCCAGAGCATAATAAGAGAAATAACATACTCTACGAAAGTGTCGACATAGTTGCCATTGTTTAGAGCACCGATAATATTTGAAGAAATCTGAGCCGGACCACCATAGACAATATTAATAGCGGTAGGATAGATATAACCTCCCGAGCTATTTACCCGAGAAAAATCAAAAGCGTAAGGAATGCCGGCTTTCCAAATAGCAGAAACTCCTCCTAAAAACAAAGCAGTCATCGGCCCGTAAAAAAGCCATTGGAAAAAAACGCCAATCCAGATCCAACCGATATTACGGATAAAAACAAAAGGAGCAAGAAGAGCCAAAAAAGGCGAAATAAAAAGCAAAAACCACAGAACGACTTTTCTTAAAATAAACATTCCGCCCAAAACATAGTAAGTAATATTTGTCAGTTTAAGAAGAAACATTTCGGTATTAGCCGCTTCCTGAACTTTATAGTTGAGATCGCGGCATCCGACAAAATTCACATAATTTGATTCATGACTGACACTTGAAAAATAAATATTAAAAAGATCTTTCCCACCAAGATTTTCAATAAAAAACTTCATTAAAAGTTCGGAGATGCTGATTAAAATTAAGACAATGGTTGCCGAGAAAGCGACATACAAAAGGAGGACAACAGTCCTTGTAATAATCGGCCAGATCTGAATCTTGAAATCAAAGTTTGCTTTTTGACCGATAATTATACCAATACCGGTAATTGCAACCACAATAACGATTAGAAAAAAAACAACGCTTGAAGAAAGTTTCCAGACTTGTTTCAAAACGGAATGACTATCAACAGAGTTGCGATTCATTGCCCAGTAAATAAACTGGCGAGCCCGTTCATCGGCTTTTCCTTGAGCGGTTACATCTGGGTCGGCTGCCCAGAAGTGTTGATTGATAGGATCGGTAACGAATGTTTCGTAACTTGAAACGCAAGTTTCTGATGCGGATTCATATATATTTGAAAGATCAGTTGGACAGTCGCCAAGTCCTGAAGCTTTTGAACAAGGGACAGGAGTGATCTGGATAGTGTAATTTTGTGCCGCAAAAACGGACTTCAAGTTTAAAACAAATAGAAAAATTAACCAGCCGATAAAAAAGCTGATTAGAAATTTTTTTTTCATTTCTTTTTAGGACGCTTGAAAGCAATTTTTTTATCAAGGTAATAAAAAGCGCCAAAAACCACAACAAAAGCAATGCCTAAATATGTAGCCAGCGTCCCTTTTCCCGTAGCCCCGGAGGTTGGAAGGCTGGTGACTGCCGGAGTTGATGTCGGTTCGTTCGTGCTTGTTGTTCCGGTTGGTGTGGGAGTCGGTGTCCCTGATGGTACCCACAAGGCGCAAAGAGTGGTTGAGCCGGCCGATGCGGCAATTAGTTTGAATTTAACATAGGCAAAGACACTGCTTCCATTAAAGCCATCGCTATTGGTCCCGGTAAGAGTTAGGGTTTCAGTATTGTTTTGTGTAGTTGTCACACTGTCCATGGCTGCACCGGGAGTTGTGCTTACATATTCCAAATATTCCGATTCATAAGTCATTCCTATTTCACCAGTTGTGATTGTGGCGTCGTCTGTGTCGATATTTATGGTAAAGGTGTAAGTTTCTCCGCGGGTTAAAGTTTCAGATGGTGCGACCAAACTATAACTGACAGCAAGAGCCGGTTTTAAATACGAAATAAAAATAAAAAAACAAAGAAAAAGGGTTAATAGAAAAACCGTTATTTTTTTCATATCAATTTTAATAATAATAGAAATTTTTTTGGTTGACAACGGCTGTTTTTTTGTACTATTATAAATTTAATATGAAAAAAATTATTTTTACCCTCCTTTTTTTTGTTTTTTTAAGTTTTCCCGGCCTTGTTTCAGCCCAATCCTTAAGTGAAAGATGGGTTTGTTTAAATGCAGTCCGCTGCGATAAATTTAAAGCCTGCAAGGACCTTGGTTTTAGCGGAAACTCACATATTGCTTATTTAACCCTTCCAACAGGTATAAGTTTGTCCAAAGGAAGTACAACCTATATTGTTGAATGTATAGCAACCGATGCCGGTCAAGTCTGCACAACCGGGAACAGTACGACGGATTTAACCGTATACGGACAAGACAATTACACTACCTTGGCAAACTTGATGGAGTATAACTTTGAATTTTTAAAAACAGTGTCTGATAAAAAAGATTTAAGTAATCCTTTTACAAGCAATAGCGACGGTTCCATGAATCCGATTGTCTGGAAAGACTCAACCAAAAAAAACCAAACCCGCCAATGGTTGGCCTTAAATTATATTGAGCCTGAACCGACAACATCAACAGCTAGTGCAATGGCAGGAGCAGCCGGTGCTCTCCAACAAGGGACACTAGCTTTTAGTATTAATGACGCCCTTGGTGCCGGGTCCGACGAAAGTTGTGTAACTATTTCTTGGGATCCATACGGTCGAGTTTTTGATGCCCAAACCCTTGAACCTGTTAGCGGTTCAACCGTAAATCTTTCAATAAAAAGATCGGACGGTACGTACTCTTTAGTAACAACAGCAGACGTTGTTGGTGGGAATATTATCAATCCTCAAACAGTACTGGAAGACGGAGTTTTTAATTTTGTTGTTCCTGACGGAAAGTATAAATTAAGTGTAACCAAAACTGGTTATACTTTTCCAATAACAGATATTGACGGAATACACCCAAACTATTCAAAAATTTATTCTGATATTTATCCGATAGTTACAGGTGAAGAAATTGTTCAATCGGGATCAATTCAACATCGTGATATCCCGATACTGGCAACAGGGACATCGGTTGAGACAACTCCAAAATTGATGGAGTATATAAGAGAGGCTGGTTCTATCCAAGGAAAAGTTTCTCACCCATTTGCCATAATTACGGCCTATTCCATAAAACCATCTTCAACCAATTCGAAAATTTTAACGCGCTATCGTCAATTAAAACAGGTTGAAGCAGATAAAAACGGTTATTTTACTATAGTAATAGATACGTCTTCCTTTGAAAAAACCGAAACCTTTGGTGAATTTGAAATTACCAAAACCGATTTAAAAACGCTGACTCAAAATAATTTGTATAAAAAAATAATTTCATTTTTTACAGGTTTCATAAAAAAAACAGAAGCGGCAGATACAAGAAAATCAACAACAACCATTACTTTTGACCCGATTCCTATTTACCTTGAGGGTTATGCTTATGACGCAACCGGTAATATTTTGCCAAATGCTACGGTTTCAATTTATTTAACTTATTCCAATAAGCCATATTTTCAAACCAAAGCAGATGAAAAAGGATATTTCAAAATATCATCCGAATATCTACCCAAGGTTGCCTATAAAATCAAATATACTACGACTGCCGGGACAACGGTGGCAACAACGACAAGCCAGTTTATTAACCAAAATCAGCAGTATCTAGAAGAAAAAAGTATAAATCTTAATACTTATAAAAACAGTAGTGGAAAAGAACTGTCTAAAAAAGATTTAAAAGCGACAATAAATCCAACGGGCTTTTTTAAGGGGACAAGTGGAAAAACAACAACAACAAACACAGAGAAAACAGAGCCAAAAACAAACAACAGTATAATGTTAATTGTTATTATTTTAATTTTCTTAATCATCGTTACCGCTCTTGCTATTGGGATCTATGTGATGAAGAAAAAGCAGTCGCAACCGCCTGTTCCTCCTGCTTTGTAGCGTATAGTCCGTTGACAAAAAATCTGTAACTTGGTGAACTTACTTCATGTTGGCAAAAGTTTTGACCGGAGCAACCGTTGGACTGGAAGGGGTTTTGGTTGAGGCAGAAGTAGATGTTGCCGAGCGCGGATTTCCGACGCTAACGATTGTTGGCTTACCGGATAAAGCGGTTGATGAGGCCAAAGACCGAGTGCGAAGTGCAATCATAAATGCCGGTTTTGATATGCCAGACTGTCGAATTACAGTAAATCTGGCGCCGGCCGACCTTCCTAAAATAGGTTCTGGTTTTGACCTGCCGATTGCCGTTGGAATTTTGGCGGCCAGCGGTTTAATAAAAAAAGACATTCTTTCCGAAAGTTTATTTATCGGTGAACTTTCACTTGAAGGAAAACTGCGCAAAATTCCCGGGATAATCTCTATAGGGTTACTTATCAAAAAAATAAAAAAAGAAAACTTTTTTCTTCCTTTGGAAAATAGTTTTGAAGCGGGGCTGATAGAAGAGATAAATATTTATCCAATTTTTTGTTTGAGAGATCTAATTTTGCATCTAAATAAAATAAAATTATTAACTCCCCAAAAACAAATTGACTGGCAAAGCCTTGCAACCGATGATTTTGGAGAAGGATTTGATTTTTCCGATATCAAAGGACAGGAGCAGGCAAAACGAGCAATGACTATCGCAGCGGCAGGTAATCATAATATCCATTTAAAAGGTCCGCCTGGAACCGGAAAAACAATGCTTTCCCGTGCTTTCCCTACAATTTTACCACCAATGGAAAAAGAAGAGATTCTTGAAGTTTCCAAAATTTATTCGGTTTCCGGTCTTTTAGGAGATCAATATTTTGTTACTAAAAGGCCGTTCCGTTCTCCGCACCATACAACCTCAAGAATTGGGTTAATCGGAGGAGGAACAAAACCGGCACCAGGTGAGATATCTCTTGCTCATCGTGGAGTTTTATTTTTGGATGAATTTCCCGAGTTTCCCCGGTCGGTTCTTGAATCTTTGCGTCAACCGCTTGAAGATGGAAAGGTGACTGTTTCTAGGGCCGCAGGAAGCCTTACTTTCCCTTGCCGTTTTTTGCTCTTGACTGCCTCAAATCCTTGTCCCTGCGGATATTTAGGGCATCCCAAAAGGCAATGTCGTTGTTTACCCGGAGCAATCCTAAAGTATAAAAAAAGAGTTTCTGGACCGCTTCTTGATCGGATTGATCTCCATGTTGATGTACCGGTTATTCCTGAGGATAAGTTGACGAGTTTTGAGACGGAATCAAATAGCCGAGAGATAAAAAAAAGAGTTGTAAATGCGAGAAAGAGACAGAAGGACCGATTTAAAAATGAAAAAATAATTACAAATGCCGAGATGAGCTCAGCCCAAGTTAAAAAATATTGTTTGTTGACACCCGAGGCAACAAATTTATTAAAACAAGCAATTTCCCGTCTATCACTTTCGGCAAGATCTTATTTTAAAACCATAAAAATCTCCCAGACTATTGCCGATCTGGCAACCGATGGCAGAATCAAAAGTACCCATGTTGCCGAAGCCCTTCAATATCGGGAAAAAGAGGAGTAGATTTGGAGCATATTAATAGTATAATAACAATATATGGAAAATTTCAGTATTAAATACTTAAATGGAGGAAAAAATCCATCAGTCAAGGTCGAAATGGGAGAGACACAAGGATTCAATGTTACCTTGAGACAGGTAGAGGTAGTAAGTTTGGTCGGTCAAGGAATGTCGGAAAAGCAAATTGCTTCCCAACTTGGGATAACGAGAAATACGGTAAAGAATATAAAAAAATTGATTTTAAAAAATACAGGAACTATTTCCACAACAGAATTAACAGTGCTTTTTGATCAACTGGGTTTGATTTGGCCGATTTCGATATTGGGATTTAGGTCTTTAGCCGTTGGAAATAGAAAAGAAAATGAGATATAATAAATGAATATTTACGGGGTAGTGTACGGTGGCACAGAAGGCTCATAATCTTCTAGACTGGGTTCAACTCCCAGCCCCGTAACCAATTTATGTATCTATCAATTATTATTCCGGTTTTTAACGAAGAAAAAAATATTCAACCGCTTCTTGATAGGCTATTACCATCTGTAAAGAATTTCCAACATGAGATTATATTTATTGATGATGGGTCAAAAGACCAAACGGTTAAAAGCATAAAAGAAAAAGCAAGAACGAACAAGAACATTAAACTAATTGTTTTTCAACGCAATTTTGGCCACCAGCAAGCCTTGACTGCTGGATATCAGCAGGCAATCGGCGATTGTGTAATCAGTCTTGATGCCGATTTACAAGATCCGCCCGAGATGATTTCTGAGATGGTCAAAAAATGGCAAAAAGGAGCGCAGATAGTTTATGCCAAAAGAGGAAAAAGGGAAGCGGACAGTTTTTTTAAAAAACAAACAGCAGGTATATTTTATAAACTGATGAGATTTCTTTCGGATACGCCAATCCCAAACAATATTGGAGATTTTCGGCTTTTGGATAAAAAAGTGGTTGGTTTTTTAAACCAGTTGCCAGAAAGATCAAGGTTTTTG
Source organism: uncultured Gammaproteobacteria bacterium (assembly GCA_964545385.1). Lineage (GTDB taxonomy): Bacteria > Patescibacteriota > Microgenomatia > UBA1406 > GWC2-37-13. The sequence continues at coordinate 9,993 of CAZJFG010000004.1, read as the reverse complement.
CGTGGATTGGTTGCCTGGGGTGGATTTAGCGAAGATTTTGTCTATTTTGACCGCGGAAAAAGGGCAGCCGGAAAAACACATTATACCTTTTCAAAAATGTTTAATTTTGCTATTGATGGAATAACTTCTTTTTCGGTAAAACCACTGCGTTTGGCTGTTTATTTTGGTTTTATCACAAGTTTTTTAGGATTTATTGGTGTTGCCTATGCTTTATATCTTCGTTTATTTTTACCA
>CAZJFG010000004.1:0-9749 GCA_964545385.1 uncultured Gammaproteobacteria bacterium | reverse complement strand
GGCGGGATTCAACTTTTGACCGTTGGGATTATCGGTGAGTATATTGGTAAAATTTACCAAGAAATTCAACACCGACCAGGATTTTTAATCAAGGAAAAAATTAATTTATGAAAAGGCTGGGAGTTGTCCTTGTTGCTTTGGGTCTGGCCCTTCTTATTTTTATCGGTTATAACTTCGTGATTGAGAAGAATAGTTTAAAATCACCCATTCCTGAGAAAGAAGGAGTAAAAGTGATCTACGTGACACCGACAAAATAATTTTTTATGATCATGGAAGTTCAAATTTGAAAATATTACCATGTCCTCCCAAGAAAAGAATGTCAATAATATTTAAAATTAAATAAGAAGCGATAAAAAGAGCAAAACCAATAATAGCAAACTTGATTGTCCCCTGAGCTTTTTTTATTTTTTCTGCATTGCCGAAGCTTGTCAGGTAGTTAAAGGCACCGACAACCAACATGATAAAAAGGACAAGAACAATAAAAGCCGAAGCCATGACAAGAATATTTCCAAAAACCACTTCAAAACATCCTAGAGTAGGTACTCCTTCAACTACACAATCTCCCCATTCACTTATCATAATTTTGAAGAAATTAATTCGGGGTTAAAAGATTTCCAAAATTAATTGGACAGGTTAACCCAAGACAGACTGTTCCGTTGAAGATAACCTGTTCGACGGTGACAATAAGAGTCAACGCGGCAACCAAAATAATAAGTCCGACCACAGCTGCTTGAATTTTTTGCTGAGCTTTGTTGACAGCTTCTTTATCACCACTTGAAGTAATCCAAGAAAAAGCTCCCAGTATAAGAAAAAGCATGGCGGCCAAACCAGCCAAAATAAAGAAAAATCTGATTACATAACTTAGAACATCGGCAAAAGATGGAATTTTGAAAGGAAGATTAACAGATGTTTCGGTACTTACTGAAGCAGCATAAATACTTTTTATAAGTTTCATACGATAAATTCTAATTGAAGTCAATTTGGTTTGTCAAGAGCAACTTTTTGTAGCATATAGGCTACAGACAAAACTGCAAGAATCAAGTACTCTTTAAAAATGAGAAGCAATTTTTGTTATTACTTGGGTTTTTCCCATTTTTTGGGAATTGGGCCTATTAAATTAAAAGAATTGATTAAACATTTCGGTACTGTAAAAAAAGCATACTATTCTGATTTTTCTGAAAAGTTTAGCCAATTCCGCCAAAAATTTGATTTCGACAAAAAACTTAATGATTACAAAAGAAGAGGAATTTCCGTGATTTGTTGGGAAGATAAAAACTATCCCAAACTTCTAAAATTGATTTCCGATCCACCAATCTGTCTTTATCTGCGTGGCGAGTTTGATTTTTCAAAGTACAAAAATTATTTTGCCGTTGTCGGAACAAGAAATCCTACAAGTTATGGTTGTCAGGTCGCCAAAATGTTTACCTGTGATCTTGTTGACGCCGGTTTTGTAGTCGTTTCCGGCTTGGCCAAAGGGATAGACGGGATTGTTCACCAAACAGCCGTTGATATTTCCGGAAAAACGGTTGCGGTTTTAGGCTGTGGAGTTGACGTTATTTATCCGGCAGAAAATAGATGTCTTTACAATCAGATTCTTAAAAAAGGTGGGCTAATTATTTCCGAGTTTCCACCAGGGAGATTGGTTCAAAAGGGTTTTTTTATTGCTCGTAATCGGATAATTTCCGGTCTTTCCCAAGGAGTTATGGTGGTTGAAGGGCTAAAAAATTCCGGCTCTTTGATTACTGCCCGCTACGCTGCCGATCAGGGTCGGGAGGTATTTGCGTCACCAGCGCCTATTACATCAAAGATGTCCGAAGCGCCAAATTTGCTTTTAAAAGAGGGAGCGAAAATGGTAACTGGGGTAGAGGATATTTTTGAAGAGCTTAATATTAAAGTAATGCCGAGAGAAAAAGAAAACATTTTGGAGCAACTGGCAGATGCAGAAAAAAACATTTATGAGTTGATAGTGAAAATTCCAAGATCGGCCGATGAAATTTCAAGAACAAAAAAAATTTCTATTGAAAAAGTCTTAAACTTATTATCGCTTCTTGAGATAAAAGGAGTTGTTGAAAAAGATAAAAATGGGAAATACAATGTTAAGGTAATTAGCCGATAATATTTTTGACAATTCGGTTAAATTCGTCTCCACGGTGAAATTCGTTGTTGAACATGGAAAACGAAGTGGCTCCAGGGGAAAATAGAACATAAACTTCGTCTTCAATTTCTTTGGCCAATTCCGTCGCCTTTTTTACCGCCCCTTCCAAACTGTCGTAGACCATACTGATTTTATCCGGATATTTTTTTTCAAGGGTTGGAAAAATTTCATCGGTAAATGAGCCGGCCAAAAGAACGATTTTTTTTGCAATAGTTAATTCGTTTATCAGTTTTTCACTTGGTAATTTTTTGGAGTTGCCACCAAGAATTAAAATAATATTTTTATCCTTAAAAGTCTCCAGGGCCTTTATTGTGGCAACAGGCGTAGTTGAAGTAGTGTCATTGATAAATATTATTTTTCCCACTTTTCCAACAGTTTGTTGGCGGTAGGGGACAGAGCGAAACGACTTCAATGTTTTAAAACATTGTAGTGAATCTATTTTCAATATCCTGGCGGTTGCTTGTGCTGCTGCGGCATTTTCCCGATTATGGATGCCACGCAAGAAATCAAAGTTTCCTTGATAGTCCGAGGCTTGATAATAGGCAATTTTACTTACGGGTTTATCTTTGGAAATGATTTTTCCAAGTGCTTTGTTTGCCACCAAAAAATCCTCTTGTTTTTGATAAAGATAGATGGCCTTTTTATCGTAGAGATATTCATCCATATTTTTGTAATAATTGAGATGATCCGGGTAAAAGCTTGTGAAGACTGCAACATGAGGGCTAATTTTTTCATGATGAAATCCGGAAAGCGGCCAAGAGGGAAGTTCCATCAAAAGCCAGTCATTTTCCGTAAGGTTTTTGAGATAATTAATAGTCGAGATGCCGGGGAGACTTCCGCCCAGAAAAACAGGGATACTGTTTGCTTTTAAAATTTTGTAAATCATCTGAACAGTCGTTGATTTCCCCCGGGTGCCGGTAACGCCAATGATTTTGGCCGGAGTGTTTTTGGCAACAAAAGAAAGTTCCATCTCAATCGGGATATTTTTTTCCTGGGCTAATTTTATTTCCGGAAGCGACCATGGGACAGCCGGACCTTTAAAAATAACATCGGCTGCCAAAAAATCTTCTTTATAATGACCGTTTAGATGAAACGTGATAGGAAAATTTTCCAACTGTTTAATTGAACTGGCAAGCTGGTCCCCATTTTTTTTATCGGTAGCAGTAACTTTTGCTCCAAGTTCGGCAAAAAAACGAGTAACACCCAAACCACCGCCCTGAAGACCCAAACCAACCACCAGAACTTTTTTGTCCTTAAATTGTTCTTTTAGCTTGCTATAATTGTTACTTCTCATTATGATAATTTTATCATTAATTTTATGAAAATCGGCGTTTTCGACTCTGGTCTTGGCGGACTGACTATTTTACGGGAACTGCTAAAAAACCTTCCGGAATATGACTATATTTATCTTGGCGATAACGCCAGAGTACCCTATGGTGGCCGGTCTCCGGAAATTATTTATGGATTTACCAAAAAAGCAGTTGATTTTTTGTTTAAGAAAAACTGTTCTCTTGTCATTTTGGCTTGTAATACGGCAACAGCCACCTCACTAAAAAAACTTCAGCAGGAATATCTGCCCAAAAACTATCCGGGGAAACACGTTTTAGGGGTAATTAAACCGGCAATTGAAGCGTTAGAACAATCCCAAATTCACCCCGTAGGTGTAATCGGTACTTATGCGACAGTCCAATCAAGGGCTTTTTTAAAAGAAATTAAAAAAGTATCCTCAAAAGTAAAAGTTTATCAGCAGGCTTGTCCTTTGCTTGTGCCGATTGTTGAAGAGGGGGAAATCAACTGGAAAGGGACAGAGTTGATTTTGGAAAAATACCTAGAACCATTAAAAGAAAAAAAGATTAACACTTTAATTTTAGGTTGTACTCATTACGGTTTGCTTAAAAAACAAATTCAAAAAATAGTTGGAGAAAATGTCAAAATTATTTGTGAAGGAGAACAAGTGGCTTTAAAACTAAAAAGTTATTTTGAAAAACACCGGGATGTTGAGCAAAAATTAAACAAAAAAAGAAAAAGGGAGTTTTATGTCACGGACAAAAATCCCCGTTACCAAAAAATGGCGAACTGGTTTTTAGGAAAGAAAAACCAGCTAAAGCTCATTTATATTTAGTGTGTTAATGCAACCTATGGGAATTTGTTTTTCAAAAGTGCTGTCTCCATCGCTGAAAAACCAACCGCAGCTTTGCAAACCAGTGATATTAACAAGTAACCTTTTAAAAAGCAGTTTATATTTTTCTTGGACACCTTTTAGACTCACTTTTTCTCCTAGTGCCATATTCTCATACTGATCAAAAAGAAAATCAGCGAAAGATTGTTCCCAAACGCCGGTTTGATTAAGTTGATTTAGCAGGTTAGCAAGATACTTTTGTAAGAATTTAAAATGCTCATATCGTTCATTGACTCGGTTGTCGTTTGCAGGCTGGTTTACGCCGCAACGGCAGATAATTGGTTCCTCATCGGCCAACTTACCCGTCCAACGCCGTAATCCGTGCTCGCAGCTCCAGGATGAATTTTCTTTTATTTGCCCTTTTCTGATCATTGTTGCGTCGCGGTGAAAAAGATTCCTGGGATTTTCATCGCCACCCATTTTTTCCCGTAAAAGATAATTGAAGGAAAATATCATCTGGGAAAGATGATGTTTTTGAGTTTCAAGATCATTGGCAGCGAGAATTGGGAGACTGTGGTTTTCGATTTTCTGCCATTCTTCACTATAAAATCTGTTAACATCTTGGATTTTATTGCTTGAAATTTTATTGCTTATGTTACGGTCGGCAACCAAGACATAGATTGGGCTTGTCGTTGTTTCAATTTCATAGATTGGTGCTCTTTCGGCGGCATAAATTTGGTCCCGATAAAGAAAAACAAAACTGATATCGTGTTTGGCAAGGATATCCAGCGTATTTTGGCTAACAGCCATTTCCGGCAACCAAAAACCAGCAGGTTTAAGAAATTTTCCTTGGTTGTTTTTCAACTGTATTCCATAGTCTTTTTCATAAGCCCGAATACCTGATTCAATCAAAATTTTTTGAATCGGGTCGGGAAGTAATGGTAGGATTGGATGACAAAGAGGATCAAGGATAGGAAAGGGCTGTTTTTCTACGGCTTTTTTTAATTTTTCCCATTGGGCGGGAAAATTATTCTTTATCAATTTACGGATTGTTCCAAAAAGATGAAAAGAAAAAAAAGGGCTATTGATTAGTGACGGAAACTCTTTTTGTCCATTAAATTCTTGAGGGATAGGATCGGTGATGGAAGCATAACATTCATCACTGACACATTCGTTCCAACCCAAAGAATAAATTTTTCCGTTTCTTGTAATCGGGCTGCCGTCATTGTTTTGAGAAATATCAAAAACTGGTTTTTTTTCGTCCTCAAACCAAAGTTTTCGCCAAGGCTGGTAGCCGTGGCCGTGCCAAAAAGCTCGGTAGTTTTCTATAACGCTATTAATTTCTGATTTTATCGAAGATTCCGTATGGCAAACTCGGGGAGTTATCTTTTCGGCAGCAACTGCCATAATAATTTAATTATACTTCGTCCAATTTTTTGATCCGACGAAGGTATTTTTGATCTTCTTTTGGTTTGGTTTCTATGAAAACATCGACAAGTTTTTTTGCTGCTTCAGGATCCAAAAAGTCAGCAGCCAGAGCCAGAACATTAATATGGTCATTTTCCCGTATGTGCTTGACCTGTGCCTCTTCAAACCCAAGGCCCGAACGGATGCCTTTGAAACGATTGGCAGCAATAGCAACGCCTACTCCCGAGCCACAGATGACAATTCCCAAAAACTCATCCGGATTTTGTAAAACCGCCTGAGCAACTTTTTGGGCAAAGTCCGGGAAATCGTCTTCCGGATCCAGTTGATAGTTGCCCAGATCCTCAATGCGGATATTTTTTTCATGAAGGTATTCGATAAGAGAATTTTTTAGATCAAATCCTCGGTGATCACAACCGATGAAAATGGTCATATATACAATAATAACATATAATTATATATTTAATTATATATTGGATTATTGACATATTAAAATTTGTTGATTCGCAAACCCGCCAATAAGTAATTGAAAATTATCTATGATAGATACTCATTGTCACCTGAATCTAAAAGCTTTGGTTGAACAGGTCGACTTGGCAGTTAAGAGAGCTAAAGAAGCTGGTGTAGAGAAGATAGTTGTGCCGGGAACAGATATTATTTCTTCAAAAAAAGCAGTAGAACTGGCTCAAAAATACGACGAGATTTATGCGGCCGTTGGTATGCACCCACACCACGTATATCAATATCAAGTTCAAAATTCAAAGTTCAAAACTCAAAACTATGATTCAAAACTAAAAATCGATTTAGAAGAAATCGAGGAACTGTTAAACGATCCAAAAGTGGTTGCGGTTGGTGAAGTGGGGATAGACAAATATTATTATGGGAATACAAAATATTCAAAATACATGGTAAATCCGGAATTTATCGAGTTGCAAAAATTGATCTTTTTAGAACAAATTAAACTGGCAATCAAGTATCAGAAAAGTTTGATAATCCATTCACGGGAAGGGGCGGGGGAGACCTTGAAAATAATAGGGGACTCCTCTATTCTGGACTCCATTTCTGGCCATATAGTTTTTCATTGTTGTGAAGCCAACGATAATGTTTTGCGATTTGCTCTCGCCCACCGTATATATATCGGCGTCGACGGTGACGTGACATACAGCAAGAGTAAGGAAGAGTTTGTAAAAAAAATTCCTATTGAATTTTTGGTTTTGGAAACCGATGCTCCTTTTTTATTGCCCGAACCTTTGAGGTCGGAAAAAAAATATCCAAATCAACCAAAAAACATTTCCTTGATTGCAGAAAAAATAAGTGAGATCAAAAATATTAAAGTTGATCGATTAATTGAAGTGACAGATGAAAATGCCAAAAAATTGTTTATTTTTTAAATTATTTTCATCCAATCCGTTTTAAATTTCTTTTTATTAAAGGATTTAGCCCTTTCTTGAGCCTCAAGTGATAATACATTCCTTAAATTTTCATCTTGAGCCAATTTTTTAATCTTTTCGGCAATATCGTTTGGATTGTCATAATCGCAAAAAAGCCCACCATCTCCGCCGGAGACCTCCTTCAAGACAGGAATGTCGGCAAGAACCGATGGACAGCCAAATTGAGCTGCTTCGAGGTAGGAAAATCCAAAACCTTCATCGCGGGATAACAATAAATTTGCGACGGATTGTTGATAAAGTTTGACTAACTCATAGTCTGAGATAAAGCCCTTAAAAATAAATCGCTTATCAGCGTCTGCAAGCATGCGAAATTCATTATATTCCCTTAACCAAATATTGTTAGCGGTACGCGTATTATTTTCAAAGGTTTTTCCGACGAAAATACAAGTGACCGCGGCAAGCTTGACCCCATGGGCAAGATTGACCAGGTTTTTATTCCAAGTGGCATCGCCGACATAAAGAAAGTAGTTGGAATTAGGCATTGGGTATTTTGTATTTTGGGTAGTTAATGTTTTATACTTACTGCTAAATATTTTCGAAAGGCAGGGATAAATAACTTTGACTTTGTCTTCAGGTATTTTTAACATCCGGACAATATCTTTTTTACTTGCCTGGGAGTCGGTAACAACATAATCATAGTTTTTTAGGGCAAATTTATTCAAATATATATTTACTCCTCTTTTTAGCCCGGTTGGAAAATGATTGGGGTATTTTAAAGGAATTAGGTCGTGGATAACGGCAATCTGTTTTTTGGCAACCCGTTTCATAGTCAAAGGTGGGGTCAGGAAGTTAAAAAAGGGATTAATAAAAGTAGTGTTTGGTAGCTCATGATTGGTGGCCGGCGGTTGGTCGGTAAAAATCCAGTCGGGAAAGTTTTCTCGGAGAAGTTGTATATATCGGCCGACGCCCCGAACTTTACTCAATATATCGCTCGCCGTCGAATCAAAGACGTGAATTTTTTTGACCATGACAATATTTTATCACTTTTATATAATATTCTTCATTATGCAAAAAATAATTTTAACCACAGACCAAATACAAGAACTTGTTTCACGCAATCGTTATCCGGTCGATCCTTCTAAAAAATTCTTGAGTCGTTGTATTGATGGTCGCTACAAAAACGAAGAAGACTTACAAGCTTTGGCTTTTCCTGGTGCCGATGTAGGAGAGTTGGCCTTGCTTTTGGCTATGGCTAATGTATATGGTTGTAAAATCGATTTGGAAAAAGCCAGCAAATGTCTTATTGAATTGGTTGGTGGTGAGAAAAATTTTAGTATGCATACGGATCATCATGGAGATAAAAACAAAACCGCTTCAGGTTGCGGTCACTTTCAACAAATCAATCTTAACCCTAAGGCTTATAGTTTAAAAAAAGATCAACTCAATGCTATTCAAAAAAAAATCGACGATTTTAAGAGAAAAAAAACCCCGGAAATAGTTTTGGAAGGAGAACATTTGGAAGGAGCGGTTTTGATTGTTTCTGGAAATTTTGGTGTGTTTCCCCGTTTTAAGTTTAAAACCGAACGCGCGGTTGAGGAGGTTGAGGTTTTTGTTTATCATCAAACTTTGGTTGACGCAAGGCATAAAGCTTTAGCCAAAAAACTTTTTGACGATAATGCCGTAGAATTAGTTCAAGGATGTGATGCCGAATATCTCTACGAAGTTTTGTCGGAGACAGCGGAAAATCACATGATGGAGACTGTTAAAAGACTAGCCAAAGATTTACCCATCTATCAAGTCAATTTTAAAAATGACGGAAGTTTTGACATTTTAGAAATGGGTAATGTTTGAATAATGTTTATGAAAAAAATACCCAAAAATGTTTTTATTCTTGGTTTGGTAAGTTTTTTCAATGATGTGGCTTCTGAGATGATTTATCCGATCATGCCAATTTTTCTTACTTCCGTACTCGGTGCGCCGGCTGCCGTGGTTGGTATGATTGAGGGAATTGCCGAAGCAACAGCCAGTATCGGTAAATTTATCTTTGGTTATCTTTCCGACAAAATCCGAAAAAGAAAAATTTTTGTCGTTTTTGGTTACAGCTTGAGTACATTGTCCAAACTTTTTATTGGTCTTGCCACAGCCTGGCCATTTGTTTTGTTTGCCCGGTTTATTGACAGGCTTGGTAAAGGGTTGCGGACAGGGGCACGGGATTCGATTCTTTTCCAAAACACAACTGCAAAAAACAAAGGATTCATCTTTGGTTTTCATCGGGCATTTGACTCCGCCGGTGCTTTTGTGGGGCCGATTATTGCTCTAGTATTACTTAGTGTTTTGAAAGGGAATATGAGACTTATTTTCCTGATTGCTTTTGTGCCGGCGACAATAGGCGTTATTTTATTGATGGTTTTTGTCAAAGAAAAAAAAATTTCTGATCCTGCCGAAAGTTTTCCTCCGGCCGGTGCTTCTTCCGTGCGCGTTGTTGGAAGTTCTTCATCTTCCGCTCTCAGAAATAAAAAGTTAACTCTATTTTTTACTATCAGTATTATTTTTGCTCTGGGCAATAGTTCGGATGCATTTTTGATTTTGCGGGCAAAGAACTTGGGATTGACAACAGCCTTAACCGTAGTTACCTATATTCTTTACAATCTTTTCCAGA
>CAZJFG010000003.1:0-72900 GCA_964545385.1 uncultured Gammaproteobacteria bacterium | reverse complement strand
TTGATTTCATCTTTTTCTACAAGTTTGTTTAACAGGTAAAAAATAGCGTTGTAGGTGCCCACGTTCCAGAAATAATCGGTGGAATGGGCAAAAAGAAAGATATGGCCACCTTCACCTGGAAAAGCAGTACCCAAGGTATGAGCTACACCTTTATTTAAGGCGTCAAGGTAAATTTTTTCGTTTGACGCATCAATATTAGATAATATTTTGGCGTTGGCGCCGATTTTTGGAACAACAATGCTAAAATTAGGGTCTTTTGGTACCAAAACCTCAACATCTTTTAAATTTAACGCCCGTGCTAAAAGTCCTTTGGGCTGGATAGTTTCTTTTTCCTTTGTCGTTCCAATAAAATATTTCTTTTGAATCTTTGTATCAATAAAATATCTTATTTCTTCACGTACGGGCAAATAAAAAGTTTTAGCAATAAACAGTAAAGAGGTAATTACCAAAAAATTCCCAATGGTCCGAAGAACAAGCACCTGGTAAAACTCTTTAGATTTTTTCATGAAAGTGCTCCCAGAGGGAATTGAACCCCCATCTCACCCTTAGGACGGGTTTGCTCTATCCGTTAAGCTATGGAAGCTATTTATATTTTAACAAATTTGATGTTATAATGATTTTTATGTTAATTGTCATTGAAGGAATTGACGGTGCAGGCTGTGAAACTCAAGCTAAAAATTTAATCAAGATGCTTGGGGAAGAGAAAAAAAAAGGCTTTTTTGGTCAAATACCCCGACTACGAAAAAAACATCGGCCGGATGATAAAAGAATTTTTGTATCAAAATAAAGATCTTACGGCCGAACAACAGTTTTTACTCTACACGTTGCAGTTTATCTTCGATACCGAGTGGATTGCAAAAAAACGGCAGGAAGGTGTGGTCGTCTGTGATCGCTATTTTACAACCACTCTTTGCTACCAAACACTTGAGGGCATCAAGCTGGAAACCGCTTTAAAATACGCGAATGATTTCAAAATCGAAAAACCAGATGTAGTTTTTTATCTTGATGTCAACCCGGAAACAGCTATCAAAAGAAAATCCTGTGAAGATAAGGAAAAAAACCGTCGGGAAAAAGACTTTGATTTTATCAAAAAAACCTATACACAGTATAATACATTAATAAAAAACCAAATCTGGACAAAATGGGTGCGAATAGACGGCTCAAAAACTATTGATGAAATCACAAAAGATATTTATAATAAACTTTAATGGAAAAGACTTTAATAATAATAAAACCTGATGCCATAAAACGTGGACTTGTTGGCGTCATTATTGAAACTTTTGAAAATGTTGGCCTCAAAATGCTTGCCGGAAAAATGGTTAGACCCGACGAAAAAACAGTCAGAAATCACTATCCGGGCACAACTGAATGGATCCGTGAAATGGGTGAAAAAACATTAGCTTCTTTTAAACAGTCCGGACTTGACGTTCGCCAAAAAATGGGCACGGACGACCCGACTAAACTTGGACAATTTGTCTACGACCGCTTAATCAAATACTGGCATGAAGGACCGATCATTGTAATGGTCTGGGAAGGACCAGACGCGGTAATTATTGCCCGTAAACTCCGAGGCCATACCATTCCTCTTTTAGCAGATTCAGGATCACTTCACGCCCGTTATTCTTATGATTCATCTCCACTTTCGGCCAGTCTAGATAGAGTGGTTAAAACTTTTGTTCATGCGTCAGGCTCAACGGACGAAGCAAAACGAGAAATCAAATACTGGTTCCCGGAAATCATAAAATTTAAAAGTTATGTAAGAAGTATTGATAAACTTTACCTAAAATGAAAAAGCAAAGAGCTTTGATTATTTTAAAACCCGATGCGGTTGGCCGAGGTTTAATGGGAAAAATTATCACCAGATTTGAAAATGTCGGCTTGACGATTACTGGCTTCAAGTTTATCTGGGCGGAAAAAGATAAAATAGTTGCCCACTACCCTGAAACCGAAACCTGGTTTAAAAAGGTCGGTGAACGAACACTTACAAACTATGCCAAAAAAGGCCTAGACGCCAAAAAAGTATTTAAGACTGACGATCCTATCACTATTGGGAAAACCGTAAAAAAATGGCTTATCGATTACATTCAGCAGTCGCCAGTTTTAATCTTTGTCCTTGAAGGCTTCAACTGTATTGAAATTGTTCGTAAGCTTTCGGGAAATACTATTCCAATGCTTGCAGTCCCAGGTACAATCCGTGCGGATTTTTCTCATGACACTATTGATCTTGCAAACGAGCAAAACAGGCCACTGCGGAATATCATTCATGCTTCAGATACGGTTGAAGATTGCGAAAGAGAGATTGCGATTTGGTTTACTCCCGATGAACTTTTTAGCTACTCTCGCGCCGACGAGGAAATTATGTTTGGATCTTCAATTACTTGAATTTGGCGGGTAACGGTAGTATAATTCATATTATGAGTGAATTAATTAAACCGGAAGAATTCATTCAACTCCCAAAAAAACCCGTCCCACTCATTGAATCATTTTTAATTGCTCTTAATGATATAGATATTTTTTTTACCAAATACGACTTTGATGAGATAATATTAGGTTCTAACTACAACGATATCCGAGGCAGATATTACCGCTCATTGGTTGTACGCGAAGCTGGTGATAATTCAGGAATCTTAGGCCCCTTAATTGGAGTATCAACAAGCAAAAAACAAACAAGGGCTATTATCGAACATACGGGAAAAATTTTAAATCAGGAACTTGAAGAAACTGGTCGAATGAAAAAAATAATCGGAGTTTTGGACGGTGAAAAATATCCTGATATTACAGATCTTAAAATAATTAATCATCTTGCGGGAACCGCTATCAACCATATTAAAGCTCTTGCTCAAATTACTGGCCTAGCTATGCCAGGAAGCACAATGACACCGGAAGCATATCAATTTCGTGAAAGAAATGTTAAAGCTACTGAAAAATTGGCCTCACAATTTGGTGGAATAAATAAACTGCTACAACGTGAGGCCGAATACGATATTTTTAGTAAGAACTTAATCAATATCTATCAAGCACCAATAATCCCTATAATTGATGCTCCGCAGCTTTTGGAAATTTTACCTGATGAACTTAATCGAAAGATTAATAAACAAACACCGCCTGCATCAGACGTTTTAGGTTTATTTTCAAAATTGAATATGGCCGGCAGCGATATCGCTCGTTACTGGACGGAGCTAGCCCAAGTAAAATTAGGAAACCGAAAGCTTGAGCAGGCTTTCCACTAGTTTTTCCACTTTTCTTCTAAAATCTGCCACGTCTTTATTATTTGTCAATACATAATCGCAGTATCGGAGACAACGTTTTACCTGCTGGCCGTTTTCGTCTTGGCCAATACCAAAGTCTCGACGGTCAACAACCATAAACTGTTCATTAGTTTTTGGATCCCAGGGTTTTGACCTTTGTAAAAGTCTTTGAAAACGCAATTTTCTTTTAGCTTTAACTCCAATCAGAAAAAAGTTGGGAATTTTTTTCAAATATTCCACCTCACCGGTATTGCGAATACCTTCGATAACATAATTCTTATTTTTTAATTTCAAATTTTTAATTTTTGTTATAGCTTTTTTGGCAAGTATGTCTTGGCCATATTTTCTGCGTAACTGATCGCCTAAATCTTGTAGAGTTTTACGAGTATATTTTTTGACTCCTTGTCGCTTCAACTCATCATGCAAGATTGAAGAAAGAGAAAAAGAAACAAAGCCTTTTTTTTCCAAAGAATCGACCAAAACTCCTTTACCGCTTGCAATTTGACCAACAACACCAATATAAATCATTCTGTAATTATAACTAATCTCAGCAAAAACTGCGTACGACCTCATTGCTCCTGGTTTTTTTTAAAAATATTGTTTTTTTCTTTTATTTGCTGAGAGTTTTTTACAAGAAAGTCGATTTTATCTTCCAGTTGATCGGTGGTCAATTTACGTATGACATCATGCTAAAGATTAAGTTCTGATATTTTTAAAAATTGAGTTTCTGTGCAATAATTTGTCAATTAATAAGCCAAATAAATGATGGATAAAAGAAAAACGAAAGTTAAAATAACTTGACTTAAAAGCCGTAAAATTTTTTGATTATCTCAAAGATTTCTTTCTGGTAAAAAATCATCATCAGACTCCCCATTACTATAAACGGACCAAAAGCAATCTTGCTTTTCAGTTTACTTTTTTTGGAGAAAATAAGAACAAGTCCGACAATTGCGCCAAAAATAAAAGCAAAGTATAGGGCCAACAGACCGGACCGCCAACCAAGCAAGAAACCAATATTAAAAGCCAGTTTTACATCGCCAAAACCCATTCCCTTGCCTTTGGTAACTGCCCATAAAAACAATATCGGGAGCATAACGGCACTACCAGAAACTAGGAAATTAAGAAATTGAGAAATTGAAACTCCGGATAATAGATGATAGAAAATAGAAAAAATAAATAAAAAAATCTGGATCGAATCCGTAATAATCTGATATTTAAAATCGGCAAAAAAGATAACAATCAAACATGAAACAATACCTAAAAGTACTAGGATATTAAAAAATTGAGAAATTGAAAATTCATTAATAATTGCAAACTGAAAATTGAAAATTAGTACAAAAAGCATTCCTGTTATCACCTCAACCAATGGATAGTAAAATGATAGTTTTTTATGGCAGCAACGGCTTTTCCCACCAAGAGCAACAAAAGAAACAACCGGAATAAGATCCCAACCGCTCAGCTGTTTACGGCAGTGTTCACAATGTGAACGTCCGGTGATTTTTTCACCTTTGGGCAGACGATCGATCAACACGTTTAAAAATGAACCGATGGAAAGTCCGATCAGAAATAGATAAGTATTTGTTAAAATTTTCATTTTTTTATTACATTAAATTTCAATATACCAATTATTCATAACGTAATGCATTTAATGCATTAATTTTTTTTTGGCGCTCCCACTGTATAATCAATTTGAGTATAAGTAGCCATTATATACGTGTCAAGTACTGTTTGTATTATTAGTGCAGCATACATTGCTTGCACTTTATATCATTTTTGTACGTTATTTCTTCCAAGCTTGCTATTGTCGTCTTTTTAAACCGAATTTATTTGAACAATATATATACTTTTTCTTATTATCTGGGAGTTGTATTTTTTTACTTTATTTTGTGTTTTTAATATATAGTCAGCAATTATTATAAAAACATCCTGTCGGCGAGATTTTGCCGATTTTTTTAAAAATGTTTCTCGAGTGGTATTTGAGAACGTTTAAAAGGTCCAATAATCGCTAAATTTAATTTATTTTTCTTAAAAAGTCTTTTGGCCAAGGTTATTACTTGATCTTTGGTTACCTCATCAATTTTTTTAAGTATTTCGTCGGGTGGCACCAAAGAATCTTCAAACATTAGTCTTTTGCCCATAAACGTGGCCAGGTTATTTGAGTCTTCAAGAAATAGGATCAATCTTCCCTTAAGCATTTCTTTTGCTTTGATAAGCTCTTTATCCTCAATTTTTCCTTGAACTATTTTATGGTGTTCATTAAGAATAACTTTAACTGCTTCATTTATTTTTTTAATATCGATGTTGAGTCCGGCTCTGGTAAAAACATATCCCGTATCCACAAACGTTTCCATCCCGGACTGAATATAGTAGCAAAGTCCCCGGCGTTCGCGAACTTCATAAAAAAGTCGTGAAGACATTCCTCCACCCAAAATCGCCATTAACACATTCTCAATATATCTTTCCGGATCATTGGCCATTATTCCCCGAAAACCCAAAACTAAATGCGCCTGTTCTGTCTTTTTATAATGAACCAAGAGCTCCGGTTTTTCTTGAACTTTTGTAAAACTCAGGAAATTATTTTTTTCATTTCCTTGCCATTTTTCAAATTTTTGTTCAATTATTTTTTGATAATTT
This sequence comes from uncultured Gammaproteobacteria bacterium, assembly GCA_964545385.1. GTDB lineage: Bacteria > Patescibacteriota > Microgenomatia > UBA1406 > GWC2-37-13. The sequence continues at coordinate 67,018 of CAZJFG010000003.1, read as the reverse complement.
TCATTATTATTCAGACCTCCCGCAACAATAAGTATGGAATTTTTTGGATTGTAAAACTGATTCATATAATCCAAAAATGTCTGGCGTGAAAATTTGCTTACAGATTGTTTTGTCCCGGTTGTCTCATATCCGAGCGGATTTTTTGGATAAAGCAGAGTCTCAAACAAATCCCATACTTTGTATTGAGGTTGGTCTTCATACATATTTATTTCTTCAATAATTACACCTTTTTCACGTTCGATTTCTTCTTCTTTTAGCAAGGGATGCAAAATCATCTGTGATAAAATATCTACGGACGTAGAAAAATGTTTGGTTGGAGTTTTGATCCAGTATGCAGTGTGATCTTTGGCGGTAAAAGCATTGTGCTCACTACCCAGACCATCCAAAAGAGTTGAGATTTCAAGAGCAGTAGGATATTTTTTACTTCCTTTAAAAGCCATGTGCTCAAAAAAATGAGCCACACCGTTGTTTTTTTTGTTTTCGTAACGGCTGCCGGCATTAACCATAAGAAGAGAAGTTAAACTGGGAAAGGCTTTTGTGTCTATTGAAATTATTCTTAAACCATTCCGTAAGGTATGTATTTTCGGTTGCATATCTTTATTTTACCTGATAAATTTATATATATGACAGAAGAAAAACCAAAACCAATTAAACAAGGAGTAGAAATAGGTCCTTCTCAATCAACCGCGTTTCCAAATCCGAAAAACCAAACACCTGAATCTCTTGACGTCGAAAAAGGAGGAATGGTTGAATATTTAATAAAAAACTGCAATGCAGTTGTCACCAGAATCGATAAGACATTACCAAAAAAAAATTCGGCTCAAAAACAATAATGACTTATTATCTTATTAATGTCTAAAAACCTTTTTGACATCGTCAATATTGTTTACCTTCATTAATTCGTTTCTTAGCTTGGCTGAACCGCGAAAACCTTTGGTGTACCAGGCCAAGTGCTTACGCATCACCTTAAAATCACCATGTGGAAAGAACTCGGCATATTTTCGGCAATGTTCCAATAAAATTTTTATTCTCTCTTCTTTTGTCGGAATTTTTCCTTGGAAAATCCAAGGATTACCAAGAGTTGCCCTACCAATCAGTACACCGTCGAGTTTGTATTTTTTTATCTTCTCCAAAGCTTCGGCTCGGCTTTTAATATCTCCATTACCTAAAATCAACGTCCGGCAATTTTTGGCCAGTTCCGCTGCCAAACCTATCTGCTCCCAATCCGCTTTTCCTGTATAACGCTGAGCCAGAGTCCTGCCGTGCAAACAGATTAAATCAACTCCTGTTTCCAATAATCGATTTACCCACTCTTTTGTTTGATGATCTTTTATCCCTGTTCTGGTTTTGACCGAAAGTGTAAATTTTTTCTCCTTTGTTCTAGTTATTCGAATAATTGTAGTACGCACCGAATGAATAATTCTTACAGCAAGATCTGGATTTTTTATAAGTGCTGCGCCACCACCCCGACGGGTTACCGAATAATCCGGGCAACCCATGTTTATATCAACGCCGTCAAAACCGAGTTTGAATACTTTCTCTGTCGCTTTTGAAAATAATTGCGGCTCGTTGCCGAAAAGCTGAGCGACAACTGGAGTTTTGCTTTTATGTTTCAAAAGCATCTGCTCCATTGCCGGCCGAGCCGCAGCCATACCTTTTACCGAAACAAACTCTGTATACAAAATATCTGGTCTACCGTATTTGTCGACAATATATCGAAAAGCAGCATCCGTCACCCCATCCATCGGTGAAAGACCAATAATTGTATTTTTCATTGTGAAGAATAGTAAGTCTGTCGGGACTCCCTCACATCACTTCGCGTTCCTCAGGGTAAACTTCTCGTCCCGAATATGTGAGTCCGTCGGGACTCGAACCCGAAACCAATAGCTTAAAAGGCTACTGCTCTACCAGTTGAGCTACGGACCCTGTAAAATTTTGAAAACCTTAGAATCTTACAGTATAAAGCTTATGTTTACGACAAATTTTAAGCTTTAATTTTATCAATATGAGAGATCATTATCAATTCGTCTTGCTGCCCAGCCTCGACTCGAACGAGGATAAATAGATTCAGAGTCTATTGTCCTACCATTAGACGACCGGGCAAATCAAAATAATTTTATCATATTGCACAAAAAAAGTTGAAATTTAAAAATTTATGTTATAATATAGCTATCCTATGTGTGAAACTGGGCGAAAGCCAACAAATGCATCGGAATGGCAACATAATAAACACACACCGTTTTGGGTAAAAACAGGCGATCCGGCTGTATGTCCAGATTGCAGTCAAGTCATCCAACCTGAGTTTAGTCAAATTGAATCTTCTAAAAAAAAAGATTTTGATACTGTTCTCAAACATATTTCCGCATTCTTCTCTGCAAAAAGTATTTCCCGCTAAAGCATGATGGGAAAAGCTGTTTTTAATCTTGAAACCAAGATGATAAATTACAGTGCCATAATGTTGGCAGTTGATATTATTTTAACTATTATTACCCGTAGTAACTCTTTATCAACTTTTTGAGTTTTCCACCTCGGAGGTGGAATTCGGATCGTCACAATTTGCTATAAAGTTGATAATTTTCCCAGGTATGTAGACGGTTTTGTATTTTTTTCCTTCCAGATATTTTTTCACTTTTTCATTACCCAGTGCAGTTTTCTCTATTTCTTTTTTATTACTTGCTGCTTGATATTTGATACGGAGTATCGCTCGTAATTTCCCATTTACCTGTACCGGAACGGTAATGATCTCCTCGACAACAGCTTCGGCTTTTGGCCAGGCTGAAAGATGAATAGAATTTTTTTCTTCAAAAACTTCACGCCATATTTCCTCTGTTGTAAAAGGTGCAAAAGGTGCCAGGATCTGTAAAAACTTCTTGGCATTGTTGGCAGTTAGTGGCTGATAATTGGTAGTTAGTGAGGATTCCCATACATTCAAAAACTCCATCATCGTGGCAATGGCTGTATTCATTTTTATATTCTCAATGTCTCGTGTTACTTTTTTGATGGTTTTATTCAACTTAGATATTAATTCTTTATTTTCTGATTGCGAATTATCAATTACGGATTTAATTCGTAATTTGTCATTCATTATTTTGAATTGTGTGTGGTAAATTTCCCAGATTCTTTTCAAAAATCGATTAACTCCGGCAATTGTCTCATCCGACCAAGGTCCAGTTCCTTCATAAGGCATCATAAAGCATAAATACATTCGTACGGTGTCGGCGCCGTATTCTGTAACAACATCGTCTGGGTTAATCACGTTCCCTTTGCTTTTACTCATTTTGTTTTTATCATGTCCAAGAACAATTCCGTGCTGGACTCTTTTTTTGGCAAACTCGTCGTAGGAAACTAAACCAATATCTTGAAAAAATTTGGTGAAAAACCGTGCATAAAGAGTGTGACCAAGGGTATGCTCGGCTCCGCCGAAATAAATATCAACGGGCGTAATTTTTTTGGCGAGCTCAGTGTCGAAAGGACCACTGTTATAATGTGGATCTAAATACCGCCAAAAATACCAGGACGAATCAAAAAAAGTATCCAAAGTTTCAGCATCTCTTTTGGCCATACTGCCACATTTGGGACATTTTACATTAATCCATTCTTTATTGGAAGCCAAAGGCGGCTTTCCATGTGGAGCAAAATCAACTTTGTACGGAAGCTCGACAGGAAGATCTTTTTCAGCCACAGGGACTATTCCACATTTTTTACAATGCACCATTGGTACCGGTGTTCCCCAGTATCTTTGACGGGAGATGGACCAATCACGAATATGGTAGGTGGATTTTTTTTTACCTTTTGGTTTCGCTTTCAGACTGGTTTTAATAATCTGCAAGTTAAATTTTTTGGCAAACTCACGATCTCGCTCGTCTTCGGCCGGTACGGCCATAATTGCGCCTGTCCCATAATCCAATAAAACATAATCTGCTACCCAAACTGGGATATCTTTGCCGGTTACCGGATTTTTCACATACCCGCCGGTAAAAACACCGGTTTTTTCTCGGTTTTCTTTTCGCTCCATCTCGGTTTTCTGGTTGCTTTTTTTAATGTATTCCTCAACTTTATTTTTATTTTCTGCGGTCGTGAATTTTGCAACCAAATGATGTTCCGGCGCAAGAACAATAAAGCTCGCTCCATCTGCCGTTTCCGGCCGGGTTGTAAAAACATCCACTCCACCAAAGTTAAGAATCATTCCGGTAGATTTACCTATCCAGTTGTTTTGACCGGTTCGTACTGAATTTGGCCAGTCGACACCGGGCTTTTCCGGCCAGATCAGGCGATCAGCGTAGGCCGTGATTTTGATAAACCATTGGGCCACTTCTTTTTGGACTACCTGACTTCCACAGCGCCAACATCTACCCGACTCAATATTCTCATTGGCCAAAACCGTCTGACAGCTCGGGCACCAGTTGGATAAAGACGTGCCTCGGTAAACTAAACCTTTTTCATGCATTTTTAAAAAAATCCACTGATTCCAACGATAGTATTCGGGTAAACAAGTAATTGCCTGGTGTGACCAATCAATCATCGTCCCCATAGTGTAGAATTGCCTGGTCATTGTTTCGATATTTTTTAAAGTCCAATCTTGTGGATGAACTTGTCTTTTAATAGCCGCATTTTCTGCCGGCAAACCAAAAGCATCATAACCATTTGGGAAAAAAACATTAAAGCCTATCATCCTTTTAAAACGAGCCAGAACATCAGGCGCGGTAAAAGCAAACCAGTGGCCGATATGAAGGTCGCCGGAAGTATAGGGCAGTTCCACCAAAACATAGTATTTTTTTTTGTTGTTATCAATCCCAAAGCGGTAAATTTTTTCTTTCTCCCAGGTGTCAAACCATTTTCTTTCAAAATTTTTTGGTTGATATTTATCGGCCATAATGAAGAAATTATAGCAGACTCTTTTACTTTTTTGTTTTTTTGACGTTTAGTTTTTGAAACCAGCCTCGGCGCAAAAGGAGGGCAATGACAGCATAAACACCGATATCAATCCATGAATCCTCCAGTGTTTCGTTGGCGGGTTTTTTACCGTTGGCAAGTAAATGTTTGATTCTGTTAAATTTTTCCGATACCCGAAAAGCAATCCCCAACTCCCCCATATCTAAAACATTTCCCTTACCGTAATCTTTGTGTTTTTTTAAAAAGGTTGTTAAAAGCTCGCCACAGACTTTCTCAAACGCCTCATCCAAATATTTTGGATTTTTCATACAAATAAGTTTTAATCATAAAATTAATCTTTTCGATTTTCAAGCGAAAAATCAGTTGCTTTTTAAAAACTCCATAAATATAATTGACCCATATTTCTAAATGTCAATTTCTTTAATAGAAACAAAAAATGGTCAAGGAATAGAAATCTATGATATAAAAACGACCAAAAAAAAAGAAGATTTTTGCGCTTGTGTTCGTCTATTAAAAGACTCTTTCACTCTCATTTTTGACGATTTGGCAAACACTATAGATACAAATAATCAACCAATCCAATATTATGGCTTAAACTGTGCTCTCAACCGCTACGATATTCTCGTTGAGGAAAGAGCTTTTTCAATAATGACTAAAGATCCTCAAGGGAACCGTATCGAAACAGTAACACTTCACGACAAAACGGATGATTGCCTCAATATCCATTATCAAAAATTTAAAAGCGTTAAGTATAATGGCAAAACATATATAGATATAGTCTCCAGCTGTATTAATTCAGACGCTGCTTTGACAATGAGTCAACAATTTCTGGCTACATTTGCTAAAAATCTTATATCTAAAGGAGTTTTAAAACAAGATTTTTGGTTTCGTTCTTGGATATTTCCGTCACATGGACCTCAACAGCACCAAAGCTCCAATGGCCATAAAAAACAAGTGAGTTTAGAGGCGCTAAAAGAACTGCCGGCAAAGCAAGCATATCCTCCTCTCCATCAATGACAATCCAGCTTTTCTTTTTTCCAAAAATAGCCTGATTAATTTTTTCTTTTAATACCCTCACGGTTTTCAAATTAATTGTTCCTGGTTTATTAATATATGGTCTAAGATTTATCATCTGTTTTTCATACCGTGAGAAATAAGAATTAGGAATTTTTTCTCTTTTTGTTTTGAAGTCTATTATTTTCACGTCCGGATTGATATTTGCTTGAAGCAGATTTTGAGTGACAACGTCACCGACTGAGATAATCACCGAGTATTTTGATGTTTTAAAACATTTGAATGAGCTTATAATTTTACCCATTGGCTTTCGCAATGCTTCACGCAAACTCTCCGGAAGAATCAACTCCTTTTTGTTTTGTTTATTATTTTTAAACAAAAGATCATAAACATTTCCAGCTCGGTCAATTTCTCCAAACCGAATTCTTTCTGAGGTAATCAGATTACCATCTTCTGCCAAAACATCTGGTACAACAATTATCTCAAGCTGGGCAAAGCCGATTGTTTCCCTTTTCTTATTAATAATCTGAGCATTTTTTTTTGTCGCCGAAGAAACAACAATCGCATCGATTGTCTTATCGGCTAAAGTTGTACCGTAAAAATTCACGATCGGAATAAATTCTGCTCGATCTGTCCATTTTTTTTCTTCAAGGTAATTTAAAATGCCTTTTTTACGAATTTGATATCCCTCGATTGTTTGAGCTAGTGGCTTGTTTTTGTACAAAGATTTTTGAGTAAGACCGATTGTCACCAATCTTCCTTTTTTAAAGGCCGTATCAATGATTTTTTTGTGACCTTTGTGCAACCGATCAAAAGTGCCGCCAATAATGATATGATTGAACATAAGCTTTATTTGTCAATTATAATCTAAATTATGAACGAGAAAATAGAAATTCTAAAAAAAGACGATATAGGTAGTTTTTATCAGGTATTTGCCCAAGCCATAAAAACTCTTTTCCCATGCTATACTCCTAAAATGAGTGATTTTTTCCTAAACAAAGTCTATACGCCGACAAATTTCATCTACTGGATTAACAACGATTTTAAAACAATTTTTGTTGTACGCATAAACAAAGAAATTGTTGGATTTGCAGTAGTCGATCAGCCGTACGGCGGGGTGAGTTTTTGCCGTTGGTTGGCGGTTCTGCCAAAGTTCCAAAAACAAGGCTTGGGGAGAAAATTGATTATGACCTGGATTGACTTTTCCAGATCTCAAGGCTGCCACAAAGTTGAACTGGCCAGCCAACCGCTTGCAAAAGCATTTTATGAAAAGATTGGCCTTAGTCTTGAAGGTGAACGAAAAATGTCTTATTTTGGCAGCGACCAGTTTATTTTCGGTAAAATAATCGGGTTACCAAATGAAGATTCGATAATTAAATTTTATTAAATTGTTTCCGAAATTATAAAGATAAAATAAAGACAAATCAATATCAAACCCTCCTGTCGAGAAATGTCATTTTTTGATTTCGAAAAAAGAAAAAAAAGTATCATTCCACTAACCGTAAAAATAAATGGTTTTAAAAAATGATTAACCACTATAACCTGACCACCATTTATAAGCGTCAAAACTCCAACAAGTAAAGTGTTGGAAGCGGCAGAACCCAAATAATCACCAAATGCAACTTCTTTTTTTTTATTTGCGATCGAGCGAACAGCTAAAGATAGCTCTGGTAAATTTGTTCCAAAAGCAAATAACAGAAGTCCGACTACAAAGGATGAAATATGCAGTATTTCAGAAAAATATTTAGTCTGCATAACAATGTATTTACTGGATACAAAAACAAAAATAATACCGATAAAAACCTTAAAAATTTCCTGAAAAAAATTGCTTTTTCCATCTATAATATTCTCTTTAACTCTTTCTAAAAGACCTTTCTTCTTTTCTATAAAACAGATCAAGACGACATACAAAAGTATTAAAAATATGGCCTCATAAGCAGTGATTTTTTTATCCGCAATCAAAAAAGAGGGTGCAATCGCCACTAATAGAGCAAATGCCAAATTATTGGTGCTTAACTCATGAGACAATTTAATTCCATTACCAGCTACGGCCAGAATCGGTATTATTAAAAGAAAAATGACGATTATCCCACCAATTAGTGTCCCGACAAAAACCTCAGGTTCTTTATCAAGGATTGAACTTACTCCTACCGAAAACTCAGGAATAGAAGTAAGAACACCTAAAATAAAAAAAGAAAGTGTAAAACTTGAAAGATTTATTTTATGCGCAATTTCATTTACTGCAGTGATAATAAGACCGGCGCCGTACCAAATAATAAAAAATGAAAAAAAATAACCTAAAATTAAGATCATAGTCATTTTTTATTGTAAAATAATTTGATGAAAATAGCAATTCTTGGCGGCAGTTTTAATCCACCTCATTTAGGCCATGTTTTAATTTGTGATGAAGTTTTAAAATATACCGATGTCGATGAAATCTGGCTGACACCATGCTACCGGCATACTTTTGAAAAAAAATTAGCTCCTGAGGCCAAACGAGTTGAAATGACAAAAATGCTTACCAAGCATAAAATAAAATACTGCAATGAAGAAATAGAAAATAAGCTGTCCGGCGATACAATTGAGTTAATGGAGATTTTGCAAAAAAAACATCCTCAGCATGAGTTTTCATTTTTGATAGGTTCAGACAATCTGGCTGGTCTCAAAAAATGGGGAGACTGGGAAAAATTAATTACAAACTTTCAATTTTTAATTTTTAAACGGCCGGACTATAGTATGAATCTGACAGAGTTCGGCCTAAATAATCCAAAATATAAACTGACGTTTATAAATCATCCCAAACTTATAACAAGCAACTTTTCTTCAACGCAAGTTAGGGAAAAGCTAAAAAATAAAAAATCAATAAGTAATCTTGTTCCTCTGGAAGTCGAAGAATACATTCTGAAAAATCATTTATATCGTTAATAGCAAAAACTACCTCGTCACTTGAAAACTCTTGACTTTTGTAAGTAAGTCTTTGGCAAAGATATTTTTTTCAAAATGCTCGCGCACCGGCTGCAAAAGTTTGTCCAAAAGCTCGATCGCCGTATATTTAATATCCAAAGGATGAATTTGTTTTTCACTAAAAAGTTTTTCCAAATTTTGATAGTTGTTTAAAATAACCGGACCGCCAAATTTTGTCGGCCGCTCCACAACAATGTTTTCCATCCGTAACCTATCAAGTGACTCAAAAAGAATATATTTGTAGTACTCCAAAACCGGATTATCTTTTATCTCTCCTTCCGGACAGTAGGCTCTGATAATTTTTCTTTTAATATCCTCTTTTGAGTCGGTCATGAAAATCGCCGAGTCAGGATTGGATTTGGACATTTTCATTTCAATCACTTTTTTTATTTTTGAATCTTTATTCTCTCCGTTATCCCCTCCACCTCCGGGGTGGAATTCGGCCTTTTGCAAACCTCTTAACATGTGATGAGAAATAACTACTGGCTTCCAAAATCCGAGTTGCGGTCCAACTTCCCGAGCCAGCATGTTTACTTTTCGTTGGTCAATACCCAATTCGGTAATCTTGGCGCCAAGTGTAAAAATATCGGCTACTTGCATGCAGGAATAGATAATATTGGCGCCGGTTAATTTATCCAAAGATTCTTCCCGACCCATCATCTCGGCTGTCCGGATAAATCTTTTTAAAGCATTGGTACGACCGATCTGAACGACCAATTTCCAATAATTTTGGTTTTTTGTCAAATCCGAAGCCCAGATAAAATCTACATGCGATAGATCCATACCCGAGGCCTTCCAAACCTCGATAAAATAACGGCCGACTGTTTTTATTTTTTCCAGATCGCCATTCATTTTATTGTTGGCCATGGCGTGCCAGTCGGCAACCAGCATCTTAAACCTGATACCTGCTTTGGTAATTTTATTGATATTAATCGCCCTTAATAAGCCTTGGGCAATATGAATCTGGCCCGAAGGCTCAAACCCGTCGTAGGCTACGAGAGGCTCGCTTGATTCCAAAAGTTTTACCAACTCATCTTCTGATATTATTTCCTCCCCCACCTGCCGAATCAATTCCAATCTTTCATTAAGAGTCATAAAAACATTATAAATAAAAGCTTTAGATATGCAAGCCCTTATATTTATATCTTTTGTGTTTGTAAAAAAATCCAGATAAAAAAATGTGCAGTTGCCAGAACCTTGATTCTGGAGTGACAAAATTAGGATTATTTTGTCCCTAGAAGTTCTCCATCTACCTCCAACAATATAATGCTATACTAAAAATATGTTTCATCTTCCCAAAAAAATCCTGATCGGAATCTGTCTTATTCTGTCTTTTAGTCTGACCATGTTTTTAGGTACGATTCTAACACCTCCTTACCCGAGGTTTGGAACAATTCTTGCGACAATTAAAAAAATTCAGGATTATAGCGGAAATTTTTCCCTACCCAAAATTGCTCTCCCAAGTATCTTTACAAAGATCCAGACTCAGTCTCCATCAACCACAGGCAGAGAAAAAAGCGGGTTAAATTCCATTATTTTTTCCAAAACTTCACCCGCACCCACAAATATAAAACCTTTGATTACATCTGAAACATCATCTTCCACCACTACTAAATTACCAACCAACAGCCACCAATCGCCAACCACAACCTCATCTACTACAATCAAACCAACAAATAGTCCAAAACCAACTAAAAAACCAAAAGCCACACCAACGCCGACTTTTGCCTTAACAAACCCGCGGCCTGGAAAAAATATCCGTGAAATTGCCGAAATCGTCGGCCCGTTGTTTTGCGTACCGCCGGCCATGGTTTATGCAATTTACGACAACGAAGCAGGCTACCTGGGGCCAAAAGTCAATTCAAACTGGATATACTACAATACTTATCAAGGTTCTGACCCAACAGATATTTCCGGATCAACCAGTGTTTTTGGCGTTACTCAGATGATGGGCGATACCTGGCATAAGATAAAACCTTATGTTGCTAAAACACTAGGATCAAGTGACATTTCTTTAAATGTTACTTTTGATTCGATGGCGGCTGCGGCTTTTCATATCCGAAATGTTTCTCTGGCCGGTATAGATCATGTCTCCTGCACAAACTGGCCGGTAAAATATATTTTATACGGTGCCTGCCGCTACAACGGTGCCTGCCCGGCAAATACGATGGGTCAAACAGCTTATTATAATTCCTATACTTATAGCGTCTGCGCTTCATATAATGAATACGGAGCCGATCAAAAAAAATGTCAGTAATCGATTGACAAAATAACAAGAGGTGATATAATCAAAAAATGGCTTTACTAGAACTTAAACCCTTTATTGATCTCTCAATCAGCGAAAAACTTTCTTCAATCGAAAATAAAATAATAAATAGTAATGGCGGTCGTTGGCAAATACTTAATTTTGAATATACAGACAGTTATTGGAGCGGATTAGTCAAAAGAAAAACTCGCAAAGGAATAACACAACTGGCAATCTGTGAGCAAAAATTAAATAAATGCAGTTACCACATAATCTTTCCCTATTACAGCGAGCAAGAAAACCCTCAAGGGTCAAACTATAGACATAAACAAAACTTAAAAAATCAATACGCAGAGAAAATTCAACAACTTCGTCATTGACTTTATACTTAGCCGATAATTACTCTTGCGTCCACGGCAAAAATTTGTTTTGAAGAAATAATAAGTGGATTGATCTCAAGCTCTTTTATCTCTAGATTATCTGTCATTAAATAACCGATTTTAATCATGATCTCATAGATTAGTTTATCGTTGACGGCTTTTTGACCGCGAAAACCGGTAATCAGTTTTCCGGCAGCAGTTTCTGAGATCATTTTTTTAAATTCCGCGTAGTTAAAAGGAAAGATACGATAACTTATGTTTTTTAAAAGTTCAGCGTAGATCCCTCCCAAACCCGCGCTTAAAACAACACCAAAAACAAAATCACGTTTGGCGCCGACTATCAACTCGTAGCCTGTGACCATCGGCTGAATCATCACCGAAGCGGCTGGAGCAAGAAGAAGCATTTTTTTCACGTCTTTTGCAAGCTCTTCGTACGAATCTATATTTATCAGAACTCCTCCAACGTCTGTTTTGTGGGTGATTTTTTCCGAAACAACCTTAGCGACACAAGGATAATTGATTTTCGTTTTGATTTTTTTTAACTCTTCCTGACTTTTTACCAAAAAATTTTCCACAACCGGAATTCCAAGTTCTTTCATTAAATCCAAACTTGCTGAAAGATCGTATTTCTTCATAATCTTTCCTTCTTTTTTTTTGGCTTCGTAGTCGAGTTTTTCCAAAATAAAAGATTCGTCTTGAGGTTTTTCTTGCTTATATTCCTGCCAAAATAAAATTTTTTTTAATGAAGAAGGTAGATAATCGTATTTATAAAAACTGGCAATATGGGCTTTTTCAAAAGCAAGATGTGAGCCTTCAATCGACTCTTCGCCCATAAACAAAGAATAGATTGGTTTGTTTATTTTTTTCTGAGCGGCAATAATGACGGACGTAGTTTTTTTAATCTCGGTATTTGCCTGCGGTGTAAGCAGAATAATAACAGCGCCAACGTCTTTTTCTCGAGTGGTGACTTCAATCACCTGCTGGTAATCAAAAGCGCTGGCATCACCTAAAAGGTCAATCGGATTATGGATATTCATTTTCGGGGCCAAGCTTGTTTTTTTCAGCTTTTTTTCCATTGTTTCGGAAATCGTCTCAAGAATAAGATCATTTTTGACTAGTTCGTCTGTAAGAAGTACTGCCAGTCCGCCGGCGTTTGAAAGACAAAGAATGTTTTTTGATTTTGGTAGCTGGTCGAAAGAAAGAATTTTTAGAATTGTCAAAAACTCAGTCATGTTGTCGGCGCGGATAACCCCATACTGCCGGCAAAGCCCGTCAAAAACCTCATCATCTCCAACCATACTTCCTGTATGAGAAATGGCAGCCTTTGCCGCTTCTTTAGTCTTGCCGGCTTTGAGGACAACTACGGGTTTTTTCCTGGTAATATTTTTTAATGTTTTTTTAAATTTCTCGCCATTTCTAACATCCTCAAGATAAAGACCGATTACCTGAGTTTTTTCATCGCCGGCTAAAAACTCCAAAACACCCGACTCATCAACCATTGACTTGTTACCCAAGCTGACAAAGTAAGAAAAACCTAAATTGTGATGCGCACGGTAATGATCGACCATCATACTACCCAAAGCGCCCGATTGTGAGACAAAACCGATGTTGCCTACCGGGCTACTGTTTTTTAAAAACGTCAGATTAATTTTTTTAGTTGTGTTGACAAAACCAAGACAGTTTGGGCCCAAAAAAATGATATTGTTTTTTTGGGCTTCAACTAGCAAATTCTGCTCATCGACCATTCCCTTTTTCCCGCTTTCCCGAAAGCCTGCAGACAAAACAACGGCGTAGTTGATATTTTTTTTCTTCATCGAAGCAAAATATCCTGCTATAAACTCAGCAGGTATAGCAAACAAAACCAAATCAATATCTTCTCTTATTTCTGTAAACGAGGAATAGACAGGATGACCAAGAATCTTTCCTTTATAGTGGTTGTTAATATAAAAAACCTTGCCTGAGAAACCTTGTTCTTTCATGTTTTTGGCAACAAGATAGCCGATTTTTTCCGGCTTATGCGAGGCGCCAACAATAGCAATTGATTCTGGGTTGAATAATTTTTCCATTCCCATAAAATCATTATACACAAGTTAGACCTCCTCCACCTCGGAGGTGGGATTCGGCTTAACACAACAACATAAAATTACTCCAAAATGAGTTTTTTTATTTTTTTAAGTTTTTTCTGATAGTTAATGTTATTTTCGACAAATTTTTTATAGACACTTGAATTTCTAATTGATATTTCCCCAATTATTTTATTTAAAAAAAATTTATTAGTAATAATATCTCGATAAGACGAAGTGAGCCATTCTTCAGGTCTTCCAACTAGTCCAGCCGTCACTGGATTTAAATGAATATATCTAGAAATATGCAAAAGTTGCTCTTCATTTTTTATTTTCACCGCTTTAAACCTTGATTGCCACAATGGTCCTTTTCGATTGTGTTTTAAATTAAAATAACGACAATAGCTATTTTCAATATCTCCTAAATATTTTGAAAACATACTACCATCTAAAATTTTTATTAAGAGATGATAATGATCCGGCATAATACAAAAACTAATAAAATTCACTAACGAGTTTTTATTTCTTAAAAGAATATTTTGATATTTATAAATATTTTTTTCTTTTACTATCGAATATTTTTCTTTAGGATAAAGATTATTATAATAATCCAAACATTCAATAAAACGTAGACTATTATTTTCTTCAGTAAAAATATCAAAATTTGAAATACTTTTATTAAAAACATGAAAAATCGTTTGGGATTTGAAATTTTCTTTTCTCTTCATAACTAATTTACTAGTTTTTTATTGCATTAATTAATTCAATTATTTAATTGAAGTAAAAATATTTCAACGGACTATACGCTACAAAATTACGAAATTAGTTGTTTGCGGCGCTTTCTGTAAACCCATATTACACCCCGGAGGTGGGGGAGGAAAAAGATTGCTGATAATTTATTTATTTCCTCTATGAAGTTTTATTTCCCGTTTCGTTTGGTTTATTAAAGAAGCTGACGAGACAACTAAACTATGCTCTATTTTTTAGTCAAAAACTTTTCCGGCTTTCTTGAATGATTGTTATGCCGCTATAGGTATTGAATTACTTATTATTTTCTGGCTTGGCTAATTGACCATTAATATCTTTTATGAGATTTTCTGCGATCTTTTGCTGATTTGGAGTTTTTGATTGATCATTGGCAATATTTTTTAAGCCTTCTTTAATTTGCTCCACAGAGCTTGGTTTTTGAGTTATAGGTGTATCTGATTGATTTTCTGACATATAAATCAAGCTTAATGAATTTTTATTCTTTTGTCAAGCCTGTAGTATATAACTGTGATATAATAAATTATGACCCTTGCGGAAAAAGTCCGAAGTATCAAATCTCTTCCTCTTTTTGCAAATTTTACCGACAAAGAAATCACTTTTTTGGCAAAAAATGTAGAAAAAAAAGAATATGCTCCTTATGATCTTATTATCAAACAGGAAGACTATGCCACAGCCGCCTATTTTATCCTGGAAGGTACTATTAAAGTCTACCGCAACCAAAAAGACGGCAAAGTTGTCAATCTTTCAATCTTGGGACCGGGCGAGATAATAGGCGAACTTAGCTTGATCGATAACCAACCAAGAAGCGCCTCGGTCGAAGCTATCCAAAAAACCACCGTTTTGGAAATCAAAAAAAGCGATTTCAACCATTTCTTGAAAAAGCACCCAAAAGCCAGCATCGAACTTTTAAAAATCATCACTAAAAGATTAAGACTTATCCACAAAAACTTGGAAAAAACCGTACAAGGAACACTGGTTGAGCGAACAACTGCCACTCTAAAAAGTCTTGGTGAATTTTATCCCAACCGCGAAATTACCCTTTCCCATGAGCAATTGGCAGAAATTGTCGGTGCCACCCGTGCCAGGATTACCGAAGTTTTAGATTATCTCTCCAAAACAAAGCAACTTATTCTTTCCCGCAAGAAAATAATTCTTTTAAAATGACATCTGTTCCTTCAAGCACCTAAGTTGCCCAAAGAACTGATTCCTATGTCCTTTTACCCTATCCTAATGACATATGATTCGCAAACTCCTAACTCCAATTTTGATAATCATCTTCTTTATGTTGACTTTTATACAACTTGTTGGTGGACCGATTGCCTCAGACTCCTTAGTCACTCAGCTTAATAAAATAAGAATTGCAAACGGGCTCGGCCCGCTTCAAGAAAACTCGCAGCTTTATCTTTCCGCCAACAACAAAGCCTGCGATATAAACGATAAAAGATACTGGTCTCACACCGACCCGGCAGACCATACCTTTGATTGGTGGATTTCCAAGGCTGGGTATAATTTTTACACGGCCGGAGAAAATCTTGCACGAAATTTCAGCGATGATAGTGCCATGATCAATAATTGGATGGACAGTCCAAGTCACAAAACAAATATTCTTTCAACCGACTATACTGAAATTGGAGTCGGCCGCTGCGGTAACTATATTGTTCTTCATTTTGGAAGAAGATGAGGTTGTCTTTAAGCCTTTTTTCAGCTATAATTGTTATCTTATAATAAGATGCCTATAAACCCAGAAAACACTATTTTAAAAAAAGCAATAGATTCTTCTCCTTATGGTGTCTTTGCGTGTGTGGAACAAAAAATTGCATATGTAAATTTTGCGGCAGAAAAAATGCTGGGAATTGAAGTTGGCCAAATATGCGCTCAGGCTTTATTTGGTTTGGCTAAATGTCCAAACTGTCCGGCCGATATGGAAAATCCACCTCTTATTACGACAAGACAAATTATAAAAAAAGACTCAAATAATAATGATATCCTTTTTGATATTGATTCCAGTCTTTTTGACGACCATGAAGGTAACCGTGGTGTGTCACATCAGGTTTTTGACGTAACCCCTGAAACTAAACAAATACAAAAACTTGAATATCAAGCAACTCATGATAGTCTAACCGGTCTTCTAAACAAATTTGCTCTTGAAAAAAAGATCGAAGAATTGAAAAAACAAAAGATTAAAAATATCGGCATTGTTATTGGCGATATTGACTCATTAAAAAAAATTAATGATCTTTTTGGTCATCAAACGGGAGATAATTATATTCGATATGCTGCTGATTTTTTAAAACTAAATTTTCGTGATGAAGATGAAATCTACCGCTATGGGGGAGATGAATTTGTCGTTTTTATTCAAAATATCAACCATGCCCAATTGAAAGCAAAATTAAAAATAGTTAAAACTAAATTAGATGAATTTAATGATACTTATAAACTTTGCCTTATGTTTTCTTTTGGTGGCGTACTTGTTCCTTCGGACCAAATTTCAAAAGGAATTGAACGTGCCGATGCAAAAATGTATAATGAAAAACAGAAAACAAAACAAATAGAACTAAATAATTTTTTTTATTAACTTAATCCCAACCAAAGCCAAAAATGAAATCGCAACAAGTTGTAGATAGTTTGTGAAATTAATCGGTTGGATCTTAAATAAACTGGCAGCTGTCGAGGATCTAATAATAAAACACTGAATAATAAAAGGAAAGACAAAAGATATCAAAAAAATCGGTTTCTTCAAAAGCGGCATATTCCTTTTAAGCGACTGGTGAGATAACCACAAGTCAACTAAAATAAAAGGTTGAATCAGAGTCAAAACGGTAAACGCTGCAGTTTTACCATGAGTAAAATAAGTACATAAAACCAAAACTGTTCCAATAAGTCCAACCGAAAAAATATATTTTTTGTCGTTTCTTTTTAAAAGAGTAAGTTCTTTATCCGGATTTTCAGACATCAGATGAGGATTTTTTGGTGAAAAAGCCAAAGATAAAGCAGGAAGGCCGTCGGTAATCAAGTTTATATAAAGAAGTTGGATCGGGTAAAAAAGATGATTAATCCCAATAATTAAAGATCCCATTAAAGACATTCCCTCGGTAATATTGCATGATAATAAATATTTAATGGCATTTTTAATGTTTTTGATAATATTCCTGCCCTCATCAATGGCATTCACTATAGTTGCAAAATTATCATCTGTTATTACCATATCTGCCGTTTCCCGGGCAACATCTGTTCCGATCAAACCCATAGCCACTCCAACATCCGATTGTTTAAGAGCAATGGCGTCGTTTACTCCATCGCCTGTAACTGCCACAACCTCACCAAGCTTCTGGAAAAGTTTTACAATTCGGTGTTTTTGGAATGGATTGGTTCGGGCAAAGATTTTTACCTTAGGAAGTATTTTTAATAAATCTTTATCGTTATATTCATCAATCTGAGATCCGGTTAATATATCATCTCCTTCTTGGATAAGACCGGTTAAAACACCAATCGCCTCAGCGGTTTTTTTATTATCACCCGTAATCATAACAACTTTTATTCCAGCAGTTTTTGTTTTTTTAAGAGCAGTAATTACTTCGGGCCGAGGTGCATCATGGATAGCTACCATTCCTAAAAATGCGTTATCTTTGGCAAAAGCCAAAACTCTTAGACCTTTTGACGCCCAACGTTCTACCTGGTTTTCTATGATTTCTCTTTTTCCGTCCGTAAGTTTTTCAGTTAGTCTGCCAATTTGAATCTGATCGCAAATTTCAAGAATCGACTCTGGCGCACCTTTAGTAAAAATCATCTTTGAATGTTTCTCAACCTCAACACTCATCAATTTTGTCACACTATCAAAAGGTTTTTCATCTATTTTTCTCCATTCTTTCCGAACCATATCAACTAATAAACCAGCTTTTTGGGCAAGATATAAAAGAGCGCCTTCGGTCGGATCGCCAAGTACGTCCCAGGTTCCATGATCATGTACATAAACCAAAGATGAGGTCGAGCATAAAATTCCGTTGAGAACCAAATATGAAAAAGCCTGGTCGCTGAGTGACGGCAATTTATTTATCGGATATACTTGTCCATTGATGAAAACTTCCTTCACCTGCATTTTGTTGGTTGTAAGTGTTCCTGTTTTATCTGTAGCAATAAGGGTGACACTGCCTAAAGCTTCAATAGCAGACAGTTTTCTCACGATCGCTTTTTTTTTGGCCATTTCTTTGATACCGATTGCCAAAGTAATCGTCATCACAGCCGGCAATCCTTCCGGAACAACCGCAACCGCCAAAGACACAGCCAGTAAAAACCCTGGAAAATATCCATCGCCGCGCAGAATTGATAGAATAAAAACAAGGACGGAAATAATAATACCAATAATCCCAATCTGACGGGTTAGGTCTTCGAGTTTCTTTTGAAGCGGTGTTTTTGTCCTATCAATTACACTTAGATTTTTAGCAATCTTTCCAAATTTTGTTTCCATACCGGTTTTTGTAATCTCAATATAGCCTCGGCCTTTGGCGACAATTGTTCCGGAAAAAATCTCATCTCCCTTTTTCTTGACAACCGGTAAGGACTCGCCTGTAAGAGCCGCTTCGTTGATTTCAAGATGCATCAACTCAACAATTTTGCCGTCGGCCGGAATTTTTGTCCCTTCTTCAATAAAAATTATGTCGCCCGGCACCAAATACTGGCTTTCTATCTCAGATTCCTGACCGTCTCGGATAACCCGGATTTTTGTCACTGTCATTTTTTTAAGGGCGGCAATCGACTCTTCGGCTTTGGCTTCCTGATAGATCCCAAAAAAAGCATTCAAAATAACAATCGTTAGAATTAACCCGCCATCAATTTGTTCGCCGATCAAAAAAGAAACAACTGCCGCACCTATTAGAAGAATCGTCAAGAAGTTATTAAACTGTTCAAGAAATTTAAGATATAATGGTTTTTTCTTTTCTTCCGAAATGATATTTAATCCAAATTTTTTTAGAAGTTGGCTTGCTTGATGATTGCTTAACCCTCTCATATTATTTTTTTAAATTTAGAATATGTTTCTTCCATTGTTTGAATAATTTTATTGACAATCGCCTCTGATTCAATATAGTTCAAGGCTTTTATATTATGAGGATAGTAGTGAAAGATTTGATTACGACCAATTTTCCATGTCTGCCAAATTTTATCTGCGAGCTCCTGGGAAGAGTATTTTGTAATTTTTTTATACAGGGATTTTTCGCCCAAGCGATTGACCAAATTAGGAGAAAGTAATTTTCCTAAACGAAGATGATCGGAAATATAGTCAAGATGAGAAATAAAACCCGCATCTTTAAACAGTTGTTTCAAAAAACCCTCATAGGCTTTGGCAAATGGAAAAACAATAAAAGAATAATCTTTAAATGTATGGTGTACTTGATCCCCCAGAACATCACGCATCATATACTGCCCTTCTTGCATTAGGTCTTTCAGGTTCTGCGAAAGGTAATTCCAAAAATTCAAATAATCATCTCCCTTATCCATTCTATTAGTTTACTATAAAAAATTGATACTTTTTAATAATTAGAATAATTGAATCGATTAAGTCAATTTCTTAAAAAATTTTCTCGAGATCAAGTTTAATCGAGGGACTCATTGACGATTTGATATAGACTGACAAAATATGAGTTTTCCCAACCCCTTGTAAAAACTTACTGGCATTTTCGACCAAAGCTTTATCATCGTCAGAAAGCTTACCAATCAGCTGATGAATAAGAGGAGCTTTTGGTTCGGTTTTCCAATGCAGAAGTCCTTTTTCGAATTTCTTAACTATTTCTTCTGGTTTTGAAGAGATTGTACCAACTTTTGGATTAGGCATCAAACCTTTTGGACCAAGCACTTTTGCGAATCGCGCCAAGCGTGGCATATATGATGGATGAGTAATCAAAATATCAAAATCAATCTTTCCATTTTCAAGGTCCACAAGCAGCTTATCGTCAACGATCTTTACACGGATTGTTTTACCTGTGGAATAAGGTAACTCAACCTCTCCTTTTAAGCCGGTTTTGTCAACATTTAAATGAAGTTCGACCGACTCATTGAAACCTGAAAATTTTATTTCTTTTAAGATTTTTACTGCCTCGGTAATTGAGTATTTTTTTGTCCGGTCAATCTTTTTTTTCGCTTTCTGGTATTTTTTCCCACGGATTCGGGCAACTGTCGGTTTTTTTGTTTTTTTGGTTTCCTTTTTTACCTCCTCATCCTGAACTTTGGTAGCAGAAGATTTTTTTTGTTTTGCTTTTTCTTTCTGTTCTTTTTTTTGCTTTTCTTCAACTTCTTCCAAACCTAACAATCTGGTCTTAATTTTTCCCATTTATTGTAAATAAAAAATTATAAATAATTATTCAGTATCTACGCCCATTGATCTGGCCGTGCCACGAACAATATTCATTGCCGACTCCAGTTCATCGGTATTAAAGTCGGCCATCTTGTCCTTAGCTATCTCCTCAACCTGAGCCTTTGTCAATTTACCCACTTTTTCGGTATTGGGTTTACCCGAACCTTTAGCAACTCCAAGTTTTTTCAGGATTAAGGCAGCAACAGGTGGAAGTTTTGTGATAAAAGTAAATGATCTGTCTTCATAAACCGTAATAACCGCAGGGATTACCTGACCTTTTTGTTTGGCAGTTTTGGCGTTGTATTCCTTGATAAAATCCATGATTGGTACGCCATGTTGCCCAAGTGCCGGTCCGACTGGTGGAGCGGGTGTTGCCTCACCTG
Source organism: uncultured Gammaproteobacteria bacterium (assembly GCA_964545385.1). Classification (GTDB taxonomy): domain Bacteria; phylum Patescibacteriota; class Microgenomatia; order UBA1406; family GWC2-37-13. Next base: position 45,962 of record CAZJFG010000003.1, on the reverse strand, counting down.
CTGGAAGATTTAACTTTAAAATTGCCTTTACTTTTTTAGCCATTATTTTTATTAAACAACAATTTATAATTTAGCAACTTGCAAAAAATCCAGTTCCATCGGAGTTTCGCGGTCGAAAATCGACACTAAAACCTTAACTTTCCCTTTTTCGTCATCTACTCCTTCAACTGTTCCCAGAAAGTCGGAGAAAGGTCCTTCAATTATTTTGACAGCCTCGCCAACAACAAACTTTGTTTTAAACTTCGGCTGTTCTTGGGCAACAAATCTCATAATTGCCTCGACTTCTTTATCCGAAATCGGAGTCGGCTTAAGACCTGCTCCAACAAAACCTGTTACTCCTTCGGTTGTCCGAACAACAAGCCATGAATCGTCATCAAGAATCATTTTTATCAAAACATATCCCGGGAAAACTTTTTCCGTCTGTTTGGTTTTTTTACCTCTTTTGACAACGACAATGTCGCGAATAGGAATAATGACATTAAAGATTTTTTCCTCGACTCCCAAACTTTTTATTCTCTGCTCAAGAGCTTGTTTGACTTTGTTCTCATAGCCGGTCTGGACGTGAATTACGTACCATCGACCTTTATCGCCTACCGTAGCAGCCACCTGCTCAACGGCCTTTTTTTCCTCTGCTTGTTTACTGGTGTCCATAATAAATTAAATAATCACAAACTGCGAATTACGAATTCTAGTACGCAATTCGTAATAAGTAATACAATAATTATCTAAATTTAGTAACAACTTCTAATCCCTTGGCCAGAAGAATATCTATTATACCTATGTATAGGCCGATAATCAAGGTAACAATAATAACAATGGTTGTCAGACGAACCGTTTCTTTTTTTGTCGGCCAACTCACTTTTTTAAGCTCGTCGATTACTCCTTGAGCAAAGCCGGGACTTTGAAATGCTTTTTTATCCATATTTTATCAGTATGTAGTATACATTATCCCGCATCCTGAATAAATAGTAAATTTTGTTTTATACTGAATAATGAATACTTTATACTAAATACTATCTTATGACAAATGAAATCGTCCATGCTTTAGTTCTTGTTTTTACTATAGTTTTTTCTTTTATTCTTCCTAAAACTAGTTTAGCTCAATACGATCTTCAAATTGCCGCGGGACTTTTTATTATTCTTTTTCTTTCGAAAAAATACCTTGTTCCTAAAAATATCCATTCGCGATTGATTGAATCGGTTATCTTCACACTTATCACTCTATCTATAATTAATACGACCGGAGGAGTCGAATCGCCCTTTTTTTTCTTGGTTTACTTTTTACTTTTCTCACTCTCTTTGCTTTTGGAACCAGTTATTTCACTTACAACAACTATCGCTTTGATTATTTTTCTTCTGATCGGTCTTCCGGAAAATCAAAGCTTTGGTCAGATTTTGCCGATTATCTCTTTAGCATTTTTATCACCGTTTGCCATGTTTATGGGAAAAGAGTATGAAGAAGCTCAAAACTCAAAGTTCAAAGCTCAAAATCAAAAAAAAGAAACCTATTTATTTTTATCATTAATGCTCAAAAACCATCTGAAAAATATTAAGGAAGCGGTTGAAAATTTTATCGGTGATCACCAACTCCACGATATAAAAACAAACGTCCGTAGAATGGAAAAGCTCATTGAGGAGTTTGAGGATAAATAGTATTTAGTATGAAGTATCCAGTATTAAGTATAAAAATCGTCTGCATTTTTTGCATACTTTCTACTTGGTATTTTCTACTTGCTCGTGGTATTTCTGCTTTTGAGATGAACTCAAATGACTACAGAATCCAGATGGGTAATATTAATATTGGCGGCGCAAGCGGACTAGAATCGCCAACAAGCGGTAATCTGCTTTCGGACACTTTGGGTCAGACTGCAGCTATGGAGTTTTCCTCGAGCGGCTATATTTTAAAGGCAGGTTTTCAATATATTCACTCTATTGTCCCATTTTCATTCACAATTTCAGATACAAGAATCGATTTTGATGAAATTTTACCAAACAGCCCGGAAACGGCAACGATTAACCTTACCGTCTCTTTTGGTGGAGGCGGCCAGTACCAGGTAACTGTTGCGGAAAACGAAAGACTGGCTACACTCGATGGAACAAATCATATCGAAGATACCTGTTGTGATGCCGGTTGCGGACCAAATCAATGTACGGAATCTGAGGCCGGAGTCTGGATAAGTCCGGATACAACCGGTTTTGGTTACAAAATGTCTGATGAAGATATTCCTGACACCTTTAAAACCTGTGGCGATACTTGTTTTCGCCCTTTTCCCGACCTTTCGTTCTTTGAAGATCCTGCGGTTGTAATGAGCAGCCCTGATGTCACGGTTGATCTTTCATCAAAACCAAAAGATATAGAACATCAATCAACCTTAACCTTTAAATTGAATATTGATACTGCTCAACCGGCCGGTTCATACCAGACAATTATTAATTTTGTAGCAACACCGAGTTACTAAATCAAAAATCAAAATGCAAAACCGCAACTTTAAATTCAAAATTGGCAAATGGTTTTTGATTACCTTAACTTTGAACTTTATACTCTTAACTTTTAATTTAAGCGAAGCAAATGCCCAAAAAGTTTCTTTGGCAATTTCTCCACCCATAGTCGAACTTGTGGTAAAACCAGGTAAATCGGTATTGATCGCTTATAAGTTGGATAACTACGGTGATCCGGTAATCCTTAAGTCCAAGATCTTACCTTTTGAAGCAAAAGATAACTTTGGTAATGTAAAAATCAAACCGGAATTTGATGGGCCGGTGCGTTTTGATCTTGACAACTCAGAGATCCAACTTGAGCAGTCGTTTTTTTTAAAATCAAGTGGTTCTCAGCAACTTTTATTGCGAATTCGGGTTCCGGAAGGTGCGCCTGAAGGCGATTATTATTACACTTTCCTTGCAGAAACTCAACCGCCGCCTGCTCAAGAGGGTATTAGTACAGGGCGCGCCAAAGCCTCAATCGGAAGCAATATTTTAATTACTGTTACAAATGATGGAAATTTGGATTTAAAAGGAAAGATTAGCCTTTTTGATGTTTTGGCGAAAGTAAAATTTAGACTTTTCGGTAACACTTATAATTTTTTTGAGAGTACGGATAAGATTCCAGTTGTCCTTGTCGTTTCAAATAACGGTAAAAACATGATAAAACCTCAAGGTGAAATTAAACTTGTCGGTAACTTCGGCGAAAAAGCAAACTTTGATATTTTTCCACAAAACATTCTCTCCCAGTCTCAAAGACAACTTGTTGCCACTCCCTCAGCTTCTTTTTCTTATACCAAGCCTGTTACCTTACTTCTTTCCGGTTTTTTTGTCGGTCAGTATAAACTCTCCACTTCACTCAATTTTGGTACGGGAACACCAATTCTTTCTGCCTCGACAACATTTATCGCTCTACCATTAAAATTCATGGCTGCTCTTATTATCGCTATTTTCATAATTATTGTCATTATTAAAAAAACCTCAAAGCCTGAAAACCAATAAGCTTTTGATTGTCTGCTTTTTATCTTCTTTTTTTCTAATTTTGTAGCGTATAGTCCGTTGACAAATTTAAAAAGTATTCGGTATACATTATTAAGTATTTAGTATGAACAATCTACAAAAAATAATAAAAACCGGTTGGAAAAAAATTTGGAAAAAGTATAAAGCCGAAATTATCCTTATATCTCTATCTTTTTTAATTATGCTCGTTTCGCTTATTGTTTTTTTTTACAACCAATTCCCAAAGACGAATGCCGAAGAGTTAATTCAACCTGTTGAGAAAGTTTCCCAACTAACCAATCAAAAAATCTATATTGATATTGGCGGAGCAGTTAAAAAACCAAACGTCTATAAATTAAACTTTGGGGCTCGAATAAAAGATGTTCTCGAGTTGGCCGGTGGTTTTTCCGAAGAGGCGGATCAATCATATTTTATACGCAACTTCAATCTGTCAAAAGTTCTTAACGACCAAGAAAAGATTTATATACCTTCACTTTCCGAAACATCAAGCGGAATTTTTGTAGAAAATCCACAAGTATTACAAAACCTTCAAGCAAATTATTCAAATGATATACCAATAAGCCAACAAGATTTAATTAATATTAATGAGGCTTCAGAACAAGAATTAGATAAGCTACCAGGCGTTGGAAAATTGAAGATTTAATTGAAAAAAAAGTTCTTAACCAGTCGGTTTTCGAAAAAATAAAGGGCCTTATTCAAATTTAGGATATGCCAGCAACCTATTTCTTCACTCAAGTCATAAATAGCTACCTGCCAGAACCTCAGGCGTCACTTTTAAACGGAGTTCTTTTCGGTGTTGACTTAAAAACCAGCAAATTATTTTACGAACAGTTGAGAACTGTTGGTTTATTGCATCTGGTCGTGCTATCTGGAATGAATATTACATTACTTGCGGCAATTGTTGGCAATTTTACCTGTTTTTTTAGCAAAACGTTCTCTTTGCTGATAACAATACTGGTTGTAATTTTGTTCATTTGGTTTGTGGGACCGCAAGCCCCAATTATTCGAGCGGGCATAATGGGTATATTAACGTTCGTAGGCGTTATCCTTAAACGAAAAACTTATCCTTTATTTATCATAATGCTTTCTCTTTTTTTTATTTCAATCTTCTGGCCACAGTGGCTGACAAGTCTTTCGCTCAAACTCTCTTACGGCGCAACTCTTGGTCTGCTTTTTTTTGGTCATGTGACCCCGCCAAATATAAAAAAAATAAAAAGCAAAAAAAAGATTTTAACCGAGACTTTAAAGTTTTTTTTCTGGAAAGAATTGAAACCATCTTTGGCCGCCCAAATCTTTACCGTACCTTTAATATTCATTCATTTTAAACAGATCTCTTTCATTTCACCTATTTCAAATTTGATTGTTGCTCCAATCATTACACCTTTGATGATTTTTGGTTTTTTTACTGCTTTTTTGGGAAAAATCAACTATTACCTTGGATTGCCTTTTAGCTTTATCTGTTATGGATTATTGACATGGATTATTTTCGTGATCCGAATTCTATCAAAAATTCCTTATGCGTTTCTTAATTTTTAATATAAATTACATTTTTGCTTACAATCGTGTGGCAATTTTTTGATCTATGAAAAACGACCTGATTGGTAAAAAGCAGCTTATTGTAGCTTTTATATTTTCACTTCTGGTTTGTGCAATAATATTTATCAGCTCATATTCAGACACAAGAACTAAAATAGTTTTTTGTGATGTTGGTCAAGGAGATGCGATTTATCTACGCATAAAAAATAAAGTTGATGTTTTGGTCGATGCCGGACCAGATCGTCATGTGCTTGACTGTCTTGGTCGGCATATGCCTTTTTTTGACAGGAAAATAGAACTTGCCATGATTTCACACCCGGATAAAGATCACATTGGCGGTTTTATTCCGGTAATTGATCGGTATAGAGTCGATATGATCTATTCTGTGCCGATTAAAGAGACAACAACTACCTATAAACAGCTTATAAAAAAAATTACGGACAAGAAAATTTCTATTTTTCACCCTTTTGCCGGTTATAAAATAAAAATTCTTGATGATTTTATCGGTTTTTATTGGCCAATAAAAGATCTATCAGCAGATACCAACGATCTATCTTTGGTTTTTTTACTGCAAGAAAGCGAATTTAGTGTTTTATTTACAGGCGACATCTCTCTCTCAATACTTGAAAGAGTGTTGGGACAATCTAAAATAAAAATAGATGTTTTAAAAATTCCCCATCATGGCTCAAAATACAATCTATCAAAAAAAATTCTTTCCTTAGCAGACCCCAAGATTGCTGTGATAAGTTGTGGAAAAAACAACTCTTATGGGCATCCAGCCCGCGAAGTTTTAGAGATACTTGAAGCCAAGAAAATTAAAATAAGGCGGACGGATATGGAAGGAGACATTGTTTTTAAACTAAAAGTATGCTTTTAATCTCTTTAAAGATATTAGCTGCTTCAAAACCAATCCATTTTTCGCCGACAAGCTCTACCGGAAGACCCGGATCAAGACGAAGCAGATTTACATATTCGGCAATTATTTTTCTAAACTTATCTATTTTCCCCCCTTCGGAAGATAAAATATCATGCCATTTTTTAAACATTTCCCTATATTTTTTATCGATTTCGCTTTTTTGCCAGACTTTTTCAATCAAAAGTTCGCGATCTCCAAAGCTGTGTTCGGCTTCAAAAGCTTGAATGTATTTTTCTTCTTCTTTTTGAGAAACAAGTCGACATAAAGTTTCTATAATAGGATGTGGTGTTAGCCAAAAAGACCTGTGCCACGGCCCAAGTCCCCAACCCTGCATCTCTCGACGAAGACGGTCGCGGATCTCCCGTTTTTTTTCAGGGATTTCGTAGGAAATAATTCTCCACTTTCCGTCCCATTTATCTCTGGAAAATCTAAACAAAGGGAATTCCAAGCAAAGTTCGTAAAAACCTTTTTCTGTCAGTTGATAGGTATTTTCTATCATTGTTTTTGTAATTATCTCTTCTTTGAGGAGTCCTGAAATTGTTCCTCTGGTCTTTTGGTTTAACGAAAGGTCGAAAATTTTCTGTGTTTTATCATCAAAGGCTACTGGCGAAAAATTACCGTCCGACAATAAATATAAAGCAAGCAAAATTTTCGTCCGTCTTTCTTTAATTGCCATGATACTAACAATTTAACAGACGAAAATTTTTATGTCAAGAGGTAATTTTATTGCAGAAAAACATTGCTCTTGACAAGGATAAAAATAATACCTTATTATGAATAATATTAATGTCAAAATTAATTCGTCATATTTATAAACTGGTTCTGTTTTTTTTTGTTTTTTCCCAAGCTGGTTATTTGTTTCTTGTAAAATTTCCGGTCAGAGTTGATTCTGGAAATCTTTACAATGCTTCAGACACTCTTTCCAACTCTCGGCTTTCATATTACGGTGAAGCTAGTGGAACGTATACCGCCGGCACCACTTCAATAGCTATTAAAACTTCCCGTACTTCTTATCTTCCACCGGATATAGATACTAACCATCTTTTTCCTTTAGATAATATTTCTTTAGGGCCCAATGGATACTGTAATACTTCGGGTACGACCGAATGTCAGGTAAGCGCAGTCCAAGATAGCAATAATTTTATCTTAACCAAAGGTTTGCGCGTTGGACTGTCAGATGGCGATGCTATTTATGCTACACAGTCGGCTATCCATACAATTTCTTTTACCAATCAGACAACTGTTGTTGATGGTTCGGTTGTTGTCTATATCCCATCCGGTGGCTCAAGTTCAGCCACTTCTCAGGATGGTGCACCAGATGGCGGACCAAACTCAGGATTTGATCTAAATGGTATTACATATTCAAATGTTACCTGTCCAACCGGCGGAGACGTTTCCTGGGGTTCGGCAACAGTTACTGCCTATCAACTTGTCGGCAGTAGTTATTATCATAAAATAAGCTGCGGTTATACCGGTACACTTTCAAGTACGGCTCTTACTATGACTATTGGCGACTCTTCAAAAGCGCTTGTTAACCCCGCACCAAAAATTAATGGTTCATATACTCACAACCAGGGCACTGCCGACTCCTATAATATAAAAATACAATTGTTGGACGGAGGTAGTAATATAATCGATGATGTAATCGTCACCACCTCGCCGATTGAAGCAGTTTTGGTCTCGGCAAAAGTCAACCCATCACTCACCTTGACCATTGCCGGCCAAAACTCTGACACGATCTGCGGCCAGACACTTGATGTTACCAGCTCAACCGCCTATGCAGTACCGTTTGGTGATGTTACACAAACCAATACATTTCTGAATGCTGCCCAAAAAATAACCGTATCAACCAACGCCACATCAGGTTACTATCTAAAAGTAGCCGAAGATGACGAGATGTCAGCTGATCTAAATGGTGATGGTATACCGGAGACCATTCTCGCCGATACTGTCTGTGATGATAGCCAATGCACTCATTCGACAAGCGACGACTGGGACTCAACCTCAACTACTGGTTTTGGTTATTCTATTGAAAATATTGATGCCAGTATCGTTCCTTTTGAATATAATACAACCAGCGATTACTGTTCAAACGGAAGCTACTGTGCCCGTAATTTCGCCTGCGTTGATTATTTAAACCCGTCAAATCCAACAGCATGCTCCACCAACGACTCCTCAGCTCAAACAATTGCACATTCAATAACAGTTGCAAGTTCCGAAAAACTTTATGTCTGTTACCGACTAAATGTAGGAGTTACCCAACCAGCAGGAAGTTATCAAACTAGAATTTATTATGTAGCATATGGTACATTTTAATATATGAGAAAAACTTTCAAATTTTTATTTTTACTTTTGATTTTTAGTTTTTGCCTTTTGGCTTTTTCTTTTGTTTCTCATGCTCAACAAACAATAAAGTTAACAGTTTCTCCTCCAAGTCAAGAAATCAACGTTAAACCTGGAATGGAAACTCGCATTCAAGTCAAGTTTTTTAATCCCGGGACCGAGGCGATTGCCGGATCAATCAAAACTGCAGACTTTGTTGTTTCGGATAAAGAGGGTTCGCCTGATCTCATCTATATACCGCCGGAAAATAACAAATATTCAGCTGCTTCTTGGTTGACACCTCTTGAGTCGCGAGTAAATATTGCTGCCAACACACCTTATACTGCAACGGTTATGGTCAAAGTTCCGGAAAATGTTTCGGGTTGCGGCCATTATGCCGCTGTCTATTTCGAACCAATCCAAACTGCTCTCGGCAATAAATCAGCTTCTCAGGTATCTTTTAAGCTAACAAGTCTCGTTTATTTTTTAGTCGAAGGAAAATGCACGGAAAAAGCCTATACTAATAAACTTAACACTCCTAAATTTCTGGAATATGGGCCGATTCCGGTTACGATCGAAGTTTTGAATCGATCCGACTATCATATTAGCCCTCAAGGATTTATCCAACTGTCAAGTTTTTTTAACAAACAAAGCGGAATAGAAACTTTGCCAAAATATAATATCTTTCCAGATAGTATTCGTCAGTACGAAATACAACTTGGTTCAAAATGGATGTTCGGCCGCTACAAAATTGATTTTAACGCAGGATATGGTAAAACCGGACAATCAATAACAGGAACAACCTATGCCTGGGTATTCCCTTGGAGAATAACTCTTATTATTATTCTAAGCATTATTGCAATCATCCTCATAATAAATAATGTTTATAAAAGAATTGTGACAAAAGAATCGCTTCTTGAAAAAGAAATCAGCAAGGAAAGAACCGAGATAGAAGAACTTAAAAAACAGCTACGGAAAAAAACTGAATAATATATATATATAATGAAATATGCACAGAAAAAAATACCGCCTTTTTTTCTACAGATTATTTTTATTTATCTTTCTTTTTTCCCAAGCTGGTTATTTGTTTCTTGTAAAATTTCCGGTCAGAGTTGATTCTGGAAATCTTTACAATGCTTCAGACACTCTTTCCAACTCTCGGCTTTCATATTACGGTGAAGCTAGTGGAACGTATACCGCCGGCACCACTTCAATAGCTATTAAAACTTCCCGTACTTCTTATCTTCCACCGGATATAGATACTAACCATCTTTTTCCTTTAGATAATATTTCTTTAGGGCCCAATGGATACTGTAATACTTCGGGTACGACCGAATGTCAGGTAAGCGCAGTCCAAGATAGCAATAATTTTATCTTAACCAAAGGTTTGCGCGTTGGACTGTCAGATGGCGATGCTATTTATGCTACACAGTCGGCTATCCATACAATTTCTTTTACCAATCAGACAACTGTTGTTGATGGTTCGGTTGTTGTCTATATCCCATCCGGTGGCTCAAGTTCAGCCACTTCTCAGGATGGTGCACCAGATGGCGGACCAAACTCAGGATTTGATCTAAATGGTATTACATATTCAAATGTTACCTGTCCAACCGGCGGAGACGTTTCCTGGGGTTCGGCAACAGTTACTGCCTATCAACTTGTCGGCAGTAGTTATTATCATAAAATAAGCTGCGGTTATACCGGTACACTTTCAAGTACGGCTCTTACTATGACTATTGGCGACTCTTCAAAAGCGCTTGTTAACCCCGCACCAAAAATTAATGGTTCATATACTCACAACCAGGGCACTGCCGACTCCTATAATATAAAAATACAATTGTTGGACGGAGGTAGTAATATAATCGATGATGTAATCGTCACCACCTCGCCGATTGAAGCAGTTTTGGTCTCGGCAAAAGTCAACCCATCACTCACCTTGACCATTGCCGGCCAAAACTCTGACACGATCTGCGGCCAGACACTTGATGTTACCAGCTCAACCGCCTATGCAGTACCGTTTGGTGATGTTACACAAACCAATACATTTCTGAATGCTGCCCAAAAAATAACCGTATCAACCAACGCCACATCAGGTTACTATCTAAAAGTAGCCGAAGATGACGAGATGTCAGCTGATCTAAATGGTGATGGTATACCGGAGACCATTCTCGCCGATACTGTCTGTGATGATAGCCAATGCACTCATTCGACAAGCGACGACTGGGACTCAACCTCAACTACTGGTTTTGGTTATTCTATTGAAAATATTGATGCCAGTATCGTTCCTTTTGAATATAATACAACCAGCGATTACTGTTCAAACGGAAGCTACTGTGCCCGTAATTTCGCCTGCGTTGATTATTTAAACCCGTCAAATCCAACAGCATGCTCCACCAACGACTCCTCAGCTCAAACAATTGCACATTCAATAACAGTTGCAAGTTCCGAAAAACTTTATGTCTGTTACCGACTAAATGTAGGAGTTACCCAACCAGCAGGAAGTTATCAAACTAGAATTTATTATGTAGCATATGGCACGTTCTAATGTCCTTTTTTTTATACTTTTATTCACAACTGTTTGTTCGATTGGTTATTTTTGTCTATTAAAAATATCACCTGGAAATGGTATAGTGGCCGGAACAACCACAAGTGATGAGCCTGTTATGGTTTCTTTTTTCTTTGGTGGTGGTGGCCAGTTTACACTTTATGGGTATACATCGCCCAATGCTCTTGTTGATATGGAGTCAAGCTCCGGATATGATGAAACACGCGCAGACGACAAAGGTTATTATGAGTTTCGTAACCGCTATTCTCCGGTTTCACCTCTTGAAGTCTGTCTAACCGCTCAAGACCAATTTGGTCGTACTTCAAATCCTGTCTGTCTGCCGTCTTTTCCCAACAACAGCTATATTACAATTGGCCCGGTTGTCCTCTCGCCTACACTATCTTTTGATAAATCTGACTATTATATCGGAGATGAAGTTGTCTTATCGGGCCAAACAATACCCAATACAGACGTAAGTCTTGAAATGTTTACGCAAGATACTAAAAACTCGAAACTCGAAAGCCGATTTTCTTTTATCAAGCCGGTTGAGGCTTTTTCCTTTCCAAATTTGACTACTAAATCCGATTCTTTTGGCAATTTTGCCATTTCCCTTCCATCTGCATCAGCCAAAACATATCGACTGTTTGCACAAGCAAATTATAATGAGCAAAATTCACCTAAAAGCTTAACACTCCAATTTAAAATTTTGCCGGTTTGGATGATTATTATTAAGTTCTTTCTTTTTATCTGGAGTCTAATAAAATCACGTCTGCTTGAGATTATTATTTTAGGGCAAATAATAATCTTAATCTATTACTTTCTAAATCACTACTTTGAGCCTCGCGCTATTGTCGTTTGGAAGCATAAAGAGTTGACTCTCGAAAAACATGAGCTTGCAAAAAGAGAAAAATATCTGCCAATAGTAAAATAATTAATTAAAAGACAGGTGTGCTTTCTGAGGTAACGGCTTTCCGTCTACCTTCACTTCAAGGTAATAATCACCTGCTTTGGCAGCCGAAACATCAAATACCGCCTTACCATAGTCATCTGTCTGGACTTTTACTCCTTCAATCGAAAGATTGGGATCCTGACCCAAAGTCACTGTTTTGCCCAAAACTCCAAGGCCTTGATTATTTAAAACAAAAACAGTAATGCGGATTTTTTCACTGTTATTGGCTTTGGCACTAAGCGGAGTTAAAAAAAGATAAGAGTTGTCAACCGAAAACGAGGCTTGGGAGACTGATGCACGACCAACAAGAAACTTGGCTTCATAAAGCCAAAAAAAACCGGCGAAAAAAAGCAAAATTAATAAGAAAATCGTTAAAAAGAGCAAGTTTTTTTTCATTTTTCAATTACGAATAATCATAAGAAATTTCGCCACGCTTGTCAAGTTTCCACTCAGTTCATACTATAGGTAGCGTAATATTTTAGAACTATGCCCCAAATAACAAAACACGGGTTTTTAATAATCTAAAACAAGAGAAACAAAAAATAGCAACGATATACTTTAATTGCTAAAGACACTATATTCTCATTCTTAAATGCTCTAAAAACAATTTAATCAAATTTACAAGTAAGAAGAGCTAAAAATTTAAAGAAAAATTAAGTACAAAAATACTAAGACTTCTTTCTCATAAAAAAAAATGCGATTTGAAAAAAATATTAATTCTTAAGCAAAATGCTATTTGACAAAATTCTTATAGGCTTAATGTTATTGATTGATATAGAAACGTCATTAAATTATTTATGCGGTAATTGTGATAAATTTAATTAAATTAAAATATAGGATATGAGCTTTACTTTCCATATACAACCAGAAACTGTATCAAAATACTAGCTAAATATCTCTTGACAAAGTTATTATAATTGTTTTAGTATGAAATTATATGCAAAATGGGTATAATTTTTATAATTTGGAAGCCTCATTTAAGAATTTCCTGATTGCGGGAAATAAAACACCAACTACAATCAAAAACTATCTCTCGGATCTCCGACATTTTTTAGGCTGGAACATTCTCAATTTCAAAGCTCAAGGTTCAAAACTCAAAGTTGAAATCGAACCCAGAAATGTTGTTGAAAGTATTACTGGAAAAACGATTACAGAGTATCAAGCTTATTTAGCTTCAAATAAAATACCGGAAAAAACAATAAAAAGAAGACTCTCTACTCTTACAAAATTTTGTTCATTTTGTATCTCACAAGGATGGATGAAAACAAACCCAATTAAAGAATTACACATCACAAATTGCGAATTGAAAGCAAATCCTTTTAAAACGCTTATTGACGAATACAAAACTAAAGTATCTTTGGATGACTATAACAATGTAAACGATTTTATAAGTTTTATAAATTCTAAAAAATTATGAAAAAATTATTTTTTATCGTCTCTCTTTTATATTCTAAATTTATTAGGGCTTTTCAAGGCCTTAAACAGCTTACAGATCCTGCTATTGAAGGTAATCCTTACCGTACCAATAGACTGGGTCGCCGCGGTGGATTTATATGATGAAAATTAAATCAGACCAAATTCAGGAATATATAAATTTTCTACGTGATCGTGGAGAGCCTGTTGCTGTAGTCAATAAAAAACTCAGATCAATCAAAAAATTTGCCAAATGGGCTAAAAAGAGAGATGTCATTATCGAGTTCCCAAAAACCAAAATTACTCTTCCCCGCTTTGATTTTACAAAAAATTATGTTGGCTTAGTCATTCTTCTTATTTTTATGGCTACGCTTGGAGCCGGTATATATAGCCGGTTTTTTAGTAAAACCGGAAAATCAACTGCTTACTCAACCGTGCCTACCTTTCCTGGCGTAACTTCAGGCACAAGCAGAATTATCTCTTTTCAGGGCCGGCTCACCGACTCGGTTGGCAATCCTATCTATGATAAAATCGATATGGTTTTTAGTCTTTATAAACAAGCTTCAGGAGGAACAGCTCTTTATACTGGATCATGTACGGGCGTAAACGGAGTAACTCCAGATCAGGATGGAATTTTTAACGTTCTTATTGGAAGCGACTGCGGTATGAGCGGTATTTCTTCGGATATATTCTCTGAAAATCCATATGTTTATCTTGGAGTTACAGTTGGCACCGATTCTGAGATGCCCGACCGTCAACTTATTGCTAATGTCGGTTATGCTTTAAACTCAGAAACATTACAAGGCTTACCTCCTGGAACAGATATATCTAATATCCCTTATATCAATGCCGAAGGTAATTTGCTAATCGCCGCGGCCAGCCCAAGTATCCGAACAATTAATGAATCGGCTAACTTCGCTCTATCAAGCGCTAAAGCCGTTACGATTACCTCAGCCTCAAGTGGTGACGTTGCTCTTGAAGCGACCGAAAGCGGAAACATAAGCCTTAGAACCGGCGGAAATAACGATTCTTACAGTCGTTTATTTATTGAAAACGGAGGAAATGTAGGTATTGGAACAATTAATCCAGGCTCATACAAACTAAATGTTAACGGCAGTGGATATTTTAGTGGAACTTTAACAACAACAGGAACAATAACCGCCCCTACTTCTGTAAACACGATCAACGGTCTTGTAATAAGTGCCGGATCAATTACAAACGGCAACTGGCTGGGAAGTGTTATTGGTACAACCTACGGCGGCACAGGTGCCAACTTAAGCAGTGCTACCCAAGGGTCAATCCCCTATTTCTCTTCTGGCGCGGCTATGACCTATCTTTCGCCAAGCACCTCAGGCTATGTTCTTACAACAAAAGGAACCGGTGCAAATCCTGAATGGGTAGATCCGTCAGTCATCACCAGTACCTATACATATTGGAATCAAGATTTTGGTGCTCTTTTCCCAAAAAATAATACCGTTGATCTTTTAGTTGGTGGTGAATCAACAACCAGTGCTAAATTTGCAGTAACAGGAATAAACGATGGTACTGCCAATATCTATGTAGCGGGCAATGTCGGAATCGGGACAACAAGTCCTTCATCGAAATTAAGCGTCGAAGGAGATATTGGGGCAAAAGGAGTAATTGAATCATTTGATGCTTATGGAAACTATGGTTCTTTTAGTTATATGACTGGAGGTATGGGAATAAGTTCTTACCAGACTGATTACATCGACCCGGGGAATATTTTATTATGTTCAGGTTCCTGTGGCAATGAAGCAAACAGAACCTTTCAAATATTAAATTACGATGGTGTTTCAGGAGAAGCCGTTTCCGCTTTCACCGGAAACGTAGGGATTGGGACAACTTCCCCATCCTACAAACTTCATGTTGTAGGTAACGGATATATATCTACAAATCTAAATATAGGTGTTGGCTTGACAACACCGGCATTTACCATGGTAACGGGTGCCAATAACGGATATGTCCTTACATCGGATGCTTCTGGAAACGGTTCGTGGCAAAGTTTTTCCTCTGTCGGTGTCGGTGGGACCGGTACTGCAAATTACTTATCCAAATGGTTGAATGGTACCACTCTTACAAACTCTCAAATCTATGACGACTCGACATTTGTAGGTATAGGTGGTACGGCTCCTTCAACAAATCCAATAATATATGTTGACGCTGCCAATGGAAATGTGGGGATTGGGACAACAGCACCTTCTTACCTTCTTTCTTTACAGGGAGCCAATTCAGTAGCGGTAGTCGGTAATGAGCTTTTAACCGATGTTAGAGACAGAGACTTTTCAGGCAGTTCCGGCAATTGGTCGGGAACTAACTGGACCATCGGTTCGGGAGTGGCAACTCATACGGCAGGAGCCAATAACTTTGTTCATACTTTAGCGGCAACAGCGGGAACGACCTACCAAATTAAAGCCACAATTAACACCACCACGGCTGGCACTTTACAAGTGAATATCGGTAATATTTACGGCTCTCCGGTAGGTCAGTCAATCGATACTTTAACCCAGCATACCTGGGTAATCACTGCTGCGGACACCACTTCTTTAAGATTTATTCCTGATAGCACTTGGGCCGGAACGATTGATGATGTGACGGTTAAAGTCATTACTCCCAGCGATACTGTTTTGGCGATTAACAACAGCGATGGCACTTTAGGACTGGCCGCCCGTTCCGGAGGTTCAAACTATTACAATACCTTTGTCGGCATAGATTCAGGCAGAGCCAGTTATAATACTTCCGGTGATGAAGGCAAATACAATTCCTCTTTAGGATACCAGGCTCTCTATTCTAATACCACCGGCAACTATAATTCAGCCATGGGATTTCAGGCTCTCTTCTACAACACCACCGGCTACTACAATTCAGCCATAGGAGCTTGGGCTCTCTACTCCAATACCACCGGCAACAACAATTCAGCCATGGGATATGCTGCTCTCACTTCTAATACCACCGGCAACTATAATTCAGCCATGGGAGAAGAGGCTCTCATCTCCAATACCACCGGTAACTCCAATTCAGCCATGGGAAATCAGGCTCTCGTTTCCAATACCACCGGCAACTATAATTCAGCCATGGGATTTCAGGCTCTCTTCTACAACACCACCGGCAACCTCAATTCAGGTATGGGATTTCAGGCTCTCTTCTACAACACCACCGGCAACAACAATTCAGCCATGGGAGTGTATGCCGGACAACTTACTTCAGGAGGCGGAGACAATGAGATCAGTAATAATTCCGTATATTTAGGCTACGACACCAGAGCCTTAGCCAGTGGAGATACCAATGAAATTGTCATTGGCGCTTCAGCTATCGGAATCGGTTCAAATTCAGTGGTATTAGGTAATGATTCCATTACCAAAACAGCCTTAAAAGGCAATGTAGGAATCGGGACAACAGCACCGGTCGGCCCTCTACATATCGTCCTTCCGGAATGGAGTAATATAACTAACGATTCGGAGCATGTCGTTATGGGAACCGACTATGGAGACGGAATCAGGTTTGGTTACAATACGACTAATAATTATGGCATTATCACAGTTTTCCAGCCAGGAGTTGAATTTGGAGATTTAATACTCCAAGGTCAAGACGGATATGTGGGAATTGGCACTACTTCACCGTTTGCAAAACTCGATGTTGCCGGAACCGCTTGGCTGCGGGGATCAACCTTAACGTCAGGACTTTTTGTAGCTTCATCAGGTAATGTGGGGATTGGGACAACTGCTCCTACTTCACTTCTTCATCTTTATTCCACCTCAACTTCAACTTCTTTTTCCGGATTTTCGCTTGATTGGCAACCGACTTCGGGAACAACTTCAACCGCTGATCTGTTTTCGATAAACATAGGTCCAACCGCCAATGTCGCAAACCTTTTGAATATTAAAGACAACGGTTCATCTCTTTTCTCTGTATCAGAAAACCAGATCACATCAGCTCTCCCACATCAATTTACCTCTTCAGGTGATGTTTCAATCGCTTATGATTTGATTTTTACTAACCAAACTTCATCAAATATTAAAAGCTACGGACCGCTTACAATCGAAGCCGGCGAAAATTTTGAGTCCAATGATCTGATCTTAAAAACCTACAATAAAGGAAATGTAATCATTGACACTTCGGCTAGTTCTGTATTTGATGTTCTTGGTCAGTTGAGCGTCGATTCCTATGCAACTATTGGCGCATCGCTTGCAATTGGCAACACTTCGGCTGCTGCCGGACCAGGAAATCTCAATTTGACTGGTGATATTACAGGAGAAGAAGACAATAAAATAAAAATAGGTTATTTCACTGATGCTGCAAATGAAGACTTCGGACTTGATCCTGCAGCCGGTAATGCTATTTTTAATGGTGCTTCTTTAAAAGTAAGTGCCGGTGCCTTATTGGCGGTTAACTCAGGAAGTGTCGGCATTGGGACAACAAGTCCACAGGCAAAATTGGATATTGTAGGGAATACGACAGCTTTAACCGCCAGCGAACTCAAACAATCAAATATTTATATGAATTACACCAACAGCAATACAAACTATCTTGGTATTTGGTTTCGAGGGCATTCAACCTCTGATATGTTCTTTGGCCGAGCTCCAGCAAGCGACGATTTAATCTTTTCAACAGCTAATCAGTCTCAAAATGAGCTTGTTAGGATTAGGCAAAACGGCAATATCGGTATTGGGACAACGGCACCGACTCAAAAGTTAACAATATCAGGTGGAAATATTCAAATTGCTAATAACTATGGTATTTATTTTACCGGGTCATCAGCAGGTGATGATGCTGCATATATATACACAGCGAATAACAAGAATCGACTGCTCATTAGAGCCGAAGATATTGACGATGTGGCTGAATTTGCTTCTTATGGTTTATTTTTACCACAAGATGTTGATTACGGTCTATATGTTACGGGAGGTGCTTACTTTAATTATGGAGATGCTGATGGCGATACAGATAAAGTATTTATTAAGAATGGAACTGGAAATGTAGGGATTGGAACTGCAAGTCCAAGTACAAAACTCGATATCACGGTAAATTCCACAGATGCATTTGTACGCACTTATACGGCTGGAACAGGTGGCTCTCGTGGTTTTTATTCCGGTGTTCAGTATAGTGCCAGTAGTACTTCTTATCCTTATTTTGGTTATCAAATTACAGATACTAGTGGTCCAACAAATAGATTTTATATCGATTGGTCTACCGGAAACACTTTGTTAGTCCCAAATGGTGGAAATGTAGGGATAGGAACAATGGCACCAACAGGGAAATTAGAGATTGCAGAAGATGGAGTCAGAACAGCAACCGATGGAAATGTTATAATTCAACACCCAACTTCAGGAAGCTATAGTTCAATAGTTTTTCCGTCGCGCGTTAATCTAGGAACAGATCACGGTTATATAACTTATTACGATGATTCCAATACTTACGCTTTCTGGGGAGATAGCACTGAAAACTCTGCTCTTGTAATCGGAACAGAAAATGATCTTATGACTGCTTATTCTGATATTGTAGCCCTTAAAGGAGCTGCTGCAAGTGTTATCGGTACCTACAATTACCCGACTACAATGGTAGTAGATAACAATGGTTATGTTGGTATCGGCACAAATAGTCCAAAAGGGCCTTTACATATTTATGGAATTGACGAAGATACTGTTGGAATTGAAGATGGCAAATATCTCCTTCTTCTCACTGACGCTGACGGTGGGTCAGGTAGACAAAAAGGTCTTGCGTTTGGCCGAACCTCTACTAATTCATTAATAGCAGGTATTCAGCCATATATTTATAGTGGAGGGTCAGCCGGTCTAGATTTTTTTACATCAACAGCAGATAATACTCCAGCATTTGCAATGCGAATAGATAATGGCGGTAATGTCGGGATTGGGACGACGACGCCAAACCAAAAGTTAGATGTAAGAGGATCTATTGTAACTGGAGTTGACGGTTCTGGTGGAGTATTAATTTTGGCCGCAACAGATTCAACAAATGAAGGTGGACAAATAGAGTGGCATGGTGCTAGTACTAGCAGTGATTGGTATCAAGATATTTATCTTAACCGTTTTCGTATTTGGAGTACTGCAAGTTCAGATACTTTAACGCTAAATGATTGGGGTAATGTCGGAATAGGTGTAGCTGTTCCTAATGCAAAACTTCAAGTAAATGGAATTATAAGTACGGGTGGAAGTTATGTCATGAGAACTTATAGTTCTTCAACTGTTCCTACTCGAAATAACGATGGAGAGTTTGGTTTTTATAGATCTGGTTCGACCAGTAGACTATATTACCGGGCCGGTGGAACAAATTATTATATAAACTCTAGTGCTACCGGTGACTTTTCCGAATACTTTTTGAAAAACAACCAGTCTGAAAATTTTATAACAGGACAAATTGTCTCACTCAATGGTGATGGAGTAAAAAAAACCACTTCTTCCGGTGAAAGTCCTCTTGGCGTTATCTCGGCCTTCGGAACCAGGAATTTTGACGACAGGCAGGACGGTATGCGCCATCTGGACAACAACTATGTTAATGTTGCAATCATTGGTCAGGCACCTGTACTTGTCACATCAGAAAACGGACCAATCAACCCGGGTGATAAAATTGTATCTGGTTCAAACTACGCCGGTTTTGGTGTAAGAAAAAGTGTGATTAAATCTGGACAATATATTTCTATCGCCAAACAAAAATTGACAATGAACGATACTGTTTGTTCTTCTGTCAACAATATAGATAATATTAGCTGGCCGAAAGATATCGAAAACTACAATCAAGAAAACATTTGTTACAAATTGCCAAATGGTATCTATGTTGGTCGTATTATGTCTTATATAAACTCTTCATGGGACTACGTTGCTGAAAGCGATAACACATATTTTGACCCTTATGGTTATGTAGTTCTTTCAAATGCAGATCAAACGAGTCAAGGCCTTTTGACATCAATCGACGATATTCGCAATGCAACTTACAATATAATGGACAGTGCAGGAAATACCATTACAAAACTTGATAGTTTTGCTCAAATCATGGTTGGAAAAATCACGTCCGGACTGGTTGAGACTACAAACGCTATCGTAAATAACGTCCTGATCGCCAAATACGTCAAAGTCGAAGAAAAAATTACCTCACCGATTGTTGAGACAGAAGAAATCCAACTCAAAGCGCAAAACTCAAAGCTCAAAACTACAACTGAAAACTCAAAGGTTTCTATTGTCGATAAAGATAATCAAACAACAGTAGAGTTTGACACACAAAATCAACAGACGTCAATTTTTGGTAATTTAAACATCAAAAACGACAGTCAAAAGGGAAAATTGGCCAAATTGATTATTGATGGTCTTGACGGCAAAACCGCAGCCTCCATTGACTCCTCAGGCAATGCAACTTTTTCAGGCACAATTGCTGCCAATGAAGCAACGATTTCCGGCAAACTTTATGCTAAAGAAATCGAGTCCTCCACCATTGATTCTCTATCTTCCAATATAAGCAGTCAATCATCAACCATCCAGACTCTAGCTTCCAGCCTCGAAGATCAGGGAATGAGTATCAACGAAATCCAGGCGCTTCTTGCCGAAATCCGCGACGAATCACTTACCGACCTGACGACAACCACCGATCTTTCGACGACTACCAATCTCAGTAGTGTCGCGGTCTCAACCGACTCAGCCACACTTGCCAGTTTGACTGTCACGAGCAGTTCAAACCTTTACGATGTTTCTGTTGCCAACTCGCTTGCTGTCGGCAATATTTTGATAGAAAACGACAAAATCCTTTCTTTTTCCTGGAATCTCAAGTTTTCTGCTCTTTCGACAGTCGACTTTTTCGATAGCGCGGTTGTCATGGCCAAAGACGGAACAATCACCACTCAAGGATCGTTAATCGCCCTAGGTGGAGTAAAAACCAATAATCTTTCGGCTGTCAACGAAAACGATGATATTTCAGTGAAATTGGGAAATTCTGAAACTGAAAATTCATTGAAAAATGCAAAATTGAAAATTGAAAATTCCGTCGGCGACGAAGTCGCAAGCATTGATGCCTCAGGATCAGCCAAATTCAAAGAACTTGCCCTTGAACAGTTTAACCCGGCCACGCCGTCGGCTGCTATTATCGCTGCAAGCGCCAACTTTGCCAAAAACGGAATTTACGCGCCGGCTATTGAAACAGCAACCGCCAGTGCCGGTGTCGGTATCCTACCCGCAAACGAACAAGAAGTATTAATTTACAACGACCGTATCTATGATAATTCACTTATCTACTTGACTCCGGTTGATCAAACAGATATAAAACTTTCGGTCGTGAAAAAAGAAAAATATTTCAAAGTCGTAACAGATGAAACAAGCAGCAGTAATGTCAAATTTAACTGGCTTATTATCAATTAACTAGATTTAAGATTTAAGAAAGAAGATTTATGAATAATACAACTAATAATAAAGATTTAAGATTTAAGAAATTAGATTTAAGAATAAAAGCGTTTACCGATCTTATTGTTTGGAAAGAAGGACACAAATTAGTAGTAATGATTTATAAGACAACAAAAAGATTCCCAAAAGAAGAAACATATTCTCTTATGGATCAAATGAAAAGAGCTGCAAGCTCAGTTACAAGCAATATTGCTGAGGGATTTGGAAGACAAACTTATAAGGAAAAAGTCCAGTTTTTTTATTTATCCCAAGGTTCTCTTACGGAATTAAAAAACCAAATTTATATTTCAAAAGATGTTGGTTATTTAAGTGATCAAGAATTTAATATTTTAATCAATCAATCTAATTTTGTTCATCAATTATTACAAGGTCTTATAAAAAAATCTAAAAGTTTCATAACTGTAAATCGTAAATCTTAAATTCTATGATAAAAACATATCATAAGGAAAAAAAAGAAATCTTAAATCGCAAGTTTTTAATCTTAAATCTTATCTCTTATCTCTTAAATCTATTATCAAGACGAAAGCTGATGTTAATTCCAATAGTAGTATTATTAATCACTCTGCCAATTTTATATCTTACCTTCAAATACCAGAAAAAAACCGAGGCGGCTTGGTTTAACGACAATTGGCAGTATCGGAAAGCAATCACGCTCACCAATAGTACATCGGCAGAAACCAATGTTTATACCAGTCACACGATCGATACTTCGGATACGACCCGTTTCCAAACCGACTGTGGAGATATTCGTTTTACCAAACAAAATGGCCAACTCCTAGATTATTATGTCGTCTCCGGTTGCGGCACGGCCTCAACCGTGATTCATGTTTTGCATGACACTTTTCCGGCCGGAGCTCAGGTGATATATATGTATTATGGTAATTTGACCGCAGAAAACGGTTTTTCTTCGGTTGACTTCTCTACGGTCGCCTCAAGCTATTCGATTGATGCCACGGGGAGCGAAGAAAAGACTCCGGGTCCTATTGCCTATTGGAAACTGGATGAGGGCTATGGTCCAACCGCAAGTGACCAAACTCAAAATGACAACGATGCGGCGATTACTTCTGGAACTTGGGTCAATGAAGATCAGTGTATTTCCGGTAAATGCCTTTCTTTTAACGGCACAAATACTGTTGTAACAGCACCCATCACAACCTCAAACGGCCTTGATTACCGTGGTCCTTTTACCTGGAACTTGTGGTTTAAACGGGGAGATACTTCAACATTTCGCACCCTTATGAGCAGAAATGATACATGCATGTCGGCGGAACTTGACGGATTTATGCTTGCTTTCAGGGATGCTTACAATTTGGTTTTCCATGGAGTCATCAATGGGACAGACGCTTTTTATATCTATTATACCAATGAAACTCTTTGGAATGATACTGCTAACTGGCATATGGCAACAGCCGTCTGGGACGGGACGACTTCAATAAATGGTGTCAAAATTTACATCGACGGAAAGGTCGTCGTTCAAGGAACTTCCTTATACGATGCCTCTAGTTTTATCTCTCTTGCCGGCTACAACCAGAGAGTCGGTGCCCTCTTCTGCGATGCTCATTATTTCAAAGGATATATGGATGAGGTAAAAATTTATCCCTATGCCCGCTCGACAGCTCAGATTTATGCCGATTTTGCCGGTCGCGGGACAAACAAAGGAGCGGTGGCGACACTTGGTGTGGATTCCTCAAACACGCTATCTCAAGGTTTGGCCGGTTATTGGAAACTGGACGAAAGTTCTGGAACCGCTTTTGATTCTTCAGGAGTCGATAATACTTTAACCAACAACGGCACAACAACTTTCACGACCGCAAAATTTGGTAACGGTTCAGAACATGATCCGGCTTCTTCCCAATTTTTTTCAACAACGACTGCCATTCTCGGCGTTAAAACTGTTTCTTTTTGGGTTAATCCCGACTCAACAACCAATTATTTTATTGACCTTAATGGCTCAGCTTATATCAGTGCTTCATCTGGAACAATTTCAGCTACCGGTTTTGCCGATGCAAAAATTTATGTCAATGGCCAAATCTCTTCAACAATTTCAGCCGATAGCTGGTCTTTTGTGACGGTAACAACAGATACGGAAATAGACACAACTACTTTTAAAATCGGCAATATTAATACAAATTATTTTGACGGCACCATGGACGAGGTAAGACTTTATGCCCGCACCTTATCGCCAAAAGAAGTTCGTGATCTCTACGGCTCTGCCCCCGGGCCGGTTGGCTATTGGAAGATGGATGAGGGGGTTTGGACAAACGATTGTTCGACCGATACGGTTTTTGATTCGTCGGGAAATAGTTTACACGGCGATTCTTGTCCCAGTTCAACCGGACCAACCGGCGGAGCGGTTGGTAAATATGGTAAGGGAGGTTATTTCGACGGTTCAAATGACTATATTTCAATTCCAGATAGTGATTATATTGATTTTGCTTACAATCAAAATTTCACTATTTCCATCTGGGCAAAAATTCCAACAACTCAAATTAATACCACATATACTACCAACAGTCTTTATGGAAAATGGAATGGAACTTCCGGCCCTTATTCTTATGTTTTAAGACTACAGAACCAAACTCATGTCAACCCAGGTTATCTCACAGTTTATAGATACGACGGAACCTATAATCCGGGAATTACTTCGAGCAAAACCTACAACGATAACCAGTGGCATTATATTACTTTCTTAAGAAAAGGCTCCACTCTTTATTTATATGTTGATGGAAAATATGATAACTCTGTTTCCGATACGACAACCGGAACAACAACCAACTCCAGTCCTTTGTATATTGGTTATCAGGCAAATTCCACTCATTATTTTAATGGTTATCTTGATGATCTGAAAATTTATAATTATGCCCGCACCTCCGGACAGATTATCGAGGACATGAACGCTGGCCACCCAGTGGTTGGCTCACCGGTTGGTTCGGCAGTTGCTTATTATAAATTTGACGAAGGTTACGGTAACACTACAAACAATTATGGTTCGGGTGGTTCTATTCTCAATCTGACAAACTCTGGCGCCACCTGGAACAATAATGGTAAATATGATAAGGCGTTTTTATTTGACGGAGTAAACGACTATCTTTATGTCGGCGATGATAACTCTCTTGATATGCGGACCAATGGTTTTACCGCCTCTTTTTGGATCAATGCAAGCGCAACAAACACCCATGATTTTGTTGTTATGAAAGGAGCGACAAGCAGTACGGATGCTGGTTATTCTCTCTCGTTATCCAGCTCTGTTGGCAAACCTGAAATTTATATCAGCGACGGTTCATCTTATATTGTCAACAACCTTACAGGGAGTAAAAGTGTTACCGATAATACCTGGCACCATGTTGTTCTTACCTGGGATCCGGCGCTTGGAGCCAAAATCTATATTGATGGGCAACTAGATGCTCAAACAAACACAACCTCAACTGTCAATATTAACAGCAGTTCCAGTTTAAAGATAGGAGGCTATACCAGCTCCGATTATTCTGTCAATGGCTTAATCGATGAGGTAAAAATTTATCAAACCGCTCTCACCGAAGATCAGGTTAAACAGGAATACAACCAAGGAAAAGCAATTGTCCTAGGTGCCCTTTCAACCGATGCCACAGGCGCTGCTTCAAACTCGACAAGCGCCAGCTATTGCCCGCCTGGAAATACTGAAGGAAACTGCGCAACAGGACTTAACCCTTCACCTATTGGTGAATGGAAGATGGATGAGGGAGTCTGGACAAACGATTGTTCGACCGATACGGTTTTTGATTCGTCGGGAAATAGTTTACACGGCGACAGCTGCCCAAATTCAACCGGACCAACCGGCGGGGCGGTCGGAAAATACGGGAAAGCCGGATATTTTGACGGCACTGATGATTATGTTGAAGTGGCCGACAATAACATACTTGACTTAACAAATACTTTAACGTTAAGTTCATGGGTCAAATCATCAAGTTTATCTTACGATCAAGCTATAGCCTGTAAAGGAGATCGTTCCGGAACAAATATCAATTATTGTTTAGAAATACGTACTACCGGTCTTGTACGCTTTGAAGCATGGAATGGTTCAACTTTTTATTATACGGAATCCACTACATCTCTAAATGTAAATAATTGGTATTATATTGTTGCTACTTACAATGATTCATCGGATACTGTAAATATTTATATTAATGGCGTACTTGATAAGACCGATTCAGCCTTTACCTATTCATTGATAACCGATAGTTATCCTCTTCGTATTGGGAATAGAAAATATTCTGTTGCCAATATGCAATTTTCCGGGTATATTGACAATGTCAAGCTATACGATTACGTCAGAACGCCGGCTCAAGTCGCATGGGATTATAATCGGGGCGCACCTATGGGTTGGTGGAAAATGGATGAGTGCCAAGGAGGGACGATTTATGATTCTTCCGGAAATTCTTACAATGGAACTTGGTACGGAACCGGAAGTGGTGTCACCTCGGTTGGCACCTGCACTACTTCAGGTACCGATTGGTATTATGGAGCTGCTGGAAAATTTAACTCAAGCCTAAATTTTGACGGTGCCGATGATTATATTTCAATGAGTAATGATGTGATCAAAGTAACCGGCGGTTCGATTTCTTTCTGGATAAAAACAACCGGTAACCCAGATTCTTATGATGACGGACTTGTCGGCAGCAGAAGTATCAGCGACGCCTCGACAGATTGGGATATTCAGGTTACTCTTCACGCCAGTGATGTTATAGAAATGCAGGTTCAAGGTACTGGCGGCGGGTTAAATAGTACGACTGTTTTTACCGACAACAAATGGCACCACATTGTCGCCACCTGGCATGAAGGTGGAGCAACAGATACGGAAAAATTATATGTCGACGGTGTAAAACAAGATGAAGAATACCGATCGCTGCCTACCGAATCAACAGCAAATCTAATAATTGCTCGGGAGGGTAATTCCGGGTATCCTCGGTATTTTCATGGATCTTTAGACGATATTCGAATTTATAGCTATGATTTATCTCTCAAACAGATTAAAAGTTTATATAATGAAAATAGCGCGGTCCGTTTCGGGCCGGAAACAGGTAGTCAATAAACTAAATTTAGATTCAAGAAAAATAAGATTTATGAAAATTTTAAATTGTAAATCTTGAATCTTAAGTCTATGAAAAAATCGTTCACTTTACTCGAAATGTTAATCGTCATTGCCCTCATCGTCAGTTTGGCAACAACGGCAATCTATCTTATAGACCCTGTAAAACAAATTCAAAAAGCTTGGGATTCAAAAAGAAAAAATGAAATGGCAAGTATCAGTAAAGCGCTTGAAGACTTTTACAACGATAAACAATGTTATCCTTTACCATCAGAAATTTGTTATGATTCGGCCACGGCTCTTGGCGATAACAGTTATATCTGCCACATCTGTGGTAGTAAAAATACTCCATCTGCAATAGCAAAGTATGCTAACCAGCTTCTTTGCGATCCTCAAAATCCAAGTAAAAACTATCTATATCATGCAAAGGACAATAGCTGTCCTCAGTCCTATGAAATTTATACCACTCTTTCAAACGCTCAAGACACTGCAATTAACGATGTCGGTTGCTCTGCAGGATGCGGTGCTGGTTCAACCAATTCTGATTATTCTTATAATTATTGTGTTTGCAGTTCAAACACAAAATGTGGAATTTATGAACTTCCTTTGTGTAGCGATTATTCAACTCTATTTATGCAATCAAGCGCACATGCATGTGATGTTTGTGGTGGAAATGCACAAATTAATCCAGCGTGCAAATATACTGGAAGAGATGATACTGTCGGCAAATGTATCAATCCATGTCGGAAATAACGGTTGAAAGTTTTTATTAAAAGTTATAAATTTAAATACTTATGGAAAAAATATTTCTTAATATTAAGTATTTCATACTAAATACTTTTTTGTTTCTTTTTCCTTTTTTCTTTTTACCATTTACCCAAGAATATTTCACGACCGGTAAGTTCTACTTTCTAGCTTTTACTGCTCTTATCCTGATTTTAATAAGCGGCCTTGAGATACTTACGACCAAAAAGCTTGTTTGGCAAAAAGGGTTTTTTGACAATCTTTTATTTTTGTTTCTGACAACCCTCGGACTATCTGTTTTGATAAGCTCACCCAACAAAGTTCAGGCTTTACTTAACACGAGTTTCGGACCAGTCATGATGCTTTCTTTAATAATCATTTATTTTTACCTTTCTCGTAATAACAGAATAGATAAAAAACAATTTAATAAAATTTCATCTGCTGCAATATTTATCTTATCTATTATTACTATATTTTTTTTCTTCAACCCTTTAAAAAATACCGACCTTCCTCTCGACTTTCAATTTTTAAAAAATGAGAGTTTTACCCCAATGGGTGGTCTACTTGATCTTGCTATATTCCTAGGTTTTTTTGTCGTAACGGATGCAGTTTCTATCGTAAAACATGAAGTCGGAAAGAAAAAAAACATTGTAGATATCTCTTTATGGACTATTAATTTACTCGCCCTTTCTCTAACTATTTACAAATTGGCTCAACCTTCTATACTGATTCTTCCTCCTTTTAAAATTTCGTGGTATAGTGCGGTTGAGATTTTAAAAAATCCACTTACCGCTCTTTTTGGTGTCGGTATCGACAACTTCGCCTCTATTTTTACAAGAGTCAAAGATGCGGCCTACAACCAATCATCTCTTTGGCAGATAAATTCATTTACAGCCTCACGTTCAACTATTCTGCATATTTTTACCGAAAGCGGTCTTTTAAGCCTTTTGGCATTTGCTTTAATTCTTTTTACTCTTTTTAAACAATGTTTTTCCAAACATCAAAATTCTCACCCTCAATTTAAATTGACTGTCATTTATTGGCTAATAATTGCTTTTTTGTTTCCGACATCACTGGTTGTTTGGTTTTTATTTTTCGTCGTTTTATACTTCTCAAACCAAACCGCCAATAACCAGTCACCAACAACCAGTATCGACCTTTCAAACTTCATGCCGATGTATCTTGGTATAGTTATTGTCTTATTGATCACGGTCGGTGTTTTGGGCTACCTGCTTGAACGGTCTTATGAGTCGGAATTCTATTTTAAAAAATCAATTGACGGCTATACTAAAAATAACTTAAAAGAAATATACGACAATCAACGCCAGGCAATTATTCTCAATCCTTATATTGAAAAATATCGCATTAACTTCGCCCAAACAAATTTATTGATCGCCAACAACATTGCAAATAATGCTCAGCGAAAAAAAGCGGATGCTCAGCTTTCCGAAGAAGACAGAACAACAATTACCCAGGCTATTCAAGCGGCAATTTCCGAGGCAAAAGCAGCGGTTACTCTAAATCCTCAAAAAGCCACTAACTGGGAAAATTTGGCAATAATTTATAGGAATATAATAAATGTTGCCCAAGGCGCA
Organism: uncultured Gammaproteobacteria bacterium; assembly: GCA_964545385.1. Classification (GTDB taxonomy): domain Bacteria; phylum Patescibacteriota; class Microgenomatia; order UBA1406; family GWC2-37-13. Next base: position 16,959 of record CAZJFG010000003.1, on the reverse strand, counting down.
GATGTCTGGACGGTTTCCGCATACCAGCGAGCGATCGTTATTGATCCTCAAAACCCAACCTATCGATTAAACTTGGGTGGAGTTTATTATGCAGCGAACAACTGGGAACAGGCGGCAAAACTATTTGAAGAAGCAGTCATCCTAAAAACCGATTGGTCCAATGCTTATTACAATCTGGCTTGGGCTTACTACAAAAAAGGCGAGTATCAACTAGCCGCTTCAACTATGGAGAATGTCTTAAAACTTATAAATCCGAATACTGATAAAGCCGATTACGACAAAGCAAAATCCGAACTTGACGAGTTTAAGAAAAAGATTCCGGAAAAAGAAGAGATAGCCACAAGTGAGGCTCAAACACCAACACAGTTAAATTTGCCCACACCCGCTACCAACAATGTCAAGCCAAAAATTGAGTTGCCTGAAGAAGCCAGTCCTGAAGCAAAATAATCTCAATTATCTCAAGTAATTAAGTGGATTTTGGAGTATTCCTCCTGTCCTTATTTCAAAATGGAGATGAGTTCCGGTCGACATACCTGTTGATCCCATTGTCCCTATATATTGCCTTTGGTTTACTACTTGACCAGGCGAAACACCAATACTCGAAAGGTGCGCATAAAGCGTCTCATATCCGTTACCATGGTCAATCACAATATGACAACCATAACCATAGGCAACACAACCGGCAAAAGTGATTGTCCCTGTATCTGCGGCCAAAACCGACGGTGCACTGGAGTTTGCGATATCAAGTGCCATATGATACCAAACCGGATACTGGGTGATGCCACCTGATGTTGGCCAAATAAAATTGGAAGAACCTTTTACGCCTGCTTGAGCCTGAGCATAGTAGCGGGGTACGGCAGCCGGCGCTTCCTCAATCACTCCATCAGGGACATAAAGAATCTGGCCGGCAGTAAGTCCAAAAGAATCAAGGTCGGTAAAATCATTAAAAGGAAAGTTGACGATGTTTTGGGCGCTAGTTTTGTATTTTTTGGCAATAGTATAAATACTTTCCCCGGAAACTACCTTGTGGACAATTCCGGTAACCGGTGGAATTTTCAGAGTCTCACCCGGCTTGATTGTATCCGATTTCAGATTGTTTGCCCATTTGATTGTATCGACTGAAATATCAAATTTCTTGGCAATTGAGGAAAGAGTATCGCCATCACGCACCGTATAGTTTTCTACGCTGCTTCTTGGCTTAACAGAGATTACAGTCTGCAAAGAACCTTCATAAGGATTGTAGGAAACTTCGGTTGCCTGGTATTTGTTTCCATTTCCTTCAAAGGCGGTCACAAACGGATTGTTTTCGGCAATGATTGGACCACCAATTAGAGAAGCAGCCACCAAAAGAAAGAATGACGTATTTAAAAAAGACTGCGAGTATTTTCCCCGCTTGGCTATCAAAAAAGCAACAAAAAGATCTTTAATTTTTTCAAAGCTACTTCCGAAATCAAGAATCCGGGATTTAAAATAGTCTTTGATAAAAAGAATAAACTGTTTCAAATCTTCCATAAGGATAGTATTAAGTATACAGTATTAAGATTATTAATACTTGCTACTTACTACCCTTTACTATTCTTTCGATTGCCATCTCAAAGGTCGCCTGTTTGAAAGGTATTTTTTTTAACGCTGCTTTTTTCCAAATCTGGTCAAAAGCGATTTTTAAAAGATCTGCCATTTTTGTATTTACTTTTTTTTCACTCCATTTTTGATTGTGAACGTTTTGATACCATTCTAGGTAGGAAACAGTCACTCCGCCGGAGTTTGCCAAAACATCGGGAATGACCAAAATCCCCTTTTTCTGCATGTATTCATAAGCTTCCTCTGTCACTGGGCCATTGGCCATTTCTATGACGATTTTAGCCTTAATTTTAGCCATGTTTTTCCGGTTAATGACGTTTTCAAGGGCAGCAGGAACCAAAATATCTACAGGCAGTTCTAAAAGTTCTTCGTTGGTGATTTTTTTTCCGCCGGAAAGAATTCCTTTTTTTTTCTTGTCGGCCAAAACCTCTTCGGGGTTCAAACCATTTTCTTTGTAAATACCGCCTTTTGAGTCGGATACTGCCACCAATCTAAACCCTTGTTCATAGGCAAACTTGGAAAAATAATAGCCGACGTTCCCAAATCCTTGTACCGCCACAGACAGTTTTGAGCTTTGGACTTTGAGCTTTGAGCTTAATTTTGAAAGCAATGCTTTCAAAATCACCACTCCTCCTCTTCCTGTTGCCTCGGTCCGCCCCAGACTCCCTCCATCTTCGATCGGTTTTCCCGTAAATGTTCCTCTTAGATAATTCAAGGCTTTTGAGTTTTTAGATTTAGTTTTGAGTTTTGAGTTTTGAGTTTTGAGATATTCTTCCAGCATCCATTTCATAATCTGAGGTGTAGTATTCACATCCGGCGCCGGCACATCTACTTCCGGACCTATAAATTGGGAAAGCTTTTGGGCAAAGGCGCGGGAAACCCGTTCGATCTCGCCAAGCGAGGCTTTCTTGGGGTCAAAACCGATGATACCACCTTTCCCTCCACCAAAAGGTAGATTAGCGACCGAGCATTTGACTGTCATTAAAGTAGCCAAAGCCTGGATTTCTTCTTTTGAGGTATTGAAATGATAACGGATTCCACCTTTGTAAGGCCCCAAAACGCCATTATGTTGGATTCTGTAACCTTTAAACATTTTTGTTTTCCCCGAATCCATTTTTGCCGTGAAATTAAACTCGTGAATATAGTCCGGCTCAACCAGTCTTTGGGTCGTCTCCTCGGACAGTCCCATACTTTTGGCAGTTTTTTTGATTAACCCTTGTGCACTTTCCAACATCTTGATTCCTTCATTTGTCATATTTTTATAATTAATAATTAATAAATTACGTATTACGTAATATATAAATCAATATTTTTCCAAATATTTTTCTAGCTCCAGTGCTGCCGAAACACCCATTCCGGCGGCCACTACTGCTTGGCGGTATTTGGTGTCGACACAGTCGCCGGCGGCAAAAACTCCCTTAATAGAAGTTTGTGAATCTTTTGTTAAAATATAGCCTTTTTTGTCCATCTTCACTTGATTTTTGAAAAGATCCGTATCCGGCTTATGTCCAATCGCAATAAAAATACCTTCTAGATTTAAGATTTTAGATTTGGATTTGCCATTTGGGATTTGAGATTTAAGATTTATTCCTTCAACCTTTTTCTCACCTATTATCTCCTCAACCTGGCTATTGAATAGAATTTCGATCTTTGGGTTTTTTTTAACCCTCTCCACCATGATTTTTGAGGCTCGGAAGCTGTCCCGGCGATGGATGATATAAACCTTGTCGGCGAATTTGGTTAAGGCAAGCGCCTCTTCCAAGGCGGTATCGCCACCGCCCACGACAGCCACGGTCTTGCCACGGAAGAAAAACCCGTCGCAGGTGGCGCAGGCCGAAACACCTTTGCCCCGAAGACGCTTTTCCGACTCCAGTCCCAACCACAATGCCTTGGCGCCTGTGGCAATAATGATTGATTTAGTTACAATCGCGTTATCAGATGAAGCAAAAGCAATTTTTTCACTTTCGAGGGGATCCCGAGCTTGTCGAGGGGTGAAACTCTCGTGTGATAAAAATTGCGTTGCTGAATCTGAAAGATAAATTCTCAAAGATGATTTAGTTAGATCAACTTTAGATATATTCTGATCTATTATTTTTGCTCCAAATTGAGCGGCTTGGTTTCGCATTTTTTGAATAAGCTCGGCTCCAAGAATTGAGAGGTGGCCAGGGAAATTTTCCACCTCAGACGTAAGAGTCAGCTGACCACCAGGCGGTGAACCGGCAAAAACCAAGGGTTTAAGTCCGGCCCGGGCCAGATAAATAGCCGCAGATAAACCAGCGGGCCCTCCACCGATGATAATAACGTTTTCCATAAATAATTAAAGCGAAAATACCTATTTTTGAGTTAATCGCCTGGGCCCCTCTTGAGTTGAGCCGAACGAAAAAATACGGTATCGAGCTTTAAAATTACAAATTTATAACTCTCTCCACCATCTGTTCCACCTGTTTTGTTTTTGATTTGGGCATCAGACGGCAAAAATCTGAAACGACAATTTCTTTAGACAGGCTGTCTATGGCTTTTTTTATCGCCGATACTTGCTGAAGGATTTCCGTGCAGTTGCGGCTGGCACCTACCATCTTTTCTATCCCATGGAGCTGTCCAATAATCCGACTAATTCTATTTGCTATTTGAACTTTGATTTTTGACTTGTCTTCCATACTCCCTACCAGTATAGGGTATCTAAAAGTAGTTTGTCAAGCGTAATTTTTTTTTCATTTTCTTCAATTATTTTTTCAATTTATAGCAAATAAATAAAAATTATATGGAGGAATAGAAAGCCATCTTCCATTAATTGCTAAAAAACCAAAACCGTCATATCGGCAATACGCTTGTTTCCATTTTGGAAAGGATGTTTTTTAATTAAAAAATAGAATAATATCAAAACGTGTTTAGTTAGATAAAGCAATTCAAGCATATTATTATCTCTTGTTTCGTAATCGGGAAGAGGTTGATTAAAAGTCATGAATTACTCTTCTGGACTTATCCTTTCAAGCTGTTCAAGAATTCCTTGTTGTCTTTGGTTTTTGAGAGCTTGTCGATAAGAGCGGTAAGCCGTTCCTCAGGGTCAAGTAAGGAAAGCATCCGGCGTAAGGTGTTAATCTTTTTAAGATCTTCCTTACTGAAAAGAAGCTCTTCGTGGCGCGTACCTGATTTCTCAACATCAATCGCCGGAAAAATACGCTTGTCTGCGAACTTACGCTCCAGATGAAGCTCCATATTACCCGTACCCTTAAACTCTTCATAGATAAGATCGTCCATGCGTGATTCTGTCCCAACCAATGCCGTACCTATTATAGTCAGCGATCCACCTTCTTCGCAGTTGCGTGCCGCACCTAAAAATTTTTTGGCCGGATAAAGAGCCGATGGATCAAATCCGCCCGATAAACTTCGACCGGAGTTGCCAGCTGATAAATTAAGAGCACGGGCCAAGCGAGTAATTGAATCAAGCAAGATAATCACGTCGCGACCCATTTCAACCATTCTTTTGGCCCGATCCATGGCAATATTGGCCACCTTTACCTGTTGGCGTGGCGACTCGTCAAAGTTCGAAGCAGCTACCTCGCCTTTTAAAAACCTTTTAATCTCAGTTACCTCTTCCGGCCGTTCTCCGATTAAAATAGCCATTAAAAAAACATCCGGGTGGTTTTTGTTGATTGCCTCGGCAATTTCTTTTAAGAACGTGGTTTTACCCGCTTTTGGCTGGGAAACAATCAAAGCCCGCTGACCAAAACCGACAGGTGCCACAAGATCAATAATCCTGGTTGATAAAATGTCTTTCTCAGTCTCAAGCCGCACCTGGCGGTTGGGGTGAAGTGAGGTAAGCGAGTCGAAGTTCTTGCGGGCTCGGCTTTGTTCTTCGGTCATCTCAACGCCGTTTATCTTTTTAATAAGAAGTAACGAGTGGAAACGCTCTCCTGTTTTTGGCGGTCTGGCCAAACCTTCAACCTGATCTCCTTTTCTGAGCCAAAATCTGCGAATCTGGGAATTGGAAACATAGATGTCACGGTCAGGATTAAAGGCAAAGTCGTGGCGTAAAAAGCCGTATCCGCCAAAGGTAATATCCAAAACACCTGAAGCAGTATAGCTGATTTTTAAGTCTTCTTTCAACCTCTCCTCCGGTGTAGATTCTTCCCGTACCTGAGGTTGTTTTTTTTCATCCTTCTTCTCCATGATGGGTTTTTCTTCTATTTTTTCAATCAATGAAGAAACGTCTAAAACTTCGTCATTTTGAGGCTTTTGAATATTATTTTTAGTTGCCATAAATGTATTTAATTAATAATTGAAACAAGTTAAAAGTCAAAAGTTAAAAATTAAAAGCACAATCTAAAAGTAAAAAGTTTTTTTATACTTTTAAATTTTTGCTTGTGATTTCCCCCCTTTGGATTTTGACTTATGAATTTTTTTACCTGAAACTTAACCTTACGAAGGATCCTCCTGCGAATAAGGTTTTTAAAACTTTTTCCCGGAAAGGCAATGGGAAAACCGCTCTTTTGGCCTCAAGGCCAAAGAAACAGGTCTCATTATCCGATGTAACATCGGACTTACCCTCAAAATTTGATAGCGTTAAGAAAAAGTTTTTAAAGTTCGCCTATTCTTGGAGGATCAATCTTATTATAATCAACCACTTTCTAGTTTGTCAAGCGAACACAAATGATAAAATAAAGTCATGCAAAAATACTTCTTAATTTTTTGGCTAACAATCAAAGAGTATTTTGTTTATCGTGTAAATTTTGTTATCTGGCGTTTTCGGGTTTTTTTGAGTTTTTTAGTCACGTTTTTTTTGTGGACTTCGGTGTTTGACCGAGCTACTCGCTTTGGTACCTACGACAAAAGTCAACTCATCACCTATATTTTTTTTGTCAATATAATTTCAAATTTTGTCTTGGGGACACGTACAATCGATATTGCAGGAGATATCATAAACGGTACGATCATGAATTATATTATAAAACCGATAAATTTTTTCCGTTATTATCTTGTCCGCGACCTGGCTGACAAACTCTTAAACCTTTTTTTTGTTTTTCTTGAAGTTTGGATTATTATTATCCTCTTTCACCCTCAGCTTTTTCTGCCGCTTAATACTTATTCCTCAATATTTGCTACCTGTTTTCTTATTATCGGCACTTTGATTGGTTTTTATATCAATCTCTGCATCTCTTTTGTCGGCTTTTGGAGCAACGAGGTCTGGGCCCCAAGATTTCTTTTTATGACAGTTGTTTTTTTGATCTCAGGATCCTATTTCCCCCTCGATCTCCTGCCATCTACTCTATATAATCTGTTTCTACTGACTCCTTTTCCCTATCTTTTTTATCTACCGACCCAGATTTTTCTTGGTCGACTTGAGCTTATTACCCCTTTTATCGTTGCAACTTCTCTTTTTTGGCTTGTTGCAACTTGGTTTGCAGCCCGTTATCTTTGGATAAGGGGAAATAAAAATTACAATTTTTTCGGAAGGTAAAAAATTTTTGACAGGTGTCGTAAGTAAGGTGACTTTCCAAGAAGCGGATTTCGCCAGCTGGCGAAGAACCTCGCAGGAGAGAAGGGATCATAAACGACAGAATCTGTCAAAATAAATTATGAAAAAACTCAAACGTTATCTAAAAATATTTTTTCTCTACTCAAAATTCGCCCTTAAAACCACTTTTCAAACCAGGGTCGGCACATTGTTTTTTTTGGTTGGAAAAGCAATGCGGTTCATCTTTTTTTTCATGCTTGTTTTGCTTATTTTTAAAAATGTAAAGGTGATAAAGGGCTACACTATAAATCAAGCAATCATTTTTTATCTCACCTTTAATATTATCGATACAGTAAGCCAGATTATTTTCCGTGAGGTCTACCGATTTAAATATTACGTAGTCACCGGCGACTTCAATCTTATCCTCACAAAACCACATCATCCTTTTTTAAAAATTTTGGTTGGCGGCATTGATTACCTGGATATTATTATGCTTATCCCTTATATCTTTCTTACCGGATATTACATGTCTTTATCTTCTCTCTTTTACTCTCTTTCTTCTATTTTGCTATACGTTTTGCTCATAATAAATGGCCTTCTGATTGCAACGGCCTTTCATATAGCGGTTTTAGCCTTCGGTATCATAACAACAGAAGTCGACAACACAATTATGATTTATCGTGACTTAACCAATCTCACTCGTTTTCCCCTTGATATCTACCAAAGCCCCATTCGGGAAATCCTCACGTTTGTTATTCCGGTCGGCGTCATGGTCAGTTTTCCGGCGCAAGTCCTTTTCGGTCTTTTGTCACCGGCTAAAATTGTTTACGCATTTTTTGTTTCAATCGCCTTGCTATTATTAGCATTAAGGTTTTGGAATTACGGACTGACAAAATACCAAAGCTGGGGAGGATAAAGAATAATTTTCAATTTACAATTTTCGGTTTTCAATAAATCTACAGTTAATCAATGAAAATTGAAAATCGGCAATTAATTATATGATTAAAGTCAACAATTTAACCAAAATTTACAAAACTCCTGTCCGCGGAAAAAATTTTTTTCAGGATGTTTTCAATCGTCAGTACAAAAAAAAAGTGGCCCTTGACCGGGTTAGTTTTGAAATTGGGAAAGGTGAACTTATTGGTTTTATCGGGCCAAACGGTGCCGGAAAAACAACAACTCTGAAGATCTTGGCCGGAATTTTATACCCTACGGCCGGCATGACACAAGTCTTTGGTCAAAATCCTTTTGACAAAAAACCCGAGTTCTTAAAACAGATTGCTTTTGTCATGGGCCAACGCAACCAGCTTATCTGGGAATTGCCGGCACTTGATAGTTTTGAACTCAATAAAGAAATTTATGATGTGTCGGACTCCGATTTCAAAAAAACCGTTAAGGAACTCTCAACTATTCTCAAATGTAAAAACCTGCTTGACAGGCCGATTAAAACGCTTTCTTTGGGCGAGCGGATGAAAATGGAGTTAATAAACTCCCTTCTTCACCAGCCGCGGCTTATTTTTTTTGACGAGCCAACCATTGGTCTGGATATCTTTTCTCAAGAAGCAATCCGTGACTTTATCAAGAAATATCAGGAAAAATACGGCTCAACAATAATTCTGACCAGCCATTACTTGGAAGATGTCAAACGTCTGGCCAAACGACTGATTATTATAAATGAAGGCCATATCTTATACGACGGCCAGCTTAAAAAAATAATCGACCGTTATTCAAAAATTAAATATATTAGCGTTATTCTCGATCGTCAGATCGACCAAAAAACAATATTGGAAATCGGTAAACCCATTGTTTTTCAGTTCCCAAAAATTGTCTGGCCGATTGAAAAAGAAAAACTTATCTCAAAAATCGACCTAATCAACAAAACTGTTCCTTATTCTGATATAACAATAGAAGAAGAAAGAATTGAGGAAATTATAAAAAACTTGTTTAATAAAAAAACGCATGAATAAAAAATCATCATATATATTTTTAACTATTTTGATCGGTGTCCTTCTTTTTATTCTTGGCGTGCGTTATGGCCAGAATGTTGAAAAAACAAATAAGGCCATAAATTATCTTATAAGTTTACCGCCAACTAAAGCCCCAGAGCCTACTCCAACGCCCTGGAAAATAGAAGATTACAAAAGTAAAAAATGGGGATTGCATTTTTATTTTCCTTCTTTTTTGCAGATCAAAGAAGATCCAACAAGTGCAGCCATCTACATCAAACTTAAAAAATAAAGACCGACTAACTTTGATATACTATCTTCATGACCAAACTGAAAATTGCCTATTTTGGCAGTCCAAATTTCTCGGCTGATTTTCTTGAGAAACTAATTACCGACACTACAATTAATCGATTAATCGAAGTTGTTTTTGTCGTCACCCAACCCGACCGGCCGGTTGGGAGAAAACAGATTATGACGCCAACTCCGGTCAAACAAATCGCTAAAAAAAATCGTTTAGAAATTTTGGAAATTGAGAATTGTAAATTCAAGAAAGATTGTAAATTAAAAATTTTAAATTTAGATTTTTGTTTAGTGTATGCTTTTAGCCAAAAAATTCCCAAAGAACTGTTGGATTTGCCACGATTAGGTTTTATCAACATTCACCCTTCACTCCTGCCTAAATACCGCGGTCCCAGCCCCATAGCGGCGCCGCTTATCAACGGGGATAAAAAAACAGGCGTAACGATTATCAAGATGGATGAGGTAATCGACCACGGGCCAATCATCAGCCAGGAAGAACTGGCGATATTACCTCAAGATCGCCGGCCGGATTTGGAAAAAAAACTAACCACTTTAGCTTTTGAAATGTTTAATAAATTAGTAAAAAGTGAAGGTTCTTTTTTTGAGCCAATCGCCTGGGCCCCTCTGGATGAAGTGGGCAAAAAACACGGTATCAAACCTTTTACACCTCAAAACCACGCTCAAGCTACCTATACCAAACTCCTTAAAAAACAAGATGGTTTCGTGGAGTTTAAAAATTTAAAACTGAAAATTAAAACTTCTCCAAAGGAGTTGTTTAATTTATTCCGAGGCCTTTATCCCTGGCCCGGTCTCTGGACCCAAGTTACACCTCCGGGGTGGAATTCGGCACATCCCAAACGTCTAAAAATTACAGATATTCAACCACCGACCACCGATTACCAACCACTAGTTATTAAGCGGGTCCAGCTTGAAGGGAAACGTGAGGTTGATTTCACTACTTTTCAAAAAGCCTACAAACTATTTTAAACCGTAGGTGGAACTTTGAATAAAGTCCCGACCAAATATCCAATTAGGGCAGAAATTATGCCGATGACCATCATCTCAATTCCCTGTTTAAGAAGTTGCCGACCTAGGGTTTTTTTGGCTTTATAGTAACCGACCGCAAAAAGAGTAAGAGCTGTTGCCACTATTGAAATATAAATAGCCCTTCCAACAGGCAGGAAAAAAAACGGAATAAGCGGGATAAAAGAACCTATAAGAGCTGAGGCACCAACCAAAACGGCGGTTGGCAAAATCTCTTTACGGCTAATCGGTTCCAGCTTCAGCTCCTGCTCCATCATCACCTTAAGCCAGATATCTTTGTCGGCTGTAATTTTTTCAATAATGTCATCAAGAATTTTTCCCCGAAAGCCATAATTTTCATAAAGAGCTTTTATTTCCTCCTTTTCACCCTTAGAAAAATGCTCTATCTCCCACTTTTCCCGCTCGTACTCTGATTGGTAATAATCAACCTCGGCCAAACGAGAAGTGTAAGCGACAGCTGCCATGGAAATGCTTTCGGCAAATGTTGCCGCAAGTCCGGCAACAATAACAATTTGATTGGAAACAGTGGCCGCAGCTACACCCAGAATAACGCCCAGCACGTTGACCAACCCGTCCTGTCCGCCAAGAATAATTTCCGGCAGATTGAAATTGGAAACATGCTTTTCCTGATGATGAAGCGAGTGATGAATCGCCTTCTGGGTATGGGCTGCAATCGAAACCTGTTTGTCTTTTTTTAGGTAACCTTCCCTGGCTTGATCGATCCGAGACATAGCTTAAATCTGGTTATTTTTAATCAATTCTCTAATTCTATCAAAAAATCTTTCCATAATCCAAAGGTTGTGATATGTCGCCAAAGTATAACCCAGGATTTCTTTTTCTTTAAAAAGATGATGAAGATAGCTTTTGGTAAAGTTTTGACAGACATAACAACCACAATCTTTGTCAACCGCCTCTAAATTATTTTTATAAATTCCTTTTAAAATATCAATTTCATAATCAAGGTGGAAATTCCTTTTTTGAGCCAATCGCCTGGATTCCTCTGGGTGAGGCGGGGAAAAAAAATGGGATCGCACTTTGTCAAATTGATAAAGCCTACCTACACGGGCAAGACGGGTGGGCTCAACACAGTCAAAAGTGTCGATTCCATATTTAATCAAGTCCAAAATATCGTCAAATTGCCCCACACCCAATAAGTGAACCGGCCGGTCTTTTGGTAAATAATCAGCTATCCATCTAACCTGTTCTCTCATTTCACACTTTGTTTCACCGACCGAAACACCGCCGATAGCCACACCGGCCACATCCTGATTGCACACAAATTTTGCGGAATTCATGCGCAAATCTTCAAAAACCCCTCCTTGGATTACACCATATAAATACTGGTTTTGAGTTTTGAGTTTTGAGTTTTGAGTTTGTTTAAGGCATCTTTTTAACCAATTGTGTGTTCTTTCGGTCGCCTTTTTCGAATATTTGTAATCCGAACCATAGGGAATGCATTCGTCAAAAGCCATATTAATATCTGCACCGATTTCGCTCTGGCACTTCATCGAAAGCTCGGGCGTAAACTCAATCAGTTTTCCATCGTATGTCGAGCGGAATTTCACCCCATCCTCGGATATTTTAACTACAAGCGGTTCTTCTTCGCCGCGAATATCCGCTTTTCTTTGAGGATTTTCTGAAAGCGAAGACGCCTGTTTTGAGCCAATCGCCCAGGCTCCCCTTGGATGAGGCGGGCGAAAAACACGGTGTCGAGTTTTCATATCTTGAGCCAAAGAAAAAACTTGAAAACCTCCGGAGTCGCTCATCAGCGCAATATTTAGCCTGGAATATTTATGGATTCCACCGGCATTTTTGATAATCTCGGTTCCAGGATGGGTAACCAAATGGTAGGTGTTAACAAAAGCCGCCTGAGTCCCAATTTCTGCCAAAAATTGAGGTGGTAGTGTCTTAAGCGTCCCTTTGGTAGCGCAAGGGACAAATCCTGGCGTTTTGATTATTCCATGGTCGGTTTTTATCTCCCCAAGTCTGGCTTTAGTTTTTTTTGAAAAAGATAAGGTTTTAAAGAATTGCATATATTTTTGTTGATTATTATGCGCTTTATTATATAATAATATCCTGTAAATACGGAAAAACAAAAAACTATCAATCCTGAGAACTTAAAGCATTTTTCAAAAAGAACTGTATCTTATTGGACCAAACTTATGTTTGGCGGATCAATAACAATTGGAACTTTATGTAAAGCTTGCGAGTTAGTGCAGAAAATAAATACAAATACCAGTCTACAGTATGAAATACCTGCAAATTTTGGCTATATCAATCAATATTTTAGAGAATTTGGTATTGCCATTAGTGAACGTTCGATCAACGCAGGAAATGCTATTGAATATATAAAACCAACTTTAGGTATAATTTGTGTTGCTCTTCCTATTGCTCTTACTTCTTCGGTAATTGCCGCCCACTTCCGAAATAGAAAGTAGTATTTTATATTATCAACATTGCATCACCAAAAGAATAAAAACGAAATTTTTCCTTGATGGCAATTTTGTAAAGGTCCATCAAACTTCTTTTTGCACTTTTATATTGCAAAAAGGCCTCAACAAGCATAATAAGCGAACTTTTGGGTAGGTGAAAGTTGGTAATTAAACAATCGACCATCTGAAAATCATACGGTGGCATGATAAATAAGTCGGTCTTACCAAAAAATATATTATTCACAATATGCATTTTTGATCTCTGATTTTTGATTTTTGATATTGATTCCAAAGTTCGGGTTACTGTCGTCCCGACAGCTATCAGTTTTTTTCCCGCCGACTTCGATGTTTTAAAACATTGTAGTGTTTTTTTATCAACCGTAAAATATTCTTCATGAAGTTTTTTGGTTTTGATATTTTTCTCGGTCACCGGTGCAAAAGTCCCCATACCAACATGTAAGGTAACAAAATACTTTTTAATTCCGGCCTTTCCCAATTTTTTAAAAACACGGTTAGAAAAATGCAAAGAAGCAGTCGGCGCAGCCACAGAACCTAAATTCCACTCAGAAGATGAATCCTTGGCAAAAATCGTTTGATATTTCTTTCGCAACTCTCCTTCTTGAAGTGGAGTTTTGCGTAGATATAAAGGCACCGGAGTTTGACCAATTTCCTGAAGTTTGAGTAACAACCAAGAATAAGAAAAGCGGTATTTTAATTCAAAAATGTGTTCTTTCTGACTAACGGCTTCAAAAAAATGATCCTTATCAAAAAAAAGCTTATCACCGACATTTACTTTCCGATCAACCATTACTCTGATAATTCGTGAATCATGCTCGTCCTTTGAAACTTTGGCAAAGGAGAGTAATTCGTTGATCAGCAATAGACAAACTACTCTTCCGCCTGTTTGTTTCTTCAAAACCACCCGGGCGGGCAAAACCTTAGTATTATTTAAAACTATAAAGGAATCCCTAGGTAAATATTGATCGAGATTAATAAATCTATCAAAGCTTACGGTATTGTTTTCTGTATTGTAGATAAAAAGACGCGAGCTATCACGTGGCACTACCGGCTTTTGAGCAAGCAGATTTTCAGGTAGACTGTAGTTATATTTTTGTCCATCAAACATCTGCTTATTCTAGCATACTTAATATCTACTCTATCTACTTACTACCTGGCTTATTTATAGAACTCTTTTACCTGGAATAAAATATACAGAGATAAAAGTGTCCCGATAACCAATCCACCGATGTTAAGATTGATCAGATTCTGGACCGCTCCCAACAAGGTGGCATAAAACATATAATTCCAACCTATCTTACTTCTTTTGAATAAAGGTGAAATTGATAAGGCTTCTAAAATAATAACACCGGCCAAAAACAAAACGCTTATAATGTAGCCAACACCCAAGAAAGGCTGGCCGGAAACGACTCCACCGATTGTCCCCAGTGGGACAATAAAAGTACTCAATCCAAATATGGCCAAGACTCCAGGAATACCGACAACAACACCGATTATCGCCAAATAAGGAGCAATTTTTACGATAATTTCTTTCCACTTTTTAGGAATTTGGGGAGCTTTTTTACCCAAGTATTCATTTAAATTACTTTCTAACTGTCCCATCAAGGATTTGAAATCCGAACCTTTTTTATCTGCCATAGATTTAAATTTAATTTATAAAATTTTTAAATCCAACTATTAACTATTTTTAGTATCTCAAATTTAATCTTCTTGTCAATAATAAATATTATTTTTTGATTATTTTATATATTCTATAAATGTATATTTATAGCCGTTTTTGTTCTGTTTTTCCTCAAAAATCTTTTTTGTGAAGATTTTTTCGTATTCCGGAAAAAATGTGTCGGCTTCAAATTTTCCATCGGGATGTTCTGGAGTTTTTTCAACCAGAGTCAGATAAAGTTTATCTGCCAAGGGCAAAGCCTGAGTATATATTTGTCCTCCACCGATCACAAAAATCTCATTTTCGGATTTTAAATAATTGAGAGCTTCGGATAACGAATCGAAAGCGATTTTTTTCGCTTCGGATGGGACAACGCCTGACACGGTGAAATTCTGATGCGATAAAAAATCACGTCGATGAGTTATTATTATGTTTAATCTTTCAGGCAACGGTTCTCCCAAAGATTCAAATGTTTTTCGCCCCATAATTACCGCATGTCCCTGCGTTAATTTCTTGAATCTTTTCAGATCATCAGAAATATGCCAGAGAAGTTTATTATTCTTCCCAAGTTCTCTATTTGGACCGACAGCAGCAATAATAGAAATTTTCATTTTTCAAAATATCCTCCCGACACGCTCAAACTGGCTTTAATCGTCGGATAAGATTCATAGCCGACAAGTTCAACGTACTCAGGTTTGAAGTCGTCAATCTTCTTAAAACCGTGATTGAATTTAATCTTTGGGAATTTTTTTGGTTTTCGTAAAAGTTGTTCGCGGACAGCCGCCAGGTGATTTTCGTAAATATGGACATCACCGAAAGTATGAATAAATTCACCAGGTTTGTAACCTGTTATTTCAGCAATAATTAAAGTCAAAAGTGCATAACTTGCGATATTGAAAGGTACGCCCAAAAAAACATCGGCTGATCGCTGATAAAGATGTAAAGATACTTTATTGTCAATTACATTCAACTGGTACATATTATGGCAGATGGGAAAATAAGACGTGTCTTTTTTCGTCGCCATGGTGTAAAGATATTCCGGATCCCAAGAAGTGACAATGGCATTGTGGCAAGAAGGATCCTGGACAATCTCATTAACCGCCCAAGACAGTTGATCAATCGTTCTTTTGGTCCTGGTTGGATATTTTCTCCACATTTCGCCATAAATTTTTGGCAGCTCGCCCCATTTTTTCGCAAATTTCTTATCTTTGGCAATTCTCCCGACAAATTCCTCTTTGGTTAGGGTTTTAAACTTCGAACTTTGAGCTTTAAGCTTAAATATTTTGTATGGATAGTCGTCCCAGATATGGACATTATGATCGACCAGATATTTAATGTTAGTTTGACCGGACATGAACCAATAAAGTTCGTATAAAACTGCTTTCCAGTAAACTTTTTTTGTCGTAAGAAGCGGAAAACCTTTTGCAAGATCAAAGCGCATCTGACGGCCAAAAACAGAAAAAGAAGCGTCGCCTGTTCCCTTATCGACCTTGCGGCGGCCATGGTCCAAAATATCTTGAAGTAAGTTTAAATATTGGTATTCGGGATGAATCTCCATAATAATTTTAATTATATTTGTTTTTCTCTGTTCTTTGTTGCCACACGTCCTCCTTGCCATTGGCCTTTATACTGAGTCCCCCCACCATCTACCAATTCAAACTGAGCATGGACAATTCGCGCGCCCATTTCCAAAGTGACTGGGACAGGTCCTTCGTTCTTGATGGCAAATGTCAGTTTTCCGCAGTAACCTGGTGCTACGTTTCCTGTCCGCAAAAAAAGTCCGCTTCTAAAAGTGGTTGTTCTTGGTTTAAAATTAATCGTAATATTAAGTGGAGTATTCACTTTTTCAATGGTTGTTGCCAGATAAAACTCGCCGGGTTTGATTGTAAAGAAAACAGTTTTTTTAGGACTGTACTCTACTATTTTTTCGATTTTGGCTGTCTCCCTGTGAATAACACCAAGATAGGCCTTACCTTTGATTTTATAGAGTTCTCCCAATCGCAGATCAAATCCTGCTCCCTCTGGTGTCGTCAGTTCACGCTTAGACAAATTTTCCACCAGTTTTTTCTTTTTTACAAGCTGTAAAAGTTTTCTTGGTCCAAGAATCATAATCTAAAATTAAAAATTAGGAATTAAATTTTCTTAACTATCTTACCATATCCCAAAATCAAAAAGGCAAGTAGTGCCATACCCGCACCGTAGAAAAAAGTAAAAGCTGGAGTAATATCCCATAAAATACCGGCAATATACGAAGCGAAAAACGATGCGACTGCGATACCGGTCTGGTAGAGCCCGAAATAAGTGCCGGATTCACGCTCGCTTATAAACTCGGCAATATAGGCTTTGGAAACGCCATCTGTGGTTGCAATATAAAAACCATAGATCGGAAAAAGAATCCAGATCCAAAACGCGTTTTGAATGATACCAAAACAAAAATAAACAACGGCAAAAATTAAAAGACCAATCGCGTATACCCTGCGTGCGCCGATGCGATCGGCTATTGTCCCGGCCGGAGTTGAGAAT
>CAZJFG010000002.1:59134-87130 GCA_964545385.1 uncultured Gammaproteobacteria bacterium | reverse complement strand
TTTTTGTTTATCAACACCGGCAACCGTCACTTTACCATTATCTGCCACATCAATCTCTGCTCCGGTTTTTGCAATAAGTGCTCTTATGTTTTTTCCTCCTGGGCCAATAATTTCGCCAATTTTATCCTGAGGAGGCGTCAGGACAACTACTTTTGGAGCAAACTGAGAAAGTTCTTTTCTTGGCTGTTTGATTGTACACTCCATCACATCTAAAATATGATTAATGGCTTTTTTGGCTCCAGCAAAAGTTTCTTCAATCATTTTGTCTGTCAGTCCGTTATTTTTTACATCAAGTTGGATTGCTGTTATCCCGGTGCGTGTTCCGGCAATTTTAAAGTCCATTTCGCCAGAAAAATCTTCAACACCCATGATATCGGTTAAAATAATATAATCGTCATCAGATTTACTCATCAATCCCATGGCAATGCCGGCAACAGGTCTTCGGATAGGAACACCGGCATCCATAAGAGCCAAACTTGAAGCACAAGTTGAAGCCATCGAGGTTGAACCGTTTGAAGACATCACCTCAGAAACCACTCGCACCGTATAAGGAAAATCTTTGGCTAAAGGAAGTACTTGTTCAACCGCTTTCTCAGCCAGCGCGCCGTGGCCAATCTCCCGTCTAGATAAAAAACCGATTCTTCCTGTTTCTCCTACAGAATATGGCGGCATATAGTAATGATGAATATATCTTTTTGCCTCTTCACCTTCAGGACCCTCAATAAGCTGTTCCAGACGAGGAGCACCAAGAGTGACTATAGAAAGAACTTGGGTATCCCCACGCTGAAAAAGGGCTGATCCATGAGTTCTTGGCAAAACCGACACCTCGGCACTAATTTTTCGAACATCATTTAAACCACGGCCATCAATTCTTTTTTTAGTTTTTAAAGTACGTTCTTTAAGCATAAGTTTAGAGAGATAATCAAGCGCTTTCTCAACCTGTTTTCTTTCAAACTCTTCCTTGTACTTTTCCATGACATCTTCGACAACAACCTGTAAAGCTTCTCCATCGTCAAATTCTTTTTCTGCTTTTTGTAAAATAATGTTTTCCAAATTTTTAGAAAACTCTTTTTTCAATACAGAAAGTAATTTTTCATCAAACATCGGTTTATCGACTACTTCTTTTGTTTTTCCTACCTTTTTTCTAAGTTTTTCGATAAAATCAATCACGGTTTGGTTGGTTTTTTTAGCAAGTTTAATTCCTTCAATGACAAGTGAATCTGACAGTTCTTCAGCCTGGGTTTCGATCATAAGCACCTTATCCCTGGCGGAAGAAACAACTAAATTCAGATCCGAATAAACCTGGTCGGTTTCAAGCGGGTTGACGATAAAGGTTCCTTTATCGCCGTTATTTTTAATATAGCCTACTCGTATTGTACTTATCGGACCATTCCAAGGAATCGAAGATATGTGAATAGCTGCAGAAACTGCAATTGCCGATAAAATTTCCGGCGAGTTGACTCCATCAACCGAAAGCAAGGTAATAATTACCTGAGTATCCCTGCGATAGTTCTGTGGAAATAAAGGACGAATAGAACGATCGATAAGCCTTCCGTTTAAAACCGCGTCGTCCGATGGCCTACCTTCACGTTTTACCCAACGGGAGCCTTTGATCCGACCGCCTGCATAAAGTTTCTCCACATACTCGACCTGTAACGGCATGTAATCAATATCTTCCCTTTTTCGACCGGCAGTCACAGTCACCAATACACAAGTATCGCCCAACCTTCCAAAAACAGATGTTGTTGCGGCTCGTGCAAGTTTTCCGGTCTGAAGAGTTAGTTTCTGACCATTAATCTCTATAGATTCTTCAACAATATTCATTATTTATTATTTTTTCAGTCCTAATTCTTTAATAAGTTTTTTATACCTTTTTTCATCGAGTTTTTGCAAGTAGTTTAAAATTCGGCGCCTTTTGGCAACCACTTTTAAAAGACCGCGCC
This sequence comes from uncultured Gammaproteobacteria bacterium, assembly GCA_964545385.1. GTDB lineage: Bacteria > Patescibacteriota > Microgenomatia > UBA1406 > GWC2-37-13. Next base: position 85,187 of record CAZJFG010000002.1, on the reverse strand, counting down.
GAGAATGATTGTCTTTTTTATTCTCGTCCAAGTGAAGACCCAATTTCTGAATTTTATAGGTTAAAAGGGCGACCTGGACTTCTGGAGATCCTGTATCCCCTTTTTTTTGGGCAAAAGTTTCAATAATCTTTGCCTTATTATCCGGTAACTTAATCATAAGAATTAGATTATAATTGATGAAAACTTAAGTTGCAAGAGAATCTATGTTAAAAAAACTTATTTTGCCTACAATTTTAACCTGTTCGGCAGCTCTAATTGTTTGGTATATCCCGCCAGTAAATATTTTTATTATTAGTGGTTGGACTTTTTTTGTTGTTTTTGCTTTTTATTTTTTTTCGGCAACGTTTTTTGGCCGAAAACTTGGAGTTGCGGTTGCTATTTTTGTTTTTTTGTTTATTAGCATAACCTATCTTATTGGCTTTGATTTTCTATCCATGATTCTTTTAACTTCTTTGTTAATTGCCGTTTTGCTTTTGATAAAATAAACTAAATGAAAAATTATTACATTACAACAACTCTTCCTTATGTCAATGCACCACCTCATATCGGTTTTGTTATGGAACTTGTCCGTGCCGATGTCTTGGCTCGTTTTCATAAGATGCTTGGCGAAGAAGTAATTTTTAATACGGGGACAGACGAACACGGACAAAAAATTTACCAAAATGCTTTGGAAGCAAAAAAAAATCCGCAAGAATACTGTGATTATTATGCTGCGAAATTTGCCGATTTAAAAAAATCTTTCAATATAGGAAACTCCCATTTTATCCGAACAACAGATAAACATCACATTCGAGCCGCTCAGGAATTTTGGAAAAAAGTGCTTGAAAATAACGATATCTACAAAGCCAAATACCAGATTAACTACTGTGTTGGTTGTGAGCTTGAAAAAACCGACTCGGAACTTGTTAACGGCCGCTGTCCAATTCACTCCAATTGCGAACTTGAAAAAATCGAGGAAGAAAACTATTTCTTCAAATTTTCAAAATATCAAAAACCACTTTTGGACTTTTACGTTAAAAATCCGGATTTTTTACTTCCACCTTTTCGCTTTCAAGAGATAAAAAATTTTGTTAAAAAAGGACTCAAGGACTTTAGCATATCTCGGCTAAGATCTAAAATGCCCTGGGGAATACCTGTCCCGGGCGATCCGGACCAAGTAATGTACGTTTGGTTTGACGCTTTGATTAACTATATTTCCACATTAGGCTGGCCTGAGGATAAAAATAACTTCAATAGTTTTTGGCCTGGAGTTCAAGTTGGAGGCAAAGATAATCTCCGTCAACAATCAGCCATGTGGCAGGCGATGCTTATGTCAGCCGGCCTTCCAAATTCTAAAAAAATCTATATTGAAGGTTTTATTACTTCAAACGGCCAAAAAATGAGCAAAAGTTTGGGAAATGTGGTCGATCCTTTCGCTCTTGTTCAAAAATATGGCACTGATGCTGTTCGATACTATCTTTTGCGCGAGATCCCAAGCTTCGATGATGGTGATTTCTCTGAAAGCAGAATGATGGAAATTTACAACTCGGAACTGGCCAATGAGCTTGGTAATCTTCTTTCAAGATTGACCAATCTTGCGGAAAAAGATCAGTTACATATGAAAAACCCTATAATTACACAATATAGTAAAGAAGAGAAGGCGCTTTTCGACTCATTTCAGTTTGGAATCTTATTGGAGCAGATCTGGGCCGAAATCAAAAAACTTAATAGAAAAATAAATGACTTTGCTCCGTGGGATAAAGAAAAAGAAGAAAGAAAAGACTTTCTACTACAATGTTTTAAAACATTAAAGTGGGTTGGCATAAAATTGCAACCCTTTATGCCCGAAACTAGCGAAAAAATTGTTCAAAGCATTCAAGGACAGATATCTAAAGTTCCACCATTATTTCCCCGGCTGTAAGAATTTTATGATCTTTATAACTTTAAAACTTATTGATAAAATTATTTTATGCGGCAAAAATTTGGCTTACTGATCTCAAAAATTAAACGGCATCCGAAAAAATACTTAATAATCGGTATCATTGGGATAATTTTATTTTACTTTGTTTTTGCTGTTTTTTATAAATTACCAACACCCTACGCTTTGAAAAACTACAAAGTTGTGCCGTTATCGACTCATATTCTTGACCGCAACGGCAAACTTCTTTATGAAATATATCGCAATGAAAAAAGGACGCCTATTAAAATCAAAGACATTCCTGATTATGTTATTAATGCAACAATTGCAATCGAAGATAAAGATTTTTACAAACATCAAGGAGTTTCTATAATAAGTGGAATTCTGCGCGCCACCAAAGAAACACTTTTACATCAAAGTTTACAGGGCGGTTCAACAATCACTCAACAGTTGATAAAAAGTGCTCTTCTTACTCCCGAACGAACAATCATCAGAAAAATTCGCGAAATCATTCTGGCTCTTTGGACGGAAAAAATTTTTACCAAACAGGAAATTTTGGAAATGTATCTTAACCAAGTTCCTTATGGAGGAACCGCCTATGGGATTGAGGAAGCGGCACAAATTTATCTTTCAAAACATGCTAAAGATCTTACGCTTTCTGAAGCGGCTCTTCTTGCCGGATTGCCTCAAGCACCTTCTATCTATTCACCTTTATATAATTTAGATAAAGCCTTAACAAGAAGAAATAGTGTACTAAAAGCAATGTATCAAAACAAATATATTACTAAAGAAACTTATGAAAAAGAAATAAAAAAAGGAGTCGTCATCAATCCGCCAAAATCGACTATAAAAGCCGCCCATTTTGTTTTTTATGTAAAGTCGCTTCTTGAGCAGTCTTATGATCTTAAGAAAATTGAGGAAGGTGGAATGAAAGTGACAACTACACTTGATCTCGATATCCAAACAGAGGCGGAAAAAATTCTCAAGGAAGAGGTTGAAGACTTAAAAAATCTTAATGTTACAAATGGCGCACTTCTTGTCACAAGACCACCGACAGGTGAAATATTATCGATGATTGGTTCTGTCGACTACTTTGCCACTGCCTCAGGTGCATTCAATGTGACAACAGCCCTGCGTCAACCCGGGAGCTCGATTAAACCGCTAAATTATGCTATAGGAATTGATAGAAAACTTGTTACTGCCTCAACTGTATTTCTTGATGTACCAACCTGTTTTTCGGCAGCCGGCCAACCGGCTGGGTATTGCCCGGTCAACTATGACGGTAAATTCCACGGCCCAACTCAACTGCGTTTTGCCCTTGGTAATTCTTATAATATTCCTGCGGTTAAGATGCTTGCTATAAATGGTGTTGAAAATTTTATCGCTTCGGCCTCAGCCTTTACAATAAATACCTTTAAAGATCCTACAAACTACGGACTTTCACTTACTTTGGGCGGTGGTGAAGTTCGTATGACTGAAATGGCCCAAGCTTTTTCGGCACTGGCTAACCGGGGTAAAGCCAGAAAACTTAATGCTATTTTAAAAATTGAAGATAAAGACGGTAAACTTCTTTATGAGTTTAAAGACGCTAATTATGTCAAAAATATAAAAAAAGCGATAACCAGTCCAAATTTTTTTGCTATTGCCGGAACTCAGGCAATTTCTCAAGAAGCAGCCTTTATTATCTCCCATATTTTGCTGGACGATAATGCCAGATCGGCGGCTTTTGGCACAGGCTCTTATTTGGTAATTCCCAATAAAGCTGTCTCTGTTAAAACAGGAACAACTGATGATAAAAAAGACAACTGGACAATAGGTTATACGCCAAATTTTTTGACGGCGGTTTGGGTCGGAAATAACGATAATACGCCAATGAATCAGTATCTTACATCTGGAGTAACCGGCGCTGCACCAATTTGGAATCGCGTGATGGACTATGTATTAAAGGACCAACCCGACCTTTGGCCGATTAGACCGGCCACCGTTGTTGGTAAACAGGTTTGTTGGGATTCTGGTGCAGTTGTTGAAAAAAAAGAAGACGGAAATCAAAACGATAGTTGTGCTACTCGTTTTGAATATTTTATAAAAGGTACCGAACCTACGCAAAGAGCGATAAAACAGGTTGTACCTGTTACAAAAGACAATAAACTGGCGCCGGCCAACTATCCGGATGTTGAAATGAAGGAAAAAACAATTATCAAAGATGCCTTCTCAATTTACTGCGTCGACTGTAACCACGATAATGAAATTCCCCAAACGATTAGTCTTTAAAAACAAGTAAACAGTTGTTTACTTTTAATAATATTTTTTGTAGAATTTTTCAGATATGGATATACCTCTTGCTGAAAAATTGCGGCCAAAAACCCTCGATGAGTTTATCGGCCAGGAACATCTGGTTGGCAAAGGAAGATTTATCCGCCGGATGCTTGAAGCGGGAAATATTTCTTCAATGATTTTATGGGGTCCACCAGGCTGCGGAAAAACCACACTTGCCCATCTTGTTGCTCATTATGTAAAAGCAGAATTTATACCTTTTTCCGCCGTTTCCTCAGGAATTGCTGATGTCCGTAAAGTCATATTTAAAGCTGCCGAGCTGAAAAAAATGTATGGAACAACAACTGTCTTATTCGTCGATGAAATTCACCGGTTTAACAAAGCCCAGCAAGATGCTTTTTTACCATATGTAGAAAACGGCACTATAACTTTAATTGGTGCAACAACTGAAAATCCCGGATTTGAGGTGATTGCACCTCTTGTCTCCCGCTCTCAAGTTTATATTTTATACGCTCTTAGCGAAAAAGAAATAGAGACTATCGTCAAAAGAGCAACTAGACACTATCCAAAACATAAATGGGAAAAGGCCGCTATCGAACATATCATTAAAAATGCTAACGGAGACGGAAGAACGGCCATTAATGCCGTTGAACTGGCCGCTACTCTTGGTGAAAAAGTTACTCTTCAGGTTGCCGAAGAGGCAATTCAGAGAAAAGCAATCTACTACGACAAAAAAGGCGACTGGCACTATGACACGATATCGGCTTTCATCAAATCGATGCGCGGATCCGATCCCGACGCTACTCTCCACTATCTGGCGCGGATGATCAAAGCTGGCGAGGACCCGGTTTTTATCGCCAGACGTATGGTAATTTTTGCCTCAGAAGATATCGGCAATGCCCAAGCAACTGCAATGGTTGTTGCCACTTCGTGCATGCAGGCAGTACACATGATCGGTATGCCCGAGGCAACACTTATTTTAGCCCAAACCGCCACCTATCTCGCAACCGCCAGAAAATCTATTGCCTCAACCAATGGAATAATGGAGGCAATGAAGGATATCGATGAAAAAAATCTTGATCCAATCCCGCTTCATTTACGAAATCCTTCAAATAAGGTAATGAAGCAGGCCGGTTACGGCAGCAATCATGTCCGCTATCCCTGGCTTATCCAGCGCCAAACAGGTAAAAAAATTATCCAACAGTATCTCCCCAAAAACCTCACCAGCAAAAAATACTACATTCCCGACTGGAAATAATATAAAATAGAAAGATAAATATATGAAAAAACGAGTATTTTCTGGAGTTAGGGCGACAGGCAGACTGCACTTGGGAAATTATTTGGGTGCGGTAAAGGGTATGCTCAAACTCCAAAATAATCCAGAGTATGAAACCCTTTACATGGTGGTTGACATCCATACCATTACCACACCGTATGATAAAAATGCATTGGCTCAGAATAAAAGAGAAATTATTATCGACTATCTAGCCGCAGGACTTGATCCTGAAAAAAGCATTCTTACCTTTCAATCACTTGTACCCGAACATATTGAACTTTCATTTTATTTTTCAACGGTAATCAATGTCGCAAGAATGCTCCATCTCCCAACCTATAAAGACAAAATAGAACAACATCCTCACAATGTAACGATGGCTCTTTTAAACTATCCTGTCCTTATGGCCGCTGATATTTTGCTTTACAAAGCAAGTTTAGTTCCAGCCGGTGTCGACCAGGAACCGCACATGGAGGTAGCTCGTGAGGTAGCTCGAAAAATGAATCAACTTTATGGTACGGATTTTCCCGAACCGACTCGCCTAAAAACCAGCGGCGAGTATATTCCATCGCTAAAGGGCGAAGGCAAGATGAGCAAGTCCGTTGAAGGTAGTTATATTAATCTAACCGATTCCCTCGACGCGATCAGAAAAAAAATAAGAAGTATTCCAACCTCCACCACAGCCGGCGGAGAAATGACTCCAGGTGTCAAAACCCTTTTTGAGTTTGCAAAAATTTATCTACCCGATCAAATTGAGAAATACAACAAACAGTTTGTAGCAGGTACTTTACAATTTGTCAGTTTGAAAGATGCTATTGCCGAAAACATTTATAAACAGCTAATTCCTTTTCAGGAAAAAAGAAAAAAAATTGCATCGGACGACCAATATGTCGACCATTTGATTTTTCAGGGTGCAGAAAAAGCAAGAAAAATCGCCAAAGAAACGATCGGAGAAGTCAAGGAAAAAATGGGCTTAACTTAAATAAAACTTTCTTTTTTTCTCATCCAGCTTTTCTATGGCATATCGTAGCATTACCCGAGGCATTTGTTTGGCGTGTTTTTGCAAAAAATCTTCCAAAAGTTTTTGGTCGCGCTTGCCCGTCTCCCGTAGCATCCAGCCGACCGCCTTATGGATAAGATCGTGTTTGTCGCTCAAAAGAATTTCTGAGATTTTGATTGTGTCCTCAAACTGATTTTCACGGATAAAAGTCGATGTTGAGATGACGGCGATTCTTCGCTCCCACAGATTTTTAGATTTTGAAAGACGATAGAGAAGTCTTCGATCTTTGTCAAGTAACCAATCACCGAGAATGTATCCGGCCGACAGATCGACCAGATCCCAGTTATTGATGTTTTTGGTATTAGCTAAATAAAAATCGACCAACTTCTTATCTTTTGTTTCCTCATACTGCATTCTCAAAATCATCAAGGCACACAAACGATGTTCATGAATTTTGCTTTTTAGAAGTTTTTGCAAATCAAAAAGTGTTAGATTTTTGTATTTTTGGGCAATCACTCGGGTTTTGGGAACCGCAATCCCCAAAAATCTGTCTCCTTCCCCGTACTCCTCTTTCCCTGTCTTAAAAAATTTTAAAAAAACTTCCTTTCTATTCGGCTCAGCATTTTTTTTTAGCTCTTTAATTATATTTGTTAACATAAATAAACATTCGTAGTCCTCTTCCACCTCCGGGGTGAAATTCGGATCAACATATCAATCTAACAAAACGTATTCTAGCTCAATTTCGTCTCGCAAGGGAATACCATTTGATCCGATCATAGGAATCCTAGGTTTAAGTTTGCGAAGTTCAACAAAAGAATTAGAGTAAATCTTTTTTAAAACAAATCCTCTTTTTTGATAAAAACCCAAAACCTCCAAATTGCTGTTATCCGTCACCAACCAAATTCTTTTTACCTTGAACTTTTTGGCAATTTCAATTAAACGCTTGATTAATGTCGAGCCGATTCCCTGATTTTCACAAAAACTATTGATGCTTATTAGCTCAATTTCTTTTCCAGAGATTTTATAAGTTAACAAGCCAACTTTTTTGTTATTTGTTTCGGCAATTAATCCCAGAAGGTCTTTCGGATAATGTTTTTGCGCGAGAGAAACAATAAAATTGTCTCGCCATTGCCGTCTAAATACTTTCTCTATCCAAACGATATCTTTTTTATTGCTTTCTCTAATTTTTAAATTAGACATGAGTGTCAGCAGCAGGATTCGAACCTGCGACCACTCGCTTATGAAACGAATGCTCTACCGCTGAGCTATGCTGACAATATTATTATGTATAATTATACTAAATATATGGCAAAACCAGAACTTTCAATTATTATTGTTTCCTACAACACGGTTGAAATTACCCTCGGTTGTATCAGGTCAATCATAAAATCAATAAAAAACATACCTTACGAAATTATGATTGTCGACAACGCTTCAAAAGACAGTTCGGTAGCGGAGATAAAAAAACTTAGTACTAATTATTCGAATATTCGATTAATCATAAACGATAAAAACGTCGGCTTTGGAAAAGCCAATAATCAAGGAGTAGAGAAAGCACAGAGCGAATATATTTTGTTTTTGAACTCTGATATTATTATTTTAAATAACGCCGTTGAAAAATTATTATCATATTATAAAAAAAACGAGGATAAAATAAATTTTTTGGGTGGAAAGCTGTTCAACAAAGATATGACACCGCAGGCCTCGGCTGGCCCTTTTTACCGTCCGTTGACACTAATTGGCTACCTTTTTTTTCGAGGTGATCAATGGGGACTAACCAGATCAACTCCTAATTCTGTTAAAGAAGTTGACTGGGTTTCCGGCGCTTGTATCTTAACCAGAAAAGATTATCTAAACAAAATAAACGGGTTTGATGAAAATATTTTTATGTATATGGACGAGATTGATCTTTTATATCGAGCCAAAAAAAAAGGCTACAGGGTATTTTTCTATCCAGAAGCCCATTTTATCCATTTAGGCTCGGCTTCAAGTGACGAAAAAAGTTATTCTATTCTAAAAATAGAAAGAAAATCGACCCCGATAATTCGTGTTTTTGAAGGATTAATCTGGTTTTATAAAAAACATTTTCCTCAATCTTTGTTTTTCCTTAAATTTTTGTTAGAATTTAAAGCATTGATTGCGATTTTTGTTGGCAAATTAACCAAAAATCGCTACCTTTTGGAAACTTATGAAAAAGCTTTTAAAATCGCTAAAATGGCTTGATGATAATATTTTAAAAATATTGCTTGTAATTTTTATTGTCTTTATCCCCCTTTATCCAAAACTTCCTCTTATTGATATCGAATATACCTATATTTACATCCGTTTTGAGGATTTTTTTGTCGGTTTAATATGTCTGGTTTATATTATCCAGTTTATCCGAAAGAAAGTTACCCTAAACAACAGATTTTGGATTCCGATTGGTTTTTTCTGGCTTGCGGTATTTGCCTCTTTTCTCTATGGATTCAAAGTCCTTAAAACAATACCTGTTGATTACATTGGTTTTTTGCATGCCGCCAGGCGGGTGGAATACATGGTTATATTCATAATTGCAAGCTCACTGATTAAATCAACAAAAGACTTTTTGTTTTATTTTAGATTTATTTTGTTTACCTTGGCGGCTGTCGGTATTTATGGTGTTGGTCAAAAACTTTTCGGCTGGCCGGCAGTTCAAACTATGAATCCAGAGTATGCCCGCGGTTATATTCTTTATTTGACTCCTGAAGCGCGTATTTCTTCGACATTCGCCGGCCATTATGATTTGGCATCATATATAGTTTTTTTTATGCCCATTGTACTTGGATATTTTCTTCTTCGTAATAAACTTCGTTATTTTTTTCTGTTCATATTAAGCCTTATTATCCTTATATTTACCGCCTCACGTGTTTCCTATGTCGCCTATATTGCTTCTGTTTTCCCCTTTTTGATTTTCAGAAAAAAACCGAAACTTTTATTGGTTGTTCTTGCTATTACGATTGCTTTTACCTTTGCCTCAAATAATCTGACATCAAGGATCAAAAGAACTTTTCAAGTTAAAAGGATTCTTATTAATGAAAAAACTGGCGAGGTTTATATTCCGCAAAAAATTACCACCAAAGAATTACCTGCCGGATCTTTTTACGTAAAATTAAAAGATCAAACAGGTGGAACAAATCTTGACACATTTAAAAAAAATATCATTACGAGCAAGGAAATCGAGGCAACAAAATCAGGCGGAACAGTAGACACGGCTTCTCTTGAAGCGAATTTAAAAGCTGTAAATACTGTTGTTTCCGATATTTCTTTTGCCACCAGACTGCAAGTTGAATGGCCACGGGCAATCAAAGCTTTTTTGTACTCACCGATTCTTGGGACCGGTCCTTCGTCAATTACAGAGGCCACTGACAACGATTACCTTCGCTGGATTGGCGAATTTGGGATCTTGGGTACCACCCTCTTTTTGTTTATCATAATTTCCATCGGGATAACTATTCTTAAAAAGGCCCTCAAAAGTAATAAAAAATGGTCCGTACTTTTATGGAGCTATCTGTTTGGACTGGGCGCTTTGATGATTAACGCAACTTATATCGACGTTTTCGAAGCTTCAAAAGTGGCCTTTACTTTCTGGTCGACTACCGGTATATTTATCGGCCTTGTTCAACTGAATTTGGAAAAAAATAATTCATGAAAAAAAATAATTTTGAAAAAAAAGATTTTTTTACTCTTTTGTTTATCTTATTTATTGCTTTAACTCTTCGTTTATATAAAATAGATATTCCCCTTGCTGATTTTCATTCCTGGCGACAAGCAGATACGGCGGCTGTTGCCCGCAACTTTATAAAAGACGGTTTTGACCTTCTTCATCCACGTTACGACGATCTATCAAGTATCCAGTCTGGAATCGAAAATCCAAATGGTTACCGAATGGTTGAATTCCCCTTTTACAATGCTTTTTTTGCCTATATATATAAGGTTTTTCCGATAACAACTCTTGAAATAACAGGCCGGCTTGTCACTATATTTTTTTCTTTAATAACAATTGCCATAATTTATTACCTCGCTTTGAAAGAAAGTCAGCGGATAACAGCTTTTTTTGCCGGACTATCTTATGCTATTCTTCCTTTTTTTGTTTTTTTTACGCGAGTAATTCTCCCCGATCCTGTGGCTCTTGCCCTTGCTTCTATTGCAATATATTTTATCTACCTTTTTACCAACACAAAAAATAAATACTTTGAAGCACTTTTTTTTATTCTATCTTTAGTTTCATTTTCATTGGCACTTTTGACAAAACCAACAACCATTTTTTATGGACTAGCCATCGCCTATCTTTTTTACCGTAAATATTCTTTTTCTTTCTTAAAAAAAATCTCTTTTTATTTGTACATTCTTATATCAATCATCCCTTTTTTACTTTGGCGAAAATACATAACCAACTACCCGGAAGGAATACCTGTTTCAGATTGGTTAATCACGATGGTCAATACTTATCAAGGAAGACAGGTAATATTTTTTAGACCCGCATTTTTCCGATGGATTTTTTTTGAAAGAATCAACAACCTTATTTTGGGCGGTTATCTTGTTTTTTTATTTATGCTCGGAATAATAGCAAAACCTAGAAAATATTTACTCCATGCTCTTTTGGCAAGCGCTTTAATTTACCTTCTTGTTTTTCAAGGAGGAAATGTCCAACACGAATATTATCAGATTATGATCCTCCCAGCTATTTCCTTATTTATCGGCCTTGGTGTCAATTTTGTTGTTAATAATCTTAAAAATTTAATTCATCCCGCACTAACATATTTGGTAATTTTTATCGTTTTTGGCTTTTCTTTTTTATTCTCCTATTACAAAGTACGAGATTATTATGCATATCCTACAGATCTCATTCAGATTGCTAGAATAACCCAAACACTAACAAAAGAAAGTGATAAAATTGTCACCGATCGAACAGGCGATACCACTTTACTTTACCTTATGGATCGTCGCGGCGCACCGGCAGTTTATTTGGATCCGGATAAACTTAAAGCGCTAGGCTATAAATATTTACTTACTCAAAATATGGAGTACCTGGAAAACCTTAAGGAATCGTACGAGGTTGTTTTTGAAAATAACAGCTTTGGTCTGTTGAAATTATAATTATATAAAGCTCGCCGAATTATGAAGATTTTGATGATTACTCCATACGTCCCTTACCCTCCGTCTTCAGGTGGTCAAATTAGAACATTAAACCTACTCAAATATCTAAGCCAAAAAAATGAGATTACGCTTGTTTGCCTGTATAAATTTGAGTCTGAAAAAAAACATCTTATTCGTTTAAAACCTTTTTGTAAAGAAATATATTTTTGCCGGCGCCCGGAAAATCCATGGACCTTTAAAACCATATTTGGTTCAGTTTTTTCGCTTAAACCTTTTCTTATTGTCCGAAATTTTTCCAAAGGAGCAAAAGAGGTTTTGGAAAAATTGTTCGACCAGGAAAAATTTGATGTTGTCCATCTGGAAACTTTTTATGTTATGCCCCATCTGCCGAAAGCTAAAATTCCGATTTTACTGGTAGAACAAACAATCGAATATAAAGTTTATCAACATTTTGTAAAATCACTCCCAAAATATATTCAACCTCTTTTTTTTATCGATATTGTTAAGTTAAAATACTGGGAACGTTATTATTGGCGAAAAGCGAATCAAGTAGCTACGGTATCTGATTCCGATAAACAACTGATAGCAAATCTTGAACCGACAATTAAGCCGGTAATTATTCCAAACTGCGCCGGTGATGAAATGATTGCTAAAAATATTATCAAAAAGGACCTTACTAATCCATGCTTACTTTTTCAAGGTAACTTTTTATGGCTGCAAAATACCGAAGCAGCCAACATTTTAATAAAAGAAACTTTACCTTTGCTTAAAAAAACGCTCCAGAATTTTAAATTAATTATTGCCGGACAAAGTGCCCATAAAAAACTAAAAATAGAAGAGGATAAATATCTTGAAATAATCGATATCCCCCAGGAAAGAAGTGATATTGTTTTATCTCTTTACCAAAAAGCAACTCTTTTTTTGGCACCTATTTTCGGGCCGGGTGGCACACGACTTAAAATACTAGCTGCCATGGCTAACGGTCTGCCTGTTATTTCAACAAAAACTGGGACAAGTGGGCTTGATATCTTAGACAATGAAACTGTTTTAATTGCCGAAACACCAAAAGAATTTGTTGAAAAGATTATGTTAATTTTAAAAAACAAAAGTCTTTATGAGAAAATTCAAAAAAAAGCTTACAAACTGATCAAAGAAAAATACAACTGGAAAAAAATTGCTTATAACCTTGAAATTGTTTATAAAAAACTTATTAAAAATGAAAATTGGAATTGATATTTCCCAAATTATTCATACAGGAACAGGTGTTGCCCGTTTTACACGGGGACTCGTCGAATCCATCCTCAAGTATGACGATTATAATTCTTGGACATTTCTTTTTTATTCTTTCCGGCAAAATCTTGATCCACAACTTGAAAAAAAAATAATTTCAAAAAAACATACTTTAATTGAATGGAAAATACCACCGACACTTGTTTCTTTTATTTCAAATAAATTTCATAATCTGCCGTCTGGCTTCTATCATCTACCATCTAATTTGGACTGGTTTATCACCTCAGATTGGATAGAAATACCATTTAAGAAAGTAAACAAAGCAACCATTGTCCACGACCTCGTTTTTAAAAGATTTCCGGAGACTGTCAATAAAAAAATTTTTACCACCCAGGAGTTGCGACTGGATCAAGTTACAAAAGAATCAAAAGTAATATTTGTCGATTCTGAAACGACTAGAAACGATTTAATCAATTTCTACAGAATCAATAAAAATAAGGTTACCGTTAACTATCCGGGAGTAGAGGTGAAAAAACCTAATAAAAATTCGATCAAAAACACTCTAAAAAAATACGGGATCAACACGCCATTTATTTTGACTGTCGGCAAAACCGAACCAAGAAAAAATCTCGACAATTTAATTGAAGCCTTTACAAAAATTGGAAACAAAGGTCTCAATCTTGTGATAGTTGGCCCAAAAGGTTGGAGCAATAGTATCAAGTATAAAGTACCAAATATTAAATATTTAGGACTCATCCCGGATGAAGATCTATACTCTTTATACTCTGCAAGCGAAGCCTTTATTTTCCCGTCATTATGGGAAGGATTTGGTTATCCTTTGATCGAGGCTATGTTTTTGGAAACTCCTATTGCTTGCTCAAAAATTGCACCATTTGAAGAAATAGCTCAAAAAGCGGCGATATACTTTGATCCTTTTAATACCGATCAAATAGCAGACAGTATCATCGAAATATTGAATGATGATCGGTTGAAAAAATATTTAGTCGAAAGTGGTAAAATAAGAGCTATAAAATTTAGTTGGCAAAATTATTATCAAAATTTGATTAAAACTTTATATGATAATCGGAATTGACGGCAATGAAGCCAATGTCAAAAAAAGGGTCGGTGTTTCTTTCTACACTTACAATATCCTTTGGCATTTTCGCAACCTGGCCAATGTCAACACTCGATTTAAGGTTTTCCTTAAATATACGCCCCAATCAGATATGCCGGAAGAAAATAAATATTTTTCCTACGAAGTTGTGCCGAGCCGGTTTCTTTGGTCGCAAATTTTCTTACCTTTTCGGCTTTACCAAAAAAAAGATATTGATGTTTTTTTTTCACCGGCACATTATGGTCCTCGTTTCTTGCCTATCCCTTTGGTAGTCACAATTCATGATCTTTCTTTTATTTTCTACCCAAATGAATTTCTTAAAAAAGATCTTTATCAACTGACGAATTGGACTAAATATAGTGTGAACAAAGCGAAGAAAATCATTGCTGTTTCCAACTCGACGAAAAAAGACTTGATAAACGTTTATAATCTTGCTGATAAAAAAATTGAAGTCGTTTACAACGGCTATGAAAAGTTCAGTCGCGTTAATCCCTCAAAATTGAAAGTCAAAAAAACCAGCAAGCCCTATATTTTATATGTCGGCACGCTCCAACCCAGAAAAAACATTACAACTTTGCTTCAAGCTTTTTATAAATTTAATCAAATTTATCCCGAATACGAGCTTGTCATTGCCGGGAAAAAAGGTTGGCTCTACAATAAAATTTTCGAAAAAGTAGCCGACCTTGGGCTTGAAGATCGGGTTTATTTCACAGATTATATTACCGATTTTCAACTTTGTTACCTTTATGAAAATGCTTTTTGTTTGGTTATGCCTTCACTTTACGAAGGATTTGGCATACCTATTTTGGAGGCGATGAGTTTTGGTTGTCCGGTCTTAAGTTCGTTTGCTTCCAGTCTGCCTGAAGTGGGTGGAGATGCTTGTTTTTACTTTGATCCGAAAAATGTCAATGAACTTGTCGAAAAACTGCTTAAACTTAAAAATAGCCCGGAATACAAAAAAGAACTGGTTGCAAAAGGCAAACAAAGAATAAAACAGTTTTCCTGGAAAAGGTGTGCCGAAGAAACTTTATCGGTTATCAAAATGGCAAGCAATTCATGAAAGTAAAAATTGTCGAAAACTTCATCGAAGAGTTTGATAAAAAAGCAAAAAACCCTCTTCAATCTTGGGCTTGGGGTGAGGCGCGGAAAAAAATGGGAATCCAGATTTTAAGAATTGGTGAGTACGAACAAGAAAAACTGAAAAACGTTTTTCAACTGACATTTCATAAAATTCCGGCATCGGACTATAAAATAGGTTATCTCCCACGCTCGGTCTTTCCTTGTAACGAAGTTTTAGAATTTTTAGTCAATTATGCCAAAAAAAATAAAATAATTTTCATAAAAATTGAGCCTTATGAAGAAAGCTTGAAATTCAAAACACAAAGTTCGGAACTAAATTTCAAATCTCAAAATTTAGTGAAATCAAATCATCCTTTATTTCCCGAGTGGACGCAGATAATTGATCTGACAAAACCGGAAGAAGAACTTTTAAAAAAAATGCATCATAAAACACGTTACAATATTCGTCTGGCTCAAAAAAAAGGAGTCGTTGTCCGTGAAATGTCAAGTGATGCGGGTTTTGAGATTTTTTCAAAACTGTACTTTGACACGTGCAAGAGGCAAAAATACTTCGGCCACACGAAAACTTATCATAAAATTGTCTGGAACAGCCTCAAAAAAAATATTGCCCATATTCTAGTTGCTTTTTATAAAGACACTCCTCTTGCCGCATATGAACTTTTCTACTTTGGTGACCGGTTTTACTATCCTTACGGAGGATCTTCAATCGAATACAGAAATTTTATGGCAACTAACCTTCTAATGTGGGAGGCAATAAAATTTGGAAAAACTCTTGGAGCTAGAAAATTTGATATGTGGGGATCGCTTCCACCACAATACGATTTAAAAAACTCATGGGCTGGATTCACCAAATTCAAAGAAGGCTATGGAGGCGAATTTGTTCGGATGATCGGAAGTTTTGACTTGATTATAAATCCAAGTCATTATCAAATATACAACGTTATTTATTACATACGACAAATATTTTTAAAACTAAAAAAAGGATTATGAAAAAAGTCGGCCTGACACTTTCTGGAGGTGGAGCCTTGGGACTTGCCCATATTGGTGTCATCAAAACCCTTGTAGAAAATAATATTCCCATCGATTATATTTCCGGTACTTCAATTGGTGCGTTTGTCGGAGGAATTTATGCGGCGACCAAAAGCACTTCCGTCCTTGAAGAAATTGCCCTTAATAACGATTGGAAAAAAATATTTAATCTTTTTTTTGATCCAAGCTTTAAGGGTGGACTTATTACCGGAAACAAAATTATCAAGCTTATTGAAAAATACGTTGGCAATGCTGAATTTAGTGACTTGAAAATTCCTTTTGTTGCAGTTGCAACAGACTTTAATACGGGGCAAGCTGTCCAAATTAAAAGCGGTAAACTTTCGAAAGCAATAAGGGCAAGTATTGCCGTTCCCTTTCTTTTCCAGGCCGTAACAATTGATCGACAAATTCTTTTTGACGGCGGTCTTTCTTCACCATATCCCGTTGAAGCGGTCAAAAAAATGGGAGCTGAGGTTGTTGTCGGTGTCAATTTATACGATGATTATTTATTAAAATTTCCATCCCAAGAAATTGGAAATATACCCACTATCTGCCAATCTATTAAAATTTTTCTTCGTAACCTTTCTTTGGTCGAAGCACAGAAGGCAGACGTAAATATCGTTCCCGAATCAACCAAAATCGGTTGGAATAAAATAATCAATCAAAAAGGCAGTCAACAGGGTATTGATCTTGGAATAGCAGCAACCAATATCCGGTTAAAAGAGATTAAAAAAATCGTTTTCAAGGAAAAAAGAAGACTTCTAAAACGACTTTTTAACTTTTTGAGTAGATAGAGCGGTTTGCAAAACTTCGTCCATGTGGTCGACAAAAACAAATTTAAGATCGGAAAGAACGGTTTTTGGAATATCATCTAAATCTTTTTTATTATCTTTTGGCAGAATAACGGTTTTTATTCCTGCCCGGTGAGCCGCAATCACTTTTTCCTTGACACCACCTATTTCAAGCGCCCGACCACGAAGAGTCACCTCACCTGTCATCGCTACATCTTTTTTTACGGGTTTTTTGGTAAGTGCTGAAATCATGGCCGTTGTTATGGCAATTCCGGCCGATGGTCCGTCTTTGGGAACAGCTCCTTCTGGCACATGAACATGAATATCTATTTTTTGGAAGAAATCTTTTTTTAATCCGAACTTATCCCAACGGGCACGGATATAAGATAAAGCCGCCTGGCAAGATTCTTTCATAACATCGCCCAGGTGTCCTGTTAAAGTCAAGTGTCCTTTACCAGGCATTACCGAAACTTCGATAAACAAGATGTCTCCACCCGCTTGAGTCCAGGCAAGACCGGTTGAAATACCAACCGTATCCTTTTCTTCTATCATCTGAGATGAGTATTTAAAAGGACCAAGGTAATCGTGAATATTTGAAGAATCAATTGTTTTTGTCTTTATTTTTTGCTCAACAATTTCCCGCGCGATCTTTCGAAAAATAGTCCCAATCTGTCGTTC
The DNA here is from genome assembly GCA_964545385.1 of uncultured Gammaproteobacteria bacterium. Taxonomy (GTDB): domain Bacteria; phylum Patescibacteriota; class Microgenomatia; order UBA1406; family GWC2-37-13. The sequence goes on along the minus strand of CAZJFG010000002.1, from coordinate 67,706 downwards.
AAGTTCTCGAACGCCAGCCTCTCGCGTATATCGACGAATAATGGTTTTTAACCCATCATCGTTTATCTTTACCTCATTATTCTTCAGACTGTGAGCAATAATTTGTTTTGTAAGAAGATGTTTTTTGGCAATATTGAATTTTTCATCTTCGGTATAGCCCGGAAAATGAATCACTTCAAAACGGTCAAGTAAGGCATCCGGAATCGTATCTAGAATATTGGCCGTTGTAATAAAAAATACGTCAGAAAGATTAAAATTCACTTCAAGATAATGGTCGGAAAAAGCATGGTTTTGCTCCGGATCCAAAGCTTCAAGAAGAGCGGCCGAAGGATCGCCGCGATAATCCCGACCTACCTTATCAATTTCATCAAGCATAAAAACCGGATTTTTCGTCCCCGCTTGTTTTATGCCTTGAATGATGCGCCCGGGCATCGCTCCAACATATGTCCGGCGATGTCCTCGAATCTCTGCCTCGTCCCGAATTCCACCAAGAGACATTTTGACAAATTTTCGACCTAGAGATTTGGCTATTGATTTTCCAAGCGAAGTTTTACCGACACCCGGTGGCCCAACAAAACATAGGATTGTTGGCGGATGAGCTGAAGTCGGCCTTTTTTTTCGAAGCTCCATTACCGCTAGATACTCAAGAATTCTTTCTTTGATTTTTTTTAAACCATAGTGATCTTTATTAAGAATTTTTTCAGCTTTATCAATTTTTATATCGTTTAGCGAAACGACAGACCACGGAAGATCAACCAACCAATTAAGGTAAGTTCTAATATAAGAAGATTCTGGATTAAACTGCGACATCTGGACCAGTCTTTTTAACTCCTCTTCTGCTTTTTCTTCAACTTCTTTTGGCATTTTTGCTTTCTTGATTTTTTCCTGATACTCCTTTAAGTCTTTATCTTCTTCTTTTTTTCCGAGTTCCTCTTCAATAGTTTTCATTTTCTCCCGAAGAAGTGTCTCTTTCATTCCTTTTTCAAATCTTTGTTGGGTTTTTGATGAAATGCTTTGTTCTATTTCCAAAACTTTGATTTCCCGATTTATATACTCAACTTCTTTTTTCAACCTTGCTTTAATATCAGTCTCTTCAAGAAGTTTTTGGCGTTCACCTGGTCGAAGGTCTAAAACAATCGCCACTTGATTTGAAAAATCAATCGGGTTGACGACGTTTAAAATATTAACTAAAAAATTGAAGTCAACCGACTTGCCAAGATTGATTGCTTTTTTTATCTGAACGGAAATATATTTTACCATTGCTTTCACCTCTTCATCATCAACCACTTTTTCCACGATTTTCTCTACTTTAGCTTCAAAATAGGGTTCAGTTTTTGTAAATTCAATGATTTTTACTTTGTCAACTCCTCTAACCAAAGCATTTATCTCTGCTTTCTCGCCAGGAACTATTTTTTCGACAGTCGCCAAAACTCCTATTTCAAAAAGATCTTCTTTTTTTGGTTCGTCAAGATTTGGATTTTTTTGAGCAATAAGAATGATTTTTTTATTTTTTTTGGCTGCTTCGTTTATAGCGTTTACACTTTTGGAACGGCCAAAAATAAGCACGTTTTCAGTTGCAGGAAAAACTATTCCTTCGCGGATAGAAACTAAAGGATAGATTGCTTGTTCTGATGCTCCAAGTATAATTGACATATCTATTAGCAGTATAGCATACTAATTGCTATGTGTCAACCTATAGTTTTTTTAGATTGTTGTAATATTCTAAACTATATTAATTGTTCAAAATTTTATATAAAAATTAGCTGAAATTTTTTAAAAGCGAATCGAAATCGACAAATCTACCTTTGTTTATCAAATTACTTTCTTTTATCTGAGGCAACTCATCAGTAAAAGTTGGTTTTTCTACTTGATAAATTACGCCAAGTGGAAATTTTTCCTCATTTTGTTCCGCTGCTTTTATCAAAGCTTTGTTAAAGTCTGTTTTCTCATAATCCTCTGTTAGTTTGTAAATCTTTTCGCGATAATACTCGTATGTATTAATTTTATTGAAACTCACACATGGTTGAAGAACGTTTATTAATGAAAATCCTTTGTGGTTAATCGCTTGTTTAATTATTTCGATGAGATGAAGCGTATCTCCAGAAAAACCTTGAGCGACAAACGTTGCTCCTTGACTAATAGCAAGAGTCAATGGATTAATCGGCGTCTCAATGATTCCTCCTGGTGTTGATTTTGATTTATATCCTTTTTGAGCAGTTGGTGCCGCTTGGCCTGTTGTTAAGCCATAAACACTGTTGTCGTGAATAATAACCGTAATATCATGATTACCCCGAGCTGCATGCAAAAAATGATTGCCACCTTCACCATAACAATCTCCATCTCCGGCCACCACCAAAACCGGCAGTTTGTGATTGGCAATTTTGACACCAATTGCGGTTGGAATTGCTCTTCCGTGTAAAGAATGAATAGCATATGCATTTAAAAAATCGTTCATGTTCCCCGAACAACCTATGCCGAAAACAACAACTACTTCCGATGGTGACAAATTCAATTGAGACAGTGCTGATTTAATAGAGATTCCGATTCCATGATTTCCACAGCCCGGACACCATGTGGGCATATATCCTGAAAAATCTTGAATACTGCTCATATAAAATATCTAATTTCTAATTAATCTGATTAACCTAATGGAATCCCGATTCACAATAACTAATTATTGAAACCTGGTACTTTATTAGTATTTATAAGTACTTGGGTCGATTAAGTTAATTTACTAATAATCTCATCCGGCCAGATCGGCCGACCATCATACTTTAAAATTTTTTCTTTTATATCTATACCTGTTTCCTGGGCAAGTAATTTTCCGAACTGAGCTTGACTATTATTTTCTACCAAAATATATCTTTTCTCCTTTTCAAATATTTTTTTTACCTTCTCTTTGTCCATAGGATAAACGTATGTGAAATGAATCAGCGCTGTTTTTTTACCTTGGTCAAGTAGTTTTTTTTGTGTTTCTAAAATTGTTCCTTTATTACTCCCCCAGGCGACAAAAACAACTTCCGCTTCATCTATATTCCCATAAATCTTTGGCAATCTGAAATGATTTTTCAAAAAAGCCATCGTTTTCCTATTTCTTTTATCAACTTGTTTTATTCTTTCGAAACTATCTTCTGTTGTGTGGCCATCCTCAAGATGTTCATACGAGTTGGCCTGATAAAAATATCCTGTTGTGCCAGGAATAAGCCTAGCGGAAATTCCATCATTAGTAACCCGATACCGTAAGTATTTTTGCTTATTTACTTTTAAATCACCTATTATCAGTTTTCCCCTGTTGATTTTATAAGATTTTGCAAAATCATCAAAAGTTTTCTTATTGATTGACTGATGCGTTTCAGAAAGCAACATGTCAGACATCACGATGACCGGCGTCTGGTAAATATCGGCCAAATTGTAACTTTCAGCCGCAAGTTCAATCATTTCCGTAATATCGCCCGGTGCGATCACAATTTTGGGAAATTCACCATGACCGCCATTTACCGCAAAAAGCAAATCAGCCTGTTCTGTCCAAGTTGGCATACCGGTTGCCGGTCCAGGACGCTGAGCAATAAATATTACAAGCGGCGTCTCTGTTATTCCGGCCAAAGCAACCGATTCAACCATTAAAGCAAAACCGCCACCTGATGTTCCAACGCTTGCACGTACGCCGGCAAACGATGCACCCAAAGCCGTATTTACAACCGAAATTTCATCCTCGGCGTGGCGAACAACTATTCCTGTCTTTTCCTGCCAAGCGGCAAGAGTAGCCAAGACTGAAGAAGCCGGCGTCATAGGATACGCTACATATAGTTGGCAACAGGCCACGATCGAAGCAAGACTGAAAGCGTCATTTCCTGTCATTATGATTTTTTCGTCAACTTCTTTTTGTATTAATAGTTTTTTTACAATACTTTGATAGTTTTTTATAACATAATTAAATCCAATCCAGGCAAATTTTTGATTAAAACCAATTGTCTCTTTCCCCTTATCACCAAACTCCTCTTCAATCATTTTCAAAAGTATGTCCAGTTCTCCGCCAACTGCGGCAAGCGAAGCTCCCAGGGCAATCGTATTTTTCATCACATCCTTACCTGAAGATTCATTTAAAATTTTGTTAAAAGGAACCTCAATTTTTTTAAAATCTCCATCAATCACAAACTCTTCTTTGTCGTAAATTACTAAACTATCCGAATTTAGGAAAAGTTTATTTTTATCAAAAGTTTCCTTGTTCAAACAAACAAGGATATCAATATCCGATTTTAACTGGGAAACGGAGTTTGTCGAAACGCGAACCTCGTAAGAATTGTGGCCACCGCGAATAAGCGAAGGGTAATTGATAAAGTCAAAAATATGATAACCGTGTCGACAACTAAGTTTGGAAAAAACCAAACCGGTTGTCATGATACCAAATCCAGCCTCTCCACCAATCTTCCATGTAAAATCCATAAATGAGATTATTTGGGGAAAATTTTATTTCCTTTGTCATCTTCGATAAAGATAGCAGCAACCGGACAAGCACGAGCCGCATCGATGATGTTTTGTTCCGTATCTTGATCGATTGAGTTAAGAATGATCGCTTTTGCCTCGGAATCCAAAACAAAACTTTTTGGTGCCACAGCAATACAGGTTGCTGCACCAATACAAAGATTACGATCAACATGTACCTTCAGATTTTTGGTCATAACCGGCCCTGATGGATTTTTCGGATCTTTTAGATTTCCATTATCCATAGTAAATAAGGTTCGATAGTAATTTATAATTTAATCTAATACTAAACAATTTGTAGAGATATTGCAATTTATTTTTTGCTTGCTTCAAGCCATTTGGCATATCTTTGTCGGATCTCTTCTTTCCCTTTTTCGATCCTCTCATGAGTTTTTTGGAGAGAGTCGGGAATTGGTCGGCGCATTTTAAAAAGGTATTGGTAGATCGCCTCACCAAGTGCATCTATTGCCAGGATCGAGCAGTGAACTTTTATCGGAGGTAGTCCCTGAAGAGTCTCAATAATATCTTTTTTGCTTACTTTCAAAGCTTCCTTGATTGTTTTTCCTTTTACTAAGTCAGTAATCACCGAGCTTGTGGCAATTGCTGCAGCACATCCGTAGGTTTTAAACTTGACCGCCTCAATCACCTCTTCCCCTTTTTTCTTTTTTTTTATTTTTAGATAAAGGTTCATTAGATCACCACAGATTATATTGCCTGCTTCACCGACGCCATCGGCGTTTTTAATCTCACCATAGTTGTGCGGGTTGCGAAAATGCCTAAGAGTTTGTTTAGTGTAAAACATATGTTGGAGAAAACTTTCTGAATTTATTAACTGCTTTTTTCAAAATTTCTAAAAAACTGTCAAGATCACGTTTAGTCGTCCATCGACCTAAAGTAATCCTAAGCGACCCGTGAGCTTCGGCCGGGGTTAAACCCATAGCAAGCAAGACATGACTTGGTTCAAGTGTTTTTGAAGAACAGGCTGAACCGGTCGAAACACAAACACCGCCATGATCAAGTTCCAAAAGTAAAGATTCACCCTCGACACCAAAAAATGAAATATTTATATTGTTTGAGAGTCTTTTTTCGCGGTCGCCGTTAAGCTGGGTATTTGGAATATTTCCTAGAATCTTATCAATCAAATAGTCGCGAAAACCAGTCAATTTTTTATTTTCACTCTCTCCTTCTTTGCTTAATATTTCAATGGCTTTGGCCATACCAACAACTCCGGGAATATTGATCGTTGAAGAGCGCAGTTTGTTTTCCTGACCACCACCATGAAGAATCGGTTCGATAAAAACACCATCCCTCACATACAAAAAAGCAACTCCTTTCGGTCCGTAGATTTTATGTGAAGAAGCGGTCAAAAGGTCAATATCAATTTCCGAAACATTTATTTTTACTTTTCCGAGAGTTTGGACCGCATCCGTATGAAAATAGACTCCATTTTTTCGGCAAAGCCGACCGATTCTTACAATATTTTGGATTGTTCCAACCTCATTGTTACCATGAATAATCGAAACAAGAAGCGTTTCTTTTTTTATCGTTTTTTCAAGTATTTTAAAATCTATTAATCCATTTTCATTGACCGGCAAAAAACTTACCTCAAATCCATGTCTTTGTAAAAAACGGGCGCTTTCCAAAACACAATCATGCTCAATTCGTGAAACAATAATATGTTTTTTCCCCGAATGACTTGCCAAAGCAATCCCTTTTATTGCTAGATTATTGCTTTCTGTTGCCGAACTCGTAAAAATAATTTCTCCTGGCTTGGCGCCGATAAATTGAGCAACCGTTGCCCGACTTTTCTCAAGAGCCATACTTGCCTCTCTTCCATAGGAGTGAAGCGAGGCACTGTTACCAAATTTTTTGTTGAAATAAGGTTGCATCGCTCGGCTTACGCGCGGATCAACAGGAGTTGTCGCTGCATAGTCAAGATAAATCTTCATATTTTATTTGGTTAATCAATTAACTGAAATAATTTAATTTTTTCCAACTGGTCTACAATAATGTTGTTAACTTTTTCTTTAAGGAAATTCTTATGCCGGCAAATATTTTTATAACTGCATCGATGATTTTCATCACCGCATTTGCAGATTATTACGTTTTCTTCAAATATCTTTAAATAAGCATACAAGGTAATTTTTTTTAATTTTTCCGTCGTCTGATAACCGCCTTTTTTACCCTCATGGCTAACCAAAATCTCTTCGTCAACGAGTTTTGCGGCAATTCTCGCCAGAAACCTTTTGGGAAGTTTCGTTTGGGCAATCAATTTAGAAAGACTAACAATTTCTCGCTTTTTATAAATATATGAAAGAAGAATTAATCCGTAATCCGATTGTTTAGTAATCGTTAACATTTACTTTATGAGTAATAGTTTAACAGAAGAAATATTCTTGTCAATAACCTTAATATTTTAAACGCCGTGCTTCATCGACAATTTCATTTAAAAACGTCAAGCTATTTAGTCTTTTTATTTCCGGATATTTAAACCAACCATAGTTTAAGGTTTCTTTATCAAGAACGATTTTTGACGACTCAACTTTTATCCGACAAAGATAACAAATGATTATAAGATGATAACCATTTTCATTTTTAATAAACGGCTTAGGAATTAAGAAAGGATCAATTACATCCATTCCTGTTTCTTCTTTCATTTCACGTTTCAAACAGTCGATAAATGTTTCGTTTTTTTCCAGACCGCCGCCCGGGAACTGCCATTTACCATAGTATTTTTTTGGTTCAGACCTTTGGGTAAGCAAATATTTATCTCCTTTTTTCACAACACCACAAACTATAACGACTATTTTTTTCATAGATCTAAACTCATTCTTGGAATCCGATCCAATGTTTCTAACTTTTCGACAAATATTTTTTTTTGGGCTTTGTAGTGGGCGACAACTCCGATCATGGCAGCGTTGTCACCGGTTAAATACTTAAAGTGAGGAAACAAAATTTTGCCGTTGTGTTTTTTGACAAGATTTCTCAATAGCTTTCGCAAACGTAAATTGGCAATCACTCCACCACCTACTATAAGATTTTTTATCTTAGTTTCGATTATTGCTTTTTCGGTCTTTTTCACGAGACTGTCAAAAACAGCTTCTTGAAAAGAACTGACAAGCGGTTTTATTATTTTATTTTTTTCTTCATCTTCCAGTTTTCTTAAAAAATAATAAAAAGATGTTTTTAGACCGGAAAAAGAAAAATTCAAGTTGGATGATCTTATCATCGGCCGCGGAAACTTATACTCATCAATATTGCAAACATCAAAAGCCAATCTTTCAACTACCGGTCCACCAGGATAACCAAGACCAAGCATCTTGGCTGCCTTATCCAATGCCTCACCAGCCGCATCATCTATAGTCTCCCCAATCACTTCATAATCAAGATGGTCCTTAAAAATAACGAGTTCAGTATGCCCGCCCGAAACAATAAGCGCAAGATAGGGGAATTGGAAATCAATGTTCGGATTTCCTTTACTATTCTGAACAAAAGAAGAATAAATATGACCTTCGAGATGATTGACGGCAATCAATTTTTTATTGTATTTGACTGCCAGTTCTTTGGCCTTTTTAATACCTACTTCCAGGGCAACCGCCAAGCCAGGACCTTGAGTTACCGCGATAAAGTCAATTCCATTTTTATTTTTTTTAAATGCCTCATCCACAACAAAATCAATCTTATCTTCATGAGCTCGCTTTGCCAAAAACGGCACAACTCCTCCCCATTTTTTATGAAGCAGTATCTGGGAGTAGATTTCGTTTACCAAAACTCGTCTACCTTGGGTGATGGCAACCGATGTTTCATCACAAGAGGTATCTATAGCTAGTATTTTCACAATAAAATTTCTAATTTCTAATTGGCCTAACTAACCTAATGAAATCCCAAAAATCAGCAAATTGGACTTGGCGCTTTATTAACAATAATTTCTCTTTCTGTTTCACTGATATATCTCATTTCAATAAAAACAACCTGACCCATCTTCTCAAGCCTTTCGTAAATCTCCCCCGCCTTTTCTCCCCATTCAAAACAAATGATATGATTCGGCTTGAAATACCTTTCCAGTTTTAAATCTGAAAATTCTTCCTTT
>CAZJFG010000002.1:7622-59118 GCA_964545385.1 uncultured Gammaproteobacteria bacterium | reverse complement strand
CAATATTATAAAGATCTATGTGAACCAATTTACCAATAAAATGGGTTAAAATCCGATATTCATAATATATTACATAAGATGGCGAAATGATATTTTTTATTCCAAGATACTCACCAATTCCCTTTATAAAAATCGTTTTCCCAACTCCAAGATCACCTTTGATTATAAAAAATAGCGGTTTATTTTTTATTTGATTTAAATTTTTTTGTAAAACAAATTTGCTGATTTTTTTGGTTTGATCCGGACTTTGCGAAAAATAATTACCAATTTTTTTTAACCCAAGTTCACCCTCGCGTAAAACTTTTATCTCAAACTCGGTCAGATCAATTACGGTTGACGGTTTGTTGTACGGCAATTTACCAACATCAAAAACAAAATCTATCAGTTGTCGTTTTTCTTTAGACAAACGTCTAAAAAGCGACTCCACAGAATAATTTGCCGGGTTTCCCGAAAGATTGGCCGAAGTTGCGGTAATTGGTTTTTTAAAATTTGCCGTTAGTTTTTCGATAAATCCATTTATCGGCAATCTTATACCCAAGGTTCCTTTTTCCGACTCCAAAAGTTGACACACTTTATGTTTTGATTTTAAAACGACGGTAAATGGTCCAGGTAAAATTTCTTTCAATATTTTTTCTTGTTTTTCGCTTATTTCAACCAACTCGCTTAGCATATCAAAATCCGAGACAAACACGGAAATCGGCTTGCCAAACGGCCTTGCTTTAAACTCAATCAATTTTTCACAGGCTTTTTGGTTTGTCGCATCAACAAGAAGCCCATAGACAGTGTCCGAAGGAAAAATTACCAGACCGCCCTTTTTTAAAATTTGAGATGCTTTGTCAATTTCCTTATCCATATTATATTTCGTCAATTTTATCAAAATTTCTGCTAGAATTAACTATTATGGCAAATAAAAAAAATGGAAGAAACAAGAAAGAAAAAATGGATATTCAAAAAATGGTGGAGTTTAAGATGAACTTCAATGTAAAGAATTTATTTATTATTTTTTTTGTCGGCCTTTTTTTCTTTTACGCCTTCCGCTCGATTTCTTCCGAGCTTAAAAAAGCCGCCCCGGAAAAATCCATAACCACAATCGTCAAAGACGTTAAAAACAAAAAAATCGATAAAGTTGAAATTTATGATAATCGCATGCTTGTTTACTATAAAAACAATACGATGGCCATATCTTATAAGGAAACAGGTGACAGTTTTTTAAAAACGTTACGAGACTCCGGTATCAATCCCGAATCAATCAATGTTGTAGTCAAAGATACCGAGGCGTCAAGTGGCTTGGTTAATTTTTTAATTAATATTATTCCAACTATTTTAATGGTTGTTTTTTTTGTTTTTCTTTTCCGTCAAGCCAAAGGTGCTCAAGACTCGGTTTTTTCTTTTGGTCAGGCGCGTGTCAAAAGATTCTCAAAAGATATGCCAAAAACTACATTCGATGATATTGCCGGAGTTGAGGAAGCAAAAAAAGAACTTCAGGAAGTTGTCGATTTTTTGAAACATCCGGAAAAGTATAAAAAACTTGGAGCGCGTACGCCAAAAGGAGTTCTGCTTGTCGGTCCTTCAGGATGCGGGAAAACTCTACTTGCAAAGGCGGTCGCCGGAGAAGCCAATGTTCCTTTTTTCTCAATTGCCGGATCGGAGTTTATGGAGATGCTTGTTGGAATTGGTGCGGCCCGTGTCCGTGACCTTTTTTCCTCAGCCAAAAAAAATGCTCCTTCTATCATCTTTGTTGACGAAATTGATGCAATAGGTAGGGCAAGATCATCCGGAATTATGCCTTCCCACGATGAACGCGAGCAGACATTGAACCAAATTTTGGTTGAGATGGATGGGTTTACTCCGACCGAACAGGTTGTTGTTATTGCCGCAACAAATCGCGGCGATCTTCTAGACACGGCTTTGATGCGACCTGGTCGCTTTGACCGCCGGATTGTGGTTGACTACCCAGATGTTGAAGGCCGAAAAGCAATAAGTAAAATTCATGCCCGAGGAAAACCTTTTACTCTTGATGTTGATTGGGATAAGGTTGCCAAAAGAACCGTTGGTTTTTCAGGTGCTGACCTTGAAAATATGCTTAACGAGGCGGCAATTCATGCGGCCCGAGCCGGCCAGGAAAAAATCAGCATGGAAGATATAGAAGAAGCAGCAACAAAAGTTAAGCTCGGACCGGAAAAAAAACGGCTTCAGTCTGACCTTGATAAAAAATTAACAGCATATCATGAAGCAGGACATGCGATTGTTTCCCATTTTTTGCTCTACACCGATCCTGTACATCGGATTTCAATTGTTTCGCGTGGCATGGCTCTTGGCTATACCCTTATTCCACCCGCTAAAGATAAACTCCATGAGACAAAATCTCATTTGCTTGAACAGATTGCTGTTATGATGGGAGGACGAGCAGCCGAAGAGCTTATCTTCAACGAACTGACAACAGGTGCTGCTAACGACTTTGACCAAGCAACAAAAATTGCCAAATCAATGGTTATCGAATATGGGATGAGTGAACTTGGACCGATTAACTTCGGTCCGACCATTGACGTAACCGAATGGGGAAAATCCTACATGGAGCAAAATACCGTTTCCCAGGAAGTTTTGGCTAAAATAGATAGCGAAGTCAAAAAAATCATCAATGATGGTTATGAAAAAGCGAAACGTATTCTTTTGGAGAAAAAAGAGTATTTAGAGAAAGTTAGTGAAACACTGATTAAACAAGAAAACTTAGATCAGGATGAGTTTGAAAAAATTGTTGGGAAAAAAAACTCGTTGACCTGTTAATTCGCCAATTTATAATGGAAAATACTCTTCTTATAATAGACGGTAATGCTCTTATGCATCGGGCATACCATGCTCTGCCTCCTTTTAAAACCAAAGACGGAATACCTACAAATGCTGTTTACGGTTTTTTGTCTATGCTTCAAAAGTCCATCGTTGATTTTGTGCCTACCCATCTTTTAGTTTGTTTTGATACTCCGGCTCCTACTTTCAGAAAAAAAATTTTTGCCAAATATCAGGCTCACCGACCCAAACTGGAAGATAAACTGTCGATTCAGATGCCAATGATCAAAGAAGCACTAGATAAAGCAGGAATCATCCATATGGAAAAACCGGGTTTTGAGGCCGACGATCTGATCGGCACCATTGTCAAAAAAATTAAAGTAAAAAATATCCGGGCATTGATCTTTACCGGTGACAAAGATATATTGCAACTTGTTGACGATAAAACTTTTGTTATCGCTCCCCTTATCGGCCTTGCCAATGTCAAACTTTACAATCAAAATGAAGTTAAAAAGAGATTTCGCGTTGATCCGACCCATATTCCGGATTTAAAAGGACTTATGGGAGATTCATCCGACAACTACTCGGGCGGAAAAGGAATAGGACCAAAAACAGCTGTTTTGCTTCTCGAACAATTTCGGAATATAGAAAATCTTTATAAGAATATTAATGAGGTAAAAAATGAAAGAATAAAAAAAATTTTAATCGACCATAAAGAAAATGTTTTATTGTCAAAACAGCTGGCGCAAATCAAAACAGATATCGACCTCAACTTTGACTTTGATAAAACTCTATTTAACGGCTTTAATGAAGATCTTAAACAATATCTGATGCAACTTGAAATTCATTCCTTGGCAAAAAGACTTTTTCCGGAAAAAAAACAAAAAACAAAAAAGGAAATTGCCAATAAAGAAGACAAATCTCAGATAAAGTTGTTTTAGTAGAATTGATTTATTAAATTTAAGCATTGTCCAACTTTCATAACCGTTTTTATTACGCCATTAATTTGGATAATGGCATCTTTTGTATTTTTTGCCCGAACCACACCAGCAGGGATCATTGCGGCCAAGTTTTCTCGCTTTCTCACCCGGAGGCGTTACCTTGAAACCCAGTTCTTCCATCACGGGTTGTTTCTGACTTTGAGACGTCGTTAAATGTGTTTGAGTAGAGGAGACTTCTTTTTGTTTGAAAGGATCAACACCGGATGCGGACTTATAGACAACTGGCTGAGACTCTTCTTTCTGGATTATGGCCGGCTGCTGCCTACCTTCTATCTCGATCTTAAAAAGTCGGCGGGTCGCCTCGTAATTTATATCTCCAACTAAACGTTCAAACATGGAAAAAGCTTCATTTTTATACTCAACCAATGGGTCAAGTTGAGCATATCCGCGTAAATTAATCCCCTCCCGCAAATCTTCTATTGCCGTTAGGTGATCTGTCCAATATTTGTCAATAGTTGAAAGAAATATTGCCTTTGTAACTTCGTTCCATATCTTTTCTCCATATTTTTTTTCTCTTTTTTTATACTCCTCTTCACAGATTTTAACCAAATAATCAGTTAAGGAAGTACTTGGTATAAGATGTTTTTTTACCTCTTTTATATCAATCGGTAAAATAAAATTAATATCTTCTGTAAGTTTTTTAATTTCTTCTTCTTTTGGTTTTTGCTCGACATTAAGGAAATTATTAACCAAAAGATTAAACTCTTCCTGAAAAACGTCAAATATTATTTTTTTAAACTCGTCTGTTTTTTCACCAAGGCTGGTCAAAATATTTCTTCTTAAATCATAAATAATCTCTCTTTGTTTATTCAAAACATCGTCAAAATCGACCAAATGCTTACGAATGTCAAAATTATATCCTTCTACTTTGACCTGCGCCTGTTCAATCGCTTTTGAAACCATATTATGAGAAAGAGGCTGATCTTCCGGAAAATTAAAAAATGTCATCAACTTAGAAATTTGCTCTCCACCAAAAATTCGCATCAAATCGTCTTCAAGAGCTACAAAAAATCTTGTTTCACCCGGATCTCCTTGGCGTCCGGCCCGACCCCGCAACTGGTTGTCTATTCTTCTCGACTCATGACGTTCGGTACCAATAACATACAATCCACCAAGCTCAACTACTTCGTCATGTTCTTTTGAATCAACTTTTTTACCAAGAATAATATCGACTCCACGTCCAGCCATGTTGGTGGCAACAGTCACCGCTCCTTTTTTTCCGGCCTCAGCCAAGATTATCGCTTCTTTTTCATGTTGCTTGGCGTTTAAGAGCTGATGGGGAATTCCTTTTTGATTCAAAAGTCGTGAAAGGTACTCGTTTTTTTCAATCGAGGTTGTACCAACAAGCACTGGCCGACCAACTTTGTAATTTTTGGCAATCTCATCGGCAACCGCACTAAACTTACTTTTTTCTGTTTTGTAGATTGAGTCCGGATGGTCTTTACGAATCATGGGTCGATGAGTCGGAACAACCAAAACATCAGTTTTGTAGATTTTGTGGAATTCTTCTGCTTCTGTAGCTGCAGTTCCGGTCATTCCAGCAAGTTTTTTATACATCCTAAAGTAGTTTTGCAAAGAAACGGTAGCTAAAGTTTTAGATTCTCTTTGAATTGTCACATTCTCTTTAGCCTCAATTGCCTGATGAAGTCCTTCTGAAAACCGGCGGCCATGCAAAAGACGACCGGTAAACTCATCAACTATTATTACCTCGTTATCTTTGACAATATAATCTTTATCTATCTTAAATAAGGTCTCTGCCTTCAATGCGGCTTCAATATGAAAAAGACTGTCAAAATCTTTTTCATAAACATTATCTATGCCAAGGATCGATTCGATTTTTCTGACGCCTTCTTCGGTTAAATTAGCTGTCCGGCTTTTTTCATCAATCTTATAGTCTGTTTTTGGATCAAGATTCTTGACAATTTTGGCATAACGATAGTATTTAGAAGTATCTTCTTCATAAGGTGCAGAAATAATATGAGGAGTACGGGCCTCGTCGATTAAAATCGAGTCGGCCTCATCAATAATAGCAAAGTTAAATTTTTTCTGTACCAGTTCTTCTTTAGACTGAGCCATGTTATCACGCAGATAGTCAAAACCAAATTCGCTATTGATACCGTAAATAATATCTGCTTCATAGGCTTCCTTTCTTGTGATCGGTCGAAGATGAGAAAGCCGCCAATCAAAAGCATTTTTGTCCGAATATTTCGGATCATAAATAAAAGACTCATCTGAAATAATAGCAGATGTAGAAAGTCCAAGAAAATGAAAAAGTTCACCCATCCAGCCGCAATCCCGTCTAGCCAAATAGTCGTTGACTGTAACAAGATGGACTCCTCCTCCAAGTGCATTCAGGTATAAAGCAGTTGTCGCTGAAAGGGTTTTCCCCTCTCCGGTTTTTTGTTCGGCAATCTTCCCTTCATGAAGAGCTATACCTGCTAAAAGTTGGACATCAAAATGGCGTTCATTGTGCAGCCGTCTTGATGCTTCACGAACTAAAGCAAAACTCCAAGGAAGTATATCTTCAAGAGATTTACCTTGAGTTAACTCTTTTTTAAGTCGAAATGTTTCTTCGCAAAAATCCTCATTTTTTATTTTGCGCGCCTTATCCTCAAGCGAGTTTATTACTTCAATTTTTTTTTGTAACCTATCTAATTCTTTTTGGTTGAAGTCAAAAAATTTCTTGAAAAGATTAAGCATTTTTTAACTATTTGATGAAAAATTCTTGAGGAATAGTCAAAATTTTTATGGCGGAGTAACTGTTGTCTTTTTGTTCGTAAGCGGTTTTTTTGACAACAAAATGAATCATGTCTCCTTCCTTTATTTTTGAAAATCCGGATTTTTCAACGTCTAATGTTTTAATATTCAAAATCGATTGTTTTGTACTTGATTCAATATCCAAATTGTAGTTTTCTTTTTCCGGAGTCATTAATTTTAAAGTGTAGTTAACAGAATCAATTTCAGTCACTCTTCCCACCTTTGCCAAATATTTTTCATCAATATAGATCTCGTTTGCCGTTATGGTCATATCGCTTATTGGCCCAACAACAATAATATAATTATCTTTGACGATATCTTCAATCTTAATTTCGTTTTTTGATCCATTGGAAATTTTATAAGCTTTGGTTAAGATATCATCGATTTTTACCAGATAGCTTTGCTTATCTTCTGATTTTATGGAAATTTGTGTTTTCTCATTTTTGATAACAAATCCAGCTATTGATTTTTGGTCTTTTTCTTGAAGCTCGGCAACTTTGCTCGCAATTTTATCCTTAAAATCCTGAATCTCCACATCATCTACCGTACTTGTCGGAGTTGGTTTTTCCTGAGCATAGACCGAAAAGTTAAAAAAAATCGTTGTTAACAAAAATATTAAAATCAATGTTTTCCTCATATATAAATTAATCATTATTTGTTAAATAATAAACAAGCAAAGTTTTATTAATTGACGTTCCTGTTTTATCGTCAGGATAGCTTGTTAATTGAATCACGTTTTCACCCAAAGCCAAAGGAAAATCTATATTAAACTCTTCTTTTTCAGTCTTAAAAACTATTTCTTTAATTGGTGAATTGATAACAATAAAAGCGTTTTTATTCGTTTTTCCTTTTATTGTTATTGAATTTTTATTGACAATAATATTGTCTGTCGGCGAGGTAATTTCAAGAATTGATGTTGAAAGTATCTTTACTTTAGGTGTAATAGATTTTGTTATGTTGCTTATTGGTTTTGCCTTAGTCAATTGGTTTTCTTTTGATCGCATAATAAAAAAGCAAGCAAGAACGACTCCCAAACCAATTCCAAAAAATATTGCGATTAAAGTTTCTTTTTTCATATCTGTGCAAAAATTTGAGGTACGGTCTCAATCAACTTATCAATATTATACCAACAACCAAATGTTGAATAAAGGGCTTCAGCGGAGTTTTTCAAAAGCCAGGAAGAAATCATGGCGGCGTCAACCGGCTTAACTTTTGTATAAAAAGAGGTAACCAGCCCTGCAAGCAAATCCCCTGTTCCGCCTTTGGTCAAACCTTGATTACCACCTTGAACAACGTAACTTATTTTACCGTCTGAGATGATGTCATCTATTGCTTTAAGCAAAATCACGGTCTTATATTTTTTGGCGGTTTGTTGGACAAGTTTTATTTTTTCCTGTTGAGAAAGATTATCCGTTGATAAACCAAAAAGTTTACTAAATTCCTTTTGGTGCGGAGTAACGATAGCTGGAGTTTTAAGCTCTTGCAACCATTGAGGACTCATCATCTGTAAGGCACCCGCATCAAAAACAAATTTTTTCTTCGGAAAATTATTGATCAAATATTTCGTCAAACAATAGGTGTATTCTGTTTCATCTTCTATTTTTAATAGTTTATCAAACTTTAAATTTCGAATTTCCCTTCCGAGGTAAAGAAATTCCGAACCATGATTATCCGAACGAAGCATTCCCGGTCCAACCAAAACAACATCGTCTTCCAAAACGTAGTCTGGAATATCTTCTTTTTTTACAATAATCCCGTTATGGAAGTTTTTCTTCAATGAAAGAAAAACTTCGTTGTTCTCTACAGTCGATGAATAATGGACAATGTCAACAAAATATGAGGCAACTTCGGCTGCCCAGATTGAAGCACTGTGAAAAAGCGAAGACCCACCGATAATAAGTACTTTTCCATTTTGTCCTTTATGTGATTTGGCTTTTTGCGCGAATTGTTTTTTAATTTCTTTCAGTTGGTGGATAATCATTTTGAACAATAAACTTTCAAAGCTTCATTTAAAACTTTTAAAGATGTTTGTAAATCTTGTTTATTAATAACATAGGTAATCCTTACCTCGTTCCGGCCAAGATTTTTTGATAAATAAAACCCTGCGGCCGGTGACAACATCACTGTTTTATTTTGAAAGTTAAAATCTGTCAGGAGCCATTGGCAAAAATCCTCCGTATTTTCAACAGGCAACCTAACAATGGCATAAAAAGCTCCCTCCGGTTTTTGTAAAAAAACACCGGGAATTTTTTTAAGCCCCTCGTATAAAATATTACGTCTCTCTTCATATTCCTTGTTATTTTTTTCTAAATATTTGTTCGGTACTTTTGTTAGCTCTTTACCAAGATACTGATCAACCAGACCAACAGAAAGTCTCGCTTGGGCAATTCTTAAAACACCATCGAGTATTTCTTGATTGAATGTTACCAAAACTCCAAGACGTGCACCACATAGACTGTATCTTTTTGATAAAGAATCAATAAGCACCATGGTCTTTGGATATTTTTCAATAAATTCTAAAATTGAACTGTGCTTTTTTTTGTCGTAAACAAACTCACGGTAAACTTCGTCGCTTATTAAAAAAAGATTGTGCTTACGGGTAATTCGAACCAACATCTGCATTTCGGCTTTGGTGTAAACCGTTCCTGTCGGATTATTGGGATTTGCGATTAATATTGCTTTTGTTCTCTTTGTTATTTTTTTTTCTATTTTGTCTTGTGCAGGCAGATGAAATCCGTTTTGGGCATAGGTAGTAACAGGAATCAAATTAATATTGTTTATTTTGGCATAAGACTGATAGTTTGTATAAAAAGGCTCAAAAACCAAAATTTCGTCTCCCGGATCCGTAATGCTAAAAAAAACCCATGAAATAGCTTCAGAACCGCCTGAGGTCACTTGAATATTTTTCGTTTTGATAAACGGGTAGCCGATTTTACGGTAATATGTTTCAAGCGAGGTTAAAAAAATTTCTTCTCCTTGAGATGAAGAATATCTTATAGGATTTATCTTCCATGTTTTTAAAACATCAATCATTTTATCAGGTGTTTTTATATCTGGATCTCCGATATTCAAATGAAGGATTTTTGTCCCTTTTTTTTGCGCTATATTGGCAAAAGGGACAAGTTTTCGGATAGGAGAAGCAGGAATACCAATAAGTCTTCTAGAAATTTTAGCTTTTACCATAAGTAAATAACCATGATATAATTTTACAGTATGAATATCAATCACATTAAGCTCCGAAAACTTTTTGCTGACTTTTGGAAAAACAAGAATCACAAAGAAGTACCACCCATTCCTTTGGTACCAAAAGACGATCCGACTACTCTTTTTACAGGCTCTGGGATGCAACAGCTTGTCCCTTATTTGCTAGGCGAAACTCATCCGCTTGGTAATCGGCTTTACAATATTCAACCCTGCTTGCGGGCTCAAGACATCGAAAAAGTTGGCGACAATCGCCACGATACCTTTTTTGAAATGTTGGGTAACTGGTCTTTAGGCGATTATTTCAAACGGGAACAACTTGCCTGGTTTTGGGAATTTTTAACAAAAATACTAAAACTGCCTAAAGAAAAATTGTATGTTACTGTTTTTGCCGGCACAAGCCAAATCCCGGCCGACGAGGAATCTTATAAAATCTGGAAAAATCTTGGAGTTCCGGAAGATCATATTTTTAAATACGGACCGGACGAAAACTGGTGGTCACGCGCAGGCAAACCAGATCAGATGCCACCAGGTGAGCCGGGTGGCCCGGACAGCGAGGTTTTTTTTGAATTTACCCAACTGCCTCATGATAAAAAATATGGTGAAAAATGCCATCCGAACTGCGAATGCGGCAGATTTCTGGAGATCGGTAACTCGGTTTTTATGGAATACAAAAAAAATGTTGATAATACTTTTTTTGAACTGCCAAAAAAAAATGTTGATTTTGGTGGAGGTATTGAGAGAATTATAATGGCTCTTGAAAATGAACCTGACCAGTTCAGAACCAGTCTTTACTACCCGATTATTCAGAAAATTGAAAAAATTACCAAAAAAAGTTATCAGGAAGAAAAAAACAAACCAGCGATGCGAGTGATTGCCGATCACCAAAAAGCCTCTGCTTTCTTAATTAAAGATGGAGTTTTCCCATCAAACAAGGAACAAGGATATATTTTAAGACGACTGCTACGCAGGTCAGCCGTCAAACTCCACCTCTTAAAAGAGCATTTTAAGGCAGCGGACTTAGAAGAAATAACCAAAACAGCTACAAATATATATAATACGACTACTGATGTTGAAATAATCACTCAAGAAATTGGTAGATTCATAAAAACACTTGAGCGAGGAATAAAAGAAATAAAAAAAATTGAAAACATTACCGGAAAAATTGCTTTTGATTTTTATCAAAGTTACGGTTTTCCGCTCGAATTGACAAATGAATTTTTTATCGAAAAAAGCCGAAGAATTGATCGCCGGGAATTTGATGCCGAATTTGAAAAACACAAGAATTTATCAAGAATGGCATCGGTCGGAAAATTCAAAGGCGGTCTTGCCGACAATGGCAAACAAGCGACAAAATATCATACAACTACTCACATCCTCCACCAGGCTTTGTTTGATGTTTTGGGTAAAGATGTCCGCCAGGAAGGATCAAATATTACCTCGGAAAGGTTAAGATTTGATTTTTACTCCATAAAAAAACCAACCGATGAGGAAATAAAAAAAGTTGAATCTCTTGTCAATAAAAAAATAGACGAAAATCTTAATGTCTCTTTTAAAATTATGCAAAAGACCGAAGCGGAAAAACTCGGTGCAAAGTCGTTTTTTCGTGAAAAATATCCGAATATAGTAAAGATTTACTCTATTGGGAATTATTCCGTGGAATTTTGTGGTGGCCCACATGTTGTAAACACAAAAGAAATTGGTAAAATTAATATTTATAAATTTGAAAAAATTGGCAGCAATCTTTATCGAATCTATGCTAAATAATTATGAAAAAATCACCTGTTTCTTTTTCTGACTTTCAAAAACTTGATCTGCGGGTAGGTGAAGTAAAATCAGCCGAAAGCGTTATAGGTTCAAGAAATCTTGTCTCGATGCAGGTTGATATGGGTGAAGACTATGGTACGGTTGAGATTATGGCTGGAATAGGTGATTTTTATCAACAGAATGATGTTATTGGAAAAAAATTTGCTTTTGTCGCCAACCTTGAGCCAAAAAAAATGCTAGGCCGGCAATCCAACGGAATGACTCTCATGGTAGATATTGAAGGAAAGCCGATTATCATACCTTTAGCTGCAGATCTTCCCAATGGCGCCATCATCTGCTAAGGTAATTTTGGTTTGACTTTCCAGTCTAAATGTAGTTAAATTTTATTCATGACAAAACAAAAAAAGGGACTACCTAAACAAATTATTTTTCTTATTGTTATTTTAGTCGTTTGTTTTTTTGGTTACCGTTATTACAAAACAACCCAGCTTAGTAATTTTAAGAAAAATATTATTCCCAAAGCGGTAAAAAAAGCAATAAATAACGAAAAAACGGAATTTACTATCGGTGAGGTACGTGAAGTAAGCGGTGTTTATGAGTTTGATCTGACAATAAACGGACAAAAATACATATCATATATCAGCAAGGATGGAAAACTTCTTTTTCCAAGCGTTGTCAAGCTTGAGATCACACCAACACCAACAGAAAATACAGGGACCGGCCAAGAAAAAAAACTTACCTGTAAGGATATTAAAAAAACAGAAAGTGAAAATTTAACAGCCTTTGTCGTTTCTCAATGCCCGTACGGTCTGCAGATGCAACGAGTTTTTAAGATGGCAATAAATGCACAACCAGAACTTGAGAAAAACCTAACAGTCAGATATATCGGTGCAATCGAAAATAATCAAATCACATCAATGCACGGTGAGGAAGAAGCAGCTGAAAACCTACGTCAGATCTGCATCCGTGAGGAACAAAAAAGTCTTTACTGGCCATATGTTGCATGCTATATGCAAGCCGGAAAAACTGAGGAATGTTTGGCTAGTACCGGAGTTGATATAACAGCCTTAAACACTTGTACAAGCAGCAACGGCAAAGGTTTGGAATATGCTAAAAAAGACTTTACACTTGCCAATAAATTTAACGTTAGAGGATCACCAACACTTGTTTCCAACAACAATCAAATTGTTTCCGAGTTTGATTTTGGCGGAAGAGTAGCCAATACGATTCAGGATTTGGTTTGCTGCGGCAGTAAAACACAAGCAAACTTTTGTCAAAACAAAATCTCAACGGATGAAGTTGCATCGTCATTTTCGATAAGCGATGTTGCCGGTGCCCAAGATAGCTCTCCAAATTCCAACTGTAACTGATGTGACCTCGGCGGGATTCGAACCCGCGATTTACAGGATGAGAACCTGTTGTCCTGGGCCGCTAGACGACGAGGCCTTTTCTCCAAAGTTGACTTTTACCTTCAAATTTAGTATTATTTTATCATAACCCCGGGGTTAAATCAGATAAAATAGGGGTTTATTTTTTTAAGGAAATATGAAAAATACACAGCTCACCAAAGAAGGCTTCCAAAAGCTGGAAACTGAACTTGAAGAGTTAAAAACAAAAAAAAGACCTGCGGCGGTTGGGCGCTTAACCCGCGCACGAAGCATGGGCGATTTGAGCGAAAACAGCGAATATACCGCCTCAAAGGAAGAACTTAATTTTATAGATCATCGCGTTGCAGAACTCGAAGAAATACTTCACTGTGCCAAAATTGCCGACAAAGGAAAAGATATTGACATGGTCGAACTTGGTGAAACGGTTGTTGTTCAGTCAAACGGCGAAACATTGAGTTACCAAATTGTTGGTGAGTATGAAGCCGATCCCTTAAATAATAAAATTTCTTCAACCTCCCCTATCGGACAAGCTCTTCTTGGAAAAAAGATAAACGATGAAGTCGAAATTGAAGCACCGGCTGGAAAAACTAAATATAAAATAATTGCAATAAAATAAAAACCCCATTACAATAATTAAAGATTGTTCTTTTTATAACTTAATATGATCTGGGTTGATCGCGTCGCCAAAAAAATTTGCGAACAAAAAAACAAAAAACAGTGGGTGGACGATATGAAAACTCCATCAGGCCGAATCCATGTCGGCTCTCTTCGTGGTGTAATTATCCACGACCTTATTTATAAAGTTCTGAAAGAAAATGATGTTAATGTTGAGTTTTCCTATGTTTTTAATAACATGGATCCGATGGACGGGCTTCCGGTTTATCTTGACCGAAAAAAATACTTACCTTTTATGGGTATGCCTCTTTACAAAATCCCCTCTCCGGACCCAAAATTCAAAAACTTTGCCGAGTATTTTGCCCTGGAGTTTATTGGAGTTTTTAACTCTCTGAATTGCCATCCAAAAATAATCTGGTCTTCTCAACTTTACGGATCTGGAAAAATGGATGAGGTTGTCAAAACAATTCTGAACAAAGTTGAAAAGGTGAAAGAAATCTATAAAAAAATAGCCAACGTTGATAAAGGCATTCACTGGTATCCTTACAACCCAATCTGTGAAAAATGCAGTAAAATCGGCACAACTTCTGTTTACAAATGGGATGGTAAATATGTTTATTATCGCTGCCTCACTCACGGCGTTAAATGGGCGACCGGTTGCGGCCACGAAGGCCGAGTGGAACCAATCGGCGAAAATGGAAAACTTGTCTGGAAAATGGATTGGCCGGCCCACTGGAAAGTAATCGGTGTTACCATCGAATCGTCAGGTAAAGATCATATGTCATCAGGCGGTTCCTACGATATGGCCTGCCATATTTGCCGGGAAGTTTTGGGGATCGAAC
The DNA here is from genome assembly GCA_964545385.1 of uncultured Gammaproteobacteria bacterium. Classification (GTDB taxonomy): domain Bacteria; phylum Patescibacteriota; class Microgenomatia; order UBA1406; family GWC2-37-13. The sequence goes on along the minus strand of CAZJFG010000002.1, from coordinate 44,763 downwards.
CTCCAAACGCCATGGGTGGTTATGAGTGGTTTACAATAGGCGGAAAGAAAATGTCGTCCTCAAAAGGCGTTGGTTCGTCTGCAAAAGAAATTGCTGAAGTTCTTCCACCTGAGGTTTTTCGTTTTTTGTTTGTGCGCAACCCAATTACGACACATATTGATTTTGATCCGGATAAAAATACGCTTTTAAAACTTTTTGACGACTATGACCGTTGTTTAAATTCTTATTATGATAAAATCGAAGGGAAAATTACCAAAGGGAAACAGGGTGAGATAATAGCCGACTTTGCAAGAATTGCCGAACTTTCCCAAGTAAAACCGCTTTCCGAAAAAAGACTTTATCTTCCCCGCTTCCGCACGGTTTATAACCTGTTGGAAAACAACAAAGACAATTTCCTCGCTTTTTTTGAAACGATAAAAAAATCTCCGCTTTTACACGAGGAAAAAAATATTCTTGAGGAAAGAATAGTCTATGCCAAAAAGTTGATCAATCGCCAGAAAAAAAAAGAAGATTTCAAGTTAAACGACAGTCAAAAAAGTTTTTTAAAAAAACTCGGAGAAGGCTTAAAAAAAATGAAAAATCCCAGTCGCGAAAAAATCCAAGAGTTGGTCTTTAATACATTAAAAGAAAACAACTATGAACCGAAAGAAGCGTTCCAGGGATTTTACCGGACATTAAGAGGTTCAAATTTCGGTCCAAAAGCCGCTGATTTGATCTTACAAATAGGAATTGAAAAAACTATCTCTCTTCTAAAAATCTAATCCTTCTCCATATCCGGCATTTGCGAATAAGCCGTATTTAAGAAAATACTCTCAATTATTGTTGAAGCACATTGTCAAAACTATACGTTCAAATTTATAATATGAGATTTTATTGCAAAATATTTTATTTTAAAGTAACAGAAAGTTTTGAATTAACTCTTCCGCATTCCTCGGCCACAAGTTTTCTATGGCATTTTTCAGGTGTTTCTTCCCAACATAAGATCGTTACATCTTGTTTCAAAGCCATATCAGCCAATAATTTTATGAACTTTGCCTGACCAACGATGACTTCCTTATGAAATCTGCGGTTATATTCGGGTTTGTCAATTCTTTTTTTATGTATATCTGTTAATAATTGGTGCGAAGGCGCCAGTACCGGCATCCAGATATCAAATTGAGCAGTTTTAAAATCTGGCCTACGCATAATACAGATTCTGATTCCGTCTTTCTTGCCGGATTTTGCCTGAATCGATTTTGTGTATAACGCCATACGAGTTTATAAATTTTTAACCATTAAATGAAATTGTGATATCCCGTTAGGTTTGATACCTTGATCTGTATAACCTTTTTTTTCAAACCAAGAGTTGGAACCGCCCGTTGCATGTATTTCCATTTTAGCACATCCTGTTTGTTTTGCGATCTGTTCTGATTTGGTCAGCAATATTGATCCGATACCTTTGTCAGTATATTCCAACGACGTATGCATTCTCCTTCCATCAGCTATATCATTGTTTTTCCTTGCGACTCTAAAGCCGACAATATGACCATCATGTTCAATAACCAAATTACACATATTATTTGGCTTATTACATAAATCAGCAATACCTTCCGGAGAATTTGCTTTAATATATTTGGCTAATTCGTCTTGATGACCGGGTTGGTGCAAATAAATATAATTTGGTGCTTCTAAAAAATTGTTGATGGCAATTTTACTTAATTGATCATAGTCTGATGGCGTTATACCTCTCAGAATATATTTTTTGCCATCAATATTAAGCAATTCAATCCAATTCCCCAATAATGATTGATTTTCATCAATAAGTTTTAAAGAATTCAGATTTAAAAAATTAAATAAATTATTAGCTTTATCCGAATATGTGCAGCCTTGCTTATCAAGAAACTGAGTAAGTTGAACCAACTCCGGCGGAATACCCAACAAGATTTTCAGTAACGCAATATATTGCATTTCAAATTCCGGTGAATTTCTATTGACCCCATTAATTTCTTCTATATGTGAAGATATTATCGGATGAGGCCAGAGAATTCCTCCGGGCGCCCTTTGGACTTGAGTTTTTGAAAGACTGTTTAGATAACTTACAATTTCATCTTCAGATAAACTTGATATTAAAAAATTATATTCAGGAGATATTGTCGCTCCTACTAAATTATCTTCAATATTTAATAACCCGGCAACGTGTACATTTGTCCTGACTTTTTGGTCAGAACCTAAGATATCAAACAATCGGGAAAATATTCTTTCTTTTTGGACCGGATTGATGTGTCTTTTTATAGTTCCAATCCCTTCTATTTTAGTTTCAACATCAGTCGCTATATTTATTTCATTAGAAAATACGCTGTCACCTTTTTTCGCCACACCAGCTTTTAAAGCAGGAATCAGGCTGGGAATAATATACTTATCATTATTTTTATCTTCATTCCAAAAAGGCGGCTGTATTTGTGCAGGAATCGTATATCCTGAGATATCACAAATCCTGCTTATAGATGATTTAATAAACTGCCCTTTCCTGGAACCGCTTAGGATATTGACTCTGTTAATATTTTTTAATCTGACAACATCTGGAGTTTTCAAGCGATCGTCTAAAAAAGTCGGGTCTTGTTCACCAGATAATATGTCAAAATATTTATTTATTTCCATAACAAAAAAACCCGCAGAAAACGCGGGCGTTAATCAAATTTTTTTTCAACCACCTGTTAGCATATTAAATTATAATTTATCTTTTTTTTATAATCAAGACCGTTTGCAGCAAAATATGAATTGATTACCAACGACTTTTTTTTCTAGTAATTTTCGGCAAGAATTTTTTTTTAAGTGTCAATAAATAATTATCAATGTCGTTTTTATGAACTTGCTCTCTCATAGTGGAACCTGATTTCTTACCAACTTTTTCATTCACACAAATCTCAAATATTTTTTGTTCAGGATTTAATGCAAATGAACTTAAAATTGCCAACTCGATCCTGTTGAAATACGTCTGAATAAAAGAAGAATACCAAGAAACAATATGAGGGATTCCATACAATCTATGATTATTGTGCCAAGCATCAGGAACAAAAGCTAATGATTCATCAGCAGGGCGTCCTTCATGATGAAAAAAAAGACGGTTAATATTATTGCGGTCGATTTCTAATTTTGGTTCTGTAGAAAAATCAATTAGCCAATTAAAAGTTTGCCTGTTTTCGGAAAAACCCGTGTGAGAGTCCAACGCCATTAAATTTAAAGCTACATGAATGTCTTCATTGACGGATTGCCTATCGATAATTTTTGTTGTCAGCCTTTCCCTCCCTATACTAGTTTTGTCGGATAACATTAATACTAGCGCATCTGGACAAAGTATATTCCTAAGGATATCGATTTTTTCTTCTGCTTTTGAGTTTTCGTTCCAAAGGGTTTTTATAAAGGAAATATTATGAAATAATATTGCCTTTCGGATTAATTTCCATTGTTCTGATCTTATTTTCAATTCCGGTAAAATCTTTTCAAGTAAAAAAATTGACGTTACTTCATGATTTTCTCTGGAGATGAAATTACCTAAATCATGCGTCAGCGATTCAACAACTGCTCTTTTGACTATTTGTTCATCCTGTATTCTCAAATCTGAAAGCAATTTACGACTCGATTGCAATATTTCTTCGGCATGTGGCAACCCATGTTCATTAAATCCATTATTTGCTGAAGCATTTAGTGATAGATCAATCAATGGATATATCTTTGCTACATGCGATTTTACCCACTCTTCAAGCTCTGATATACTTAAAGTAAATGGATCAATGAAATCTCTTTTTTCATATTTAAGTCTACTTGTATGATCCAAAACAACTTCAATATCAGAAACAGAAACACCGGCATTTGATAAATATTCATACGAAGGATAAGGAAGGCCTTTTAGATCGTGATTAATAAAAATTATGTTTTCCGGATCACATGGGTTAATTAACATTTTCGCGGATTTAAATTTATTTAAAGCAAGAAAATAAAATTTTTCGTTGGACAATCCACCATCAGTAGAGTGTTCGACTTTGGCCATATTATGCCCTGAATTCTACATTAGTTAACAGTGAAAATCCACCCATAACATATCAGTAAATATTAGCATACCGTCTAAATATGGAAGTAAATTAAAAATACATTATAGAAGTTTATATTCTAATTGGATATTTATTGCTTTGGCTCTTTACAATCGGCTATTTTAGTAGTAAAATATCGAATTATTGGTTATCCTATAAGAGGATAGCTAAAATATGGAGAATTTCCATTCAGATAACGCTAATCGTAGTAAAGAAAACCATAGCCACTTGAACATAATCCAGCTCAACCCTGTTTCTTATATTGCTTCATATAATTCTGTTTCCAGAAGCAGCTTTGAATTTTCTCCGAGTAAAATTCAAAAAAGACTAATGTTGACTGACAGCGGATGGTGCCGCATGGGTACTTTTTTTTCGCCTCCTGACGACTTTTTATCAATACAGGAATTACAATATCTATTAGATCAGATGAACAAAATAAATCACGATGCTGGTAGACCAAACGACACTGATATTATTATAAGAACCGCTTCCAGAACAGGACCGGAATCCCTTTGGTCTGAACCCGCGTTTTTGATCGAAAACATTGGATTGTATAATCAAAGAATAAAAACTTTGGCAGATTTTAAAGATATATCTTATCAAAAAGCCACAAATGAAGTCAAAAAAAGTTGGAAAATGTACCACAGCGACAATACCTCATTACAAAAAAAGGCCATACACGGAAGACTCCAGGTTAGCGGAGATGAGTTAAAATTGGATATTGGATCAAATATTTCCTATGCTCGAGCTTTGGAAAAAAAAGATAAAATAATAGTTAATATTCCGGTAAATACCGCCTTCACTTTTTTTAATATCGACTGTTTTGTACCGGATAATCTTACAGTTCTTGGAAATAATTTAACAACAAGTGAAATTTATGATTTGCTTAACAAATATCATTCTGCTGGAACGCAGTTAGAAAAATTTATAGATTGGGTGTCAAACAATTTGGGCTTACACGACTATGTTGCGGAATTCAGGTATTATACCTGCAACTGCAATCCAGCCGAAAGCTTTCACATTATGGATTTAGATACAAAATTCTAATTAATCAATATGAAAATAGAATAAGAAATTTCAAATGCAAACAATTATAGAGTGAATTTATTACTGTATAATTAGGCTATTTATATTTTAAGAAAATAGAAAATAATGATTATTATCATCGACTTTGGTTCCCAGACAACCCATCTTATTGGTCGTAAACTCCGTGAACTTGGGCAGAAAACTTTAATTATCGATCCCGAAAATGCTCTTAACCAAATAAAAAAAATTAAGCCTCAAGCAATTATATTGTCGGGCGGGCCTTCATCCGTTTACCAGAAAAATGCCCCAATGGTTAGTAAAAAAATATTTGAATTGGAGATTCCGATCCTGGGAATATGCTACGGTTGGCAGTTAACAGCTTCTCTTTTGGGAGGCGAGGTAATTTCTGGATTTAGAGAGTATGGAAAAGCCCATTTAAAAATAATATGTAAAAACAAAATTATTGATAATTCAAGCGGTATTGATAAAATTTGGATGAGTCATGGCGATACCGTTAAGACTGTTCCAAAAAATTTTACAATATTTGGCTCGACTGAAAAAATAGAAGTGGCGTTTGCCGGAAATCCTCAAAAGAAAATTTACGGTATTCAGTTTCACCCGGAGATTGAACACACTCAAAACGGAAAAATATTTTTAAAGAATTTTTTGGAAAAAGTTTGCGGTTTACAGACATTTGCTTTTCTTTCATTTGACGTCAATATACTAACAGAGAAAATTAAATCGACTGTTGGTGATAAAAAAGTAATTTGTGCGGTTTCAGGCGGAGTCGATTCGACCGTCGCCGCTTTTTTGATCGGAAAAGCCATCGGTAAAAATCTAATTCCCATTCATGTCGATAGCGGTCTTAACCGGGTTGGGACAACCGAATTTGTCAATAAAATTTTTAAGGAAATGCTTGGAATTAAGCCAATCATTATTAACGCCAGAAAAGAATTTTTGAAAAAATTAAAAGGAATAACAAAAGGTTCACGGAAAAGAAAGATCATCGGGAAACTTTATATTGATTTATTCTGGCGTGAAGCAAAAAAACTAAAGATAAATTATTTGGCCCAAGGGACTCTATATTCGGATGTAATTGAAAGTAAAGGAACAAAGCATTCTTCCCTTATAAAATACCATCATAACGTGGGCGGTTTGCCCAAAAACATAAAATTTAAACTGGTTGAGCCACTACGGGATCTTTACAAAGACGAAGTAAGAAAACTGGGGTTAACGTTGGGTATTCCTAAAGAGTTTATTTTCCAGCAAAAGTTTCCCGGACCGGGTTATGCAATCCGTATTATGGGTGAAGTTACGGATAAGAGATTAAAACAACTTGAGGCTGCCGATCAAATTGTTCTTGAAGAAATTAAGGCAAATAATTTATATAATAAAGTTTTTCATTCTTTTGCCATTATGACAGGTATTTATACTACCGCTTTAAAAGGCGACGAAATGAAATTCAAAGAAGCAATCGGCCTGAGAATCCTTAAAGCGACTGAAGAAATGACAGCCGACTGGGTAAAAATCCCCTATCCTATCCTTGAAAAAATTTCATCAAGGATCGTTAACGAAGTTGACGATATTTCGCGTGTAGTTTATGATATCACGACCAAGCCACCGGCGACGATGGAGTGGGAATAATATTATGGAATATCAATATATATCTTGGATAAAGTTACATAGCGATATCCATCGTTTATCTTTAAAAATTAGAAAAAAATATAAACCCGACCTTATAGTAGCTATTGCAAGAGGTGGTTTGACCATAGCTCATATTATGTCTGATTTTCTTGAACTTCCAATTACCACCTTCACCGTTTCCAGTTACCGCGACCAAAAACAAATCAATATTCCTAAAATTACACTCCATTTAGGCAATAAACTTCACAATAAAAAAATATTATTAGTTGATAATGTTTCGGATACTGGCAAAACTTTTTTTCGCGGTTTAGATTACTTAAAGGAAAATGGCGCGAGTGAAATAAAAACTGCCGCTCCCTATATAAAAACCTGGACAAAATACGTCCCTGATTTTTTTCAAAAATCATATACTTCTTGGATTATCTTCCCATTTGATATGAAAGAAAACACTCAAATAATTGCTAAAAAATTATCTAAAAAAGGATTAACTCAAATCGAAATTATAAAACAACTTAAGAAAATAAAAATTCCTGATATTTTTATTAATTTCTATTCAAAACAATGAAATCAGAAAATGAAATTAACAAAATTATTAAATCTCGAGTAAAAAATTTCCCGGAAACACTTATCATCCTCGGTTCGGGATGGAATAGGGTTTTGGATAAAGCAAAAATTGAAACTAAGATAAAATATTCTGAACTTTTTAACGCAAACGTAACGGTTCCTGGACATGTCGGAGAACTAATTATAGCCAAAATAAAAAATAAAAGAATCGCCTTTATGTCCGGAAGATTCCATACTTACGAAGGTTATAAGAGCTTTGAGGCGACAACTCCGATAAGAGTGTTTGGAAAATGCGGTGTTAAAAAACTAATTACTACTGCAGCCTGCGGAGCGCTAAATGAAAAATATAAAGTTGGCGATTTTGTTATCATAAATGATGTAATTACTTTGTTTTTGGCGCTTGATAACCCTCTGGTTGGGCCGAAATTTATCGACATGAGTCAAGCATTTGATCAGAATCTGATCAATAAAGCTAAAAAAGCGGCCAGTATAAATAATATTAGCTTTCATGAAGGATCTTATGTTTATTATCACGGCCCCAATTACGAAACTCCCGCCGACAAAATGGCGCTTAGATTTTTAGGGGCGGATGTCGTCGGCATGAGCACCGTTCCCGAAGTATTGGTATCAAGATCACTGAATATCGATGTTTTAAGTTTGGCTTTTGTTACCAATCTTGCCTTTGTAAAACATGACCATAAGGAAGTTGTCAATGAAGCCAATAAAGCAAGTTCTAAAATGAAAACCTTATTGGAAACAATAATTTTTAATATTGACTGAATAAAATAATATTGCATATCTTATTATGGAAAGATTTGTAATGTCAAGAAAAAACCATCCGTATGATTCCGAGAGAGTTACTCCTATTGAAGAAATACCTCCTAAATTTAGGCTAACCGCTCCTTTGCCTGGCGGCAATTTTCAAATACTAGATACTCGACTATGTTATAATTTTAATGGAAAAGAATTTGTTGAATGCGGATCAGTCTGGAGTCATGCTAAACAAAATGGTTTCAAATCTCCGGAAGATAACAACCAATCCCAATAATTAATTGTAAAAGTTGTCTTTCTACCAATTCCTTCAGAAAAATGAAAAACCTTTCAATAATATTTTCAAGTTATATATAGGAGAATTATCAATTATCAAAGAAACAGTGGCGGTTACTTGAACCGTCTTTACCACGGGCAAATGAAAAATAACTTTTACCTCCTCCACCTCCGGGGTGTAATACAGGCTAACTGGACAACCTATCCAAGTGTTAATTTATGTTTTTTTTGACGCAGGGTCAAAAAAAACATAAACCATAACAAAACTTACAAAAAGAATTGAAGATTTGATATGATATAGATAATTTCTAGTTTTTAGTTTTTTTACATTAAGAAATATGTTATCTTTGGATTTTATACGGAAAAATAAACAAAAAGTCATTGAGGCGGCTAAAAATAAAAATCGAGATATCGATATTGAAAAAATCCTTAAGTTTGATGATGAAAGAAAAAAACTGATACAGGAGTCGCAAAACATCCGCCAGGAAAGAAACAAACTAGCCAAAGAAAAAGTAACAAACGATCTAAAAACTAAAGGAAAAAATATCAAAGAAAAATTAAAAATAATTGAGGAAAAACTTGCCGGTATTGAAGTTGAGTTAAACTTTCTTTTGTCTTTTGTTCCAAATGTTCCTCTTGATGAGGTCCCTGTTGGAGTAGATGCCACAGCAAACAAAGAAATAAAAAAATGGGGTGATCTACCTAAGTTCGATTTTAAACCCAAGTCGCACATTAAACTGGGAGAGTCTCTGGATCTTTTTGACCTTATCCGGGGTTCAAAAGTCTCTGGGTTTCGTGGATATTTTTTGAAAAACGAAGGAGCGCTTTTACAACTTGCTGTCATATGGTTTGTTTTTAACAAACTTGTCAAAAAAGGTTATACGCCAATTATTGCACCGGCTATTGTCAAACGTTTTGCTCTTTTTGGCTGTGGTCAGTTTCCCTGGGGAGAGCAAGATACCTATAAACTAAATGATGAAGACAGTTTTCTTTCCGGAACGGCCGAACAACCGGTCACTTCGTATTTTTCCGGTGAGATTTTAAAAGAGGAAAATCTACCTAAAAAATTTGTAGCTTTTTCACCGTGTTTCCGCAAAGAAGCCGGCGCCTATGGTAAAGATACAAAAGGACTCTATCGACTCCATGAGTTTTGGAAAGTAGAACAGGTAATTCTTGCCAGAAACAACATTGAAGAAACTAAAAAGCTTCATGAGGAACTGCAAAAAAATTCTGAAGAAATTTTGCAAGAATTGAATTTGCCATATCGGGTTCTTCTTATGTGCAGCGGTGACATGGGCGAACCTCAGATGAAAAAATACGATACCGAAACTTGGATGCCTTCGCGGAACGATTATGGCGAAACTATGTCCAACTCGATTATGGGAGATTTCCAAACCAGAAGATTAAATATCAAATATCGGACAAAGGACAATAAAACAGAATTCTGCTATTCATTAAACAATACGGCTATTGCTTCACCAAGAATTCTTATTGCGATACTTGAAAACTATCAACAAAAAGACGGCTCTATTCTTATTCCAAAAGTATTACAAGAATTAATTGGGAAAGAAAAAATTACTGGCTAGTTTTATATCCGTCACGATATCCTTCAGGAGTCGGCGTCGGAATTTGGTTTAAAATCGGACCTTGGCAATTTACTTTATCCTCGGTTCCCTTAATAAAATATTCTTTACGGCCAAAATAACAGTTTTTCTCAACAATATTATCCGGCTTTTGATACCAAGTTTTACCGCTGGTATAGTTTTTTAATAGGCTTGTCATTACCCGATTCCATATTGGTGCGGCACCGGTAATTCCGGACGTAAGATAAGGGTTCATCGGCGAGCTGTCGTTGTTGCCCACCCAAACCGCAACTAAAAAATCAGGCGTATATCCTATTGTCCAGTTGTCTTTCATATCGTTAGTCGTACCGGTTTTAACCGCCACTTTATAACCCGGAATTTCAAGCGCCGAGTTTGGGCCAAAAGCCCATTGTCTGGCAAAACTGTCCGACAAAATATCAGAAATAATAAATGCGACATTCTTATCTAGAATCTGTTCGCTATGTGGACTGGCTTCGGAAAGAATACGACCGGCAACATCTTCGATCTTTATCCAGCTTTTAAGATCTGTTTTTTTTCCTTCATTGGCTAAAACTCCGAATGCTACAGCCATATCAACCATTCGCACTTCACCTCCGCCAAGAGTCAAAGAAAGTCCATAGCGCGTTGAGTCGGTCCACGTCGTAATGCCCATATTTTTTGCATGGTTTATAAAATTGTCAACGCCAATCATCGATAAAGTTCGAACGGCCGGAATATTGTAGGAATTTGCAAGAGCATAACGAAGAGGAATTTTTCCATGATATTTATTGTCGTAGTTGACCGGTCGATAAGGTTCGCTTCCCGCGATATTAAAAACAACCGGGCTGTCGTCTAAAATAGTTGCGGCGGTTATTCCTTTTTCAAGTGCTAAAGAATACATGATTGGCTTAATGGAAGATCCTGGTTGCCGAAGAGCGGTTGTCACATTAAAAGCGCCGTTTGAGTTGGCAAAATAATCAACCGAACCGACCATGGCTAAAATTTCACCGGTACTTGGCCGTGTTACTAAAATTGCACCATTGGTTACGTTAAGATTTTTCAATTTGTCAATTTCCTCTTGAAGAATTTTCTCCGCCTCTTTTTGAATGTTCAAGTCCAAGGTTGTTATTACCTTTAGTCCTCCTTCCTCAATCTCCTTTATCCCAAAAACATCTTCAAGCTGTCCACGAACATAAAAAACGAAATGAGGTGCTTTAATCGTAGTCTTTGGCGGATTGGTGACGAGTTTTTTTTTAATTGCCGACTCATATTTTTTTTTATCGATCATCTTCAACTCATACATTGATCGAAGCACGGTGTTACGACGACCAATTGCAGCCCGTGGATTACTGTGTGGAGAGTAAACGCTTGGTGCTTGTGGCAGTCCGGCCAAGGTTGCCGACTCTTCCAAACTCAGGTCTTTGGCTGATTTGCCAAAATATATCCTGGCCGCCTCTTCAATTCCATAGGCTGCGCCACCATAAGGCACTTGATTTAAATACATCTCAAGAATTTGGTTTTTGGTATAAAGTTTCTCGGCCCAAAGCGCCAAAATTATTTCTTTTATTTTTCGATCAATGGTGCGTTCGGGAGTCAATAAGGCGGTTTTAACCAGTTGCTGAGTAATAGTTGAACCGCCCTGCAAACCTTTATGGGAAATCATGTCTTTAACCGCCCTAAAAATTCCGCCGACTAAAGATATCCCTTTATGGTGATAAAAATCTTTGTCTTCGGCGGCGACTGTTGCTTTTATTACATAATCGGGAAGATCGCTTAGTTTAATTGGTGTTCTATTCTGATCACGATAGATCTCATATAGAAGATTACCATTTCTGTCATAAATATGACTCGTTAAGGAATAATTGATTTTGCCGATATTGGTTGGCGACGGAAGGTTTTTTACAAAAATATAACTTTGATAAATAAAAACTAGGCCCAAAGTAATAGCCACACCTAAGGAAAAGAACTTAAATTTTAAAGAAACAAAATGCGGCAATCGTGGCAATTTAATCTTTAATTTTATTTTGGGAAATTTTATTGATATTTTAAGCGACCTTATCTTTTTTATTAAATATAAGATACCTCTGGCAAAATGCGAAAATAAACGGAAAATGGATTGTTTAAGAAAAAGAAATATTTTCTGGACTGACTCACCGATTAAAATAATGAAGTTTACTAAAAAAAAGATTATTTTAAAACAAAAATTCTCAAGACTACGGATGAATTTCATCTTGATATTTTAGCAGATATTATAGGTTTATTCAACGGGCAGTTTGGTTAGTTTTGCCTTAATTACAAGCCTTTTCCAATAAGTGCCTGGAGGCACACAGGTAATCAGCGTAAGATAACTAGCACTGCTATTTTGTTCAAGAACAGAAACTTCGTCAGGATCAACTACAAACATATCGTAAATTTTATACTCATATGAAACATCACCTACTTTCAAATAAATATTGTCTTTTCTATCCAAGGACGGAAGATAGGTAAAGATAGTTTTATAGTCTTTAGGATTGTAAAGTTGAGGCAATGTTGAATGACCGAAAATAATAATGTTTCCATATTCTCCTGGAAGGGATTGAGCTAAAAATTGGACAAGACTTTTGGAAAGATCTTCACCATTAACAACTACTTTCGCATCATTAATGTTTATTTTGGGAATTGAGAGTTTATATTCTTTTATAGCAAAATTTGTTTTGTTCTTTGTCTGTGAGGTTGAAGGGAACCAAAGTTTAACATCGGTAAAATCCCGTAAATTGTTGGAAAAAACACTGTTTGTGCCAAGGACCGAGGATCCTTGTTCCAAGGAACGAGTTGTCGTTGATTTTGGTACCGGTGACTGAACATTGTTTTTCATAAAAATTCGCGAATAAACTTCAAAAGACAAAATCGGATAAAAAGACCAAAAAAGCAATAAAGCACCAATAGTCAAAGAAATGTAGGAAAGATAGCTGACCGCTTTCCTTTTAGCAGAGTTGTCTTTTTTCAGATAGACGTACAAGGCCATATCAAATTATAAACTATCAATTTCAACCTCAAAGTTTTTTGGAAAAAAAGGTAAAAGATTTTTGTAAAAAGGAATTGCAAGAGATTGTTCTTGGGTTTTTTTAAAACCCGTAATGTCAAAATCTTTCTTCAGAAGCTCTCCAATATTTTCTTCGTTTTTACCAAGTAGTTTTTTAATAACATCGTCTTTTTCAAGCGTTTTTATGGATTTTCCTTCAACGGCAATTTTGAGGTTAATATTATTCTTATTTACCTCAACATCCTCAATTTGATAACTAATCTTTTTCTTATCAAGTGTAAAACCTGTTTTTAAATTATTTTGTAAATTTTTATATATAATATCAAGCAATTCCGATTTACTATAAATAAACACAGTTGTTTCTGCTTTGGCAGTAAGAGTAACCGTACTTGCCTCTTCACCCAATTCTTTCGAACAATTCTCGTCGGTCAGATCGGTTGTTGTCAACTGGTTAATTATTTTTTCGTCACTTTTTAAATTAAAATTATTGGGTTTCTCCTGCTTTACTTTGGCAATAATTTCGGATTTCAAATCTTTAATATCTTCTTCTGAAACAACGGTTACTTTTTTTGCTGAACCGCCACTGAAATCTGATTCGTTTTTAGCAAAATATATATCTGGATCAAGACCTTCTATCTGAAAAGTTTGTCCTTTGGGCAGATTACCTTCCGTACCGATAACCGAAGCTGTAATTTTTGCTTTTGCTTTCCCGGGAAGCTTTGCCGAACCGTCACTCGTAAGTGAGGCCGAAGCTACTTTTGCTTCATCGTCAAGAATGAATGTAATTCCACCTACAGTGATTTTAGTTCCTTTAGCAAAAGTGGTTTCTTTATTGTAATTATATAAAGTAACTTCGCCTGTTGCCGGATCACCAATATTTTTTGTACCGGTAGTACTTTTTGATACAGAAACATCCCATATTTTTTTAACCGGCGTAATTTTAAGATCAACGTCACCGCTTTTTCCGGCTGTCAAATCAAGTGTTTTTTTTAAAATATTGCTTGGAACATAAACTTCAATCTTTGCCTTGTGAAAAAAATATTCGTTTAATACTAAAGCGGTTAAAACAATCAAAACACAAATAATTATTAAGAATTTTTTCTGCCATTTTTTTTTGATAAATGGAATTTTAAAATTAGTAAAAGATATATTTCCGAAAATATTCTTAAAAGTAACTACAGGCAGTTTATTTTTTTTAATCTGTGATTGATACCGTTTCTCGTCTTTTATATCTTTACCAATGACAAAACCCGCAGCTTCCTCTTTTGACGCAGTATTTTCAATAGAAGCTCTTTCTGGTCTTATTTGTTCTTTAAAAAGAACTGCTAAATTTTGGATAATATTTTTTTCCTGAACAATTTCTACTCTTGGCAATTGAATAAACACGTCACTGGACCAGCGATAACTTATTATTTTTGTAACCTCTAAATCAAGCTCCTTTGAGTTATACAAAATAATTCTTGCCGGCAGTAAAATCCTTCCCTTAATTTCATCAAAAACTGAATTTAGATCTTCAACAATATTATTTGTTCTTGTAACCGTCTTAGCAAAAGAAATTTGACCCGCTTTATAAATAAAAACGGCCAGACTATTTTTATCAAGTTCAACAATTATTCCTGTTAGTTTGTTTTCATCTTTCTGCTCAAGTGCTCTTACGACAGCATCACGACAATCAATAAATCCCAAAGGTTTTAATTCAAGGTCCTTAATTAAGTTTTTTATTTTCTGATAATAGGTTTTTTTTATCTGATTGGTTTTTTCATCGATCAAATGGGAGTAGACGAATAAAATTGTTTTTTCAAAATGAATTTTGTATTTTGATTCCAACCTATAAAGAACTTCGTCAATATCGTCTGCTATATTTTCCCAACCGTTTGAATAGTTAAATTTTTCAAAATTAGAAATCGCCTCAACATTATTTTTTGTATTAATAATAATAGCTATTCCTTGATCTTCCTTCAAAAGTAATCCCAGATAAGGACTGTTGTTTTTAGCCGTTTGAAAAAATGGAAACTTCATAAGTATAATTTTATATTACTTAATACTGTATTTTGATAAAACCTGATCAATCCCCTCCTTGGCCTGTTTTAAAGCTTGAGAATAAGATGTTCCTTGAGCTGTTGCATTTATTGCGTTTTCAATATATTTTATGATTTCGTCATTTAATCCATTATCGTATGTTCTTGAGGCAAGAGGTAAAGAAACGTAGTAATCAGCTTGTTTAATCACTGCACCTAGATATTGATTCTGAGCAAGAAGCGACCCCAGATCCACCCTTGAGTAAGGTTGTCCAAATGGTCTTAATTGACTCTGGACCTGATATAACTTTGTTTGGTTTTCTTTTTCCGATAGATACTTTAAAAATTTCCAGGCTTCTGTTTGATTTTTACTGTATCGAGAAACCCCTTCCACCCAGTAGGTTGCCAAAGAAACCAATTTGCCACCAGGAACAACAGGAATTGTTGCCGTTTTGACACTAATATCGGGGTTAATATTTTTTATAGTTAAGACTTCCCAAGAAGGGGCAATTATCATAGCTACTTTTTCCTGGGCAAAAGCTACTATTGAATTTGGCATAACATCGCTCCAAAAATCATTTGGTGCTTCGGCAAATTTTCGGTAGCTTTCAAGTGCTTCTGCAGCCTCAGCTTGATCCAAAGCCGTTAAACTCCCGCCATTTTGAATAAGTAAAAGTCCAAAAATATCTGAATAATGCTCAACATTTGTTGCTGTCCCCAAAGCAATACCAGAAGTAATAATTTGGTTATTATTATCCTTGACGGTAAGCTTAGCAACAGCATCAACCATTTCGTCCCAGTTGGCTGGCGGTGTAGAAAGTCCTGCTTTTTTTAAAAGACTGTCGTTGTAAATTAAAACCAAACCGTCAATTGTCAAAGGAATTCCATAGTAGTCATTATCAACTTTTAAATCCGTCTGATGAATTTTATAAAAAGTTTTTTCGAACTCAGCGTTCGTCATCACGCTTTTGGGCAGAGCTGCCACCATATTTTTTATTTCCGGTAACCAAGTATTATGAAAACTAAAAATATCTGGACCTGTACCTTTTTCACCTCGAGCCAAGAGTCTATCTTTATAATCTTCTTTTGATATTTTTTGATAATCAATTGTTACTTTCGGATTTTCTTTCTCATAGGCTTGTATTAATGGGTCAAAAACCTGTTTGTCTTCCCATAAACTCCAATAGGTAAGTTTAATTGAATTTGCCGTTGTTTTTTTACCAGAAATCAGACGAAAAACGATAATAATAAAAATGAAAAAGGCAACAGCTGTTCCAGCAACAATAATATATTTTTTTTTGTTTTCCTTAAACATCGGTGGCGGAGGAGTATTGAGAACTTCCGGGTTTACTTGACTGACATCTTTATTTGTCGGAGTAGTTACATCTGGCGCTACCTCTTCGACTTGAAAAGTAGGCGTCGGTTGAGAAACTGAGGTTTGATTTTCTACAGGATTTTGTTTATTATCATCCATATATCTATGATAGCATATAAGAAGCTTATCAGGATTTTTTTTTACTTACTATTTTTTTTCCTGCTTGTTTTTGCAAAGTTTTTTACAGATGCGGAAAAAACTTTTCAAGACAAACTCTACCCCAATGTTTATATTGACAATATAAACTTCGGCAAAAAAAGCAAAGCCAACATCGTTCAGTATTTTCAGCAAAAAAATGACGATTTAAAAAAAATCAAATTTACTATTATTTTTGAGGATAGTCCGGTTGCCACTTTGTCCGGAGAGCAAATTAATCTTCATTACGACAGTGAGGGTTTGGCGGAAAGAGCTTACTTGATAGGCCGATCTTCAAATCTTGCTTCAAAGTACTATCAAAAAATCGCAACTGTTTTTCTTAATCAATCGTTTCAGATTAATTCAAGCCTTGACTATGATAAAGATGAAATAAAAGAAAACCTAACCCGCCTTGAAGAAAGTTACAACAAGCCTGCTAAAAATGCGTTGTTTCAATTTGAAGACAATAAAGTTCTTAGTTTCCGCCAGGAGGAATTTGGTCGGCAAATCCTCTCTTCACAGTTTCTTGACGATTTTGATACTAAGATTTATGGTTTAAAAAATAAAAAAGTAAACAATGTCGTTGTCGTTGTAAAAAGTAAGATGATCGAGCCAGAGATTACTCTTGCTAAAGCAAATAATTATGGTATAGAAGAACTTATTGGAGAAGGTAAATCAGACTATACTCACTCTATAGAGGAAAGAGTCTATAATATAATTTTGGCTGCTTCGAAATTCAACGGAATTTTGATCCCAAAAGATAAAATTTTTTCTTTTAACGATACGATTGGCGATATTTCGGCGTCAACTGGCTATAAACAGGCTTACATTATTAAAGCCGGAAAAACTATTTTAGGAGACGGCGGCGGTATCTGTCAAGTTTCAACTACTCTTTTTCGCGCCGCCTTAAACAGTGGATTGCCTATTATCGAACGCCACCCTCATGCTTACCGAGTAGGCTATTATGAAAACGATGCCAAGCCTGGTCTTGATGCCACGGTGTTTTCACCTTCTGTTGATCTTAAAATTAAGAATGATACGCCTGCATATATCCTTATTCAAACTAAGGTCGATGAAAACAATAACCTCCTATACTTTAGATTTTACGGAAAAAAAGACAATCGCAAAGTTGAGATTTCAACACCAGTTCTATGGGATGTCCAAGCACCACCCGAATCTCTCTATCAGGATGAACCGACTTTAAAAAAAGGCGTCATCAAACAGGTTGATTTTGCTGCCTGGGGCGGTAAGGCAAACTTTACCTACAAAGTAACCTATGCCGACGGAACTGTTAAAGAAGATAGTTTTTACTCAAGCTATAAACCTTGGCAAGCAGTTTACCTAGTCGGCACTGCCGATTAGCCTACATTTTATTTCCGCCGAAAATAATGTCGGTTTGTTCTCCATCGACTCCAATTCCAACATGGCTCCAGTCAGGGCTTAGTTGATTGGAATTATGACCCTCATCACCGGCATAAACCCATTCAATAAGATGAACTCCAGTTAGTCTATATCCATAACTTGAGTTTTCACCCAAAGACCAAAAACCTAAAGTTTTAACGTTGTCAATATTATTGGTATAACTAATAAATCCTGCATGTTCGTCGGTTTTGCCAAGGCCTGTGAAAGTAACCGCTCTTGACTTGGCAAAAGCAGCCAGCTTGTCATCCCAAACCAAAGCTTCACGATTGTGTTGCCTTCTATAATTGTTTAATGCTGTAAAAATTTCCTCAGGAGTTGCCATACGGTCGTCAAATCCGACCTTCATCGTCCAGGTATGCTCGGAAAGTTGAGTGGCTTTCCCCCATTCTTGTATATCTTCTGTTAGAGTTGCCGTTGGCCTTGGATCCGGCCATTTTTTATCTATGGCCGAAGTTTTTGGTTTCATAGGGGTCGCTCGTGCCTTCTCTGTAGATGTTGGATAAACGACTTGTCCTGCTGTTTGGTCAAGTTTGTAATTCAAACTATTACTTTTTTTAGGGAGAGAAGAAATCTTCCAATAAACGGTACCTGCACTAAGAAGAACAAAAATAAAAAAAATAATTTTGCTAAGGAATTTCATAAAACTTATTTACCTAAACCATCTTGCCCTACCAAGTCGGTAAGAAAGATTTTTATTTTTTCGCTCACCGATAATCTTTGCCGGAACACCACCAACTATTGCAAAAGGCGGAATTTCTTTGGTAACAACGGCTCCTGCTCCAACGACCGCTCCTTTTCCAATTTTAACTCCTGGTAAAATAATCGCACGAGGTCCAATAAAACAATAGTCTTCAATCTCAACCGGTGCATCTTTAGCAGCAAAATTTATATCTTCCACACTATGTTCGCTGTTGTAAATCATCACTTCACTTGCCAAAGCAACGTGATTGCCAATAATAAGTTTCTCCCGACCGTCCAAAACCGCTCTTTCACCAACGATCGTATCTTGACCAATTCTAATATTCTTTGGGTCATAAAAACGGGTGCCTGTATGGATAGTCGAACCTTTGCCAATTTTCATTCCGGCCAAGCGATAAAAAAAACGGCGCAAATGATGAATAGGTATAAGACCGATAATATGAAGTAAAAAAACCTCGAATTCTAAAAAAATATTATAAATTCTGTTAACTATTTTTTTTCCAAATTCCGCAGGTTCCATAAGGTAAATTATATCAAAAATCACCTGTTTCCATGATAAATCGTGATTTTAGCGTCTCGGATCGCCGTCCAAAAATAAATCTTCGTCTTACATACGTAATGTAGAGTTTTTTCTGGGCTCGAGTTATTCCTACATAAAAAAGCCTTCTTTCTTCCTCCAGAGCAAATACATCGTCAATCGAGCGGCTATGAGGTAATATCCCCTCTTCAACTCCGACAATAAAAACATATGGAAACTCAAGGCCTTTTGCCTGATGGAGCGTCATCAACTTAATTCCTTCATCACCCGAAGCCTTTTTCTCGCCGGCAAAATATTCTGACTCAACCAAAGCTACTTGTTCCAAAAACTCTGTGAGTTTGGGGTAGCTTATCGCCACAGATTTTAACTCCTTAATGTTTTCCAAACGGGAAAAATCAGTCTCATCGGAAACATTATATATCTCCAAATACTTTGTCTTTTCAAATATTAGTTCCATTAGCTGATCGGTTGGCTTTTTTTCGATTTCATCTTTAATTTCGTTATAAAGTTCTTTAAATTTATCAAATTTCCTTTTGCCAATTTTTTTTATTCGCTCAAGGGAAACCGAGTCTTCCGGATTGACCAAAAGCCGCAAGTATGCCAAAACATCTTTTATCTCCCGCCGCTCATAAAATCGGGTTCCACCGACTAAAACATAAGGTAAACCGTAGTGCAAAAAAACCTCCTCGATTACCCGTGACTGGGCGTTGGTTCGGTACAGAACAGCAAAGTTGGGATGAACTTTGTTTTTGGACAGCTGAATTATTTCTCGAGCGATAAAAATTGCTTCCTGTTCTTCGTTTTCGAGTTCCCGAAAATCAATCTCCTCTCCTTCATTATTTTTAGTAAAAAGCTGCAAAATAGGATGAGTTTGATTTTTAGCAATTATCATGGTAGCAAAGTCAAGAATTTTCTGAGTTGACCGGTAATTCTCCTCAAGATAAATAACTTTTGACTTTGGAAAGTCCGCCTGAAATTTTTCCAGGTTTTTTATATCTGCGCCCCGCCAGGAATAGATGCTTTGGGAAAAATCACCAACCACGGTTACGTTTTTATATTTCTCGCCTAGCAGTCGAATAATCGCATACTGTGCATAGTTTGTATCCTGAAACTCGTCGACAAGAATATGGCGGTAACGCTTCTGATATTTTTCAAGAATTTTTTCGTTTTTCTTAAAAAGTCTTACTGTCAAAACAAGCAAGTCGTCAAAATCAACTGCCCTATTTTTTTTCAGGGCTTTTTGATACTTTTCATAAACTTCACTAACAAACGGAGCGTTGTAATCTGAAAAAAATTCCGAATACCTTTTGTAATCGATCAGTTGATTTTTGGCTGCAGAAATTCTGTTTAAAAAATAGCTTGGAGTAAATTTTTTTGACTCCATTTTTTTCAATATCTGTTTAAGAAGATCAATCTGATCATCGTCATCATAAATCGTAAACTTTCGTTCTAAACCGATTACCTCACCCTCAATCCGAAGAATCTTTGCACAAAAAGCGTGAAAGGTACCAACAAATCCAAGGCGCCTGCCGATCCTCTCTTTCATCTCGCCGGCAGCTTTATTTGTAAATGTAATCATTAAAATCGAATATGGATCAACCTGGTGATTTTTAATAAGATTAAGAACTTTCGAGATCAAAACTCGTGTTTTACCGCTTCCGGCGCCGGCAAGAATAACAGATGCTCCTTCAATATTTTTGACTGCCTCCTGTTGTTTTTCGTTCAAATTATCAAAGACCATAGATTATAATAATAGCATGATCGAAATTTATTTTGATGGCGCTTGCGGACCAAAAAATCCGGGAGGAACTGCTGCTTGGGGTTTTTTAATTAAAAAAAATGGAACAACTGTTTTTAAAAATTCTAAAGTAATCGGGTCCGGTGAAGGCATGACTAACAACCTGGCCGAATACCACGCTTTGCTTGCAGCTCTTAAGTTTTTGACTACCAGTAACCAGCCATCAATCGCTAACCACCAGTTGGCTATCTATACCGACAGTAATCTTGTTTACAATATGGTCGCTAAAAAATGGGGTTGGAACAAGAAAAAAACAGTTTGGCACCCTCACAAAAATCATCCTCATCTTAAAAAACTCCTTTTTGAGACTCTCGAACTTTTGAAAAACTTTGAATATGAAATTAAATGGATTCCCAGGGAAAAAAACCAAGAGGCCGATACTCTTTCCAAAAAACCATTACAAGAAATGGGAATAAACGTATAAAATATAAATTATGAAATACATAGTTGCCAACTGGAAAGCAAATAAAAATCTTTATGAAGCTGAAAGTTGGATCACGGAATTCCTGAAACTATACCAACCATATCCTGACAGAATTATTGTTATTTGTACTCCATTTCCTTTTCTTCTAGCAATCAAGCAGAAAATTAACGAAGTTAAAGGCTTAAAACTTGGTGTTCAAGATTTATCTGGCTTTGAAGAAGGAGCTGTAACCGGTGAAACAACAGCCAAATCCCTTCAAGGATTGGCCGAATATGCGATTGTAGGACATAGTGAGAGAAGAAAAAACTTTGGTGAGACAAACGAAATAATTGCCAAAAAAATTTCGCTGGCAAAAAAATACCGGATCGAACCGATTCATTGTATTCGCGACCAAAACGATTATCTTCCTGATGCCGGAGTAAAAATCATTGCCTACGAACCACCGGCTTCGATTGGAACGGGATTAAACGAACCTGTTGACAGGGTAATTGAGCTAAAAAATAAACTCAATCTTCCTTTGGAAGTATCATATCTGTATGGCGGATCGGTCAGCGAAAAAAACGTTAAAGATTACCTGCAATCTGATAAAATAAATGGACTTTTGGTTGGCGGTGCTTCGCTTAACCCACAAAGTTTTTATAAGATATTAGAATAAGAAAATCATGAAGATAAAAATTTTTGGAAGAATATTTATAGTATTCTTGGTAATCTTAACTTTTCTTTTTTTTTGGTTAAAACCCTACTATATTTTTGCCACAAAAACTTTGAAAATATCACCTGTCAAAACTCTTTTTTCCAAAGATTCTTTAAAAACTTATGACAATCAGGTTAATATCTTGGTCCTTGGAATCCCCGGAGAAAGCAACGACGGGCCTTATCTTTCCGACTCAATTATTCTTGCAAACTACAATTTTGAAAACAATCAAATTACCACGGTTTCTGTTCCGCGAGATATTTGGAGTGACACGCTTCGAGACAGAATAAACAGCGCTTACGCCTATGGTTTTGCCAAAAATGGCAATCCGGAAGACGGAATAAAGCTTGCCAAAGCCGAAGTTTCTTCAATAGTCGGCCAACCAATTCACTATGCAGTGGTAATCGATTTTAGTAAATTCGAGCAATTGATTGATTTTATCGGAGGTATAGAAATAAATGTCGAAACCGCCTTCACCGACAATGAATTTCCCATTGTCGGGCGGGAAAATGACGACTGTGGTGGCAATGATCCTAAATATAAATGTCGTTACGAGACAGTCCATTTTGACAAAGGGCTTACAAAAATGGATGGTGAAACTGCCTTAAAATTTGTCCGTTCAAGACACGCTGAAGGTGAAGAAGGAAGTGATTTTGCCAGGGAAAAAAGACAACAAAAAGTAATTATTACCTTAGAAAAAAAACTTATTCAACTGTTGCAGAAACCAGACGTCTCAAACCTGGATAAACTTTACCAACAACTAAACCAGCTTGTTAATCGAGATATCACCAATCAACAAGCATCGATTATCGCCAAAAACATCATTTTCAAAAAATTTTTTGAAAAAAAAGGATTAACTCAAAAACAGATTACACTTCCTGAGGATTTTTTTATTGTTCCTCCATATTATGAATATGATGGCAAGTATGTTTTAATTCCGAAGCAAAACGGTTCTTTCGAAACAATTCATCAATACATCGAGGATAAATTAGAAGAGGAAGGAAAAGAAAACTAAAACCATTGCTGCCGCAAAAATAATCAATCCGTTATAAATAAAACCAGTATCTGGGAGATTCTGAACTTTAGTCGGTGTTAAAGTGGTCGTTTCTGCCTCTGAAGTAGCTTCTTCTGTGGTTGTTGGGTTAACATAAGCTAAAATCGTCTCCGTCGGTGTGGGAGACGGTGTCTCGACAATTTCCTCTTCCGTTTGGGTTTGGCTAAAGGCAACACTCTCCTGCTCTTCTTCCATAATAGTTGGACTTGGTATTAATGTCGGTTCGGGCGCTACTTCGTTCAAAACGATAAGTTTAGAATAGGTGACACTAGCCGCCTTAGTCTTTCTAGGCGCAATCTGGGAAGTTTGCGTTTCACTTTTTGTTTCTGAAGTAAGTAAAGTACTGATATAGAAAATGGCACCAATCAAAAATACTGTAACAAAAACGAGTAAAAAAGTGGTGATTTTGGGTTTATTTTTAAACATAATCAATCTCCAAGCCATCCTTCGCTGGACGAATGGAGTTGGGCTTCAATTTTTAGTTTTGATTCGCCTGTTGCCACTGTATACCTTTTATAATATACTTTTAATTCATCAGAATAATTTAAAGTTATGTCTCCGTTATCCCAGTTTTGTTTATTGACTCTAAGTCTGGCCCTATCAATATCTACTTCTCCGATTGTTTCAACACCTATTATGATTTCTTCTCCCGGTAAAATATTGCCTAGCGAACTTTCCGGAATCGGCTGAAAATCGTTATTATAAATCTTAATTCCTTTAGAGGTAACAAAATCAATCAGTGGAGTAGGAGTTATTTTTGTTGAAATACTGGTTTTACTGTTTGTTTGAAAAAAACCAATAAAAGAAGCTATCCCAAATAAAATAACCAAGACTATTGAAACAATCAAAATTAAGTTATTTGGTCTTGTTACTTTTGCTGTTTTTTCTTCAATAATAGTTGATGCCTGAGCCAGTTGTGGATTAAGATTATCCTGAAAATTGGGAACTTTTGGTTTAGTTTTTTGCCAAGCTTCTTTTCTGAAAAGAATTATCTCGTATACTAAAATACCCAGCATAAAAAAGAAAGCAATCAAGCTTATTTTATTTACCGAGCCTAAAAAAGAAACTAAATCCATATATTGATTTTATAAGAAAACATCTCTAAAATGCAAGAATAATTCCGATCCCGACAATAATAAGCGATCCGCTAATAATAGAAAGTGGCAAAAGATCAAAACCAGTTCTACTAATTGTAGGAACTGGAGTTGAGCTGGCCACGATCTGAGTAGGTTCTGGTGTTGGGGTTTCAAGAGTCCCTTCGGATGTTGCCGCTCCCATTACCTGTTCTCCTGATTTTGCTATTGTAAATGCTCTCTTTAATCTAACTTCTTTATTTAAACTATCTTTTGTCACAAGTTCCATCTCATATTTTTCCGCCGGTAAACTCTGAGTTATGTCAATTTTCCAAATACCAGTTTTATCTGTTATAGATCTAAAAGAATAGTCTTGCTTAGATTTAAGAAAGACAAACACTTCGTTACCTGGAATAGCTAAACCCTTGATTAACGGCTGTGAAGCTGGAATAATGCTATTCTCCTTAGGATAAACAATACTAATTTGATTATTCGGATTGATATTGTAGTCATTTAAACCAAGTACACTTTCTTCTACTAGAAAATTGTAATCTTTACCAATAACAACAGACTGAGGTAAAGGGCTTAAATTTTTTGCTGCAATTTTAATTGAGGTTTTTTCACCTTCTTCACTATAAATCTCAATAGAAGCAATATCTTTATCTTCTATGATCTTTAGTTTTTTGTTTTTTTCATCCAAAATATTGTTTAAAGGAATCATCCATTCGCCAGATAGCTTTACTAAACTAAACAAAGGTAAAGCATTATCGAACATAAGAATTACAACTCCGTTTGTAAGTGGTGATCCGTTGGCTGCCAATACCTTCCCATAAGCCGGTTTGATATTACTTGCAGAGGAAATATTGGCTGTTGTTTGCAGTCTATAGGCATTGTTATCAGTTCCGGCAACCAACTGGTTATCGCTAACAATTTTAAAATAATAAAGGCAATTTTCCTTAAGGTTCCTCAATACGACATAGTGATTCAGATATTTATTTTTTGTTTCACCAGCATCCCTTTCATCAAAGGCAACATTTGTCAACTTTTTTTCCGATTCTCCGTAAACCAACCATCCAACTTCTTTTTTATCCGTCTGCCAAAAAACTGCTGCTTGATTGTGAGATAAATTAACTACTTCAATTCTTTTTAATGCTTTTTTGTTGGCCTTTGAAGTAATCGGTTGGCTTGTAAACATTTTAGCCATAAAAACTCCAATAAGGATAATCACGGCTAAAAATGCGGCTGTTGGAATATGAATCCTGTCTTTTCTTAAAAATAAATTACTGTAACTCATAGGGCTTTTTTGCTTTAAGAGTTTTTAATACGGTTATATCAAGATTGAGTTTTTTATTAATCAAAGACGACTCTTCTTTTTCTACTTTTATAGCTGAATCTACTTTATATGCATCAACAATCACCCAAGCAACAATTGTTAAAAAAATTGTTATTGAAATAAAAAAAAGTTCTTTTCTGTTCATAGATAATAGCTCTCAAGTTGTAATTCAATTTTCAATTCACCGCTTGCTGTACCTACCTCTTCACTTTGACTAATAGCGATATTTTTCAAGATTTTAACTCTTCGTTGATTATAAATGTCCTTCATTAAGTTCAAAAAATTATCAAAATCGCCAACAAGCTCCATATTAAACGTTAGTGTTTTTAATTGGTCGGATGCTGTTATGTCTTTTAAATTTACATCAACTAAACTCATCTTTCCTATTGTCAAATTATTTTTTTCCGCCGTTTTTGTAATGTCTCCTATCAACTGATTAACCTGAGGTTTACTGCTTAGGGCTTCATCAAGGAGGAAAAGATCATCCCGTGCATCAACAAGCACCGTCTGCGCATTTATAATATTCTGAATTTGATATTCGTAAAGAGAGTTTGTTTTTTTAAGGTTTTGGATCTTTAGATTTGACTCAAAAACCGAAAGAATATTGGGCCGAATAACAAAAAAAACAAAAAAAGAAAAAATCAAAAAAAAGCCCACCGCATAAGAGTAATCTTTCCCTTTTTTGGAAAAAATCTTGTCCAAGATTGCTTTTTTATCAAAATTACTGGACATATTTTGTCAAAATGACGGTGAATGTATAATTTATTTCCGTTTTCTTAAGGTTGATCAAATTAATTTCTTTGAACTTTTTTTCTTTAAGAAGTCTCTGATAAAAAAGTTTTATTACTGATGAGTCGCTAGTCCAACAATCTAAAGTTATCTTTTCATCGTCAATCGTCATCTTGGAAAGATAAACCGTTTCAGGAAAAATCGAAAGAATATAGTCCAATTCCTTGGTTAGATATTCCTGTTTTTTAAGGATTGGTTTGATTTGATTTATTTTTAGCTCCGTCGCAGAAGCATCTTTTAACAAAGAATTAGATATCTCAACAATTTCTTTTTTCTGTTCTACAGCTTCTTTTAGATCGATTATCTCCTGGTCAACTTTAAATCGATAGAAAAAAACAAAAATTACAATAATTTGAGTAATTACCAAAATATAGCGCAAATAATTCAGAGAAAAATAGATTACTCGATCGGTTGTCGAGTCTTTTTTTTCTCTAAGCAAGTTAATTTTGTATTTCATTTTTTAGTTTTTGTCTTTGTTTGTTTTAGGAACTTAGCAACGCCAGCTTTAAGTCTTGCTGCTTTATTTTTATGAATTATCTTTTTTTTAACTGCTTTATCCAGTTTCGAATAAGCTTTTTTGACAGCTTGTTCTACTTTTTCTGCTGTTTTTGCTTCTTTGACTTTTTTAATCGCTGCTTTATATGCATTTAGATAGACAACATTATTTCTTTTCCTTTTTTTGTCTTGTCGCATTTTTTTCTTAGCTGATTTGATAATAGGCATTTATACTAACACCTCCTAACGCTAAATTTAAAATTTGAAATTTAAAATAATTAAATTGAGAATTCTTTTTCGTAAACTTTTTCACCGTAACTACCGTTAAACTTTAAACTGAGTTTAATCTTTCCAACCACCTCGTGATAGACACAGGTACCTGAAGAACAAGTACCAAGAGTCAGTTTTTTTTCATAGCTATCACTAGATTCGCTAATTGTCCCAATTACTCCTTGCAATCCTTGTTGAGCGGTATTGTAAGAAAGCTCATAATCTATCGACTCTGTACCGTTTGGCGCATTTTCGATCGTCAAAATAACTTCTTTTTCATTACCAGCATCTTTAAGATTAACTTGAACAGAATCATCAACGGTCGGAATCACCATTTCGGTCGGTAACGGTTCTTTCTCTTCTTCCGTTTGGCTCTTATTTCGGTTAAAAACAAAAAAACCAACTACTAACAAAACTAACACGATCCCGCCAATCATCAAGTATTTTTTTTGTTCTGGTTTCATATTTTTTTGATAACTTTTTAACTTTTTAACTTTTTAACCAAAAAATTTTCCACTTGAGAAATATTCATCCTTTCCTGTTCCATTGTGTCTCTATCTCGTATTGTTACTGAATTATCTTCAAGGGTCTGATAATCTATTGTAACACAGTAAGGAGTCCCGATTTCATCCTGAGCAAAGTATCTTTTACCAATATTTCCCCGATCATCCCAGGCGATATTAAACTCTTTTTTAAGATCCAAGTATATCTTTTTAGCAACCTTAACAAGCTCGGGTTTATTGGCGACAAGCGGAAAAACAGCAGCCTTGAAAGGTGCGAGCTTCGGGTGAAGTTTCAAAAAGATTCTTTTTTCTTCCTCGCGATAGGCATCGATTAAAAAAAACAAAGTTGCCCGATCAACTCCTCCTGAGGTCTCAATCACCCATGGCGTATACTCTTCTCCTGTTTCAGGATCTTTATACTTAAGATTATGACGTGATAGATCCCAATCGCCACGATGATGAATTCCTTCAAACTCACTCCAACCAAAAGGGGCTTGATATTCAATATCTTCAGCTGACCTGGCATAATGAGCTTTTTCGTCATCGGCATGTGGCCTGAACCTTAACTTATCTTTATTTATCCCAAGTGATACATACCAATTCATTCTTTGTTTTTGTAGTTTTTCAAAAGTGTCTCTTCCTTCTTTTTCGTCTGGTTTAATAAAATACTCAAACTCCATCTGCTCAAATTCACGACTGCGGAAAGTAAAGTTACCTGGAGTCACTTCATTGCGGAAAGCTTTTCCAATCTGAGCAATTCCAAAAGGAACCTTTACCCGGCTTGAGTTGACGACATTTTGAAAATTTACAAAAACTCCCTGTGTAATTTCCCCTCTCAAATAAGCCTTCTGTTTTGGTTCTGTTACTCCAAGAAATACTTCTGTTAATAAGTTAAATTTTTTTACTTCTGTAAAATTATTTTTTTCTTGACAGTCTGGACAGATGTTATTTACGATCGCATCTTGCCTAAATCGTCCATTGCATCTTTTACACTCAACCAATGGATCTGTAAAAGCTTTTATGTGACCTGATTTTTCCCAAACAACTGGATTCATAACAATTGAGGCGTCAATTCCAACGACATCGTTTTGATCATAAACTATTGTCTTCCACCATTCTTTCTTGACGTTGTTTTTCAACTCAACGCCAAGTGGCCCATAGTCCCAAAATCCGGCAATACCACCGTAAATTTCCGATGAAGGGTAAATAAAACCACGTCTTTTGGCAAGTGCAACAATTTTCTCCATAATGAAAATTATATAATAAAGGAAGGTAGTTTTTCACTGATGATTTCCTCGATAAAAGAATAAATTACGATATTTTTATCTTTTTTATCAACATAGCCAAGATCAACAAGTAATTTTTTGACAAAGAGATCGATTTCAAACTTGTCGTTTCCTGAAAGGTCAATCAAAAACTTCAATATAATCTGGAAAACAGAGTAGTCTTTTTGACCTTCAGGTAACAGCCTGTCGACAATAAACAAAAAAAGGTATAGTTTTTCCAGTTTTTCTTTGTTATTTTTTATTTTGGAAAAAACAGAGATAAGTTTTGTTTCTTGAAGATATAATCGGTCGTTTTTTTTACTGATAAGTACCTCAACCAGATTACCTGTCTCAAGGTGGGAAAGACGACGGCTGGTGATTTTTTTTGCACCCTTGGCAAAGATTTTTACCTTACCTTGTTCTTTGGTAAAAATAGTCACAAGGTAATCTTTATTTAAAAGACTCTTTTTTTTCAAAACTACCCCTTGTGTTTTAATTAAACTTGTCATAAAAGAGACTATTTAATCTCTTTATCTTGGTCTAAAACTCCACTGAATACCTTTTTACCGTCTATCTCAACAGTCAGGACATTTTCATATGTTCCTGGTTGTTTCTGAATCAAATACTTGCTTGTATCTATATTGGTTGGTAATGTATACTTGACGACTACTTTGGCTGATCCTTGAGGATTTACCGTTAGAAATCCTTCAAAAACCGTCTTTCCCAACTCATCATATGTCTGAACTTCTTTTGTCGAACCGTTAAAGCTTTTTAACTTTGAGCCTTTGGGAACATAAATGCGTATCCAATTCCGCAGAATTGCGTTTAGGCAAAGTCCGCCGCTTTCCAAATTACAGTCTGAATGGGCATATGGATTTTTATAAGTTACGGTTATCTCTTTTTCCTTTCCATTTGTTTTTGAGTCCAAAGACATTGAAACAAACAGGTTGGACTTAGCACCGGCAAAGTTTACATTGTTTACGGCCAGGTAATCACCGGAATATTCCCTGATTTTGCCTGCAAAATTGAGCTTAATAACAGACTCTTCAAGATCTTTATCTGTAAAATATACAAGAATGTGTTTTTCTTGAAGATTTTTAAACATAGTCTGAATCAAAGTCCCCCAGTATTTGGATGGAGAAAAACCGATCGCCTTATAAAATAATGAGTACATTAACTCGCCCAGAATTCCTTTTCTGTTGGTTTTTACATAGTTAACTGGACGGTCGACCATATCAAAAAGCTGATAGATAACCTGTGGACAGTCACACCGACTGTCGTTTTCGGCTGAAAATCTGACACCTCCGGCTTCTGTGTCTCCAAATATCTTAAGCATATCAACCAAAATTTTCGAATCCAAAGCAATTATACCGTCATAATCTACTTTAAGGCTGCTTTTTTCATATAGTTTATTAAACATATTAACCGATGTTGGAAAGTCAGGCGAAAGGTTACTGTCTCGAATATAATATTTTGTTACGCCTTTGTGGTAGGTAAGAATTTCCCGTGGGGCGGGTGGATGATTACTTATAGAATCATCAAGAGTATAAATATCGCTTGAGTTGTTGATGGTGATTTTACCGTCCTTAATTTTAAAAACGGCATAGGCGGTTAAAAAACCGCCGGTTGCCCGCAACTCTTTATCGTTTTGAAAAAGGATAAGGTATGTTTTTTCCTCATCCTTTCCAAGAATTTCAGGAATTTTTTTTACAAGCGGCTTAGCATCAACAAACAAAGAGGCAAGGCCGACAAACTGTTCTTTAAGATTAATAATCTTATCTTGAACAACTGTTTTTCCTATCTTTTTTGGGTATCTTTTTGGATCGATCTTTTCAATCCTGATCTCTGCTTGATGTATATTTTCGGCGATCGGATCGATTTTAACAAGCATCTTATCAAGAGTAAGGACTGCTGTTTGAAGCCTGTTTTCCGCTGATTTTTCAACAAATGAAGACTCTCCTTTTTTAAAACCAATTAAATCTGCATAAGGAGAAATTGCTTCAATACCTTCTTTTCCCGCTTCAATCAAATAAGCTCCGGCTTCAACACCATTTTTAAAATCGGAAAAATAAGGAATAAAAGAAAGCCAATAAATTTTTTGAGAGGCAACTTCAAAATTTTTATATTTTGTTGAAAAATCATCCATCTTGGTTTTTAAAAGATCGATATCGTTTGCCGTAAGAGCAGCTTTCATTTCTTTGGCGGCCGTAATCACCGTCTTACCTTTAGCTTCAATATTTTTTATCGGTCTAAAAATAAAAAAATAGCCAAGAATCAAAACAAAAACTAAAAAAATAACAACTTTTTGTAAATACTTTCTTTTTTTCCTTAATAACATAAAAAAACAAACTAACTTCTAATAAAAAGACCTAACAATAATTATACCGCACCATCGCCTGTCAACATCACCAATGGTGTTTTGAAGATAATCTTAAGGTCTAACCATAATGATAACTCATCGACATACTTCGCATCAAGAGCAATTCTTTTATCAAAATTTATTTCCGACCGACCACTCACTTGCCAGAGTCCGGTCATACCAGGTTTAACCGACAATACCTTGTTCATCAGTTTTTTCGTGTGAGGAAATTTTTTCTGTTGATTGGCTAACTCATCAGGATAATAGGCTCGTGGTCCGACCAAACTCATCTCACCTCGCAAAACATTAATAATCTGCGGAATTTCATCGATCGAATGGCGTCGCAAAAACTTACCGACATTGGTTACTCGAGGGTCTTTTTTAAGTTTATAACTGCTTCTTTTATACTCCTCAAAAAGCTTTTTAAAACGCTCGTCCTTACGGAGAAGAAAATGAGCGTTGACAATCATTGACCTGAACTTAAACATTCTGAATTTTTTGCCTTTTTCGCCAACCCGTTCGGGGACATCGGCAAAAATCGGACCTTTGGAGTCTAATTTTATGGCAATTGCGGCCAATGTATAGATCGGAAAAAAAACAATCAATAAAACTATGGCGCTGGCAATGTCGATAATTCTTTTTAAAGAGTTTTTATAACCTTCCCCAATAAAAATTGACTGCATATTTTTTAGGTTAATTTTTCATTTTCCGTACCTTCAAAAGTTTTTACCACCTTTGAAAGCTTATTTACTGATGTTTTTTTTGTTATTAAAAGAACGTCTTCTGTATTTACGACGATGTTTTCATCAAGATCAATGCCGACTATCAACTTCTTATCTTCGTAGTTATAAATTAGGCTGTCGTGGACATCTTCAAGGTGAACCTTGCCGCGAATAACATTTTCGTATTGATGCGTTTCCAAGGACTCTTTTAATGCCTCCCAAGCGCCAATATCACTCCAGCCAATATCTTCGACGATAACAAGCGCGTCTTTTTTATCCAAATTTTCTAAAATTGCATTGTCAAAAGAGATACTTTCAGCCTTACCGTAGTTTTTCTTTAAGACACTATCAAATTCTTTTTTACCGTAGTGTGCTACAATTTTTTCCGTATTTTCATAGATATTAGGGGCGAGAGTAGCAAACTCTTGATATAAAAACTTGGCCGAGGTAACAAAATAACCAAGATTCCAAGCGTATTCACCTGTCTGAAAAAATTTTTTGGCCGTATCTTCATCGGGTTTGTACTTAAATCCTTCAAAACCAAAAAAAGTCTGGCCGGAAAAATAAATACTTTT
This sequence comes from uncultured Gammaproteobacteria bacterium, assembly GCA_964545385.1. Lineage (GTDB taxonomy): Bacteria > Patescibacteriota > Microgenomatia > UBA1406 > GWC2-37-13. The sequence continues at coordinate 12,269 of CAZJFG010000002.1, read as the reverse complement.
ACGATTAGTATGAATATATCCGAGATTGGTGCTGGCGAACCTTGGTTTATGACCAATAAAAATGATTTTATTTGGATCTTTCTCAATATAGTTACCAGCTTTTTTTAAAATATTTTTAAAAACATTGGTTCTTTTTACCAAATGGTCGCTCCATAAAATAGCCAAAGGTTCTTTGGGCATAGTTTTAGCAAAGATCCCCATGACAAGGGCAATAGCCGGCCCAACATCCTTTTTCTCCGGCTCAAAAATAAAGTTTTTTTTGGGAATTTTAGCCAACTGTTTCTGAATAATATCTTTGTAAATTTTGTTTGTTGCAATATAGATATCTTCGTATTTGAACTCCGGAATAAGACGTTCAACGGCAAGTTGGACAGTTGATTTGTCACCGATCAATTTTTCAAACTGTTTTGGTGATTTTTTTCGGGAAAGTGGCCAAAGTCGTGTTCCGGCCCCACCTGCAAAAATGACTGCTTTCATAATTCTTTTTACTCCACCAACCGGCGGAAATTGTTAACAAACTCGTTTTTGGAAAATTTCTTAAAGTCAATTTCCTGAGTAACATTGTAAGAAATCTTTTCTAATCTTTCAAGAGCGGACGCCAATGAGCTTTCTGTCTGTTGGTCAAAAAAAATTCCTGTTTTATTTTCAACCACAGTTTCGCAAACTCCTCCTTTTTTATAGGCCACAACCGGACAGTTAAAAAAATTTGCTTCAAGCGCGACATAGCCAAAATCTTCTTCCTGGGGCATAATTAAAGCCTGCGCATGATTATATAAATAAGCCAGTTCTTCATCTGTCAATTTGCTATAAAATCGGATGTTTTTGTATGCTATCTTTCTTAATTTTTTTTCCTGACTACCCTCTCCAACAACTATTAAATTTTTATCTAGTTGATTAAATAATCGAATGACTAAATCAATTTTTTTATACCGTTCAAGTCTCGATACCGTTAAGAAATATTTTGGGGTCTTGAGCTTTAGTTTTAAGTTTTGGGTCTTGAACTTTAAACTGATTTTTTTCCAGTACTTTTCATCAAAAGGCGGATAAATAACTTCGGATTGTCGTTTGTAATATTTTCTGCAACGGTCGGCTACGGTTTGCGAGATTGAAATAATTTTATCCGGTCTTTGGGCAACGGTATAATCCCATTTTTTAATGTGATTAAAATACGGAGTTAGTAAAAATTTGATAAATTTATTCGTAAGATAGTTTTTCGGTTGGATCCATAAATAGCGAGTCGGCGTCAGCAAATAACAAATATGTTTTGTTCCGGGTTTGACAATAATCCCTTTGGCAAAAGAAGACGTAACCGAAATAACAAGGTCATAACCTGAAAAATTAAACGACTCAAAGGCAAAGGGAAAAAATACAAAAGACAAAACTCTGTTTTTTTTTATAATTCCGGGAAATTTTTGCAAAAAAGAAGTTTTAATATTAATGTTTTTTGCCCAGGAAGCAGTTTTTTTATCGTAATAAGAAGTAAAAAAATCAGCTTGAGGATAGGTTTCGTGTAAAGCCAAAAGTACTCTTTCCACTCCTCCCCATTTATCTAACCAGTCATATATAATAGCTACTTTTTTTTTCATTAGATTCTGCGATAATATTCAAGCGTTTTTTCCGTCATTTTTGCAAAAGAGAATTTATTGGTTAGGTTATGATAGTCATAATTTGGTTTTTTCTGTATAAACTGCTCAATTTTTGCTTGAATATCATCTGGATTTTTTGGTGAAAACGAAAGATACCGGTTTTGCAAAATCTCCTGAAAAACAGCAATGTTTGAGGCAATTATCGGCAGGTTATAATTTAGTGCTTCAACAATCGGCAAACCAAACCCTTCAGAAATAGAGGGATGGATCAAAGCTTGAGCATTTTTATAAAAGAAAACCAGATCATTCAGTGATTGGTTATGATAAAAAATGACGTTTTTCTTATGGTTTAGCTTATCAGTTTGTGCCAGCAATCGCGAAACGAAAAAATCTTTTGGCCCAATAAGAATAAGTTTGTAGTCTTTATATTTAATTTGACTAAAAGCTTTATCTAAACTGTCTACCTTCTTGTGAGGATACAAATTACCGACAGAGATAAAAAATTTTCCTGGAAAGTTATTTTTTGGCTGGTTATGTTCCAAAGCTTCCTAAAACTCAGAGGTTATTCCTTCATAAATAAAATCAATTTTATCTTGCAAATAACTACCATAGTAGTTGGTTAACTGTTCTTTGACGGTTTTTGTCGGCGTAATTATTTTGGTAGCATTTTTTACCTGCGTTTTTAAAACGTGCTTAAAAACAAGGTGCTTAAATTCGTACAACAATCTGTTTTTCGTAGAGACTTTGCCTGTTTTAAAATAAACCGGCGTCATATCGTGAACGGTAGCCAGATATTTTCTTTTATAACGAATTGGAAAACTAAAGTAGGTAAAGTGCATAAGGTCAAGGTTATCTTTGTTTAAAAGATCCAAAAAACCAAACTGTTCACCAAAACTGTGCCAAAGATAGTCGGCCTTTTTTTTTATGAAGTTTTTATTTTTAAACTTGACCTTGTTAAAATCTTGCTCAAGCAAATAAATATAAAAAACAATACCTTCTTCTTCTTTTTGATCCAGATAATGAATCAGATTACGAATATAAACGCCAACTCCGGTCTGGAAATAGAGTCTGGCATCGATTCCAACTTTCTTCATTCTTTTCGAGAATTGATAATGAAATAAACCAAGCTGTTTATAAATTTCGGATATTTCTGCGCATAGTGTTTTTTGTAAAAAATTTTCATTACCTGATTAAAATGGCTTTTTGTTTTTAATTTTACCTGCTCATCTTTTGCCTTAAAACCGCTTTGATATTTGTAATGGACTACTTTTTCCTCAGGATAGTAAATAATTTTATAACCACCGTTTTTTATTCTATAAGAAAGATCAAGATCTTCACCATACATAAAAAACTGTTCGTCAAAAACACCAATATCTTTAAGAATTATTTTTTTTGTCAGATAAAACGCACCGCTTGGTGAATCAATTTCATGGATTGTATTTAAATCAAGATTCAAAAGATGATATCCTCCAAAAACTTTGTTTAAAATTTGTGTTTTGCCAAAAAGCTTTTCCAGTTTCGCAAAATAACAAAAAGAACGCCATAAGGTTGGAAAACCTCGATGGCAGGCCGGATCAATTTCTCCCTTGGGTAAAATAACCTTGACTGTCATTACGCCGATTTTCTTATCATTATCAAAATAATCAAGAATTTTTCCGAAGTTAACATCACCTACGACTACGTCCGAGTTTAGAAACAATATATACTCACCTTGAGCTATTTTTACTCCTTGATTATTTGCCCTCCCAAAACCATAATTGTCCTTATTCTTGATAAACTTTATAACTTGACGAGCTTTATAACTCTCCAAAAGTTCCTGACTTCCGTCCGTTGAGGCATTATCAACGACGATAATTTCGCTCTTAAAAGAATACTTTTTTACATTATCAATCAAGGATTGAAGACATTTTGCAAGAACCTCTTTCGTGTTGTAGGAAACGATGATTATTGATAGTTTAGTCATAACAAAAGACTAACACAAAAATTATCGCTTTGGAGATTGTTTTATACGTCTTGCTTTACCGCCTGTTCCGATCTTTCTTCTTTCTCTTTTGCGAGAGTCGCGAGAAAGCAATCGATATTTTTTTAAAATAGGTCTGTATTCTTCTTTGTCTACAAGTTCAACTGCTCGTGATAAACCGTGGATAATCGCTTCAAGTTGTCCGTTTTTTCCACCACCACTTGTTGAGATGGAGATTGCAAAACGGTTACCATTACCTGTAATTTTTAAAGGCAACATATATCTTTGTTTTTCGTATTCTGCAGGAAATAGTTTTTGAATCAGACTATCATTCACGTAAATTTCTCCTTGCTTGATTTTAATCGATCCATCACCTGTCACTTTTTTTACGGTTGAAGTTTTATCTGCTCCAACAATATAAAGTCTTACTCTAGCAATTGCTTCTTTACGACGACCTGTCGCTTGATAGTATTTTAGATTTTTTGATTTTCTTGGCATATTTATGATTTAAACTTATCTTTAAAATTATGATTTTCATCTTTGAAGATAAACAGTCTCGCTAACCTTCTATCCCTTAATTTGTTTTTTGGTAACATCCCAGAAACTGCACGTCTTAAAACTTCTTCGGGTTTTTTTTCGATCATTTTATTGTAAGGGATTGTTTTCAAACCGCCCGGATAACCTGAATAATGAGTATAAACTTTATTCATATTTTTTTTTCCTGTAATTTTTACTTTCGCAGCGTTAATAATTACAACATAGTCACCACTGTCTAAGTAAGGGACATAGTTCACTTTGTGTTTGCCTTGTAACAGTTTTGATATCTCGCCGGTTGTCCGACCCAGAACCTTTCCGGCAACATCAATCAAATGCCAGTTTCTAATAATTTCTTTTTCTTTTACGGGTTTTGTCTGTTTAGTTAGGTTTACCATAGTTATTTTGTTTCTCCGTCTTTTTCAACTTTTTTTTCAACTTTTTCCTTGGTTGGTTTTTTTGGCGTTTCCAAAACAACAGGGACTGTCCACTCAATCTTGACTAGTTCCGCACCATCAGACATTCTTAAACCAAGATTTGTCATCTTAACATATCCGCTTGTTTTTT
>CAZJFG010000002.1:0-7612 GCA_964545385.1 uncultured Gammaproteobacteria bacterium | reverse complement strand
GGACCGATTTCCTTAAACAAACGATCAATAAGTTGTCGGTTGCCCAGTTTTTTGAGCAAGACGTTTTTATTTGCTTCTGATTCGTTTTTTGTTTTGGTTAGTATTTTTTCAAGGTAGCTGACCAATGCCTTCGCTTTCGTTTTTGTTGTAGTCAGTTTTCCTTTTTCCAGAAAATTAACTACCAACTTCAACATCAACATATCGTTAGCATCTTTTCCATTTCTAAATTTTATTTTTTTTACTCCGTGTCTCATAATTGGATACCCATTTTTTTTAATTCTTCATCAATAAGCTCGATTGATTTTTTACCAACACCTTTCATTACAGATAGTTTATCCCGTCCTGCTCGAATAAGATCGGCAACTGTTTCAATCTTTTCACGAAGTAAGGCGTTGATTATTCTCGACGGCAAATTTAATTCGTCAATTATAATTTCGCTAAATTTGTTATCTAATGCCTCTTGTTGCTTTTGTTCGATTGATTTTTCTTCTTTAGAAACGGGTGTATCTGCCCCGGAAAGCAGATGGCTGAAAAAGCTTGATAAAAGAGTCGAACCATCACATAACGCCTCTTCCGGCTTAATACTGCCATCTGTTGCAATATCAATTATTAATCGATCAAAATTTGTCTTTCCTCCGACTCTTGACTCTTCAACCTTAAAATTAACTTTTTTGACCGGCGAGAAAAAAGCATCAAGCGGAATATAGTCAAATTCTTTTTTTGTTTGTTCTTTGGCGGGTAAATATCCCATTCCTACTTCAACAATTGCTTCAATATCTATTTTTCCCTTAGCATCGGTGATCTCTGCAAGATAGAGATCTTTATTGACAATCTCAACTTCTCCTTCAATATCTTTTGCATAAATTTTCCCCTTTTCTTTTATCTCAAGTTTTATTTTAAACGGTCCTTTTCCTTCAAATTTGAATCTTAACTTTTTTAAATTCATCATGATTTCAAGCACGGATTCTTTTACTCCTTTTATTGTCGTAAATAAATGAGAAGCATTGGCGACTTTTATTTGGGTAATAGCTGCACCACTAATAGATGAAAGTAAAGTTCGTCGTAAAGCATTTCCTATGCTATGACCAAAACTCATTGGTAATGGTTCGATAATAAACTGAGTTTCATTCTCAGAAATTTCTTTTTTTTGAGTAAAAAAATTTGGATGCATCATAAATGTTTTTTTATCCGCCAATAAGCGGGAATTTTTAACGTGAATAATATTCAACAACTAATCGCAAATTAATCTGCTTTACAATTTCCTCATCGGTTGGCTCCGCAATAAGCATACCGACCGCGGCCTGTTTTTTTAACCATCCAGGCATAATAAGATCTTTGTTTTCAAGCTGCCTTGCCACATAATCAATCTTCATAGTTTTCTCATTTGCAAATGAAATTTTATCATTGACTTTTACTTGATAAGACGAAATATTGACAACTTTATCGTTGACTTTAATATGTCTGTGGCTAATAAGCTGACGAGCTGCAGCACGAGTTGGAACAAAACCCAACCGATAAACAATATTGTCAAGTCTTTTTTCCAAAAATTGAGAGAGGTAAAAAGCTGTATTTCCTGTTTTTTCTTTAGCTTTTTTAAAATATTTTTTTAGTTTATTTTCTGTCAATCCAAAAATATATCTAAGCTTTTGTTTTTCTCTTAACTGAGATCCTCGCTCAGACAGTTTTCTTTTTCGTTTCGTTCCATGTTGTCCCGGTGAAATATTGATTTTACGCAAAAGTCGAGCGTGGGATTTTGAACCTGGCGTTTTAAGACCAAGGTCAGCCCCTTCTCGTCTTGCAATTCGATTTCTTGGACCTGTGTATCTCATTTAAAATTTTAAATTAAAAAATTCAAATTTTAATTATACTCTCCTAATTTTTGGAGGTCTTACTCCATTGTGTGGTATAGGAGTAATATCAATAATTTGATTAACTTCAATTTCCGATTCTTTTATGGCTCGTAGTGCTGCTTCACGACCCGGCCCAATACCCTTCACAAAAACATCGGCGATCCTAAAAGCATGATTAGTTATTGCTTTTTTTAAAGCATTACTCGTACTAACCGTTGCTGCATACGGCGTTGATTTTCTTGTGCCGGAGTAACCAAACATACCGGTTGAACCAACCACGATAGGATTTCCCTTTTCGTCGGTTACCGTAACCAGTGTGTTGTTGAATGTCGCAACAATATAGATACGGCCTTTTTCCACTACTTTTTTTTGAGTTTTTTTTGCCATATTTTTTATTTCGTTGTCGTCGCTGTTTTTTGGGCTGCCTGTTCAACTTTTGTCCAAGCTTCTTTCTTCAAAGCGCCAACCGTCTTTCTTTTGCCTCTTTTGGTCCTTGCATTTGATCTTGTCCTTTGACCTCGAACCGGCAAACTTTTAATATGCCTTGTACCTCGGTAAGAACCAATATCTTTCAGAACTTTAATATTCATATTAATTTCTTCTCTCAAATCTCCTTCAACAGTATAACCTTTGTCAATAACACCGATTATCTTTTTTAGTTCATCCTCTGAAAGATCTTTTACCTTTTTGACAGGTGAAATATTTACTTGGCTCAAAATTTTTTTAGAAACAGTAAAACCAATTCCATATATTAATGTTAAAGCGTAAATAATTTGTTTATTGTCTGGTAAAACGACTCCGCGAATTCTTGCCATAGGATTTTAACCCTGTTTTTGTTTATGTTTGGGATTGGAACAAATAATATAAAGTTTACCTTTTCGTTTAACCAACTTACATTTTGCACAAATTTTTTTTATTGATGAATGGATTCTCATTTTATTTCCTATAAACTATTCTCCCTCGGTTAAGGTCATAAGATGTCATCTCCAACCGAACTTTATCTCCGGGTAAAATCTTAATATAATTTTTTCTCATCTTGCCAGACAAATAACAGAGAATTATTTTCTCTGAGTCGGCAATCTTTACTCGGAACAGGGTGTTGGGCAGATTTTCGACTACTTCGCCTTCTACCACTATTTTATCATCTGTCATAAAGACAATCTATATATTTTAACACAAAATTACGTTAATATCAGAGTATCTTCATTACAAATAGCCAACGTCTTTTCAAAACACGCAGAGATACTGTTATCTTTTGTTTTTATTATCCACGACTCTTTATCATCATAAGTAATGTCTTCTGTCCCCATTGAGTAGATTACCTCAATTGCCACGGCCAAACCCGGTTTAATCAGTTGCGTTTGGTTAACCGGCCGATCTAAATAACCCAGAACATAAGGATCTTCGTGTAACGATCTTCCGATTCCATGGCCGGTAAGCTGTTTCACAACAAAATATCCATGACCGGTAATCTCTTTTTCAATCGCCAAGGAGATATCTCCTAGACGATTACCTTTTTTAAACTGCTTTATTGCTTTGGCCAAAGCATCTTTTCCTGTCTGTAAAAACTTTCTTGTTTTTTCATCGGCCTGTTCTCCAACCACGACAGTATCGGAAAAATCCGTGTGAAAGCCACGAAAATAAACTCCGATATCAAAAGTCAGGATATCGCCATTTTGTAAAATTCTTTTTGAGGGAGGAGTATGGACAACCTCTTCATTGATCGGCAGACATGTTGTCCAATTATAATCTTTCACTTTTTTAAATGAAGACTGGCCGCCAAGTTTTTTTATTGACTTTTCGGCGTAATCATCTATTTCTTTTGTAGTGATCCCCGGTTTAATCAATTTTCTTAATTCGTAGACTGTTTTTTTTAATATTTCGCCTCCTTTTTGCATCGTCTGTATTTCTTCGTTGGTCTTAAGATGAATCATAGTGAAAAGTAGATCGTGCGGTAAACCTCTTCCAGTTTATCGTGGAATTCTTCAACAGAAAAATTATTTTTTATAAGATAGTCTGCATAAGCAATTGTTGGGCCCATGTTGGTTGACAAAAGTTCATTTACATCTCGAAGCTGTCCATAATGCTTTGGTCGATGTTTTCTTTGACTAATTCTAAAGTAACGCATCTCTTTATCCGCATACAAAGCGACAACAAATAGTTTGACTCGAGGAAAATGCTTTTTTATAAACTCGTACTCTTCCCATGAACGCATTCCGTCAATGACGACAATCAAATGTTTTTTAAGAGCCTGGCTAATTCTTTGAGCGTTTAATAAGGCCATAGCGTCTTGACCATATTTTTTGCGGAGAGCGATTCGTACCTGTTGATGATTTTTCTCATCATGTGTCAGATTATGTTTTTCAACATAGTCATCAACAATCTTTCCAAAAGTAATAACAGGCAGATTTTTCTTCCTCAAGTAAGAAGCAGCATCGCTTTTTCCTGATCCTGGCATTCCGACTAAAGCAATAATTGCTTTTTTTTTCTTTTTCCAAGCCTCTACGTGATTCTTTATTAACTGTTTGTCTAAGCTCTTTAAAATTTCTTTATTTACATTTTCTATTGATTTTGAACCATCTATCGTAATTAATTTTCCTTTTTTTTCGTAGTATTTAAGAACCGGTAGGGTATTTTTTTTATACAAATCGATTCTTTTTTTCAAAGCCGGCAATGTTTCATCTTCGCGAGTTGCATCGTTTCTGTAAAGTAATCTCCATAAAGCGTCTTTTTCGTTTATTTTTAAATAGATTACTTTATCGATATTGTTTTTAAACATCTTTGCCTGAGTAAGCGTTCTTGGAAATCCGTCGAGAATATATCCTTTCTGATATTCTTTACGAGAAAGATAATCATCAACTATCGGTATCATTTTTTCATCAGGAAGTAAAATACCGGCATTGATTGTTTCTTTTACATAACGTCCAAGTTGAGTTTTTTCTTTGGCAATTTGTCTTAGAATATGACCTGTTGATAAATATGGAATTCCCAGTTGTTTTGATAGTAGATTCCCTTGAGTTGATTTTCCGGCGCCTTGAATCCCAAAAAAAACTAATTTCATATTTTTATCCTAATTTCTTCTTTTCTTTATGAACTGTATGTTTGCGGCATTTGCGACAATATTTCTTCAACTTTAATGCCGAAGTTGTATTAATTTTATTTTTTTCAGTTACGTAATTTTGACTTTTGCAAACCTCGCAAACAAGACCCACCAAAACTCTAGATCCTTTTTTTGCCATAGTTTTATATAACGGGCTGAACTTTATAACTTAATAAACTATTTTACAAACTTGTCGTAGCTTTTCATGGCAAGCTGAGATTCGACAAGTTTAAAAGTTTCAAGAATTACGGAAACAACTATCAAAATTCCTGTTCCGCCGATCAAAAGATTTTTAATTCCCGTAATACTGGAAATTATAGCAGGTAAAACAGCAATTATCCCAAGAAAAATCGCACCAACGCTGGTAATCTTGTACAGTATTTTTTCAAGATACTCTTTGGTTGCCAATCCAGGCCTAATCCCCGGAATAAAACCGCCATACTTTTGAATTTCTTCGGCTATTTTTTGCGGATTAAAAACAACTATCGTATAAAAGAAGGTAAAACCAACAACTAGTATAAAATAGAAAAAATTGTAGAAAAAACCTGTTGGCGAAAAAAACTTCACTAAAAATAAAGCAATTCCTGCAATAGTTTTATTTTTTGAATATTGAAAAAAATTTCCAAGAAGTTGCGGCAATAAAACAAAAGAAACGGCAAAAATAATAGGAATAACACCTGCTTGATTCAATTTCAGAGGCAAAAAATTGCTTGCTCCTTGATAAACTCTGTTCCCTTTAATTCTTTTGGCATAATAAACAGGTATTTTTCTAATCGCTTCATTAATAAAAACAATTGCTGTTATGACAACGATTGCCAGTATTAAAAAAATACAGACATTGAAAATTGTTTCTGAGCTAACAGTCGCCAACATTTGACCGACATTTACCGGGAGTCTTCCTACAATTCCGGCCAGAATTAATAAAGAAATACCGTTGCCTAAACCAAATTCAGATATAAGCTCTCCAAACCAAATCAAAATAAATGTACCGGCAACCATAGTCACAATAAATGAAACAAACTCTAAAGGCGGAAGAGTTGTAATTATTTTTTGATTTTTTAAGAGAACGTAAATTCCTATTGTTTGAACAAATGTCAAAGGAACTGTTAAAAGACGAGTATATTGATTAATCTTAAACCTGCCGTATTCTCCTTCCTTTTGTAACGCTTCAAGACTGGGAATAACCATTGTCAAAAGTTGAAGAATAATTGAGGCGTTGATATAAGGATTTAATCCCAAAGCCATAACAGAAAAGTTAATTAAGGTTCCACCAGAAAAAATATCAAGCAATGATAAAAACTGGCTTTGAGAAAATAAAATCTTCAAACGGTCTAAATTAATGGTAGGAACCGGTAAAAAAGCAAATATCCTAAAAAATAAAAAAATTGCAAGAGTAAAAATTGTCTTTTGTTTTAATTTAGGATCAGCAAAAAGAACTTTTGTTTTTTCAATAATGGTTTTTATCATTATTTTTTATTGCTTTGGTCAACCTGACCACCTAAATCTTCAATTATTTTTTTGACACTTTTTGAGGTCTTAATTTGAACATTCAATTTTTTTACCAATTTACCTTTGTTTAAGACCTTTACTCCTTTAATTTTAGCATGAGAATCGATAATATTTTTTTTGATTAATGCTTCAATCGTAACCGTATCATTATCTTCAAATTTATTGAGATCTTCCAGGGTAAGTATAAATGGTTTTGCTTTAACCGATTTGTTTCGCCCTTTTCCTCTCAAGAGCGGAAACTTCTTTACCATTCTTGCTTGGCCTCCTTCAAAATGAAGAGGAATGTTCTGTCGTGCTTTTTGGTGACGAGTTGTACCTCGACCTGATTTTGCTCCTTTGTTGCTTCCAAGTCCTCGACCTCGTCTTTTATTTTTTTTACTAGTTATTTTTGGTAAAAAAGACAGTAGGTTGTTCATTTTTTTGATTTTTCAACGTTTAATTTCTTTCCAACATTGCGGTTTACTCGCGGTTTTAGCCTTTTTAAGGCTTCCATAACCGCATAACTGTTGACTATCTGGTTTTTTGAACGGATTATTTTACCCGAAGCATTATAAACTCCGGCAAGATCGAGGATTATTCGAGCAACGCTTCCTACTTTTAGACCCGTTCCTTCCGGTGCCGGCTTAAGCAAAATTTTGGCTGCTTTATAATTTAATTTTATCTCATGCGGCAATGAGTTTTTATATAAAGGAATTTTGACAAGGTGTTTTTTGGCATAGCTTATTCCTTTTTGAATGGCTGGAGGCACCTCGAGTCCTCGACCAAGCCCAAGACCGACCTGACCTTGTCTGTCGCCAACTGCCACAAGTGCGGAAAATGTCACATAATTGCCTCCGGTAACTTTTTTGGACACCCGGCGGATCAAAAGAACTTTTTCCTCAAATTTTTTTTCTTCTGCCATATTATTTATTAAACTATTATTTTAGCCTCTCTTAATCCTGCGGCAACTGCTGCCACCCGACCGTGATAGGCATAACTTCCTCTATCAAAAACTACTTTTTTAATTCCTTTTTTTTCCAAAATACCGGCTAATTTTGTACCCATTTCTTTTGCCGATTCTTTATTTTTGGCGGCAAATAAAGTAGCGAGCGTTGTTCTTTTTTGATCATCAACTATCTGAGCATAGATATATTTATTCGACCGGAAAATCACG
>CAZJFG010000001.1:7400-122238 GCA_964545385.1 uncultured Gammaproteobacteria bacterium | reverse complement strand
TTATGATTATTTTGAAGTTTGAATTGCCAAAACTAACCGATTGATCCGATTTGTAAGGTTTTTCTTTGGTTTTTTATTCTTAAATTTTCCATTTTCCGAAACCTCTTTTTGCCGGATAAAAAAATGACTATACACTATCGGAATAAAATCTTATGTTAAAATAAACCTAATATGGTAAAACTACTAATTTTTCTAGTGATATTATTTATCCCTTTTTATCTTTTTTACCAGCATGCCAAAAAAAATGCCGAGAAAATAAAAAAAACTTTTTGGAAGGGGAGAATAGTAAACAAAAAACACAGTGAATATGAAGATGACGAAAGCAACTATACTCAAGATATCTACACTTTATTTTTTATTACCGACGAGAAAAAAGAGATCAAGATGAATGTTACCAAAAAAATGTTTAATGAATGGCAGGTGGGGGATATGGTCGAGAAAAAAGCGGGCGAGCGCTGGCCGACAAAGATTTAATTATTTTCAAAATCTTTCTTCAACCAATATTTTGTAAAATTAACTTGTTTTGATGGGAAGCTAAAAAAACAGCGCCTGAGGCGAACAGGCGGCTGTTTTACATTAATACCATTTTTGTTCTAGTTTTAATCTCTTGTTATTGGTTTGAGATATATTTTTGTCTCCTCACCTCCTTTTTGAAAACTGTTAATAGTTTAAATTTAAAATTTCTGCCTGAAAGAAAGCTTAAATGTGCTAGACTGGTTTTAATGCGGAATTTTTTGCATTCAATTATTTTTTTAATTCTACTTTTTGCTGTTTTTGCCTTCTTTTATTTTTATATCCCGGAATCCATCATTGAGTTAAACCAAAAAATTACTAACTCTGATCCGACAGTGACTAATCAATCAAGACTTAATTTGGTTGATAATTTTGGAAAATTATTGTTAAAAGGGTTGCCAAATTCAACAATAAGACTTTATCATTATTGGTTTTGTGATCAGAGGAAAATTACCGACCTAAGAATAAAAAATGCAATATCCGAAATAAAAAATACCACGGTTCCTCCCGGGAAAATCAAAATTTGGAGCATGTTGAATATGGGAGTTGTTTTGAAAACAGATAAAAATACAGTTGCTGTCGATACGGCTAATTTTTTTCTTTCAAGTGCCCATGATGAGCTTGTTGATCTGGTTGATATTTTTTTAGTGACTCATGCCGACCTTGACCATTTTGATGCAGTCTTGCTTGTGAAAGCTTCTAAAAAAGGAAAAAAAATTGTTTTGCCAGAAGGATTGTATTTGGAAAAGACTGATCCTAAAAATATCTTGACGATAAAAACCGGCCAAACAATCAATCAAGACGGTATTAAAATAACTGCCTATCAGACCGATCATCGGGGAGATGGCAACTTTGTAGAGCCCGGCTTATGGTATGTTTTTGAAGTGGGTAACTATAAAATCTTACATACAGGAGATGGCCGTGATTTTAAAAACGAAAACGAAAAACAAAAAGTATATAGCATGAAAAATATAGATATCTTATTGGCCAATATCATGATTCATCCATATAATATTCGTGATCTATCACCAAAGATTTATTTTCCGCTTCATCTTTATAAATTTACAGATCAAACCGATCTTTATCAGGAAAGTATGATTGAGGAGGTAAAAGAGAAAAATCAAAAATATGCAGAGGCACTGAAAAGAATAAAAATTATTTATCTTTTACCCGGAGAAAGCTTTATTTATCCCTTTTGATTTGATAGTATAATTTATATGAACGAAATAAAAACCTATCCAAAAATTCTTTTTTTTCCTTTGGAGATCAGCCTTTCGGCACTTGCTTTTACCATTCCTTTTTTTATTTCCGGGCCTCAGTGGTTGACCGGAACCCTTGTTAACAGTTTTTTGTTTATTTTTGTCGCCAGGTCCTCCAAAAAAATTTTGCCGGTTGTCGTACTACCAAGCATCGGGGCATTTTTTCACGGCGTCGTCTTTGGCCCTTTGACGTTTTTTTTATTTTATTTCTTGCCTTTTATCTGGATTGGTAACTATTTTCTTGTTCTTGTTTTCCAAAAAACCAGCGGGAAACTGGATTTTTTTAGCGGTGTTTTGGTGAGTGCTTTGGTAAAATCGTTTTTTCTTTTTTTTACAGCAACTCTTTTTTTTAAATTAAATATTGTTCCCAAGCTATTTTTGACAACAATGGGATTTGTCCAGTTTGCAACCGCTTTGGCCGGAGGGTTTTTATCTTATTTTGTTATTTTCTTAATGAAAAAATATGACAGAGCTTGAAGAGTTGATTAAACTTTTAAACAAAAAAGAAAAACTGACCGCTATGCTTGCACCATCTTTTCCCATAATGTTTGACTATCCGGGAATTATTACCAAACTGAAAAAACTGGGATTTTCATATGTGATGGAGGTTTCGCTTGGAGCGATGAAGACTAACGAGGAACTGGTTGACTTGATGACTAAAAATCCGAGTGCCCGCTACATCACAAGCCCTTGCCCGACAGTTGTTCGTATGGTAAAAAAACAGATGCCCGAATATGCAAAATATTTTACCCACGGAGTTGACTCTCCTATGGTAGCAACGGCCAAAATCGCCAGGGAAAAGTTTCCAGGTTACAGACCTGTTTTCATCGGCCCATGTATTGTCAAAAAGCTTGAGGCGAAAGAAGATGCTCCCGAGCTTGGAATTGTTGTTGTTACTTATGCCGAGATTATCCAGGTTTTTGAAAAATTTGGGATTGGTGAGGAAGTAAATCCAGCCGATAGGTTTGATCTTTCCGGTCCGGGCGACACTCGGCTTTATCCGGTTGACGGCGGCCTCTCACACAGCAGCGGCGTACTGGACAGGCTGGGGCCTGGGGCCGTAAAAATAGTTTCAAATTGGAAAAACTGCATGGAGGCGATCCGAGATTTCGACACCAATATCAAAGTGAGACTTCTTGATATCCTAAACTGCGATGGAGGATGTATTGGTGGTCCTGGAATAAAAAGCAGTTTAACGGTCGAACAAAGAAAACAAAAAATCCTTGACTACCACAACAATAATAAATTTTAGTACAATTAACCTTATATGAATCAAACACAACAAAATTTACTTAAGGCCTATGTCGGGGAGAGTGCCGCTCGGAATAAATATTATATATTTGCCAAAATGGCTCGCAAAGAGAATCTTGAATGGATTGCGCGAATTTTTGAAGAAACAGCCGACAATGAACGGGCCCATGCCGAGGAACTTTATGAACAGATAAAAGAAAAAGTTATGACAACAGGTAATTTAGAGATAAAAGCCTACAATAAAACAAGTGATAATCTTAAACTGGCAGCAGAAGGAGAGCGTTACGAATGGATGAGTATGTATCCTGACTTTGAAAAAATTGCCATTGCAGAAAAAGAGCCGGAAGCTATCAGGCTTTTTAGCAAAATAAAAGAAGTTGAAGAAAAACATGAAGAACGCTATATCATAATTTCCAAGAAACTGGATAGCAATACTCTCTACAACGCCGATACAGAACTTGAGTGGAAATGTGTAAACTGCGGTTATATTTATAAAGGGAAAACACCGCCTAAAACCTGCCCGGTTTGCACCAAACCCTTCACCTGGTATATGCCGCTTGGTTTAGTACGTTAGTGTTATAATAGCTTTATGAAGAGCTTTTCTCAGCTTAGTAAAAGCTGGAAAGTAAAAATCCTGGTTTTTCTTTCGATTTTTGGGCCGGCAACCATTACAGCTATGGCCGACAATGACGCAAACGGAGTGACTACCTATGCTATTGCCGGTGCAAAACTTGGTTACCCGATACTTTTTGTTTTGTTTTGGGTGACAATACTTTTGGCTATTACCCAAGAGATGGGAATGAGAATGAGTTTGGTTACCCGCAAGGGATTAGGCGATGTAATACGCGAGTATTTTGGTGTTCACTCGGCTATTTTAATCTTTATTTTTTTATTTATCTCTAATCTTGGTGTAATTATTGTTAATATGTCTGCTTTTAAAGTGACTGCGCAAATTTTTTCTTTACCGGTTATTCCCTTAATTTTAGGAATGGTTATTATTAGTTTTCTTTTTGTGGCAAAAGGGAACTACAAAGTGACTCAAAATATTATGTTAATCTCTTCGCTTTTTTTTATTTCTTATATTTTTTCCGCCTTTAAAGCCAAGCCTGATTGGGGACTGGCAATAAAAAATATTATTTGGCCACGGGGAATAAGTTTTGATCGGGAATATTTAAAAAATTACATTATTATTGGTTTGGGAGTTTTGGGCACAACTATTACTCCTTGGGGCCAGTTTTTTATCAGCAGTTTCGGTCTTGACAAAAAAATTACCCCGGAAAAACTAAAATATGCCCAGATCGAAACCTACTGGGGAGCTTTTCTTACCGACTTTTTTTCATTTTTTATGATTGTGGCCACAGCAGCCACATTGTTTGTTCATAAAATCCCTTTGGTTGACGGCAATCAAGCGGCTGCGGCCATCGAGCCCTTTGCCGGCCACATGGCATCTATTTTATATGCTCTTGGAATCTTAAACGCCGGCTTTATGGGAATTGTTGTTGTTTCTTTGGCAACAACCTATGCTTTTTCCGAGTTTTTTGGATACTCAGGTGGCCTTGATCAAAGCTTTAAACAAAGTAAAACATTTTATTTACTTTTTATTTTTCAGTTAATTTTGGCTTTTATTATTGTTATGATTCCATCCATAGATCTTTTTAAAATTGCAATTATCGGTCAGATTATCAATGCTATGACTCTACCTTTTATTTTTTATTTCTTGATTAAATTTACGAGTCAAACCAAGTATATGGGAAAATACGCAAACAATACTTTTCAAAAATGTTTTGCGACAGTAGGAACCGTTGTAATTGTTTTAGCTTCTATTTTTACCGTTGTCTCGACAATCTTTAAGTTGTAAAATCTTCAATTCTTATTCAGACCGTTTTTTTTATTTTTAATTAAATTTATAAATTAGATGCAAGAACTATGAAGTCAAACACAAAGTCTAAAAAGACTTTGATTGTTGGGATTTTCGTGATTGTTATTATCCTTGGTGTAGTTTTATTTACTAGGATAAATAAGTCGCCCAAAGGACCAGGGACGGGACAACCATCACAAAATAGTCAAAGTGCTTAATTAGTTTATTGTTATTGTTGTTGAATTTTTATTTGCGGGTTAAGCTGGATGTTGTCCGCTGTGACTGAACCGTCACTATTTTCCGGCCCAAAAACAATAATTTTTTCACCGGTTTTTAAGTCGGCTTTAGTGGCTATAGTTGATTTACTAATTTGGGTTTTATCGTTGGTGAAGATAATTTTCGACCCACCATCGGGCATTTTCACCGTGATTGATTTGTCATCTTGACTTATAATTTCACCCATGACCTGTCGTGGTCCAGCCATTGAATTCGTATTTTGAAATTTGCTATTTTGTGAGTTTGAACTTTGATTATTTTCAAAACGGCCAAAACGATTATTACTGAAAGGACTACTTACAGAAGACTGTTTTTGGTTTTGGGTTCTGCCGCCAATAAAATAACCAATAATTCCGCTTAATACAACCGCAATGACGGCAATCAATATTATATCGTCTTTTTCCATTATTTTTTCACCCCCCTTTCTTTTTTGGAAATTCAGTTTTATTCATATCTTAACGCTTCGATTGGTTCAAGATGGGCTGCTTTTTTTGCCGGATACCAGCCAAAAATAATTCCAATGGTAACAGATACTCCAAAAGCAAGTAAGATAGAAGTAATAGAAAATGTTGGAGAAAGACTCATATATAAGGCAATAAAATAAGCAGCTATTATTCCAATAAATACTCCAACCAATCCTCCAACAAAAGTGATGATAATCGATTCAATCAAAAACTGGCTGGTGATCCACTTGTTTTTGGCACCAAGCGCCTTGCGCAGGCCAATCTCGCGAGTTCTTTCTGTGACGGTAACAAGCATGATATTCATGATGCCGATTCCACCAACAACCAGGGAAATTGCGGCAATACCAGCAAGTAAAGTAGTGAAGGTGCCGGTAACCGAGCTGACCGTGTCCAAGATCTCATCCTGAGACATAATGGAAAAATCAGCATCTTCTACATTTGCAATATTATGTCTTTTTAATAAAAAATAACCAATCTCATTTTTTGCCTCTGCCATTACATCTTCGCTTTTTGCTTCAACGTAAATTGTGTTGACATATTTGGTGCCAAAAAGTATTTTTTGAGCGGTAGTCAGAGGGATATAAATAATGTCATCTTGATTGCTTGAGCCACTACCACCTTTGCTTTCAACTAAACCAATAACATTGAAAGCAACGCTGGCAATACGAATTTTTTGGCCAACCGGATTGACGTCTTCGCCAAACAGATCTTCTGCTGTTGTAGCACCAAGTACGGCCACGCGGCTTAGATTATTCATATGGAATTCCGTAATAAAAGAGCCGGAAGAAAGAGTAATATTTCTGATTTCCCGATATTCGGGTGTAACACCTTGAACTTGAGTGTTGGTGTTATTCCGGCCAGCCGTAATTTGAGCGTTGCTGCTTGTTGCCGCACTTACATTTTTAACGGTCGCCAGCTTTGTTGAGTTTTTTATTGCTTTTGCGTCGGCATATGTAAGAGTAGTCATGCCACCGGCTGCTCCTCTTACACCTCCGCTTGATGAGGCGCCCGGTCGAACCGTCAAGAGATTTGAACCAAGCGACTGAATTTGATTTTTTATAGATTGTTGTGAAGCTTGACCAAGACTCATTAGAGCGATAACACTTCCAATGCCGATAATGACGCCAAGCATGGCCAAGCCCGTTCGGACTTTATTTAGAAAAAGCGTATTGAAACTTTCTATTGTTAGTTCATGATAGTCCATATTATTTTTTTATTAATCTTCTTTTTTTGTTTTTATAATCATCGGTAATCCTACCATCCCGGATCATAATTATTCTTTTGGAATGCTCGGAAATTTCCGGTTCATGAGTTATCATAATAATGGTATGACCTTGATCATTTAAATCTTGGAAAATTTTCATCACTTCTTCCGCCTGATTAGTAGCAATATTTCCTGTTGGTTCATCGGCCAAAATAATACTAGGATTCATAGAAAGAGCTCGGGCAATTGCCACACGCTGTTGTTGGCCTCCTGAAAGTTGATTTGAAGTGTGGTTGATTCTATCTTTTAAGCCGACAAGCTCCAGGTATTTTTTTGCCTTTTTTATTCTTTCTTCTTTTTCAATATTGCCGTACATCATTGGAATAGTGACATTTTTTAAGGCAGTTATTCTCGGTAAAAGATTGTAGGCTTGGAAGACAAAGCCTATTTTTTTATTACGGATCTCAGCCAGTCGATCTTCGGAAAGATCGGCGATCTTTTCACCGTCAAGCCAGTACTCACCGCTTGTTGCTACGTCCAAAGCACCAATAATATGCATAAGTGTTGATTTACCCGAACCCGACGGACCCATAATAGCAACAAACTCTCCTTTTTCCACATTGAAGGAAACATCGTCAAGCGCATTAAGTTTGACATCCCCAGTAACGTATATTTTTTTTAAATGCGAGATTTTGATCAACATAAAATTAAAAATTTATTGCGGCGGCCTGCCTCCACCACTCATACCTCCAATACCCATACTTCCGAAGCCAGAGCCAGAACCGGAAGATGAGTTGTTTGAACTGGAAGACGATGTAGCTGTTGATAATATAACTTCTTGTCCTTCTTTTAGGCCGGAGCTGATCTCTATTTGTGAATCTGAGTTTAGTCCAACTACCACCTGAGTAATCTGAGGTTTTCCATTAACCATAACATTTACATAATTTTTTCCGTTTATTGTTTGAACGGCTTCTGACGGGACAAGTAAAACATTATTCTTGGAATTAATAACAATGTCTGCGGTTATAGTCATATTTGGTAAAATCTCCTCAGATGAGATATCAAGGAGGATAATCGCCGGATACTGGGTAACGTTGCTTGAAGTTTCACCAATTCTGTCAACTCCGATAACCTTTCCGGTAAATGTTTTATCTTCGATACTATCGAGAGTAATTGTTGCTTTTTGACCAAGCTTAACCTTGGTAACATCAATTTCCGAAAGATTAACTTTGACAATAGGGTTTCCTTCGGTTTTAATGGTTGCCACTTTTACATTTGATGAAGAATCACCGGTATCCAAAGATCCGACTGTCATTCCGGAAGCGTACATAAGGCTTGTAATCGTTCCGTTTGTCGGCGCAGTAACCGTTGGAACACTTTGCGTGTACTCAAGATAAGAACTGCTTAAAGCTGTTTGAGCTTGAGAAATTACCGCTTGTTGTTGCTTATATTTTGCCTCAGCGGCAAGCCAGTTGTCTTCCGAAATGTGGAACTCAGCCAAAGCCCGGTTAGTATAGTTTGGTGAACCATCGGAGTTTTCATAAGTCGAATTGGTTGCCAGATTATAAAAAGAGTCCCATTTGGTAAACATATCAGATTGCAAGGTATAAAGAGTGATATTGGCCGAGTCAAGATTATTTTTGGCCGACTGATAAGAAGCAAGAGCCGCCTGATATTTCTGCTGACCTTGGAAATCAAGATCAATATCCAAAATTTTGTCGCCTTTTTGGACAACATCACCATCTTTAACATAAACTGTTTTAACAATTCCTGTTGCTTTTGTATTGGCGCTCATAATATTAACGCTTAAAACAGTCCCTGAAGCGGAAACGGAAGAGATAATTGTGCCTTTTTCGACTTTAGAAGTCTGGTAAGTTGCTTTTTTATTTTTTTTAAAGAAAATAGTTTTCCAACTAAAAAAACCGAGTCCTATTATTATTACAAAAAAAAGAATTTTTATAATTAAAGATCGTGAGCAAAACCATTTTTTTAAAATAAGCATTTTATTTCCTAAAAATTTAAAAATTTTCATAATAGGTGAAAATATTAACTTCTTGTACTGAAACTAACCTGAAAAATCGTTCCTTTTTTTAATTTACTTTTAACCGTTATTGATCCATTATGTTCTTTAACAATTTTTTTTGCAATTGAAAGACCCAAACCATAGCCGTCTGCTTGGTTTTTTGTGCGAGCCTGATCTGCCCGATAAAAACGATCAAAAATATATGGCAGGTCTTTTTTATCAATTCCAATACCTTGGTCTTCTATAAAAATATTAATAGTTTTATCATTTCTTTTAGAAGAAATGATGATTTCGCTCTTATTCGGACTATATTTTATAGCGTTATCAAGGAGAATAGTAAAAAGATTATTAAGATTGTCTTTATTTCCCTTTATTTCAGTATCTATTAATTTTTTCTTAATGACAATCTGTTTTTTTTTGGCAAGAGGAGTGAGTTTTTCGATGGTTTCGTTGATAATCTTTTTAAGAGAGATATTTTTAAAATAGTTATGATTATTGTTATTTTCATTTCCGGCAAGTTCTAAAAGATTGTCTGATAGGGTTTGAAGTTTGTCGACCTGTTCAATATTGTGGTTTAATATTTTTTTAGCGCTTTCCAAAGTTAAGTTTTTATCTCGAAGATTGACTTCCATAGAGGTTTTTAGGGCGGTAAGCGGTGTTCGTAGTTCATGAGAAGCATCTGAAATAAAGCGGTTTTGTTCTTCAACCATAGCCGCAATCGGTTTAAGCGTCCGTCCGGCCAGAACGTAACCAAGGCCACCGGCAGTAATAAGAATAAATAGATTAATTTCGGCAAGCAAAAATAAAATTCGTTTTTTCACTTCCACGATTAAATCCGGATCAAGAGTAATAGGTGGAGGAGGTGGATTAAAATTTTGCATCCGATACTCAATCCGGCTTTTTTGTTTTTTGGCAAACCTTTCAAATTCGTTTGTAGAAACTTTATAGATTATAAAACTAAAAGAAATACTGACAAACATAATGATCAAAAGATACCAAGCGGTTAGTTTTAGTCTTGTCCTTTCAAACATTTTAGTCTGCTACTTTATAACCAAAACCGCGTACGGTTTGGATTAGTTTTTTTGAATTTTTAAAAGGTTCGTCTATTTTACGACGAAGGTTTTTGATGTAAACTTCAATCGTGTTGGGTAAAATATCGGCATCATAATCCCAAACATGAGTGATAATTTGGTTTTTTGTTATAATTTTATTTCTATTCCGCATAAGATATTCTAAAAGCGCAAACTCTTTGCTTGAAAGATAAATATTTTTACCATTTCTTTTTACCTCAAAAGACTTTGTGTTAAGCTTAAGGTCGCCTACTTTTAACAACGGGTCAATAGTGGTTTTTGGCCGACGGGTAAGAGCGCGGATACGAGCTAGAAGTTCTTCAAAGGCAAAAGGTTTTGTAAGATAATCATCTGCTCCGGAATCAAGACCATAAACCTTGTCTTGAATTTGTCCCTTTGCCGTTAGTATTAAAATCGGAATATGAATGTTTTCTTTGCGAAGTTGTTTGCAAATAGTGAATCCATCTATACCAGGAAGCATGAGGTCAAGAACGATTAAATCGTAATCTTCCGTCACTGCCATATCATATCCGTCGTTGCCGTTGTAGCAGACATCAACTGTATGGTGTTCTTGCTCAAGGCCTTTTTTTATAGAGTTTGCAATTAGATGTTCGTCTTCAATAACAAGTATTTTCATATAAATATTATACTTTGCCGGCTGAAAATTAACTGAAGGGTATAATAATACTATGAAGCGTTTTTTTCAGATTGATTTTCTCCGGGCTTTTTCAATTTTTATTGTAATTGTTATACATGTTTTGCAGTATGACGCCAAAGGTAATTCGACAATCTGGTTTTTAAACAATTATTTGAACTTTGTAGTTGTTGGTTTTGTTTTTTGTTCGGCCTATGTTTTAGAAACAGCATACGGAAATAAATTAAATGATCTAAAACAAATATTTTTTTGGTGGAAAAAAAGAATCTTCCGCCTCCTTATTCCTTTTTATATCTATCTTATAATTCACTATTTATTATGGAATTTATTTCCAAACCTTTTTAATGGTTTTGATTTGAAAAATAATTTTTCTTATATTAAGAAGACTATTTTACTTTCCGGTGGAGTTGGGGCCAACTGGTTACCGCTTTTATTTCTTGAGCTTGCTTTTATCTTTCCTTTTCTTAAAAAAATGCAGAAAAATAAACGGATTTTAATGTTTTATATATTATTTTGTTTTGGAGCTACTGGTTTTTATACTTATTCAATGTTACGGGGCGTTTCGCTTTTTCGCTACTTCCGGACATTGATGATTTTTCCGTACTCTTTGGTAGCTTTATTAGCAATGAACTTTGCCGAAAAAGAGTCAAACAGAAAATATTTTGTTGTTCTTTTGTTAAGTTTTACTTTTTTTATTTTATTTTTTTTGGCTTTTCCGAAATCTCTTGGAATAAGAATGTTTGATCACAAATATCCACCTGATTTTTTCTATCTGTCTTACAGTTTAGCGATGACCATATTGGTAATTTTTATATCGAAACTTAAAATTTTCCAAAAACAATTTTTAAGAAAAGTTATTTTGTTTTCAAGTGTTCATGCATATGATCTATTTTTTGCAAGTTATATAGTCAATGATTTTTTTCAAAAACAAAGAAAGTTCTGTCTCGTTTTGGATAGTCCATTAACTCAGTTATTTTTAACCATTTTTTCATCTTATTTAATAATTTATTTACTAAGTCAAAGAAAAAATATTTCTGTTGAATTGAAAAAAAAATTTGTTAGACTTTTTTAATATGTCAAAATACGCAATTACCGTTCTACTTTTTTTGTTGATTTTTCCTAGACCGGTTGAAGCGTATCTTGATCCGGGCACAGGCAGTTACATCACCCAATTAGCCATAGGACTTGCCCTGGGGGCTTCTTATTTGATAAAAGTATATTGGTCAAAAATAAAAACAACCATTAGATCTTTCTTTAAAGAAACGAAAAAAAGTGCCAGCAAAATCAATGACAACAAATAAAATTGAGACAAGCTCTTTTCGAGATCCAAGCGGTTTTGTTTATTATAAAAACGGTAAAGTCTGCAGACATATTGATAAAACTTACTCGGACAACTACTGTTTGTTTATCAAGTCCGGTATATACAAAAAGCTTCTTGAAAAAAAATGATTATCTCACATAAAAAAATATCAAACTCGGAGATTGAAGTGGAAAAAGTTCCGTTTATTTCTTATCCCTACGAATGGACCTTTAGCCAATTAAAAGATGCAGCTTTGCTGACTTTGGCAATAGAAAAAATCGCCTTGGAGTATGGGATGTCTTTAAAAGACGCCAGTAACTATAATATTCAATTTCTAAAAGGCAGACCGGTTTTGATTGATATTTTTTCCTTTGAAAAGTTTTCAGAAAAAACTCCCTGGGTCGCTTATAGGCAGTTTTGCGAGCATTTTTTTGTTCCACTTTTGCTTGCCAGTTTTGTTGATATAAGGTTAAACAATCTTTTAAGGTTTTATCTTAACGGTATCCCTCTTGATTTGGCAAGTCAATTACTTCCCAAAAAAACCTATTTGAATTTTTCAATTTTATCTCATATTCACTTTCATGCCAAAAACCAGAAAAAATTTAGCGATCTACATAAGCCGGAAAGGAATAAAAAAATAAGACCTGATTTTAGCATGAATAAACAAATCAGGCTGGCGTTGATTGACAATTTAGAAAATGCAGTTGGCCGGCTGAAATTGAAGGAGAAATTGACAGAGTGGGGAGATTACTATTCAATTACCAATTATTCAAAAAGCTCTTTTTCTGAAAAAAAGAAAATTATTAAAAGATACATTGAAATGGCAAAACCTAAAATTGTTTGGGATCTTGGTGGAAATATAGGCGAATTTAGCAGGATTGCCAGTGATAAGAAAATATTTACGGTTTCTTTCGATATTGATCCTTTGGCGGTTGAGAAGAGCTATCTACTGGTAAAAGAAAAAAAAGAAGAACAACTTCTTCCTCTTATGAATGATCTGGCCAACCCAACTCCAAGACTTGGTTGGGCAAATGAAGAAAGGCAGTCTCTGATTGACAGAGGACCTTGCGATCTTGCAATGGCTCTTGCCATAATTCATCATCTGGCGATTTCGAATAATCTACCTTTTAAAAAAATAGCTGAATTTTTTAGCAAAATTTGCAATTTTTTAATTATTGAATTTGTTCCTAAAAACGATTCACAGATTCAAAAAATGCTGAGTGTAAGAGAAGATATTTTTACTGAATATTCTCAAAAAGAGTTTGAAAAAGAGTTTTCGAAATATTTTGAGATAGTTGCCATTGATAAAATTCAAGGATCTTTACGGAGTTTGTATCTAATGAAAGGAAAAAAATAAATGAATATTCTTCATCCTATATTATTCAGTCTTCTTCCAACAGTTATTTTATACTCCAATAATAAAGGTGAAGTTTGGCCAAACATAACATTTCTTCCTGCTATTTATTCAATTTTTTTTGTAGCAATAAGTTGGTTTATTTTTTTTATTTTTTTTAAAAATAAAGAAAAAACCAGCATCTTTACTTCAATCTGGACGATTTTATTTTTTTTCTACGGACACTTTTATTTATTTTTATCAGATCTAAAATTTTTTAATTTTATTCCTGTTGGCCTGAATACGGTTTTATTTATTTTTTATTTTTTTGTTTTAGGAACAAGTTTTGTTTGTTTGTTTAAGACAGACAAACAATTGAAAGTTGTCAATAATCTATTCAATATAATGGCAGTCGGTCTTTTTTTATTTAATATGTTTATAATTGTTCCTTTTGAGGCAAAAAGAGCGGTTGCTTACGTAAAACTCAAAAAATACATTAGCCAAAACAAAATAACAAGTAATGTCAAAAATAGAGATAAAAATTCATATCCTGATATTTATTATTTTATTTTTGATCGTTATGCAAACCAAAAAATACTTTCGAAATACTTTGGCTACGACAATAGCAGGATGATTGATTTTTTTGAAAAGAACAATTTCTATGTCGGAAAAAATAGTTTTGCCAACTATCCGGCCACATTTTTATCCTTAAGTTCTTCCCTGAACATGGAGTATCTTAATTTCCTGGAGGATATTTTAGGCGATAATTATAGTGATAAAGCAGTAGTATATTCTTTGTTGTTGCAAAACAACCAGGTGGTGAATTTTCTTAAAGAAAGGGGATATAACTATATACATATTGGGAGTTCATATACACCGACTAAATCCAATCGTTTGGCTAACAAAAATTACAGCAGGTTTTCAAAGACTGATAAATTTCAACTCTTGATTTACGAAAATACATTAATGAATACTATCTCAGAAAAATTATTTTCAAAAAGAACTTATTCTGGTGTTTCATTGTTGGAAGAGACAATTGCAACTTTACCTTTTGAGCTAAAAACAATAGACAAGCAGATTTCGGTCAAAGGCCCTAAATTTGTTTTTGCCCATATTCTTTTACCTCATCGTCCATTTTTATTTTCAGAAGACTGCGTGCCTTTAAATTTCGAGATAATAAGAAAAACATCCAATGAACAAGGATATATCAACCAATTGCGTTGTGCCAACAAGGAGATAAAAACTATAGTCGATACAATCAATAAAAAATCCCAAATGCCAGCTGTAGTTATTTTTCAATCGGACGAAGGACCATATACTCCGGATAAATATTTTATCAATGGGGCGGCGATTAAAAAAGGGAATAAGGATTCATATCAAATTCATAGTTTAATTTTAAATGCCTACTTTTTTCCCGATAAAAAGAATAAAAAACAAGCTGCCGACTATGAGGAGATTGGATTATATGATAGTTTTACTCCGGTAAACAGTTTCAAGCTAATTTTCAATTATTATTTTGGTACAAACTTCAAATTGCTTGAAGATAAAAGCTACATCCCTAAAGACGAAAAATATCCTTACAAATTTATTGAAATTACCAAAGATTTAAAATGATTTTTTAAAAGTGGATAAAATATATTTTTTAACAAAAATAAAAAAAATCGGTTAAGCCAAACATAAAAGAAGAAGATTTTAAGCAAAATGGCGAGTGGTGCGGTTTAAGTTTGTATGTTGGGGCACGAGGATACCGGGAATTTTTTTTCAGTTTTCAGTGTTTATTTGAATTAAAGTCCGATCCCGGGAAGAGTTCCTTGGAAGATAATCTGGCCTTCGGCAAAAGTAACCGTCTCGAAATTAATTCCCGATGTTTTTAAAATTAAAGAATTAAAAAAACCGGTAATAAAATTATCAATCTTGATTTTTCCGATTGGAAGAACAACTTTGCCAATCTCAATCGTATGCAGTTTTAAATCTAATTTTTTTTGAGTAGTGGCAATTGAAGTTTTTATGTAGATAGGAGGGTTTTTAAACAGTCTTATATACTTAAGACAGTCTGTTTTTTTAGGAAAAAAAAATAAAAATAGATTTTTAGTCAGAAGGTTCGCAGAAATTTCCAGAGTACTGTCTTTATTTATTCTCATTTGAATATTTTTAACAGGAAGGTATTTTATCGGAATCTCTCCAAGAGCAGCCGACAACTCTTCTTGGGAAAAGCTGTCCTGGATTCTATTTTTTTCTTTTATCTTGTTTATTAAATTTTGGTAGTCTGTTTTATCATATTTTACGCCAAGGTCTTTATACCTTACGCCAACCAGATCGGAGAGGAAAGGCATAAAACCCATAAAACTCAAAAGGGAAATAACAATTATCAAAAGGATAAAGATCAAAGAAAGAAAAAATTGTAGTATTTTCATACAGTATTAAGTATATACTTATAATCTATTGTGAAAATGAATAACCTATTACCGAGAATCATTATTGTTTTTTTACTCGGATTATTTTTTTTGGTTTTGAAATATAATCCGAAAGGATCGACTATTCAAAATCTCAAAAATTAGAGGTTGTTGGCGCGATTGCAGAAAGCGAGATTGAAGTAAGTGCAATTGGGGAGATGAACAGACCGCTAATACCAGTAAAAATCACATCAATTGACATAATTAACAAGTAGTGTGGTATAATATATACCAGTTATAATTCCAAGATGATTACTTGACTGCGCTAAAAATACTTAAGCTCATGACACTTCTTGGTAATATTTATCAAAACAAAAGGGGGTGAAAACTATACATGGATAACAAAAAACTTTACGTAGGTAATTTACCTTGGTCAGTGACTAATGATACTTTACGAGAAATGTTTGCTCAGTTTGGCGAAATCACAGACGCTGTTGTTATTTCAGATCGAATGTCTGGAAGATCAAAAGGTTTTGGTTTTGTTACTTTTGCAACAGAAGAAGCTGCAAAAGCTGCTACAGAGCAGATGCATGAGAAAGAGATTGAAGGAAGAAAAATAATTGTTAACGTTGCTCGACCACGAGAAGAAAGACGACCAGGTAGCTTCAGAGACAATAGAAGAAGCTATTAAAACAAAAAAACACTATCAGAATAACCATAGAAAGGCTAAAAGGTAGTGTTTTTTTATGTGAGGTTTCTTTGTTGGCGCACAAAAACCCTTCTTTGAGTAATAGATAAAATTCTTTTTCTGATGCGGATGTTTTCTGGAGTTATTTCAAGCATTTCGTCGTCATTGATAAAGTCCAAAGATTCCTCAAGAGTAAGAGGTGAAGCAGGCGTGAGCGGAACAGAAACTCCTTCGCCTACCGATCTGTTGTTTGTCAGTTTTTTTTCTTTACAAACATTAACTTCAATATCCATTTCCCGTGTACCGACACCAACAACCATTCCTTCATATATTTCAACTCCAGGTCCGACAAAAAGAGTCCCACGAGCCTGTGCATTGACCAGACCATAGGTCATCGATATGCCGGGTTTGACAGCGACCAAAGACCCATTTCTCGCAGCTTCCATCTTTGGACTTTTTGGAAAATAACCCAAGAAATAACTGTGCAGCTGAGCGGTACCCCGAGTTTTGGTAAGAAGAGCACTTCTTATTCCAAGCAGATTCTGGTCGGAAATTTTGTAAACCAAACGAGTAGTATTTTCTTGATTGTATATATTCAAAAGTTCTCCTTTTCTTTTTCCAAACTCTTCATTGACAAAACCTACAAACTGTTTTTCAACATCAATAGTTACTTCTTCAAATGGTTCGTGGGTAACTCCGTTTATTTCTTTTGTAATAACCTGTGGTTTTGAAACCTGAAGCTCAAAACCTTCCCGACGCATAGTTTCTATGAGGATTGCAAGATGGAGTTCTCCTCGGCCATGAACGGTAAAATTGACGCCTTCTGAATCTTGTTCAATCCGCAAGCCAAGATTAGTCTCTTTTTCTTTAAGAAGTCTTTCCCTTATCTGTCTTGAGGTGCAATATTTTCCTTCCCGACCGGCAAAAGGACTTGTATTTGGACCTATTGTGATTTTAATGGTTGGTTCCTCAACACTGATTGAAGGAAGACTTGTTGGAAAGCTTGGATCGGTGATTGTCTGACCGATTGTAAGCTGTGGGATCCCAGCAACCGCAACGATATCACCAGCTACAACCTCATCAACTTCTTTTTTTGATAGCCCTGAAAAAGAGTACAATTTTTGAGCTTTGTATTGTCCAAGAACTTTGTTGTCGTCTACCAAACTAATTGACTGATTTTTTTTTAATTTTCCTTGGGAAACTCGGCCGATGCAAAGCCGGCCGATATAATTGTCGTAGTCGAGAGTGGAAATAAGCATCTGAAAAGGTTTATCATCGTTTTTAAAACTATTTGGCACTTTTTCCAAAATTTTTTCAAACAAAGGAGTAAGACTGCCGGGAATATCGGCAAAATATTTTTCCGGAAGTTTTTCAAAAACTTTACCGTCGCGGCCAACCGCATACAAAACATCAAAATGGAGATTTTCTTCATCGGTCGCAAGTTCTAAAAACAAATTTTCCACTTCGGCCAAAACCTCTTTTGGCCTGGCGTCTTTTTTATCAATTTTGTTCAAAACAAGAATGATTTTTAAGTTGGCTTCAAGAGCTTTTTTTAAAACAAACTTGGTTTGTGGAAGTGGTCCTTCGGCTGCATCGACCAGCAAAATAGCACCACTAGCCATATTAATTACCCGTTCCACCTCGCCTCCAAAATCTGCGTGTCCCGGCGTATCAATAATATTTATTTTTACATCTTGGTAAAAAACCGCAGTATTTTTAGCAATAATGGTGATGCCTTTTTCCCTCTCAAGGTCGTTTGAGTCCATGATCAGACTCTCATTCATTTCTTTTTGGTTTTCCCGAAAGGTATGCGTCTGTTTTAAAATGGCATCAACCAGTGTGGTTTTACCATGATCGACATGGGCGATAATAATAATATTTTTGATATCCATACGAAAAAAAATGACCCACCGTAAACTAAGGCGGATCAGACTCAAATTATATCATAAATAAGACTTTTTATGTGATTTAATAGGAAAAAAGAAGACTGACAAAGCCGGAAAGGGTAATAAGTAAGACGCTTAAAGAAAACTTAAGCGCAAACTCTTTTTTTCCTTGAATAAAACTGTAGATAGCTTTGGAGACAAGGTTGACACTATTTGCCAAAACCAGTGCAAATAGGGCGGTTTGAAAAGTAATGGTTGTCCCGGCAAGTTGGGCTAAGTTGATGGTGATTGCATCCATTCCGGTAAGCGAAGCCAGTACGGCCGTAATTAGGAATGCCCCTTCGCCAAAAAGAATTAAAGAAAGATTTGAAAAGAGTTTAACTGTTAAAAAAATAAGAGCAAACTGAAGAGCTGGTTTAAGAGAAAATATTTTATCTTCTTTTAATTGTTTTTGAGTTTTTTCTGAATTTTCTTGCTTGTTATTTTTTTGAAGCATAAGTAAGGTAAAACCGATAGTTGCCGCGGTTACTGATATTGCCAAAAGGAAAAAAGAAGCTTTGACTAAAAAAATACTGCTTACCGTGGCAATTAAAATAAAATTTTGAAAAAAACTTGAAAGATTGGCAAAAACAGCAGCACTGACCAGAGAATTGATATTCTCAGAATTTTTACTTTGGTTTGCAAGTGACTGAGTAGTTGAAGTTGAGGAAATAAAACCGCCTGCCAAGCTGGCAAAAACCAGTCCTTTTTTTTGACCAATTGTTTTTTTCAAGATATAACCAATCACCTCAATGCCGGTAATAATAACAACAATCCGCCAAAGGCTAAAAGGATTGAAAATTTCCACTCCGACAATTTGTTTTACATTGATATTAAAAGCCGCAAGAATATCAATTAACCAAGGGAAATTGGAGAGTGAATAGGAGATATTTGGGGCAAAAGGAAGAATAACCAAAGCAATAATCGCATAACTTATAAAAGATTGAAGTTCATTTTGTTTTATTTCTGCGACAAAAAGCTGAATCTGTTCCTTAAGAGAAAGAATCAAAACAAGAATCACGGTGATAGCAATAACAAGTTGAGTCGAAAAGATTTCCATGCCGATAAAGATGCCGATTAAAAAAGCAATCATTATCGCAAGTTCTGTTGTGATACCGTTATCTTTAGTAAAAAAACTACCGATGATATAGTAGCAGATGAGAAGAAGCATAAAAGTACATGAGATCAAAAGAAAAAGACTGAAGTTGGGTTTTGCCAAAATTCCGGCAAGCGTCCCAAGAAAAGCGATCAGTGAAAAACTTCGAATTCCAAGACTGCCCGTACCATTCAAATGGGTTTTATCTACTTTCTTTTCGTACGATTCCCGTTCAAGTCCGACAACAGCACCAAGAAGAAGTGACAAAATCAGTTTGACCGGAATTGAAAGACCCATTTTTTTATTATACTGGAAAAAATCTGTTGATTTTTTAAATAAAAAAGATTATTTTATAACTGGTTAAAAATCTGGTTGTGGGAACGCTGTGTAAGTCAGCGACAGTGCCGCTACGGTGACAGTCCGAACATCAACCAAGTCCTCCGGATTTTGGAGGATGGCCCCGAGCAGGGAAATTTATGTCTTTATATCAAGAAAATTTATATTACGACTGCGAAAATCAACAACCACCAGAAATAAACTCTATTTTTAAATACTATAGCGTTGGGAATGAAGTTAATTTTGTTCTAAAGCAGCTAAAACAGGGAGTAAATCCAGAAAGCGCAAAAAGATATATTAATAATTCTGTTTACCGCTTTTTGGGAGAGTTTGTCGGCAAGATTCTGGTTGATAAGGTTGATTACCAAATGGTTGATGGGCAGATCATGTTTGACGGCGTAGCAAAGCCTGTCGAAGAGTCTTATAAAGAAAGAGGTCAGGTTAAAGGTGTAAACAGCCGAGAGTATGCCGAGGCGGTTGGTTTTGAAAAGATCGAAAAAAAATTTGCAAACGACGAGGCAAATACTGCTTTTTGGTTGTCACCACCGTCTATTGGTGAGAAAGGTTTTGGAAACTATGGTTTTTTATTTATTTTGATTAAGGATGAAATTGGGCACATTGATGAATATATTCTAAGGTATGAAAACGAAAATCAAAATTTGGGAAAAACCGAGAAAGTATACGAAAAACTAATATCTTTTTTTCCATTGGTAAAATCCGACAAAAAACTTGTTAAAGATACAGACGTCAATGGTTTTTTAAAAGACCCGCTGTTTGCCAAAGTGACAGAACCTGAAAAATTTCTGGCTGAGATTGGTTTTTGGGATTTGTCCGAATTCAAGAAATTCCAAAAAAAACTGGACAAAGAAGTTTTATTCAGGGAATGGCTTAATGAATATATTCAGGTAATTTTTGACGCAATTCAAGAAGGTAATATCGGCAAAAAAAGTATTTTAATAGATGAAGCGAAAAAAACACTTGCCGGAATTTACAATCTTGCCCGGGATATAAAAGATGATTGTCTAAAACTTCAGGTAAAAAGGTCTGTAGAATATCCTGATTACTCCGACTATCAGATGATGATGACAATAAAACAGAATTATATCCACAAAGAAGCGGTGGTCGTGGGTGGTGGCAGCTGTTCGGTCGACACCGAACATGTAAAATCCTCTTTCCAAACAGGATGGGAGTCGATTCTTAATAACAATGGAATTATCAACCATAAGTCAGCTGTAGAACTTACAAACAACTCGGAGCGCTATGACGATTATGAGTGCCCGCACTGTCATGCAATAATTCAAGGTGAATTAAAAGATAAACCGGAAACATGGCATACGGAATGCCCTTATTGTAAGTGTAAATTTAACTGCAAACTGTAAGATCAGAAAAGACCGAAAAAGTAGTGAAAGCTTAACAGAAACATGATGATTGCCTGGACTAAAATAATACCGGTAACAAATTTTGGAGAGGATAACCAAAGTCTCATTGTAAAAACAGTGGTGAAAAAAATAATAATTTCATCCAAAAGGTAAAAAATTACAAATAGAGCAATATAAATTAAATAAAAAGAAGACGAAAGCTTGGCATGGCTGAGCATACTTGCAAAGGTAAGCGGAACGGCGGCCGAGCATGGAAACTCGACTATTGTAATTATTCCTGCAAAAAATAAAATACTTATAATCATCGGCAAAAGTTTTGAGTTTTCGGCAATCTTTTTTTTCATTTTGACGGAAAACTTGCCGGAGATTTTTTTCCCTTCATCAATTTCACATTTTGGTCCGTGTTTATAAGATTTAATAAATTCATTAATAAAATAAATCCCACCAGCAAGCGTCAAAAAGCCGATGACAATTTCCATCTTGCGGATATAAGGAGTGATCAGGTTAAAAAGTTGATACCAAAAAAAGATTAAAAATCCATAAATTGTTGCGGTTGTTACAAGATAAGTTATGCCAAAAGCAAATATTTTTTTTCTTGAACGAAAAGACATGGCGAGAGCAAGGATAATAAGAAGCGCGCCAAGTGAGCAGATGTTAAATCCATCAAGAGTGCCCAAAATAACAGCAAGTAATGGTAGAGAATATTTTTTTTTAGCTATTTTTTCAACAAGATTTAACTCTTTTTTTTCTGTACTAAAAAGTTCATTTTTGATATTTTGACCAATATCATCGCTAAATCCCAAAAAATATTTGTTCTTAACAAATGTGACGGGAATTGCTCCTTGGTAGAAAAGTGGCACATTGTATTTTTTGTAATAACTGTTAAGAAGGACTTGATTTTTAGACGCTTCATAACGGTTAATTTGCAAGTTTTTGTTTTCTTTTTCCAGTTTATCCAAAAAACTTTCTTCGTTAAGACAATGAGGACAGGTGGGTGAGTAAAAAAAATCTATAGTTATTTTTTCCTGCGCGGTGATCGGCCGGCTGATAAAAAATAAACTTCCGATAACCAAAAGAAACAAAACAATTACTTTTTTCATATAGGTTAAGGTTTTATTTTACCAAAAAAAAAGTAAATAAAGTAAAATTACATAATATGGACGATAAACAACTGATAATGACATGTCCTTATTGTGGAAAACAAATTTCTGTTGAAGAAGCTTTGAGTCATCAAGTTAGAGAAACAATTTCAAAAGAAGCTAAATTGAAAGCCAAGAAAGAGATGAGTCAAGAAATAAAATACCTTCAAGAGCAAAATGAAAAAAAAGATAAACAAATTGAAGAATCGCAAAAAATTGAATTGGAGCTACGAAAAGAACGAAATCAACTTAACGAAGCAAAACGAACTTTTGAATTAGACAAACAAAGACAGATAGACTTAGAAAGAGAGAAAATTCGTCAAACAACAGCAAAAGAGATATTAGAAAAACAACATTTCAAAGATGCAGAAAAAGATAAATTAATCAACGATTTGAGAAAAGCCTTGGAAGATGCACAAATTAAAGCTACCCAAGGATCTCAACAAAACCAAGGAGAGGTAATGGAAATTGATTTAGAAAAAGAATTAAAAAACTCTTTTCCGACAGATGAAATTATTGAGATTAAAAAAGGAGATAGGGGAGCTGATGTCAAACAAGTTGTCAAAACAGTAAAAGGGAATAATTGTGGAGTAATTTTATGGGAATCAAAAAGAACAAAAACATGGAAAGATGAATATATTATTAAATTAAAAGAAGATTTGAGATCAGCCAAGGCAAATATCCCAATAATTGTGACATCGGTTATGCCCAAAGAAAGTCAATCTTCGATATATTATAAAAATGGTGTTTGGATTTGTACATTTCCATTTGCGGTTGTTTTAGCAGAATTAATAAGGCAAAGATTAGTTGAGGTTGCTAGAGAAAAATATATAAGTCAGCATAAGGAAACAACAGCCGAAGAGCTTTATTCTTATGTCATGGGTTATGAATTCCGCCAACAAATTGAAGGAATAATAGAAAGTTACTTATCAATGAAAAAGGAACTGGATAGAGAAAAAAGAGCTTTTGAAAGTATTTGGAAAGATAGAGAAGAACAAATGGAAAAAATAATTAAAGGGACTGCAAGAATTGTCGGAAAAATAACCGGAAAAACTGGCTCGGAGTTTCCTCAACTTAAAGAATTAGATTTATTAGAACCTGGGAATAATTAATTATCATATGGCCAATATTGATCACGACGATGTTTTTGAAGTATTCTCTATTTTATCTAAAATTATTATTTTTATTCCGATTGCTGTCATTATTGTTGCTTTGGTTTATAAATTCAATCAAAATCAAAACCCAAAGCTTAAAACTCAAAGTCAAAGCTCAAACCTTAAATCAAATCATACACAAAACAATACCCAGCCCAAACTTACATTAGATTTAACCGGGCCTTGGGTTTGTTCCGGCAAAATAGATAATTTATTGGTTGATATTTTTATAAAAGACAAAAAAATCAAAGCTGTTCTTGACCAAAAAAACAAAAAGGAGAATATGGTCTTTAACGACGGCTGTTATTTTCATTGGTTTAATGATCAGTATGTAGGTGAAAAATTATGTGGTTTATCTTCTTTTGTACCTGTCGTTGAAACAATGATTAGTTTTGGCGATTTGGATTTGGTGATCAAACAACTTGCCAAATTAGGTCTAGAAGAAAAAATAGCAACCAACAGTGCCGAAGCTACAAAGCTTATGCAAAGTTGCCGAAAAAAAAATATTGACGCAGAAATTTTTTATGTTCCAGCAAATATCCTGTTTAAGAATAAAAAATAATGCCCCGGCTACGACCTACGTTCCCTTCCGACAAGTCGGAAAGTATCATCGGCGCTGACTCGTTTCACTTCCTTGTTCGGAATGGAAAAGGGTGGGACCAAGTCGCTCAAGTAACCAGGGCACTCTAATTATAAAAGATCGTGGATTAAATATCAACAATTGAAGATGTATAATTATATTGATGACCAAATTGCAAGAGAAACATCATTTTCTCCATTCTTTTTGCGTTTTTCCATTCACTAAATTTGATGGGCAAAACCAAGGCGAAAAAATTATTCTCAGACTTCGTGCTCATCCGATAACTCAATTTTACTGGTTATTAAATACGGTAATATTGGCGTTAACTTTTTTTTTAATTAATTTTTTATTAACAAAATTACTTAATGTCTATCAAATAATATTCTTCAATCTGTTTGCGATCGGGGTTGTTTTTGGTTATTTGTGGTTTAATGCAATTGACTGGTTTTTTAATGTTGGTATTGTGACTAACCAAAGAGTTGTTGACATAGATCTCCATAGTGTTTTGTATAAAGAGGTAACAATAGCTCTTCTTGGAAAAATTGAAGATGTCACTTCCAAATCAGGTGGGTTTTTTTCTTCGGCTTTCGGCTTTGGCAACGTCTGTGTCCAGACTGCGGGAACCGAAGCCAATGTTGAGTTTATTAATGTTCCAAAACCTTCAGAAGTTGCCAAAATTATTAACGATTTAATACAAAATAAAATATGAGTTTAAATTTGTTGAACAACAAAGAACTTCTCAATATAGCCGTTAAAGCATTTAGTATTATTTTTTCGTTTATTTATATTTTGTTTTCCTTGGTTATTTATAAACAGGTCCAGGTTATGAATAAAATTCTGAAAACCAGATGGGAAAAACTAGTCAATACTATTTCTTTTATTCAAATACTTTTTTCATTAATAGTTTTCGGTTATGCTGTATTGTTTGTTTAATTATGCTAAAAGCTCAGCTTGCCGTTTATTTGGGAAAGGACACAGAAAATGGTTTTTTTGGATTTATACCTGAGGAAAAATTTTTTTTGGTGGTTGATATTGAGGAAGGATTATCTAAAGAACTAGGTAGAGAGATGCTAAATAAAATAAAAAAAGATTTCCAAATCAAAAAAGTCGGAAATCTAACTGATTTTGAAAATTTTATCAATGAAGAAATAAAAAATTATAATTTACCGGCAGGTCTTTCCCTTGCCACTGG
This sequence comes from uncultured Gammaproteobacteria bacterium, assembly GCA_964545385.1. GTDB lineage: Bacteria > Patescibacteriota > Microgenomatia > UBA1406 > GWC2-37-13. The sequence continues at coordinate 97,150 of CAZJFG010000001.1, read as the reverse complement.
TTTAGTGGTTGATAATATTTGTTATTTAAAAACAATTGGCTCCGGCCTGATTTTTTTACAACGGAAAAATAAATTAACCAAAATTATCGAAGGAGAAAAAACCGCCTCGGGTTTTATTGAAAAAAAAGATTTTTTTGTTTTGACAACAACGAAGTTTGTCAATTTGTTTGGTGAAAAAAATCTTGAGCGAATTTTTGACAATAAAAAACCCAATCAAGTAGTCGAGAGTTTGGCGTCGGAGATGAATATTAACAGAGATTCCGGTGTCGTAGCTCTTTTTTTACAGTTTTTTGAAAACGAGATCGAATACAGACAGCAAGAGAAAAGAGCTAAAATTGTTACAAAACCGCAGGTTCTTGAAAAAACTCAACTTTTTTTAACAAAACTTTTGCAGAAATTTCAAGACTATCAGGCCGAAGGCGGGAAAAAAAGAACTTTAACAATGGGTTTGGCTGTTGTCATAGTTATTATTCTTTTTTGGAGCGTGGGGCTTGGTGTGGTTCGTCGACAGGAAGGATTGACAAACGAAAAGATTAAAAAAAGCGAAGAATTAATTACCCAAAAACTTGATCAAGCAGAAGAAGTAGCTTCTTTAAATCTACCACGGGCTCAAGCTTTGGTTATCGAAGCAAGAAAAGAGTTAAACAGTCTTAAAAAAGAAGTTAAAGAAGACCGCGCGGAAATCAAAGAAATTGAAAACTTGATTAATAAAAAGGAAAATAAAATTGTCAAAAAAGAAGATAAAAAATATGAAGAATTTTACGATCTTACTCTTGATAAAAAAGAAGCTCAAGGAGACAGTTTGTATTTAAACGAAGATACTTTGGCTATTTTGGATAAAGCTCAAGGGGCCATATATCTTTTGTCACTTTCAAAAAAATCGCTGGATAAGGTAATCAATACGGAGATTAAAAATGCAAGTACTATTGCCGCATATCAGTATGACACTTTTTTTTTAGTTCCTTCAAAAGGCATTTATAAAGTAGGTGAAGACGGTAGAGCAAAAATAGTTATTAAATACGATAAAGATTGGGGAAAAATTAAAAGCATGTCAATTTACAACGGCAATATTTATCTATTGGATTCTGGAAAAAGCAAAATTTACAAATATATTGTGGCAGAAGACGGCTATGGAGAGAAAATCGATTATCTAAAATCAGAAGATGCAATTAGTCTTGATCAAGCGACATCGCTGATGATCGACTCTTCCTTGTATATTGGATTTCCAGACTATACGGCCAAGTTTACAGCAGGCGGAAGAGAAACTTTTAGAACTTCTTTCCCGGATGAAAATTTTAATTTAACAAAAATTTTTACGACAAAGGATTTAGAAAAGGTCTATAGTTGGGATAAAGATAAAGGAAGTCTATACATTCTAAGTAAAAATGGCACTTATGAAAAACAAATACAATCAACAATCCTCGGTAAGGGTAATGATATTGTAGTCTATGATGATGTCTGTTATGTTTTGATTAAAGAAAAAATTTATCAAGTCGACCTTGATTAGTATTTATGAAATTAAATGAGTCGGAAATTGTTGAAAGAATACTAAAAAAAGACGAAAAAGCTTTTCGTGTTTTTTATAACAGCTATCAAAAACAAGTTTTTAATTTTATTTATAGGAAAACCAAAAATTATCACCTTTCGGAAGAACTAACCCAGGATAGTTTTGTTGATTTCTTGGACGCTTTACGAGATTTTCGATTCCAATCGTCTTTAAAAACATTTCTTTTTTCCATTGCTAAAAATAAAACAATCGATTGGATGAGAAAGAAAAAAATAAAAAAAATAATTTTTTCAATGCTTCCTGATTATGTCGTTGAAGGGTTAAAGATTGTTTTGATGGATGAGGAGATTGAAAAAAAAGTTTTAACAAGAAAAATTGAGAAAGTTTTTTTAAGACTTCCGAATGATTACCGAAAGGTTTTAAGACAAAAATATATAGAAGAAGCAAAAGTCGGCGAGATTGCTCAAAATTTTAACCTAAGTTTTAAGGCTACCGAAAGTCTGCTTTTTCGGGCAAGGCAGGCATTTATAAAGATTTTTAAAACCGCCTAATATGAAAACAATAAATCATCGGTTACATAAAAAATTTAACGAAGTTTATTCTATTGAACCAAATGATTTATTTTTTAAACCGGCAACTACTTTTTATAAAAAAATCTCCAGTTATTTTAAGACTGCCCCCTTTATTATCATAATTCCTTTATCTTTTTTTGTTGCCATTTGTCTATATTTTGTTTTTGGTTATTTTTTGGTGAGGTTAACTACCATATTACAATATGGTTTCTGAACTTATAAAACTAGTTACGGCATTAATTCTTGTTATCCGTAATTTTTTTCTTCTCATTTTGTTTCCTTACAAAACAATGCGTAAAGTTAGCAATGAAAACGATCCTTATCAACTGGCGATAATTTTTTTTCTTGTTTTTATTTATTTCAAATTTATATATTTCTTGCGGAGCGATCCTTATCCTGCCAGTTTAATTTTCTTGGTTTTTTCAATTAATTTTTTTTTGACAACGAGTTTTTTTTATCTATTGGGCAAAAACGAAAAAAAAATTTTTTTCCGCAGTTTTGTTTACACCTTTGCTTATTCACTTTTCCCCACTCTTGTTTGGTTTATCAGTAATTCAATTTTATATATTTTGGTTCCGCCGCCCCGTACATTTTCGCTTTTGGGAAAAGGATTCAGTATTTTTTTTATTGCTTATTCAATTAGTCTTCTTGCTTGGAAATTAATTCTTTTTTTTCTTTCGATACGTTTTTCTACAAAAGCGAATTTTTACAAAATTATTTACTGGATGATTTTATTTTTTGCTTGGTTTATTCCTTATTCAGTATTTCTTTATTATTTCAAAATCTTTCGAATTCCCTTTATTTAAGGTTGTTGTGGTGATCCGAATTTCACCCCGGAGGTGGAGGAGGAAATGTTTTTAAATCCTGTAACGACTAAATTAATATGGGTAAAGTAAAACTTATTGGGAAAGCCTTATATGATAATAAAGAATTGATCCATTGTGAGAATTTGATTGGTGCAACCATTATCCCAATGGGTGTTGCCGGACCGTTGAAAATATGCAATCTTCGTAACTATTCGATACCGCTTGCAACCACCGAAGGGGCGTTGATAGCTTCTGTTCATCGCGGATGCAAAGCCATCAATTTATCCGGTGGCGCGACAACCGCCACTGAGTTTGTCGGAACAACCCGTGGGCCGGTTTTTGAAACTTCCGGGATTAAAGAAAGTTTGAAGTTCAAGGACTGGTTAAACAAAAATTTTAACCTGTTAAAAAACGAAGCTGAAAAAACTTCTTCTCATCTCAAATTACTAAAACTTGAAATACGAACTACAGGCTGTTATGTATATGTCCGTTTTTATTTTAATACCGATGAAGCAATGGGCATGAATATGGTAACGATCGCCACAGAAGAGATTATTCGAATAATTGAGATAAAAACAAAGGTAAAATGCTTATCGATTTCCGGAAATTTTTGTGTGGATAAAAAACCCAGTTGGTTAAATTTTATTTCCGGCCGGGGAAGAAAGGTTTGGGCGGAAGCGGTTCTAAAAAAGGAAGTAATTGAAAAAGTTTTGAAAACTACGCCTCAAAAACTTTTTGATGTTTGGTTTTCCAAATGCATGATCGGATCGGCCATGACAGGATCAATAGGATTCAATGCCCACTTTGCCAACGTAGTTGCTGCTTTTTTTGCGGCAACAGGCCAAGATATGGCTCATGTGGTTGAAGGAAGTATTGGAATGACGACCATGAAAATTGTAAAAAATAACAATCTTTATGTCTCTGTTTATTTGCCTGATTTAATGATCGGATTGGTAGGTGGCGGGACGAAACTAAAAATTAAAAAAGAAGCGTTATCAATTGTTGGAGCTAAAACAGCAGATGAACTTTCAATGATTTTGGCCGGTGCAGTTTTGGCCGGAGAAATCTCACTTTTAGCATCACTTGCTGAAGGAAGTCTGGCCAAAGCTCACAAGAAACTGGGGAGATAAATATGCTGGGCATCTGTTCATACGGATTTTATATACCAAAATATCGAATCAAAACCGAAAGTATTGCCAGTGTTTGGGGGAAAAACTATTTGGATATTATAAATTCTTTGGGGATTGAAGAAAAAGCTGTTGGCGGAGTAGATGAGGACGCGCTTACCATGGCTTTTGAATCGGCAAGTATGGCCCTATCGGGTTTTGAGGCAAAAAAGAAGGAAATCAAAACAGTTTTTTTCGGTTCTGAAACCGCTCCTTATGCTGTCAATCCGACATCTACAATTTTGGCTGAATTTTTAGGAATTGAAAAAAACTATTCGGCCTATGATACCGAGTTTGCCTGTAAGGCGGCAACCGGTGCCCTTATTTCTACTTTTGGAATGATTAAATCAGGGTATGGAAACTATGGCTTGGTAGTTGCTTCGGATAAAGGAGTGGCCAAACCTCACGACCCGCTTGAGTATACGGCCGCCTCCGGATCAGTCAGTTTGCTTGTTGGTAAAACTGATCCGATCTTAGAACTTGTTGATTTTTATTCATTTTCTTCGGATACGCCGGATTTTTGGCGTCGTGAAGGCATTCGTTATCCTTCACACGGCGGAAGGTTTTCCGGCAAACCTTCTTATTTTTACCATATTGAACAGGCAGTTAGATCAATTATTAAAAAAAACAAGTTGACACAGGCTGATTTTTCTCATGTTATTTTTCACATGCCCAACAGTAAGTTTCCAAAAAAAGCTGCTTATATTTTAGGATTTTCGGAAACTCAATTAGAAAACTCATTGGTTTCAAATTATCTTGGAAATTCTTATACTGCCTCAAGTTTGATGGGACTTGTTGCGGTTTTGGAAAAAGCTAAAAAAGATCAGCTTATTCTTCTTGCTTCTTATGGATCGGGTGCCGGATCAGATGCATTTATTTTCCGCATAACAAAAAATTTAGAAAAAAGGCGTCATAATTTTCAAAAAATGATTAAGGAAAAAAAGTACATAGATTACACGGCTTATTTAAAATTTCTAGAAATAATATGATTTCGGTAGTCAGTTATTACACAACAAAATTTGGTGAGCTTTGGGATAAGTCTCTTTTTGACCTGGTCGAGGAAGCGGCAGTCGGTGCTTTAAAAAATACCGGAATTGGAATTGGTGAGATTGATGCAATTTTTTTTGCCAATATGTTGGCAGGGCGTTTGGAAAATAATCTTCATACTTCGGCCAAAATAGCCGAGCTTTTTAAAGTTAATATTCCAGTTTATCGGGTTGAAGCAGCCTGCGCTTCGGGTGGAGTAGCTTTTAATTTAGCAAAAAATTATTTGGAAGCAAATCCCAATAAAACGGTTTTGGTTCTGGGCGCTGAAAAAATGACGGACTATTCGCCTGAAGAAACAACTGAAAGCTTGGCTGGAGCCGCATCAGGAGAAGAGCAAGAGACTGGTCTTACATTTCCCGGGCTTTATGCTATGATGGCTAACTTCTATCTTAAAAAATATCGCTATACAGAAGAAAATCTAGCCTATGTTTCTGTCAAAAACCATTTTCATGGAAGCTTAAATGATAAAGCTCATTTTCGAAATATTATTACGATTGAACAGGTATTAAAAAGCTCTTATATTGCTGTACCTTTGAAGGTTCTAGATAGTTCACCCATATCAGACGGTGCTTCAGCTTTAATCATTACCAACAATAAGAATTTTATAAAAAGAATAAAAAGCCCGGTAAGAATTTTTTCGTCAAAAGTAGTGAATGATGCAATTTCTTTAAAGTCAAGAAAAAGGCTCGATGAAATTCTTGCAACCAAAATTGCTGCCGATCAGGCGTTTACCGAGGCTCAGGTTGAAAGAAAAGATATCTCTGTTGCTGAAGTTCATGATTGTTTTTCAATTGCAGAGATTTTAGCCATGGAAGATCTAGGATTTTGGAGGAAAGGAAAAGGCGGAGAAGAAATTACAAAAAAAATGACCATGCTTAATTCCGGATCAATGTTGACAGTAAATACTTCGGGCGGATTGAAAGCGGCCGGGCATCCAGTCGGTGCAACCGGCATCAAGCAAATTGGTGAAATATACCTGCAACTGAGCAAACAGGCGATCGGTCGTCAGGTAAAAAATGCTAAATACGGATTAGCTCAAAACGTAGGCGGTTCTGGAGGGACGGCAGTTGTAACAATATTAGGAGTTTAATCATTATTTTTTATATGATAAGTCCGGTAAAAATTTGGAGAAGACAAAAAGAAATAAAAAAAATACTTGGTCAAAAGGGCAAAATAATAACGTGGACAAAAATATTTACACCGAGCGCAGATTTTAAAAAATATGCTCCATATCCTGTTATCATGGTCGAGTTTGAAAAAAAAGAAAAAGCGTATGGTCAGATGATTGATTGGAAGGAAAAAGATCTAAAAATAGGGAAAAAAGTCATAGCAGTTTTACGACGGGTACGAGAGGGGACAGTTGATGGCGTGATTGTTTATGGTATAAAATTCAAACCCTTATGAAAAAAATTGTTTGTTCCGCACCGGCCAAAGTTATTCTATCCGGTGAACATGCGGTGGTTTACGGTAAGCCTAGTTTGGTCTCGGCGATTAATCTTCGACTGCGGTTTTCCATTTGGGGAGATATTAAATCAACAGAGAAAAAGTCGATAGTTTTTATCGCCGACCTGGTGAAAAAGTTTCTTAAAAAAGAAAATATTCATTTCCAAAATAAAAATTTTTCTTGCCAAATTGAATCGGAGATCCCTATTGGTCAGGGTTTGGGATCATCAGCAGCTCTATCTGTTGCGGCAACAGCTGCATTTTTAAGGTTTTATTCAGGAAAAAAATACTCACAAGAAACAATAAGCAACCTTGCTTATCAAGCGGAAAAATACTTTCACAAAAATCCATCCGGCGTTGATGTCGCCGCTTCGACCTTTGGTGGACTTATTTTTTTTCGCAAAGAGTTTGAGTTTTTAAAAAATATTTCCAGTCTAAATTTTAAAATTCCCGAAAAAATCGAGGAAAATCTCTACATTATTGATAGTGGAAAAGCGGCGGAATCAACCGCCGATATGGTTTTGGCGGTTGGAAAATTGTATAATAAAAAGCCAAAAATTATAAATGATATTTTATCAAGTATGGAAAAAATAACCAAAAAGATGACAGTTGCGATTGTAAAAGAGGACGCCAACTTTTTTTCCAAAAACATTGCCGATAATCAAACCTATCTTGAACGGTTGAAAGTAGTGTCCAAAAAAACCAAAGATCTTTTGGATGATCTGACGAGTTTCGGTGCCGGAAAGGTAACAGGTGCCGGCGGTAAAAAGATAGGTTCTGGTTTCATATTATTTTATTCTAAAAAAGGAAAAGAACTGAATGATATTTTGGCAAAAAAAAATTTACGCTTTTATAAATTCAAACAAGATTATCAAGGACTAATTTATGAAAATTAAAGTATCGGCACCCGGAAAACTAATGCTTTTTGGCGAACATGCAGTTGTTTATGATAGACCATGTATTGTGACCGCCGTTTCCTCAAGAATTCATATTGAACTTGAAAAAACTCCGGGACGTTTCAGGATCGATGCACCACAAGTAAAAGATGTTCGTTTCGTTGAAGAAACTTTAAGGTTTTTTAAAGACAGATTCAAAACAGGTAACGGTTTATCAATAAGAACCAAAAGTGACTTTTCTTGTCAATATGGTTTTGGTTCTTCATCGGCCGTAACCGTTGCCCTTTTGGCCGCACTGGCCAAACTTTATAATATTAATCTCTCCCAAAAAGAAATTTTTGACTTGGGTTATAAAATCACTTTGGAAGTTCAAGGTGTCGGTTCGGGATTTGATATCGCAGCAGCCACTTATGGAGGGACTGTCTATTTTTTGACCGCTGGAAAAAAAATCGAACCCTTATCTTTAAAAAAAATAAACTTGGTAATCGGTTATTCGGGAATAAAGGCCGATACACCATCGATTGTAAAACAATTGAAACTCAAAGCTCAAAATTCAAAGCTAAAAACTGAAGAAATATTTGACAAGATTGTTTCGATAGTTGAGGAGGCAAAAAAAGAACTATTAACAAGCAATTGGAAAAAAGTCGGAAGCTTGATGAACGAAAACCATAGACTATTACAGAGTCTTGAGGTGAGTACGGAAAAACTGGATAGAATGTGTCAGGCTGCAGTTGGTGCCGGAGCCTATGGCGCCAAACTGTCTGGTGCAGGCGGCGGTGACTGTATGGTTGCTTTGGTTTCGGATGAAAAAAAATCTAAAGTTGTTTCAGCAATTGGTTCAGTCCTTGGTCAGGTAATAGAAGTTGATACCAATGCTCAAGGTGTAAGAATTGAAAAATAATTTTATGAAAAAAACATCCGTTGCTCCGTCCAATATCGCATTAATTAAATATTGGGGAAAAAAAGACGAAAAACTTAGACTTCCAGCAAACAGCAGTGTTTCTGTTAACCTTAGCGGTATTTATACAAAAACAACCGTCGAGTTTTCCAAAGATTTTTTGACAGACGAGTTTTTTTTAAACCATCAAAAAAAACAAAAAGGAATAGAAAGAATTATCAGCCATCTTGATCGGGTAAGAAAGATAGCGGATATTAACTATAAGGCTAAAGTAGAAACAGAGAACAACTTTCCGACCGCTTCTGGTCTTGCTTCATCAGCTTCCGGTTTTGCCGCGCTCACCCAGGCTGCAGTCGCCGCAACCGGATTAAATATTTCGGAAAAAGAACTTTCAAAGCTCGCTCGGCTTGGTTCCGGATCGGCCTGCCGGTCAATTCCTGATGGTTTTGTAGAATGGCAAAAAGGAGAAGATGACAATAGTTCATATGCTTTTTCAATTTTCCCGCAAGATTATTGGGATTTATCAATCATTGCCGTATTGGTTTCAGACAGTGAAAAAAAAATAAGTTCAACCAAAGGTCATAAACTTACCAAAACCAGTCCTTTTTTTCCGGTCCGGCTTGAAAAAATCGAGAAAAAAGTCGCTACAATTAAACAGTCAATCAAAATGAGAAATTTTTTACAGTTTGGCCAGATCGTTGAAAACGAATCTCTGGAAATGCACTCTATCATGTTGACATCGACTCCATCTTTGATTTATTGGCAGCCGGAAACAGTTGGGATTATGAAATTAACGCAAAATTTAAGAGAAAAAGGATTGCCTGTTTTTTTTACGATTGATGCCGGACCGCATCCTTATTTGATTACCGAAGGTAAAAACGAAAAAGAACTAATCAAGCAATTAAAAAATCAACCGTTTATACGGAGTCTTATTGCTAATAAACCAAGCGAAGGCGCAAGAATTATAAGTTAGGAAGAGGAAATTCAAAACAGCTTCCCCATCCCAAGATATTTTGAGTGACAAGACAGAAAACACTCAAAACAAGGATAATTACAATAATTCCGATAAGTGCATTGGTGATTTTTCCTTGGGCTTTGGATAATTTCTCTTTTTCACCGCCTGAGATAATCCATTCGAAGGCACCAAGCAACAAATATATCAAAAGAGCAACGGCTGCTATAAAAATAAAAATCTTAAGTCCCAAAGAGATTAAACTACCAATGGCACTTGAGGCTTCTGTAGGGACAGTAGAAACAGGAGGTGCGACCGTACCAAAAATATTTGAGACATCGTTGGCGATTAATCTCATTGCGGCAAAATTTGAACGTTTAACAGATGTCCGATAATATTAGTAAGAGCATAAGCAAAAACAACGATAATAAGACCGATAATGGCGTTGATAAAAGTTTTACTGGCTTTAGCCAGATTTTCCGAGTTGCCGCCTGAGGTTAACCAGGTAATTGCGCCAAAAAGAGCCATGATTAAAAAAACCATTGCTGCACCACTCATGAGAATTGGAAGAATAATGTTTATAAATGATGCGATGTTTTTAAATTTGGCCGGCGCAAAATTACTTTCATTAATCGTAAGGGCATAGATCATAACTAATTTAGAGTCTAATAAAAATGATTTCTTAAGTCAATAGAGTTATAATATATAAAATGGACAAACTTCCAAAACACGTGGCAATTATTCCGGATGGCAATCGCCGCTGGGCTCGTAAAAAAAATCTTACAACCGTAGAAGGTCATAAAAAAGGTTATGAACAGGCGCTTAAAATCGGTCGTCGAGCTCGAAAGATGGGCATAAAAATACTTACTCTTTGGGCTTTTTCAACCGAAAACTGGAGTCGGTCAAAAAAAGAGATTAACCATCTGATGAATATTTTTTCCTTTCTTGTCGGCCAGTATTTAAAAGAAGCCATGGAAGATGAAATAAGGATTATTCATATCGGGAGGAAAGATAGAATCGGCGAAATACTTCGAAAAAAAATAGAAGATGCTGAAGAAAAGACAAAAAAATTCAACAAACACTATTTGGTTATTGCCTTAGACTATGGCGGGCAGGACGAAATATTACGAGCAGCACGGCAAGTCCAAAACTCAAAGCTCAAGGCTCAGAATTTATCAAAAAAAGTATTTGAAGATTTATTGGATACAAAAAATTTACCTTATCCAAATCCCGATCTTATTATCCGGCCGGGAGGGGAGAAACGGTTATCCGGATTTATGCTTTGGCAGTCTCAGTACTCTGAATTGATTTTTGTTGATAAATATTTTCCTGACTTTACTCCTGACAATTTTGAAACGTGTGTAAAAGACTACATGAATCGCCAAAGACGTTTTGGAAGATAGTATAATATTTTTTATGTTTACGCCCAGTTTTTCTATTACCAACAGAATTTTAACCAATATCTCCAAAATTGAAGCATCGGAAGAAGTAATTAAAAACTCACCTCTTTTGCCTTTGTGGGAAAAAAAGTTTAAAGAAGATGCAATCATCCGTTCGGCCCATCACGGCACTCATATTGAAGGGAATGCTCTTCGGAAGGATGAAGCCAAAGATATTTTAATGGGTCGTTCGGTGATCGGTCGTCCACGAGATATCCAAGAGGTAATTAACTATCGTCGGGTGATTGAATTTATTGACGATGAAGCAAAAAAGAAAATCGAGAAGATTACCGAACCTTTGGTAAAAAAACTTCATCGGATTACTGTTGACAAGATTTTATCAACAGAGCTTTGCGGAGAATACAGGACAAAACAGGTAATTGTCAAAAACTCCCAGACCGGTGAGGTGACTTTTAGACCGCCTCCTCCAATCGAGGTTCCTTATTTGATGCGTGATTTTTTGTATTGGCTGAATAAAACCGAAGGTGATATTATCCATCCGGTACTTAAGGCAGGTATTGCCCATCATGAACTTGTTCGAATTCATCCCTTTATCGATGGTAACGGCCGCGTGGCTCGGCTTTTAGCAACCTTAATTTTACTTCTTGGTGGTTATGATATTCGCCGGTTTTTTTCACTGGAGGAATATTACGACAAAGACGCGGTTGTCTATTACGAAAACCTTCAAAAAGCCTCAAACGGGGATTTGACGAGTTGGCTTGAATATTTTACTTTTGGAGCATCGGTTGAGTTTGAAAAAATTAAAGAAAAAATTTTAAAACTTTCAAAAGATGTTAAACTTAAGCAAAAAATAGGCGGTCAGCAGATTTTCTTGAATGACAGGCAGGTAAAAATAGTCGAATATATTCAAGAAACGGGATATCTTCAAAACAAAGCATTTGCCAGTTTGTTTACCGATGTTTCCGAGGATACGGTTTTACGTGATGTACAAGAACTTATTAAAAACGGTTTGATAAAAAAAATTGGAAGTACAAAAGCGGCAAGATATGTTATGGTTTAAATTATTTTTATGAAGTTCTCCCAGCTTTCCAGATATTTTGAAAAAATCGAACAAACGTCTTCCCGTCTTGAGATTACACGATTGCTTGCAGAACTGTTTAACAAACTTACTCCAGAAGAGATTGATAAAACTATCTATCTTCTGCAAGGTCGGGTTGTACCCTTGTTTGAAAAAATAGATTTTGGCATTGCTGAGCGGCTTATTATAAAATCTTCAATATCCGCACTCAATGTTGATCGTAAGCTTTTTGATAAAAGATTTAAAAAAGAAGGCGATCTGGGTCGTACCGTTGAGAAGTTTAAAAAAGAGTTTCCTTCTCTGGAGGAGACGGATTTTACCATAAACGAAGTTTATAAAAATCTATATTCTTTGGCAACTGCTTCAGGCGAAGGATCACAAGAGCTTAAGGTGAGTATCTTGGCCGATCTTATCCGTAGAACCGACCCACTTTCAGCCCGTTATATTGTTCGGATTCCGCTTGGCGTCATGAGGATGGGATTTTCTGATATGACCGTGCTTGATGGGCTTTCTTGGATGATTACAAGCGACAAAACACTCCGGCCAAAAATTCAAGCTGCTTATCATGTCCGACCAGACCTTGGATTCATCGCTGCTGAGATTAAGAAAAAAGGAGTTGCCGAGCTTGACAAAATTGTTCCCAAAATATTTACTCCGATTATCATGATGCGGGCTGAGCGTCTTTCCTCGGGCGTTGAGATCGTTAAAAAAATTGGTCCATGTTTTATCGAACCCAAATATGATGGGTTTCGACTGCAGGTTCACTATAAGAATGACAAAGTGAAGTTGTATTCCCGAAGCCTTGAAGATGTTACTTTTATGTATCCGGATATTGTTGAAGCGGTTAAAAAAGAAGTTCGAGTCAATAAAGTAATTCTAGAAGGAGAGGCTATTGGTTTTGATTCAAAAACCTGCAATTTTTTGCCTTTCCAGGAAACAGTCCAACGTAAAAGAAAGTTTGATATTCAAAAAAAAGCCAAAGAAGTCCCGCTTAAGCTTTTTATTTTCGAAATTTTATACCTTGGAAAAGAAAGTTATTTAAATACTTTTTATGAGCAGAGAAGAAAGAAGCTAGAAGAAATTATTTCGGCCAAAAAAGATGTTAAAGAAAAAAATATAATTCTTGCACCCGGAGAATTGGTTGAAGATGGCGCCAGAATAGAGGAACTATTTGACGAAGCAGTTGGAAAAGGTCTTGAAGGGATTATAGCTAAAAAACTTAACGGTTTTTATCAACCTGGTGCCAGAGGTTGGAGCTGGATTAAGTTTAAGCATAGTTATTCTTCAAAAGTTAACGATACAATTGATTGTCTGGTTATGGGTTATGACCTGGGCCGAGGAAAAAGAACGAGTTTTGGGATTGGAGCGTTTTTAGTCGGTGTTTATGACGAGAAAAAAGATAGATTTTTAACGATGGCAAAAATAGGGACCGGTCTGACCGATGAGGAATGGAAGCAGTTAAAATTTAAAGCTCAAAAGTTAAAAGTGGAAAGTAAACCAAATAACTATTTAGTTAATAAGATGATGGAGTGCGATGTATGGATTAATCCGGGGATTGTCGTCGAGATTCGGGCTGATGAAATAAGTAAATCGCCAGTTCATACAACAGGGTTCGCTTTTCGTTTTCCCCGTCTTGAGCGTTTTCGAAATGATAAAAATCCAAAAGAAACAACAACTTTGCAAGAAATAGAAAAGATGTTTAAGAACCAAAAGGGTAATCAATGATTGAGATAAGTTCTTAACAATCTGAATGGGTATTCCAGAAAAAAAGATTGAGGTTTATGGATAATTCTTCGTGCTGAGATCAAAACCGTAAGATTATTATCTACCATAATTTTTCCAGCTTGTTTATTGATATGAATGGCCAGGTCGACGTCTTCATGAATTTTTGTATCATCGGTACAAACATCATTGTTAATTTTTAACCAAATTTTTTTGCTAATAGCCATATTTGGACCAATCAAAATATTTTTTTTCCCCTGCAACCAATAAAGATTTTTTAAATAGACTTCACTGATCAATTTGGATCGAAGTGGTAAATCGTAAAATTTTATCGGTCCTGTCAAACCGTCGATTTTATAATCTAAAAAATCTTTTTTTATAATTTTGATCCAGTTTTTTGGGACAATAGAATCAGCATCACAACGAGCAATGACTTCGTATTTAGCTTCATTAAAACCCCGATTGCGTGCCCATGAGATTCCTTGATTTTTTTCATCAACGATTTTAACCGGGAATTTTTTAGCCACATCGGTTGTTTTATCCGTAGAGTTGTTATTGACAATGATAATTTCGTTTGGTTTTTCTGTCTGATTACTTAAGCTTTCCAAACAACGTCCAAGATATTTTTCTTCATTATAAACAGGTATGACAACAGAAATCCGCATTAAATTATTTTATCAAATGTTATAATGTTTCTCATCAATATGTCGCCTTTTTTTTCGATCATTATTCCGACCCTTAATGAAGAACATTATTTGCCAAAACTCCTAAACAGTTTGCTTAATCAATCAGATAAAGATTTTGAAATTATTATTGTCGATGGCTATTCAAAAGATAAGACGAAAGAAGTAGTCGACAAGTTCCAAAAAAAATTACCAATTACTTTTTTTAAATATAAAGGTTCAAATGTTGCCGTTCAAAGAAACTACGGTGCTAAATACTCAAATGGTAAATACCTGATTTTTTTAGATGCCGACACAGGCATTTATAAATCTTTTATTAAAAATCTCAAAAAATCAATAGATAAGCAAAAAGGCTTGGTATTTATTCCTCAGATTATCCCGGATGAAAATACTGCCCAGTCGCAGATTGCTTTTCGTGTTTCCAATTTTTTAATCGAGTTATCTCAAAGCTTAAATAAACCGCTTTCCTCAGGAGGGAACATGATTCTCGAAAAAAATTTTTTTCGGCTTATTGGAGGATTTAATGAAAAACTATATATATCAGAAGATCATGAACTTATTCAAAAAGCGAACTTTTGGGGTGTGCGTGCTAGATACTTAAAAAATATTAAAGTCAAGTTTTGCCTAAGAAGATTGAAACGGGAAGGACAGCTTCTGGTTTTATATAAATATTTGTTAGCGATAGCACATATGCTCATAAAAGGTGATATTAAAAAGAAGATATTTGATTATAAAATGGGAGGAGAAGATTACCAGGAGAAGTTGATAAAGATTGATTTTAACAAAAACTTCGAAAAAACAAAAAAATTTTTTTCAAACCAGTTAAAAAAAATTTAAAGAGTATCGAATTCTGCATAAATAGGGAAATGGTCGGAAAAATTAACATCTACTCTTTTGGTTAAGGTATTTTTTAAACCTCGATAAAAGATATAATCAAGTTTGACTTCGTCAGTCCACAGTTTTCGAGCTATTTTAGAAAATAAGCGATATAAAAAACTATACCAAGGTTTGTTTGAGTTTGGGTATTTGACTGTAAATAAAAGGTTGTTAGTTGCCTCTTTTAAATTATATTTATTCATTATTTTTTCCAGTTTTTTTCTTTCAACTGGAAAATTAAAATCACCAGTAAGAATTATTGAGCCTTTTTGACCAACTTCTTCAAAATCAATCATGTTTATTTGTTTTAGCCGAAGATTGTTCAGACCAATGGCTGAAAGATGAAGATTGTAGATTGTAATATTGCTATTTGTTTTTTTAATTTTTAGGTTTGTTTTAAGAATCGTTCGTCGCAATCCCTTATTGCGGAACATACGAATAATTAGCTTAATAAGTTCATAAATGCCATTTATAAGAGGGATGGGTTTTGAGTTAAGAAATTCGAATTTTTCAGCCTTGTAATATGTGGCCACTCCCCAGATTTTGCCAAACTCAAAAAAACAGTTAGCATAGTCCGCCAGACTATATCCATAATCTTCCATTTTTTTGAGATTATCATCATTTGTATCTATTTCTTGAAGACAGACAATATCAGGTTTGTATTTTTTTAAAATATCAGGGAGTTTGCTAAACGCCATATTATAAAGAGTGTTATAGGTAAGGAGTGATAATTTCATAGTATTAAATTATATAAAAAAACCTTAAAAATACCAATCCACAAACTATCCACAATTTTATTTTTAGAAATAAAGGAGCAATAGGCTGAGCTAATTTATAATATATATATTATAGGTTGACTTATAGTTAAGTCTTATTTTTCTATAGGACTTGACAAATATTTTTTGATTGTTTATAGTTGAATTATGAATGATGGTGTATTATCAAGAAGGGCTAAAATCTCAACTAAAGTAACTTTGGTTGATCAGAAAAAAGATCTTCTTGGTTTTGTTAGTAATCAGTTTAAACAACTTGTTAAGAAGAATTTGCAGGTGCCTATAAAACTTTATCAATTATAGTTTTTAGCGACAAAAAAAACGAGCATCACTACCGCTCGTATATTGGGGACGACGAGTAGTAATGCTCATCAAAACATTAACAGATATTTTTTTGGTTGTCAAGGTTTTTAAGGATTTAGTTGATACAATAATCCGTTATTATTTTTGGAGCGAAAAATTATTTTACCAAGCTTGTTGAACTTATCGTAGTTTAGATTGATATATTTCTCTTTTTCAAGTTGCGAGATAACAACAAATTTAATTTGATATTTTTCAATTAATTCCTTGGTCAGTTTAATATTTTCCGATTCGTAAAGACTTTTAACTTCCGGAATACGCTCGCCAATCACATCTGAGGAACCTCGCCAAAGCCATTCATGAACCCACCAACCGGCAACTGTCGGAAGACCGGTATTTGCCGAAATTCTTTCATAATCGGTATAAGAGTCTCCTTGTGCTTCAAGAATTACCGGTTGATTGCTAATCTTTGAGTTTAAAAAATCAATAATTTCTTTGTCTTCAGGATAAAAATCCCTAAGCCATAAAGTTCCGTCAAGTTCGGGTATTTTTTTTAAGTTACCGTAGTAAGAGGGGATAGAAAAAAGAGGATAGATGGCGATAAAAAAGAAAAAAAAGGAAAAAACAAGATTTAAGATAAATTTTTTTTTACGATTTGCAAACCTGATTAAAAAAAAGACAAATGCTGAGGCAATGCCCATCATTATAAAAGCCTGATAACCGAGTTTAAACATGGTATTGGCCCGGAAATGAGCCGGATATATATCTTTTATGTAAAAAAACTCCGGGATAATAATAAGGAAAGTTCCAAAAGCAAAAAGAATAAAAATAAAGTTGGTGATTGGTGACTGGTGACTCGTGGTTGATTTTTTGTTAATGAAAATAAACATCAAAAAACAGATCCAGAAAAAACCCCAGAGAATAAAAAGCATCCAAGGTGGGGAGACCTGACAGTTACCTTTTTCAAATAAAAATGGACCTAGTTTTCCGATTTTTGTTAAAAAATCCGGACTACAGTTGACACCAATTCCTGAAATAAAAGGAGCGAAGTTAACCGAAAATGGAAGAGAGTATATTAAAAAAGAAGCAACAAGAACCAAAGATTGGATAATAAATTTGGCTGAAGGTCCAAAAAGAATGAAAAAAATCAAAACAACAAACAGAAGATAGATTGGCCCGTCGAAAGCATTAGTCATATAGTGAACGGCAGTGAGAAAGCCCAGAAAAATAGTATAAAGCATTAAGTATTTAGTATTTAATATTTTTTTAAAGTTGATAAACAAAATAAATAAAACTGCGAGTGTGAGTAAGACAAAAGGAATGTCAAAAACATGGCCATGAAGGTCGGCTACGACATAAGAATATGACGGAAATTCATGAATGGTATAGGGAATAAAACGGGTGGCATTAGGATACCAATACTTTAGCGGGCTGTAGCTTCCAAGTATTTTCCAAAAAGGAATCGGTTCCTCATTTGTGTAGCCCGAAGTAAAAACATAGATAGTGTGAAGATTACCCCCAAGGTTGACAATGAAAGAGCCGACCAGGCCAAAGAATGAAAGTTTAAGCGCATCTTTTATCTTAATTTTTTTTTGAGAGTTTTTGGTCAAATAGCGATAGCATATATTGAGGACAAAAGAAAATACTTGAGTAACACCAAGAGCAAAAATTGTAGCCAAAATTAAGTTATAACCGACAGCAGGTTTAATTTCAGTCAGCTTAATAAGCAAAGCACCGGCTAGATGGCCAAAATAATAATAGTTTATAGGATTTGGGGGAAGCCACATGTCAGCCGGCGGAAAAAATTTAGATCTTAAAATTGAGTTTATAAAACCAAAGTCCATAAACTTTTCAAGGCCATGGATTGAAGGTTCTTGGCTCCGAACATAAACCCAAAATATAAATGAGATAAGAAATAATAATTCTTCAAAAAGAATCAGCCATATAGATGGTGGTTGGTCCTTGACGGCAGGTTGTTGATTTTTTTTATGGATGAAGAGATTGATGAAAATAAAAAGACCGATTACTATAAACAGGCTTGTTTTATTGAATGGAAGAGCTTTAATTGCCCCAAGAACAAAAACAGCATAGCTTAAAAAAATAATAGCAAGAGTTTTGGAAAAAGGATAACCAAACTCATAAAAAACTTTTCCGAATATTTTTTTTGTCAGCGGAATAAAGATTATGCCAAGAACAAAAAGGGGAAAATACCATTGTAAGCTGATAGCTAACCAATTCATGATATATCATTATATAATAAGAAGATTATTATGGAATCAAAATTTCAGCCAAAGCTTGTTGAGGAAAAAATCTATCGTTTTTGGGAAGAAAATAAGTTTTTTTGTGCAGACGAGAACTCAAAAAAGCCAGCCTTTACGATTATTCTTCCACCTCCCAACGCAAATGCCGATTTACATATGGGTCATGTAATGTATGTCTACGAAGATATAATGATTCGTTTCCACAAAATGCTGGGAGACGAAGTATTGTGGCTGCCCGGTGCCGATCATGCGGGTTTTGAAACACAGTTTGTTTTTGAAAAATTTCTGGCCAAAAAGGGAAAAAGTCGGTTTGACTACGACCGTAAGATACTTTTTAAGATGATCTGGGACTTTGTCCAGCAAAATAAATCAACCATGGAGAATCAGTTGAAGCGATTGGGATTTGGTTTAGATTGGCAGAAAAAAAAATTCACTCTTGACCCAGATATCGTCAAAATAGTATACAAAACTTTTAAAAAACTTTTTGATCAAAAACTGGTTTATCGGAATGAAAGATTGGTAAATTACTGTACATATTGTGGTACTTCTTTTTCTGATCTGGAGGTAGTCTATAAAGAAAAACGGGGAAAACTTTGGTTTATCCGTTATCCCTTAGTTAAAAACTCAAAGTTTATTGTTGTAGCAACAACCCGGCCGGAGACATTACTTGGTGATACGGCTGTTGTTGTCCATCCCGATGACAAAAGATACAAAAATCTGATTGGCGAAAAAGTAATCGTACCGATTGTCAATCGGGAAGTTAAAATAATCGCCGATGAATCGGTTGACCCAAAATTTGGGACAGGAGCGGTAAAAGTTACTCCGGCTCACGACGAAGCCGACTGGACGCTTGGTAAAAAACACGGTCTTGAGTTTATCAAAGTTATTGATTTTAACGGAAAAATGATCAATGTACCCAAAGAGTATTTGGATCTTTATCCCAAACAAGCAAGAGAAATAGTCGTAAAAAAATTGAGACAACTGCAGCTTTTAGAAAAGGAAAAAAACTATATACATCGTGTTGGTCATTGTTATAAATGCGGTCGACCGATTGAGCCTTTGGCTAAAGAGCAATGGTTTGTGAAAATAAAACCTCTTGCTGAAAAAGTCATCCCTTTGATCGAAAAAGAGGAGATAAAAGTTGTTCCTGCAAAATTTAAAAAGATTCTTATCCGGTGGTTAAAAAACTTTCATGACTGGAATATCTCACGTCAGGTAGTTTGGGGTATTCAAATTCCTGCTTATTTTTGTAAAAAAGAGAAAAAATGGTTTGTTTCTGTCGAAAAACCGGAAAAATGTCAAATCTGCGGAAAATGTGAGTTTGAACAGGATGAAGATACTTTTGATACTTGGTTTTCCTCGGCACAGTGGCCTTTCGCAACTCTTATGAGTTACTCAAACTCAAAATCCAAAACTCAAAACTCAAAGCTGTTTGAAAAATTTTATCCGACGTCGGTGATGGAAACAGGATATGATATTTTACCCTGGTGGGTAGCGCGGATGATTATGATCGGTTATTTTACAACAGGGACAGTACCGTTTAAGACGGTTTTTCTGCATGGCTTGGTTCGCGACCGGGTCGGCCAAAAAATGAGTAAAAGCAAGGGTAATGTTATAAATCCGATGGTAATGATTGATAAGTTCGGAGCAGATGCTTTAAGAACCGCACTTGTATTTGAAACAAAAGAAGGAAACGATCTTTCTTTCGGCGAAGAAAAAGTAATCGGGATGAGGAATTTTGTAAATAAAGTTTGGAATATCGGACGGTTCATCGAAATAAACCGAAATTCCAAATCCGAAATTCCAAATCCGAAACAACCCAAAAATTCTAACCCTAAAATTCTAAACTCTTTAAAAAAAGAATTTGAGAAAGAAAAAACTGATTATCTGAAATTCATGAAAAACTATCAATTCTCAAAGGCTTTTGGACTAGTTTATGATTTTTTGTGGCACCGTTTTGCCGATTTCTATATAGAGGAGTTGAAGGAAGAGTTACAAAATGGTAATATAGAAGCTTTGGATATATTGAAAAACGTTTATCTTGAAAATTTGAAGATGCTGCATCCTTTCACACCTTTTGTGACAGAGGCTATTTTTCAAATATTCAACAATAACAAAGATTCAATATTGAAAACCAATTACGAATAACGAATTACTGACGTAATTAAATAATTAATAATTCATATTTTTATATGAAAAGAACTTGGCAACCCAAAAAAGGAAAAAGGAATAAAAAACACGGATTTTTAGTGAGGATGGAGACAAAAGGAGGAAGAAAAGTTCTCAAAAGAAGAAGACAAACCGGAAGAAGGAAGTTAACTGTTTAGAAGTTAGAAACTAGATAAAGAAGTTAGAAACTAGAAGTTTGGAGATCAAATCTCTGACATCAAGATTCACAATCTAGATTCAAACATCAAGTATCTAGCATCAAATAATTATATGCTAACCCCAAATTTTTTTAATACGATTTTTGTTATTCCGATTCTCAATGTTTTGATGGCTTTTTATAAAATTTTTTCCTCAATAAATCTTCCCGGCTCTTTAGGTTGGGCGATGATTGGTTTGACAATATCGGTACGCTTTTTGCTTCACCCCTTTTTTAAACAGCAACTTGAAACAGCCAAAAAAATGAATGAGATCAAACCTTATCTTGACAAACTTACCGCCAAACATAAAAAAGATCCAAAAAGGCTTCAGGAAGAACAAATGAAACTTTACCAGTCGGCCGGTATAAATCCGGCTTCAGGTTGTCTTTTCCTCATTATCCAGATGCCGATTTTTATTGCCCTATATCAAACACTTTCTTTGTTTTTGCTTAATAAAAATATTGATAAATTAATTGTCGAGATAAACAAAGTTTTGTATTTTGGTTTTTTGAAAATTCAAACGATTAATCCATGGTTTTTTATGTTTAACCTTGGTCTGTCGCCAGCCAAAAGCGGTCTTTGGTACTATTATTTGATTCCAGTTATAACCGGTGTTTTGCAGTATTTTCAGGCTAAATCCACAGGAATGAGTACGGATACGGGTTATACTGAAAAAAAAGATAACGGAAAGGAAAAAGACAGCAAAAAAAGCAATAGCGAAGACTTCCAGAAAGCAATGAATATGCAGATGAAATATATATTTCCGTTTATGATCGGTTATTTTTCTTATACCTTGCCTGTCGGCCTTTCGCTTTATTGGAATATTTTTTCAATATTTAGTATTATTCAATATCGACAGTTAAAAGTTAAAAATTAAAAGTTAAAAATTACATTTCAAAATTAAAAATTTTCAATTTTAAACTGCAACTTTAAACTTTGCATTTTGAATTTTTAATTAATTTTAAATATGGATAAAATACAAGTAATAAAAAAAGAAGCCGAAGAGCTTTTGGGCAAAATGATTAATCAGTTTGAGGTTGAAGTGACGGAAGTTGAGGGTAATTTTCTGGTAATTATCAAAGCCGAAGAAGAAGCACCGACTGTCATAGGCCGTCACGGAGAAACAATCCGCGCCATACAAAAAATTCTTGAGGTTGTTTTGTATAAACAGTTTGGCGAACCAATAAAACTTTTGGTAAATGTCAACGACTACAGGGAGAAACAAAAAGAAAAACTTGAGGCAATGGCCGACGACCTTGCTCGCCAGGTTGAGGAAACAAAAAAACCAAGTTATCTTTCCAAACTTTCGTCATACGAGCGGAAATCTATTCACGAGTATATTGCCAACAACTACCCGGAACTTGTTTCTTACTCGGTTGATGAAGGCCGGGACAGACGACTTGTGATAGACTTAAAAGGTAATGAGCCAAAAACAGAATAAAGAAAATAAGAATCCTTTTTTAATTCTTTTTTTACCACTAATATTCATTTTTGATTTTATTTATTATTGGTTTAACAGATCAGCTTGTCTCAACTGTGATAATTTTTTTCAATTTTTGACAAACTCTTCACTGACAGTTTTTATTTTCACAAGTTTTATAAACTATTTTCATAGAAGATAAACCAAGATATATAAGGGAAAAAATAATTTGTTGCACGGCGCTAAAAATTTATTTTTGTAGCGTATAGTCCGTCGACAACTTTGAAAATATTCTGTATCTTATCTGAATTTATGTCCATGAAAGGTAACTTCTTTTATAAAAGATTAGGGGAAAATATTCTTTGCGCCAGATGTCGAAAAAAAATATCTCAAGAACGACTTGGAGAGCTTTGTGATACCGACCGTACCTATATCGCCCGCATTGAAAAAGGAAAAGCCAACCCGACTATCCGAGCTCTTCACAAGATTGCCAGAGGACTAAAGATCAGATTAAGCGTGTTGTTGAAGGGAGTGTGATAATTAAATTTAAAATTTAAAGTTAAAAGTTAACAGTTTCAATTTAAAATTCAAAATTACGAAAACAAGCCAAGATTTTAGGAAAGTACTTATAAGTAGAGCATTTATTTTATCAAAAAGAACAATTTTCTTAGTAGATAGATTTCCCAATAAAAAATCGGCTTGGGTTATAAGCGATCAATTGATAAGAGCAATAGCAAGTATTGGAGCTAATATAATTGAAGCTCAAGCTGCTAGTTCTAAACGTGATTTTACAAATTTTCTTAACCATGCTTTAAAAAGCGGTAATGAAGCTAAATTCTAGTTCTCTCTTTCAAAAGGTTTTGACCAAGTCCTCATTGAGGAAATTGAATTATTGTTAAATGGGACTAAAGAATTAACAAAAATATTAGGTTCTTCTATTATGACTTTAAAAAATAAAAATAAATATTGAAATTTTCAATTTCAAACTGTAATTTTGAATTTTGCACTTTTAACTTTTAATTTAAAAAGAGCTTTATTTAGCTCTTTTTATGGTATAATTATCTTGCAATCGGCAAAATAAAAGATTTGGTCAATACAAACTAAACGCCTAAAAATGCCGAAAAACTGCTTGTTTCTTCGCTCTTGTTTCACCTCCCAAAATCTGTTAAAGTTGATTATAAATTAATCAAAATAAATATGACATCACCAGAACCCATGTCAACTGGAAGGGCAAGCGAGATAGAATCTTTAAAAACGGAAATAAACTCCAGAACCTCAACTGAATTAATAAAAGAGTTTTTAGAGGTTGCAATTGATGCAAGTAGATTAAAAAATAAAATTGAAGCTGAACTTCGAAAATCTACAAAAACACCTGAATTTATTGGCGAAAAAAATGACAAAACTACAGAAAAAGGTAAAGCTGATAATGTTCGAATTCAAGTTATTAAAATGCTTCTTTTAGGAAATAAAAATCGAGAGAATAAAATAACACCTCAGAATGAAAATACACCTGAACTTACTGGTTTATCTAAAACAATCATAGAAAAAGTAAGCGAAAAGATTCGACCACAAGACGTTACAGAACAAGAAGCTCCTTTTTTATATGAACTTTTTAAAAAAACTATACAAGGAGAAATTACAGATACGGATTCGTTGGTAAACGAATATAAAGAAATGATTTGGTTACAACTGTTTAATGATGAATTATATTCTCAATTAAAAAAATCACTGATTGAAGTGGTCGTGACAACTGACGGAATAAGTGAAGAAGCTGCAGAAGAAAAATTTTTTATTGAAGAGCTTAATGGAAATAATGATCGAAGACGTAAAAACGGTGCGACGTATGAAGAGAGGAAGGAATATGAAGAATTGAACAAAGATATACAGAAAAGACTGGCAGAAAATATTTATCTCAAGGTAAATGATCCAAATAAACTTTCAAGTGATGAAAGAATGGCTTTTATGAAATATTACTATAGCGTGGAGGGAGACTCAGAATCTTTAGAATCTGCAATCAAAAAACTTGGATTAGAAAAAGACGATTTAAAAAACTATTCAGAATTATTTAAAAAAATATTCCGTTCAACAGATCCTGAACACTTAATGGTTTTTTTAACGAATGACAGACTGCGAAATCTTTTAACCGGAGCTTGTAATGATTTTTCTATGAATGAGTTGAAAAAAAACGAGATAATAATATTCGAAGAATCAAGAACTAAAGATAATAAAAAACAAAAAAATGTTAAATTTGATAAACAAAAATTTAAAAAAATGATTACAAAGTATCATTTTCAAGCTCTTGAACCAATTCACGATAATACTTCACAGTTCTATGATCAGGCAATGTCGATGAACGCGAGCCAATATCAGTATTATTTTGGAGGACTGCAGGGTGTAATTGAAAATCTTTGTGATAATTTAATAAATCAATTCCAAAACGATCGCGAGACCGTTGATTTTCTCAAAGATGTTCGAGGAAGATATCAAGGGACAATCCTTACATATGCACAGACTTTTCATAATTTACCGCTTTATGCAAAAGATGCTGGTAGTTTTGAAAAATGGCCACAGTTTTTAGGCCAACTTTTTCCTTCAGAGCTTGCTGAGATCTTTGATCCGGATGACAGAATGATGGAAATAACGAGACAAGAAGTAGTTCTACATTTGAGGCGTCGCATAGCTCTTAATAAAAACACTATTCCTTCAGATCTTTTTTCGGGCAAATATGATGAGGAGGGAGTGAGATATAGTATTAAAGATATGGAGGAAATCGAAAACAATATTAAGGCCCGTATTAAATCTCTGAGAAAAGAAAATGTCGAAGAGTGGGAATACAAAAGAGCCAGGACTTATGCGATAGGAGTAGGTCTTGCAAGTTTAACTGATCCCGAAGTTATTAGTACCGCCGATCCGGATGTTGATACGAACTTAAAAGGAATATATCCCTTAGTTTCACAATTATCAGCAAAACACAACTGGGGGTTGGGGCGAGGCTATCCGGTTTCTGGACTTTTTCCTCATCTACTGGCTATGGAGGTAACTCTTTTTCCTGAGCAAAGAGGCATTATCCCAAGATTATTCAAAAAAAAATCTTGGGTTCCTGAAAGCTTTGATAATTATGCCAAAGGTAAAGAAGCCAAATACGGCGAGAAAGTTTTTAATGAACTGTTGGATAGAGAACATAGTTATCAAGAACTATTAAGCATGCTGAATATTTCAACAAGTACAAACAGCCGTATGGGTTGGGGAGTTTCACCACTAATAAAAGTTAGGTTACCAGAAATTGCCGAGAAGGAAAGTGAATCTTTAAAAAAGATAGGAATCAAAGATCAATATAAATGGGGGAAAAAAGAATGGGACCAGTATTTTGACTTAAGCATGAAAATATATGGTAACTCTTCTTTATGGTGGATGATAGAGGAGCGTACAGAAAATGAAATGAAAAGATATTTAGCCCAACGTCTTAAAAAAGATATAGTTGACAGTTATGAATTTAAAGAATATAACGAAGGTGAGCATGCACTCAAAAAAGAATTTGAAATTGTAGTTGATGCTAGAGGAACGAAAAAAAAATTCACGTTTCCCGAGCTTCGAATGATGAAGATGTATCAAATTATTGGCGAAACCTTCTATCGCTATCTACATCGTAACCCCGCAGACTTTATTATGCTTTTATCTCAAATATCTCCCGAATTATTTGATAGCAAAATAAACTACTTTTTTCTTGATGAAAAAACATTTAAAGAAAAAAATAAAGGCGAGTTGGGGAAAACAAAGCTTGAGATAGAAAAACAGGTTGAAAAAATGCAAAAATTACGAGCGCTTTGGGGAGATGAGGCATTTTTATTGATGGGAAAAGTGAGAGCTTGGATTTTTGATAAAGATGGATTAGTAGAACAACTTAAAGGAAAGGAATTTAATGGTAAAAGAATAAAAGACAGTGAAGACTGGAAAATTGCAATGGAATATTTTTCTCAACAATCTGGGACAGCTTTTGAACGTATGCTCCAAAAAGACGAAAAGAAAACCATTAAGAATAAAGGCATAAATTATTCTTTAAAAAAAAGAGGAGAAATTACTGATACGGATTTTGACGATAAAAAAATAAAAAGCCTGATATTTAGTCAAAACGGTTTATTTAATATTTTGGAGAAACAAGATTCTGGTGGCTTTAATGAAGAAGGTAAATTTGAGATCGGCCATTTTGGTTTGTTTTATCATATAGGTGAAATTTGGACTCTAAAACAAGTAAGAACCAATCCTTTTTCTCCTGATCTCGATCATTTTTCTTCCTATAAATATATTGGGGAAGTTGGTGAAGATATTATAAAAAGACGCTTGGGTGATGCTAGTACAGTTTCTAAACTAATTGTTGAGATTTCCCATCTTGATGAAAAACTGCAGCACGTTGCCGAATCGAGAGATTTAAAAGAAATTTTCGAGATTCATCAAACTCTTTATTCCACGCTTAAAAATGTCATGGGGTCAGAGTATGCTCATCGGGCAAACTATATTCTTGCCTCGGTAGTTACTCAATATTTTTATGAACACAGCAATACAAGAGTGCCGTTTTTTAGAGCCCCGTTCAATCTTCCTTTACGTTGGTCAATGGGCAAAAAAATTTCTTTATCAAAAATTCTTGGTCACAGTATTCATGCAATGAGTTGGGATGAAAATGCGGCTCGTGATTACTTCCGAAGGCTTGGACATGAACTGCATGCTATTCCTATTGAAGGACTATATTCGGTTAATCAACTAGATTTAGCCTTCGATGCTAAAACAGATACATTCATTTTTGGAGACGTCGCCCCGACTATTATCTATTTTTTAGCAATGTATTTAATGTGGGCTTATATAAAAAAAGCCATGCAAGATACCGAAGGTAAAAAATAATAGGTTTATATTTGAAAAAAATAAATAAATTGAGTGTAATAGAATTATGAAAAAGATATTATTAATTATCCTTGCAGTATTAATGTTTGGCAAAATTAATACTGTTTATGCTCAAACACCGACTCCACGCATTGCGCTTCCAGGCGTTTCCTGCGGGAATGCGGAAGCAACCGAACCAACCTCAATAAAATGTTGTCAAGAAATTGATGTTTCAACACCAACAATTCCATCCGCATTACAAAGCATAGAGTTTATCAACAAAATTGTCCAAATAATTTCTTTGTTAAAAAGAAGTCAAAATATAGTTCCTTGTGTTATAGGTTATCCTTCTGACACAAGCGATTTGAACAATTGTACATGTTTAAAAGAGTCGCAGATTACCCCTACACCAATTGAGGCGGTAAAAAACCTTTGCGATAAATATATTTCTTCAGACGAAAAATCAACCTGTGAAACATGTGGGAACAGTGGTGGAATTTGGACAGCTTTGGGGTGTATCCCTGGTGATTTTTCAAGTTTTGTTTCAGAATTTTTACTTAGTTGGGGAGTGGGCTTGGCTGGAATTATTGCTATGATCTGTATAATTTTTTCCGTCTTCCAGCTTCAATCTTCACGAGGTAATCCGGAGAAAATCAAAAAAGCCCAGGAGCTTCTTATCTCTTGTATCATGGGATTGATGCTTATTGTTTTTTCAGTATTTATATTGAGATTAATTGGAGTGGATATTCTGAAAATTCCAGGATTTGGTGGTTAGGTTGATAATAAAGGAAATTATAATGTTGTCATATGTCTTCAGAAGATTGAAAATAATTCTTAACGGAATAAATGCTGCGAAACAAGCTGCGATAGACGCTGAAAATGAAAAAAAAGAAAAGAACAAGAGTAACGTGATGAGAAAGACAGAAAAGAAAGAAAAAAATATTAAAAGAAAAACAAGCTAGAGGATTTACTGTAAGATTTAGGCGGTTTAAGATTTCCTTGCGACTGTCATTATTATTCTTGTGATTCATGCGTAAGTTGCAATTGCTCTGTAAATTAATGATTATACAACAAAGTCTAATTACTTTAAAAAGTCTTCTTTATACTCATTGGGAAGTTACGGATAACTGTAATCATAATTGTTTGTATTGTTATAACTATTGGAGAAGCACGGAAACAAAAAAACTCATCGTTAATAAAAATAAAATTAAAAATACATATAAAAAAATAGTCGATGAGTTAATAAAAAATCAAGTTTACAAAATAATTATTACCGAATGATATTTATCCTCACCTTGTTCGTTTAACAAAAAAAAGTATTCAAACAAATATTAATTCTAACTTAACATTACTGACCGACGAAATCGCCAAAAAAATTAAGTTATTAAATCATCTATTTAAAATAGCAAAACTAGCAAAAGAACTAGAAACTTCTAAATTTTCAGCGACAAAAGCTTGCAGACCATTACCTTGTAAGGATTTTAGTATGTTCGCTCTGACCCCTGCTCAAATTAGATATGCCCTCGATGAATTAAAACGAATCAAAGAAGAAATCAGAATTGAGGTTGATACGTTAACTTCTTATCCGATTTGTCTTTTTGACAATCAAAATGATTATGATTTCTTTGGCGCAAAAAGATGCAGTGCCGGAAGAAACTTGATCATTATCGGGATTGATGGTCCAATAAGACCTTGTCCACATCTTTCTTTAACATATGGAAATATATTTGATGGGCTTAATAAAACCTGGGAAAAAATGGAAAAGAATCTGATCTTTACGCCGATTTTTCAAGAAAACCTGATTTTTTACACAACTATTCTTTATCCCAAACAGACTTAATAAACCCAAATAGTTTTTATAAATTTATACCAAATTTGTTCATCCGAGAAGAAAAATTTGGTAGATTGCTTTTTAATGGAAAATCACAAGTGACAATTGATAAAAATATGTATGGATTTGTAAGAAAAAATAAATCAAGAAAAATTAAACTTGGTGATTTTGCAAAAGCTCTTTATGTTTCTACAGAAGATGCAAAAAAACAATAAATTATTTATTAAGGACACAATTGCTTAAAAGAATAAGTTAAACATTTTACTTAAATTAAATAAAATTGTTATTTTAAGAGTTTAAAGTAAGTTTTATCCATTTTTTTTAGCTTCTTTATTAGCATTCTGTAGTTGTTGATTGTAGTATTTTTCAGCTATAGATACCGGGAATAGGGTGCCCCAGAAGCCAGGTTTGTCATCTGGTCTATTCAAAGCTGCCTGTCTAATTTTCAAACCAATAAACGGCATTTGTGAAAGGGATGAAAGACCACTCATAGCTCCTTGAGTTCCACCTATTGCAGCACCTGCTCCACCAAAATATGTCCCAACTCCAAGGTTAATCGGTGTATCTTTTATTCCAAACATCTGTTTGACAAGCTTAACGATATCGGGAATTAAAAATAAAATACCAATCGCAAGAAGTGTCGTAAACGCTTCTGGGTCAAGCTGTGTCAAAAAAGGAGGTTGCCAAATATTACCATTTAGAGGAAGTATATTAATAATTAAATAAGAAAGGGCAAAGCAGATAATAACAATCGGAAAGACAAAAATTTCCGCAGAAAGACTTTTTAACCAATAACTAAAACTGTTTTTGCCAGGAATAGCCTCAAAAAGGGCGAAAAAAGGCGAGAATATCGCCATCAAGAAAATTTTTATATAAGAAGAAAAAAGAAGAAAAAAAATTCTGAAAAGTGTAAATATAAAAGTAAAAAATACTAAGATACCAACAACAATAGTTAAACTTGTATAGCCCAATCCAAAACCAACAATTCCTAATAAAACGGAAATAATTCCCTCTATAAAAATTTCAAATATTCCTCCAACGGGTTCAGTCGCTATATTCCCACTAACAGTTTCATTTATTGAACTAAGTGTGCTAAATATTGGGTGTGAAAGCTGCATCAATAAAATTGAACCCGTAATTCCCAAGGCTAGTCTTAGGAATTGGTTTATAATTATTGGTAATAAAGCAACTATTGAGTTCGCAAGTCTTCCTATAGTTGTAAAAAAACCAAGAGGAAAAAGACCAGTGCCTATTGTAAAAAAGTTTGCCCCAAGATATTTATTTTGAAACTCAGTAATATTAAAAAAATTACCTTTATTACCAAGAATGGCAATTGCTATAACAATAAATACATACATTAAATCAATCAGTAGACCGGCGATTGGAAAAGAAAAGGTAATAAGAATTAATGAAATTACGATTCTTGGAAGGGCATTTTCCACAGAAATTATAGTCTGGGGATTAATTTTTGTTCTAAACATGACCATAAAACCAATGGCAATAAGAACAATTACAAGAAGCATATAGCAAATATCTCGAAATACCTTCCAGATATTCATAAAAGGTTTTAGTGCGTTGAATCCCAAGCCTTCGGCCGCATAGGTTTTTGGAATAAATCCTGCGTTTTCCAGACTAGAATAAGCCCAGTAGACACCTGATGCCGGTGGATTTGAATAAGTAAGAGTTATCAAGTTACTAGTTCGACCTAAAATACTTTTATTAAAATTTTTGTCTCCATCTTCAGGGTTATCTGTACAGGCTTCGCCGATAAACGAACACATAACCGCCCGATAGATTTTCAATATTGTTCTTCCTTCTTTTGTCGATGCAATTTTTTTATCGTTAATAACTTTGTATATTTCTTGTCTATTTTTTTGGATAGGGTCGTAGGTTGTTTTTGGTTTTTCTTTGTTGAAAAAATACATGAAAAGACTAATGATGGTAAAATAAACAGCAATTACAAGAAAGACTTTTTTAGTGATACTGAATACTTTCTTTAAAAAAGAGAACATAGATTCATAGTAGCGGAAATATCGTTCATGGTCAATGGGAAGCTTGAGGCTAGATACTTGAAACTGGATAACGAGGCTAGAAGTTGGAAATTTGATAAGTCTGTTATCATTTATTTATGATCAAGTCATTTCGTGATCTTGAAGTTTATCAAGAATCATATCAGCTAATGATTTTAATCCACCAAGAAATAGTTAAACTCCCTTTTTTTGAAAAAAAACGATTTAATTTCCCAGATGAGAAAGGTTCCAAAATCAATACCAGCCAATATTGCCGAAGGTTGGTCTAAAAGGAATCATGAAAAAGAATTTAAAAAACACCTAGATATTTGCATTGGTTCTGCTAATGAAATGGAGGTGCATATTGAAATTGCTAGAGATTTAAGATATTGGAAAAAAGAATTTTGCGATAATCTTGTAAATAGATATAATATTTTAGGTAGAAAATTAACGAAACTTAAAAGAAATTGGCAAACCTTCTAGCTTCAAATTTCTAGCATCATATCTAGATTCTAGCATCAAGTCTCCAGTTTTCATTTTATTGTAAATCTGTCTATCGGGATTGCGGGGTAGTTTTCGGCCAACCAGTCTTCAAAGACCGTCTTGTTGGTGTCCTTTGGGGATTTTAAGGTAACGATGAACTGGTCGACTGAGTAATCAAAAACAATGACGAAGTTATTGTTATTTATGGGAAGCTTGGATTTTAGTTCTTGTTTCTGGGTGGCGAGATTTTGAGTTGTGTCAGGTAGAGATTCGTCTAGGGCGCCGGTCTGAGTGGAGACCGGAATATCGGTTGGTGAGAGGCCGGGTGAGACCGAGGGAACCTCAAAAATATTTTCAACAGATGTAGGTGTAGCAACAACTGTGTTTTCAGTTTTGTCCGTCCCTTTATTGTTTTTCTTGGTTTGCAGAACAAGGACCATAATGGATAAAAATCCCAAAAGGACAACTAGGCCGATTATTAGTAAAGTTTGTTTTTGTTTATCCATACTATAAATTTACAATTTTCAATTTTCAATTTTCAATGAATTTTCAATAAATTAATTTTTTATTGATTATTAATTAATTATAAATTGATTGAAAATTGGTACTTAAAAATTGAAAATTATTTTTTAACTCCAAACGCAATCCGGTACTTTGGAAACGGGTAACGAGTTTTTTCATTAATCGGTGGTGTCTGGCTTTTTCCATAATAAGGATCGTAGGCCCAGGTGGCGTTGTCGCCTCCAAGGGCTGTAATCCAGAAAAAATGGCCGCAGCCGCTGTCGCAAAAACTGGTCAGAACAAAGATTGTCCAGCCGTTGTTAAGGTAATTTTTGAACTCCGAAGCCGCCGTATCTATTGTCGCATAGTTGAATGTCATGTAATCAGTTGTTTTAACACCATATGAAGCAAGAGCTGCTTTGGCGTCTGTTGTCCGTGAACCGGCACAGCCTAAAAAATATCCTTTTTGTCTGTAAAGGTCGACCACGGTCTTTGGCGTAACACTTTTGTCGATATAGGAAGCGACGATCATGGCAACGGTTGTTGGGCCGCAACCGGCCACACAGACAGTACAGCCAGAAGGTAGGGCATAGTTGTCGAAACTTCCTCCGCACTGGGCATAGTAAACATACTTTGTTGATGCTGAACCGGCGGTTTTTTTGCTTGTTGGCGAAAGAGTTAGAATTGAACTTGGAGATAGAGAAGATGAATCGGTAGTTGGACTGGTTGTTTCGCTTGTTGATCCGCCGTTTAGAAAAATGTTTAAAAGATCAATCAAGACCTTGGCATTATTTTCATAAGCAAGCTCGTCTTCGGTTTTTGTTGGTGAGAGTGAAAAAACAGTCGGGGAGATGGATATTGAACTGTCAGACAGATTGGTTGGTTGATTGTTTTCGGGATTTGCCGCAAGGTCCGAAGCTCCAGATTTGTCAACAATCGAAACATTGTTTAATGTGGTTGAAAGATTATTTTCAGTCAGCCAGTCGGAAACCGCCTCATCTGCCGAAACTGTTTTTTTGGTAACAACATATTTTTTGGTCTGAGGTGAATACTCAACTTTAAAATTAGTATTATCCTCAATCGTCGTCAGGCTTTGAGTGGTTGGTGTAAAGCTTTTTTCACTGTTAGTTGCCAAGCTGGTTGTTTTTGTTTTTTGATTTGTTCTATTTGTTCCGGTCTGACTTGTTTTTTTGGAAATGCTTGAAAGAATTATTGTAACAACGATAATAAAAATTAGGACTCCGCTTAAAATAAAAATAATCTTTTTATTCATTGACAAAACATTAATTATTTTTAATAATGATTCTATGGCCTTTTTTGATTTTATTAAAAAACCAAACAGCAATGCAACTCTATATCAACAAGGGGCTCCTCAACAACCAGTTGTTCAGCCTCCTATCCAACAAACGACTCCACCTCAACCGACAAGCTACAGTGGGATTGGTACGCCACCCGGTGGAATAAAGCCTTATTCGGGAATTGGAACACCGCCGATACAAACTCAAAACTCAAATGTCAAAACTCAAAACCAAAACTTAAATCCTAAAGCCGACCAAACACAAGATGCTGGAAAGTTAAAATTGGATAATCAAACTTCAAACGTCAAGCCTCCAGTTTCTACCTCTCAGACTCCTGAGGAGAAGAAAAAAGCAGAACTTGATCTGATGACTCATTTAACACAGCGGTCAAATCGTGTTTTTATTTCGGCGCAGAACAAAGCCAAAGAGCTAAAAGCGACATTTGTTGACAGCGAACATTTGCTTCACGGTCTTTTATCAGACTCGGAAATTTACAATCTACTGGTTGAGGTAAAAGTTCAACCGCAAACAGTTGAGACCGAACTTGCTCGGATTTATAAACATGAGACAAATAACAGTATTCCCCAGCTTTCACCGCGAGTCAAAAGAATTCTTGACAACTCGTTGGTTGTGGCCCGGAAGCTTGGTTTTGAGTTTATTTCACCAGAGCATATTTTACTTGCTTTATATGAAGAAGGAGAAGGGGCTGGTGCCCGGATTTTGGCCAAATTAAATCTACCCAAAGAGGCTTTAAACAAAAAAATTACAGGCAAAAAAGAAGGTTTAGAGGCAGACCAGAAAGAAGCAGCCAAGAAAAAAAGCGTTTTGGAGCAGTTTACGATTGATCTGACAACCAAAGCCAGTCAAGGACTTTTAGATCCTGTTGTCGAGCGTTCCAATGTGATTGAACGAATGATCCATATCCTTTCCAGAAGAACCAAGAATAATCCTGTGATGGTCGGTGAGGCTGGTGTCGGAAAAACGGCAGTAGTTGAAGGACTGGCCCAAAAAATTGTTTCAAAACAGGTTCCCGAACCATTATTGAAAAAAAGAATTTTACAGCTTGATCTGATGAGTATTTTAGCCGGTGCTTCTCATCGGGGCGAGTTTGAAGAAAGAATGAAAAACCTAATTGAAGAAGTAAAAAATAGCCGGGGAGAGATAATTCTTTTTATAGATGAAATTCACAATATTGTTGGCGCCGGTGCATCAGGTGAAGGATCACTTGATGCTTCAAACTTTTTAAAACCGGCCCTGGCACGTGGTGAGCTTCAGATGATCGGTACCACTACCTTAACCGAGTATAGGAAATATATAGAGAAGGATCCGGCACTTGAACGCAGGTTTCAACCTGTAATCGTTCCGGAGCCAAGTGTTGAACAAACAATCAAAATGCTCAAATCGACCAAAGATAAATATGAAGCTTTTCATCGGGTTAAGATTCCAGATGAAGCGATTGAAGCGGCGGTTAAATTTTCCAAGCGTTATGTCGGTGACCGCTTTTTGCCGGATAAAGCCGTTGACCTTATTGATGAAGCGGCATCGGCTGTGCGCCTTCCCCTTATTTCTTTACCTGAGGAAATTAGATCAATTGAAGAACGTATTGCTCAGTTGACTCAAGAATTAAAGGAGGCGGAAAAAACCAGTGACAAGGTAAAAGCAAGAATTTTGAAATCAAAGCTTGACGATATTGAGGCGAGTCTTAAGGAAAAAAAGAGCGAGTTTGATATGAAAAAAGGCCAAACAACAAGCGCTGTTTCAATTGAGATCATAAAAGATATTGTTTCCCGATGGACAGGCGTTCCGGTTTCAAAAATCACATCATCAGAGGTGGAAAAACTAGCAACGCTTGAGCAGGCAATGCATG
The DNA here is from genome assembly GCA_964545385.1 of uncultured Gammaproteobacteria bacterium. Lineage (GTDB taxonomy): Bacteria > Patescibacteriota > Microgenomatia > UBA1406 > GWC2-37-13. The sequence continues at coordinate 62,123 of CAZJFG010000001.1, read as the reverse complement.
AGCGTTTGATTGATCAAGAAGTGGCGGTAACGGCCGTTGCACAGGCTGTTCGCCGTGGTCGAGCCGGACTGAAATCTCATGCCAGACCAATTGGAAGTTTTATTTTTCTTGGACCAACTGGTGTTGGAAAGACAGAGCTTGCTAAAACTTTGGCTGAAATTCTTTTTGGCCAGGAGGAAGCGATGATTCGATTTGACATGACCGAGTTTATGGAAAAACATGAAGTGGCAAAGCTTTTGGGAGCGCCCCCTGGATATGTCGGTTATGAAGAAGGAGGAAAGCTTACTGAGGCTGTAAGACGTAAACCGTATTCGGTTGTTCTGTTTGATGAGGTGGAAAAAGCTCACCCCGATATTTTTAACATATTACTTCAGATTCTTGATGATGGTCGATTGACCGACAACAAAGGTCATGTAATCTCTTTCAAAAATACTGTTGTTATCTGTACATCAAATATCGGGACCAAAATTATTCAAGACGAAATTTTAAAAAGCGGTAAGATGGAGATTGAAGAGCCTCCCACACTTTCAACATATACGGTTTCGCCACGGGGTCGGGAAATTTTAACAATAGGTAATAAATATTTTGAGCGTGATCGCGATAAAGAGTCTTGGAAAGAAGGAATGCTCCTTGACTATTTTTCAGGACAGGAAGTAGAAAAGGGTGACTTTCCTATTCATGGTTTTGACAGCCATGCAATCTCAGCTCAAGGAGTTGAGATAATTACCAAAGGTGGAAATGTTTATATGCGAACCTCAACAACCGCAAAAACTTGGAAAGAGACAACCCTTATTGATTATTTTAAAGAAAATATTGTTATTAATGCGCTTCCCGATGCGCCGGATGAACAGTTACCGACCGCGAAAATAAAAACTCATAGTTTTAATCCTGGAGAAATGGAAATTGTCAGCTATAAAGACCGTTACTGGATGCGTAAAGCAAGTTCAAAAGAGTGGCAGACAGGATATTTAAAAGACTATGGAGCTCCTCCTACCGGATACTGGGATATTCATACATTTTCGGCCTTGGGTGCCGAAATAATAATTGTCGGCGACAATGTCTATGAAAAAACGGCTAATGAAAAGAGCTGGAAGATGCAATCTTTGAAGGAGTATTTCGGCAAAGACTTTCCACTTGAAAAAGAGGTTACGGAAAAAAGAAAGATCGATGACGAGATTGACAAAAAGAAGTACGAACTGATTAAGGGAAAAGTCATGAATGATCTTAGGCAGTTTTTCCGACCTGAACTTATCAATCGTTTTGACGAGGTCATTATTTTTGAGCTTTTGAAGTTTACTCATATGATGGATATTGTTAAACTTCAATTTAAGGGTATTACCAAGTTGCTTGAAGAACAAGAGATTGGTTTTACCTATAGCGAAGCGGCCGTCAAAGAAATCGTTCGTGCTGGATTTGACCCAATCTATGGAGCAAGACCACTGCGGCGCGCGATACAAAAACTTATTGAAAATCCGATTTCAAGTTTAATTATTGAGCAAAAAATCAAACAGGGCGATCAGGTAGCTGTTGATTTTGACGGAAACGAATTTATTTTCAATATCGAAAAAACTGAGAAGATTGCTGTTCCCGATGTCGATAAAATAAAAGTTAAGGAATTTATTTGTGAAAACTGTTCGAATAAATTTAAGACCGAAGTGATTGAACGAGCAACGACAATTTGTCCCAAATGCGAAAGTACAAAAGTTGAGCTTGTTGGATTGACAGCTCAAAAACAACAAAATGGACAACAATTACACGCCAATTGATGTAAAAAAACTGGAAGGTAAAGATAGCGGTTTGAATACAGTTTTACTTGTTATTGTTACTTTGACGGCTTTAATTTTGGCCATCATGCTTTTTGTTTTGATTCAAAAAAAGATAAGCTCGACCGCCGTTCAGGAATCGATTACACCAACTCCGACAACTGTTGTTCCAACCGTTGAACCGACACTTGAGCTTATAACGCCAACTACTGCTTCGCTAAGTCCGACCATTGCAGAGGAACCTGAAACAACAATTACTCCGGAGGCAACGAACGCAAGTGAACTCGAAAAATAATGTCAATAACTTTTTCACTACTAATACTTCTTCAAATTATTTTAATCTTTTTTTTATCCCGTTTGACAATAAACGAACTATTCCGTTTCTTAAGGATGTTTTTCAGAAAAGAAAAAATCATTTATATTTTAGTCAGTTTCCTATTTTTCCCAGGAACCATTGTCCATGAGATGGGACATTTTATGGCAGCCACGATTTTAAATTTACGAGTTCACGAGGTAAGACTTTTACCCCAATGGGAAAAAAATAGGATAAAACTTGGAAGTGTTTTGTATGAAAAAAAAGATTTTCTCCGTGGAGTTCTGGTCGGCATTGCTCCGATTTTTTTTGGCTTAATTTTTTTTTGGTTTTTGGCAAAGTTTCATCTTTTTCCCAGTGATAGTTTATTGGAGAATATTATTTTTGGTTATATCGTATTTGCCGTTTCTTCAACCATGTTTTCATCAAATCAGGATTTAGTTGATTTTGTTTTAATTATTCCGGTTATAATTATTATTGTTGGAGTGATATATGTTTTTAATATAAATCTTGATTTTATATTTAACAACAAACTTATCACCAACGGTTTTTTTGAGTTTTTTCAAAATATAAATTTTTATTTGTTGTTTTCGGCAATTACAAATTTTATTTTAATTATTTTTTTCAAAGTTACCCGTTTAATCTTCAAAAGATGAATAAAATTTTGGCACAGTCAATCAATGTCGGCGGCCAGGCAATTGAAGGGCCGCTTGAAGGCGTGAGTACTTTAGGTGATATTGTGAACAAGATTGTTTCTCTTCTGATTCCACTTGCCGGAATCATTCTTCTTTTTGTTTTGATCTGGGGCGGATATGATTTTATGATGTCCAGGGGCCAACCAGACAAGTTAAAAGGTGCTCAAGCCAAAATTACAACAGGTATTATCGGATTTGTTTTGCTGATTTTTGCCTATGCAATAGTAAAAATTTTGACATCGATTTTCGGGTTAGGAGAAGGAATTTTTTAATTTATCCAATTGATTTTATTTCGTCTATCACATATAATCGATATTTAGGATGCTTTTTAACTACAAAGAACCACCAATCATAATTTCTGTCGGTGGTAGTCTAATTGTTCCAAACGGAGGACCTGACAATCAATTCCTCTCCAAACTCAATATTTTCATTCGGGAGCAAGTTAAAAAAGGACGGCGGTTTTTTTTAGTGGCAGGCGGAGGAAAGCTTTCCCGCGTTTATCGAGATACGGGTAGTGCGGTTATCGGCAACGTGACCGATGAAGATCTTGATTGGATTGCGATTCACGTAACACGGCTTAATGCACATCTTTTGCGTACTATTTTTGAAGACATTTCTCATCCTCGGATTATTGAAAACTACGAGCGAAGACTTTTAAACTGGCAGGAACCGATTGCTATTGGGGCCGGTTGGAAGCCGGGTTGGTCGACAGATTATAATGCTGTCAAAATAGCCCAGGATTATGGCGGTAAAATGATAATCAATTTGTCCAATATCGATTGGTTATATGATAAAGATCCTAAAAAAAATAAGGATGCGAAAATTATTAAAAAAATTACTTGGGAACAGATGGAAAAAATGATGGATAAATTGTTAGTTAATGGAAAATGGTTGCCTGGTCTTTCGGCTCCTTTTGATCCGATTGCCACAAAACTAGCAAAAAAACTAAATTTAACGACAATCATTGCAAATGGCAAAGATTTTAAGAATCTGGAAAAAATAATTGAAGGTGACGAATTTAAGGGAACTGTAATTGCACCCTTCCATATTGAGGCTGGTTTTTATGATAGAGATTATTATCAAGGTAAAAAAGGTGAGTACCGGCTGAGTTTTGTCGAATCTTTTTTTGGAAAAATATTTCACAATATTATTAATTTTTATCGGGCTTTAATAATAAAAATATTTATTAATCCCAAAAACTGTCTCGACGTCGGGTGTGGAGCCGGACAGCTGATCCGTTGGTTGAGATTTTTTGGAATAGAGGCTTATGGAGTGGAGATTTCCAAACATGCTTTGGCACTTGTTGATAAAAAAATAAAACCTTTTGTTAAGGAGTCTGATATTATAGACATTCCCTATGAGGATAATAAATTTGATTTGGTTCTTACCTACGATGTTATGGAACATTTGGAAAGATCAAAGTTGAAAAAAGCGGTAAGTGAGACAATTCGTGTCTCAAACAAATACGTTCTCCATAAAATCTATACCTTGGAGAATTACTGGATTAATTTCACCCACGGTTATGACTTTTCTCATATATCGGTTTTTACGCGCCGGTATTGGCAAAATCTTTTTCTCTCTTTTGAAAATATCTCAATCCTTAGGCGTTCATATTTTAGATTACCATCATTCTTCGAAACAGTCTTTTTGTTAAAAAAGAAATGATATTAGAAAAAATTACTCTCCATAATTTTAGAAATTTTAGCGATCTGAAATTTACATTTAGTCCATTTCTAACCATTATTTATGGTGAAAATGCCCAAGGAAAGACGAATCTTTTGGAAGCGGCATATTGTTTAACTCAAGGATCGGGTTTTCGGGAGTCGAAAGAAGAAGAGCTGATCAATATTGGTAAAAACAACGCTGAAATTGAAGGGCTTTTTATCAATGAGAGAAACAAAGTTACTTTAAGGATTGTCTTTCAAAAAACTAAAAACATTTTTGGAAAAAAATATGTGATCAATAATACTGTCAAAAAACTAAGCCATTTTCAACAAGAGGGGATAAAGTCAGTCCTTTTTTCTCCTCAGCAACTTGAAATCATATCCGGATCTCCAGATCAAAGAAGGGAGTATTTGGACAAACAAATTTCTTTTTATGACCAAAATTACAAAAAAAAGTTAAATAACTATCAAAACGCTCTAAGAAAAAGAAATAAAGTTTTAGAAACTTATCGTACGGAAAAAGCACTGACCGACGAACTTTTTTTTTGGGATGATTACTTGGAAGAACAAGGAGATTATCTTTCCGAGAAAAGGATTTCATATATTGAATTTTTAAATAAAAATCCCAATCTTGACAGTAAATCATTTTTTATTAAATATCAGCCTAACTTATTTACCAAAAAAAGACTTAAAGGAGTTTTTGAAGTTGAAAAAAGGTATAGGAGGACAATAATCGGGCCTCAAAAAGATGATTTTCAAATCTATCTGGATAAAAAAAATATTCATCGCTTTGGATCGCGGAGTGAACATCGCTTAGGAATTTTCTGGTTGAAGATTAATGAAATAAAATACTATGAAAGTATTTTTGATAAAAAACCGATTCTGCTTTTGGACGATGTTTTTTCTGAACTTGATTTAAAAAATAAAAAGCTGATTCTTGATTTAATTACTAAATATCAAACTATTTTAACAACAGCAGAATCGGAAATTGTTGAGCTTTCTGTTATTGACAAGAAGGTGATTAGGGTATAATAAATTTATGATTCCTGTTAAAAATAGGACTCTGCCAAAGCATTTTTTTTATTTTTTTTTAATTATCGTTATATATTTAATAACCATTTATTTTTTTCAGCCTCATGTTTTTTCATACAGATTTAATACGTCTTTAATTAAAAAATATTTTTGCTCTCAAGATATTACTTATGAACCACCATGCAGAAGATTATTTCTTTCCGACGGAGATCTGCATATTGCCGCAGGATATCTATATATTAAAGGTGCAGATCCTACAGAGTATCATTTTCAACACACTCCTTTTGTTAAGTATCTGTATGGTCTAACAATTCTTCTTACGAAAAATCCATTCCATTTGGAGATATTTTTTTGCATTCTCTACCTGTTGTTAACATATGTACTTGCTTTTAAGCTATTCCGTTCTACAAAAATTGCTGCCGTAACAAGTTTATTACTTATTTTCGATCCACTTTTCATAATGCTTTCCGGCGACGCCTCTTTTGAGATGGGTCAGGCGTGTTTTTTGTTGACTTATCTATTTTTCGTTTTGTACAAAAAAGACAATTTTTGGCTACAGGGATTATTTTTAGGTCTATTTGCCAGCGCAAAGTTTTGGGGTGCGGTTCCTTTTTTTGTAATTGTGTTAAACGGTTATAACTTAATTAAGAAAAAAGTCAAATTAAAGACAGTTTTTCAACAACTCTTAATCGGATTTATTGTTTTTAGTTTAACCTATCTTAAAGCTTTTATAAATAGAAACGGTTTTTTTAACATATTTTTCTTTCAAATGAAGTTGTTGAAATACTGGAAGGAACATTCTATGACCAATATTCCTTTTTCATCATTGACTCTTTTTTTAGGAGGTTTTTATAAAAGCTGGTGGGGTAACTACTCAATAGTCAGGACAGATCAATGGTCCTGGCTTTGGCCAATTACATTTTTTGTTTCTTTTATTAAATCAATCAAAATTTTTAGAAAAAAATTAATAAATACCGAATTACTATTCTCCTCAATTTCTATTATTTATCTTTTTTATCTTGGTATTCAAGCTCCTTTTCCCAGATATTTTATTTTAATTTTGCCATTCTTTTACATAACGTTTGTTAAATGGATGTTTGATTTGGGTAAAAAATAAATATGGAAAAAACCATTGCCTTATTTGCCAATTTTTTCTTAACAATCAACTCCTGACATATTAGCTTTTCCAGTATGTGTATATTGTAGATTCAATTAAACCTCTTGACAATTTAGCATACTAGTTGTTATACTGCTAATTGGGAAAGGAGGTGAGTAAAAATGGCAATAATTCGCCTTGATCCTTTTACACAAATGCAACAACAGTTTTTCCGACCATTTTTTGACGAAGATGAGTGGCCGGAATTAACGATGACAGAAGGTTTAAACGTTTACGAAGAAAATGGGAATGTTATGGTTGAAGCATCTGTCCCGGGAATTCCTGAAGATAAATTGGAAATAACCTACGAAGACGGTGTTTTACACATTCAGGGAAAGTCCGAAGAAAAAACAGAAGAAAAGAAGAAAAATAGGATTGTTCACAAGATGCAGAGAATTTCTTCGTTTGATTACAGTACATATCTGCCTCGGCCAATCGACGAGAAGAAAATTGAAGCAGAGATAAAAAATGGAGTTTTGACGGTAAAAGCACCTATTGCTGAGGCGGCAAAACCCAAAAGAATATCTGTTAAAACAAGTAAATAAAGTTTTAACTAGATATCTAATATAAAGCCCTCTTTTCTAGAGGGCTTTTTTAGTGGAATTAATATAAGTGTTAAACTGGCTGTTGTAAAGATCGGCATAAAAACCATTTTTTGCCAACAGTCCTTCATGAGTACCTTTTTCGATGATTGTACCGTGATTCATAACAAGTATTAGATCGGCATCACGGATAGTTGATAGCCTATGGGCAATGACGAAATTTGTTCGGTTTTTCATAATATTTTTCATTGCGTTTTGAATCAACTGTTCGGTCCGAGTGTCGACACTGCTTGTTGCCTCATCTAAAATAAGGATTTCCGGGTCAGCCAAAAAAGCACGGGCAATTGTTAAAAGTTGTTTTTGGCCTTGAGAGATGTTGGTTGCTTCTTCATTTAAGACCATGTTATAGCCGTCGGGAAGTCTTCTTATGAAGTGATCAGCATAAGCGGCATCGGCTGCTTTAATAATTTCCTCCATCGTCGCATTTTCTTTACCATAGGCGATATTATCTCGGATAGTCCCATTGAAAAGCCAGGTATCTTGGAGAACCATACCAAACATGTGACGAAGATCAGCTCTTTTAAGTTTTGTAATATCTACTCCGTCAATTAGAATACGGCCACTATTTATCTCATAAAAGCGCATCAGCAGATTAACTAAAGTTGTTTTGCCTGCACCGGTTGGACCGACAATGGCAACCATCTGTCCGGGTTTAACATCAATATTCATATCTTTAATGAGAAGCTTATTTTTTTGATAACCAAAAAAAACATGTTCAAACCTGACAGCTCCTTTGGGATTTTTAATGATAATCGGCGTCGTTGTTTCCGGCACCTCTTCTTCTTCATCCAAAAACTCAAAAACCCGTTCGGCTGAGGCTATCGTTGATTGAATAACATTGGCGATATTAGCGAGTTGAGTGATAGGTTGGGTAAACTGGTTTGAATACTGGATAAAAGCTTGTACATCACCCAAACTTATTGCTCCCTGTGTTGTCATAATTCCTCCGGCGATGGCGACTAAAACATAACCAAGATTACCAACAAACCTCATAAGAGGCATAATAATTCCAGAAACATACTGGGCTTTCCAACCGGCGTTATACAGTCTTTCGTTGAGAATATTAAATCGATGAATAGCTTTTTTTTCGTAGTTAAAAGCTCTGACGATTTTATGACCGATATACATTTCTTCAACGTGACCGTTTAAATCACCTATGGCATATTGCTGGTGTCTAAAATATTCCTGAGATTTTTTGGCAATGCCGGAAACGATAAAAAGGCTTAGGGGTAAAGTCAGCAAGACGATAACCGTTAGTCTGCCGCTGATTGAGAGCATCATGGACAAAACTCCGATTAAAGTAACAACAGAAGTAATAAGCTGAGAAATACTTTGCTGGAGAGTTGAACTCATGTTGTCAACATCATTAACGGCTCGACTTAAAATTTCTCCATGAGTTCGGCCATCAAAGTATTTAAGAGGCAGGCGGGAAAGTTTTTTATCGACCTGTTTGCGAATTTTATAAATAGTTTTTTGGGCGACGCCGGCCATAAGATATTGCTGGATAAATATAAAAACGGAACTCAAGATATATAATCCCAATAGGATAAGCATTATCCTGCCAATATATCCAAACTCGATTCCCGGTACCGGTTCGAGTTTAAGAGGCAGTTGAGGATTTTTTGCCAGTTGCTGTTGCAAAAGATAATTTTTAACCTGGACAATAAAACTGGATATAAGATTATTAAATAATTTTGTTGTAGCCAAACCAAGGATTTTTGGGCCAATAATATGGAATGTTGTGCCTAAGATAGCGGCACCTATTACAATCGAAAGGCGAATTTTTTCATCAGAAAAATAGTGGAGAAGTCGGCGCAGCGTTCCCCAAAAATCTTTGGCTTTTTCGACCGGTCGACCCATACCTATGCCTTTTAATCTACCTTGTATTTTTTTGCGTTCGGTTTTATTGGCAGTTGTTGGATTCATTTTATTTTTTGGCTAATTTCTACTTGGGAAAGTTGTGAGGAAACAATATCCCGATAAACCTCACAATTTTTCATTAACTCCTGATGTTTGCCTTGGCCGGCAACACGTCCTTCATCCAAAACAATAATCTGATCCGCGTCCATAATTGTGCTCACGCGTTGGGCAACGATTATCACCGTTGATTGGCGCGTTTCTGCTTTCAAAGCCGCTCGTAATTTAGCATCGGTTTTAAAATCCAAGGCGGAAAAGGCATCATCAAAAATATAAATTTCCGGTTTACGAATTAGCGCACGAGCAATTGATAATCGCTGCATCTGACCACCAGAGATATTGGTTCCGCCTTGAGCAATCGGCGAGTTGAAACCTTTCGGCAATTTTTTTATAAATTCATAGGCTTGGGCAATTTTGGTAGCATGCTCGATTTCTTTATAAGTCGCATTTTCTTTGCCGAAAAGTAAATTTTCATTAACGGTTCCGGCAAAAAGAATAGCTTTTTGGGGGACAAAACCGATTCTTGCTCGTAGGTTTTGCTGGGATATTTGGCGGACATCCACGCCGTCAACTAAAATTTTTCCTTGCTTAAGGTCATAAAAACGCATTATTAAATTGACCAATGTCGACTTTCCGGAACCTGTTCCGCCAATAATGGCCGTTGTCTGGCCGGGCACGGCCTTAAATGATATGTGTTGTAAAGCTGGCTTTTCCGCTCCAAAATAATTAAAAGTAACATCTTGAAATTCAACAAAGCCGCGTTTTTTCCCGATAGCTACAGTTTGTGGCGGATCTTTTATTTCCGGTTCCATTGCTAAAACTTCATTGATTCTTTTGGCGGAAGCTTGAGCCCGGGGAATCATAATAAACATCAAAGCCACCATCAAAAGAGAAATAAGAATCTGCATCGTATACTGCAAAAAAGCAAACATCGCTCCAATTTGCAGATCATTTGCCGCCACCCGCAAACTGCCAAACCAGATAATGGCAATAGTTGAAAGATTAATAATAAGCATCATTATTGGCATCATGATGGCAATGAGGCGGTTAACACTTATAGCAATATTGGTGAGATCGCGGTTGGCGGTATCAAACCGCTCTTCTTCATGTTTTTGTTTATTAAAAGCGCGAATAACTCGAACACCAATCAAATTTTCATCAAGAATAAGGTTAAGTCGGTCAAGCTTGGTTTGGATTAAGGTAAAAAGAGGGACGGCTTTAAAAAGAAGGACAACTACCAAGGTGACAATAATGGGTATTATTATAATAATGATCCAGGAAAGCGCCAGATCTTGATTAAGAGCTAAAACAACGCCGACGACCAAAGTGATCGGAGCCGTAATCAAAAGGCCAAGCATAATTACCATTAGCTGTTGAATTTGGATAGTGTCGTTGGTCGTGCGAGTGATTAGTGAAGAAGTGTTTAAAATATCAAACTCATGAAGGGAAAAATTTTGCACTTTTCTAAAAATATCCGTTCGAATAGTTTTTACCATGCCGGTGGCGACTCTTGTGGAAAAATACATGCCGATTATGGAACATAATGTTCCTCCAATAGCTACGAGTACCATTATTCCTCCGGTACGCCAAATATAGTTGGTATCAAAAGCCGCGATACCGTTGTTGACGATATCTGACATTAAATTTGGCAAATAGAGATTGGCAGAAGACTGGCCAATAGCCAAAAGGAAAATTACAAATAATAAAAAACGATAGGGCTTAAGATAATGAAATAGTCTTTCCATTTTATTTTGATTTTAAACTATCTTGACAGAAATAGGTTTATATATTATACTCTATAATAGTTAAATAATCTAATAATTATGAAGTCTAACTATCAAGCGGAATTAATGGAATTATTATATCAGATTTTTCGCTTGATGAAAAAAAAACTTCCGTATAAATGCGAATTTGCCCATTTGAGTCTTTTACAGATAAAAACTCTCGCCTTAATTAAGGATAACAAAAATATTACAATGGGTAATATTGCCGATTATTTTCGTATTGAGTTGCCGTCGGCAACCAGTTTGGTTAATAAATTATGTGATCAAAAACTCATCAAGCGAAATTCAGATCTTGAAGATAGACGGATAGTTAGATTAGAATTAACTGATAAAGGAAAAAGAATATTAAAGCAAATAGTTTATATACAGCATCAAAAGCTTAACGAAATTTTTTCTTATCTAACAAATAAAGAAAAAAGAGAGTTTATCACGATTTTAAAAAAATTGAAAAAAAATTGGGAGGAACAGCTATGAAAATAAAAAGAATTTTTATTTCCATTTTTATCATCGTTTTGGGTCTGGGAATAACGGAGACAGGTTTGCGATTTTTTCAAAATAAAGTTGCGACCGAATTTGAAACCGGGGCCACCACGTCAAGCGCCATAAAATTTGTCTCCTCAACTATTAATGTTGGAGGGGCAGTGGTTGCTCAAGACCAGGCTCGACTTAATTTCCAGACCGCCGGCAAGCTTGTTTATTTACCTTTTAAAGAAGGAGATAGAGTATATGCCGGCCAAACGATTGCTAAACTTGATTCATACAGCGTTCAAAAACAGCTGGAAGCAGCCCTGAACAATTACAAGGTTGCGCGCAACGCTTTTGATCAAACTAAAGATAATGTGGCCGATAATGTTGCTGTTGCGCAGCAAACCTTACCTTATGATTATTACAAAAATGCCGGTCTTTCGGGAAGCGACAAAAATGATGCCATAAATAACACAATCCAAAGAATCATAGAGCAATATCAAGCAAATCTTAATAATTCCGTTATTAATGTTGAGTTGGCCAACTACGCTCTTCAACTTTCCACTTTAACCTCGCCTCTTAATGGAGTTATTACTCATGAAGATGTAATGGTGGCCGGTGTCAATATTACTCCTTCAGTCAGTTTTGTTGTTGCCGATCCCACTACTATGGTTTTTCGGGCCAATGTTCCCCTGGAATATATTTATTATCTCTCAGAAGGTAATAGCGTGACGTTGGCCATTGATGGTTTATCAAAAAAAATTACCGGTACGATAGTTAAAATTTATCCGGCGAAAGTAATATTACCTACAGGAGAGGGAGTTTATCAGGTAGACATCGTTAGTGATGAATTAAAAGAACTGGCTAAGTTAGACCAGACGGGAACAGCGTTAATTAGTACAAATTCTAAAAATGTGGCTTTGGTGCCAGCTTGGACTGTCTTAGGCAATAAATATATCTGGGTTAAGAATAAAACAACGCCGAAGCTAAAAGAGATAAAAATCGGCAAAATTCATGGTGATAAAATGGAAGTTTTAGAAGGATTAACCGCAGAAGACGAGATAATTATTAATCCCAAATACATTTCATCGTTTAAATATAAAGTTTTATGAGAAAAATACTGGCGTTCCTAAAAAATAAAACATTTCTTTGGTTAACTGGAACATTTGTAATTTTAATTTCAGCCGTCGGCTTATATCTCTTTTTTCAAGGAACAACCGGAAGAATTCGTATTGACAATTCTTTGATTCAGGCGCCGGTAATTACAATCTCTCCGTCAACCACGGGTAAAGTTTATGAAATAAATGTTAAAGAAGGGCAGATGGTGCAGACGGGCGATATTTTGGCGATAGTAGGTTCGCAAACAATTCGGGCTGATACGGAGGGTTTAATAATTGCCGCAAGTGATATTACCGGTTCGATGGCCGGGCCGCAGACAGCGTTGATTCAGATGATCCGGCCGGTCAACTTAAGAGTTGTGGGAACAATCGATGAAGATAAAGGTTTAACGGCTATTCATGTTGGTCAGGTAGTTTCTTTCACAATCGACGCTCTTCCCGGAAAAACTTTTTGGGGTTATATTGATCAGATTTCACCTAGCGCTAATACGCAGACGTTTTCTTTTTCGACCTCGACCGAGCGAGTGACACAGCAATTTACCGTCTATGCCAAGTTTAATACGACCGCTTATCCGGCGATCAAAAACGGCATGTCTGCCAAAATGACGGTTTACACGAAGGCAAAATAAAAAAAAGAAACATTTTAAGAAATGTCCAGAGGGGAGGATTCGAACCTCCGTAGGGCAAAGCCCGAGAGTTTTACAGACTCTTCCGATTGACCACTCCGGCACCTCTGGTAGCTTTAATATTATAGTATATTAGGGTAAAATATAGCTATCAAAAATGGTGGGGTGGCAGAGCGGTTGATTGCACAGGTTTCGAAAACCTGCATAACCCTAAAGGTTATCGCGAGTTCAAATCTCGCCCCCACCGCCATTTTCTGTTATAATATACAAATATGTTTAACTTTTGGTCTGCCAGAAAAAATCCAGTGTATCTTGGTAGCGATATCGAGATCTTTTATGCTGGTCGTCTGGTTTTCAAAAGTTAAAAACAAAATAGTAACAAACTGAAACACCAGCCAAAAAAAAAGGCTGGTTTTTTTTAATATGAAAAACAGAGTTTGGCGATACTATCTATTTACGTTTTTTATCTATCTTCATTTTTTTGGAGCGGTACTTATGCCGTTTTTTACCGAATGGGGAAAAATTTCGATTGCCAAAGCCCAACTTTTACAGTCTTGGTATATGTTTTGGATTTTTCTTTTGGAGGTGCCAACCGGTGTGGTTGCCGACCGTTTTGGTCGTAAATATTCCTTAGCGTTTGGTGCTATTATTGTGTCTTTAGCCGCTCTTGTCTACGGAAGTGTACCCAATTTTTACGTTTTTTTGATTGGTGAGTTTTTATTTGCCATGGCTTTTTCTTTTATGTCCGGGGCAGACGATGCTCTTTTGTACGATTGTTTAAAAGAAGAAGGTCGCGAAGACGAAATCAAAAAAGCAAACAGCCAAACGCATTCTTTCCGGCTTTTGGCCATGTTCATTGCCGGGCCGGTTGGCGGTATAATTGCGGCGAAGTTTGGTTTAAACGCACCGATATTGGTTTCGGCGATTCCTTTTTTGATTGCCGCAGGCATTGCTTTTTCCATAAAAGAGCCAAAGGTTTTTGACAAGACAAAAGAAACAACTCGCTATTTTGAGATAGCAAAAAAAGGAATAAGATATTTTTATCATCATAAAGTTTTACGGTTGATCGCTCTTGATGCGGTTGTTGTATCTGTGGCTGCATATTTTGTAACTTGGTTATATCAGCCACTTCTTATGAGTTTGAAATTTCCCATCAAGTATTTTGGTTGGATAAGCTCACTTATGGTTCTGTCTGAATTTATTATCGCCAGCAATTTTATTTACCTTGAAAAAATCCTGGGTGGAGCCAGATCTTATATGAGGGTTTCGGCAATAGTTGTTTTTATTTTCTTTATCTTAACGGCTTTTGTTCCCAAACTGCCTGTTGTTATTTTATTTGTGATCTTTGCCGGAGGATTCGGTTTGACGCGACTTGAGTTGATGACGGGTTATATGAACCGGTTAATTCCCTCTGAACAGCGAGCTACGATTTTGTCGGCAATTTCCATGTTCCGGCGACTGGCTTTGGCCGTTGTCAATCCGTTTGTCGGTATGCTTACTGATCGGTCCTTGCCGGTTACCTTGTTTATCGTCGGTTTTTTGCCATTATTAGTGTTTCTTTTTTCACCTGTAGAACAGAGGATGTTTGAGTGAGTTATTTTTTGAAAATTAACCGGCCTTCGATTTTTGGAGTAAGGAGTTGATGAGTGCGAAAGTACTCTTCCAAAACCTGTTGGGCCGAAGTTGTCGTCACCTTTTGTTTTTTTGAAGCCAGGAGTTCTTCTTCTGTAATTCCAAGATACTCTTTACAGCTTGAGAAATGAAAATTCTGCATGCAGATGGTATAATTTTTTTTGTCATCGACAACCTTTTTATTTATCTTTAGGGAAACTAATTTTTTCAATTTATTGTCATAGATTGCCTCAACACCGTGGTTTACCTGGTAGGATTCGCCTTCGCTATTTTGGTTTTCCGGCCGCATAATAAAAGAAAATATTTTTTTTAGCTTGCTGCCTGATACTTCAAAACGAGTAAGAGCATCATCATACGGGAAACAGCAAATAAAATCTTTTAAGGTGATGATCGGTCCGATCTGTTTGACGCGGATTGAGCCGCTGCCAACAAGCATGACATCGGTTTTAGCATTTTGAGAAAAAGCATCGGCAATAAGATTTCCGAGCGAAGTTTCAATTTCCCGTTTTGGGTGGGTAGCAACTTTGGTCAGTTTACAGATAATAGTACTATATTTGCGGTCAACATCTGTTTTGTATTTGTCAATGTATCCTTCAAGTTTTTTATCCGGTGCAGCCAAATTTTCATTTATTGGAATAAGCCTCCATTTATATTCAATGATACTGTTTGTATCATCGTCAACAGTAATATCAAATCGTCCTATCTGGTCTGTGCCGACACCGGCTTGAGCAATCAGAATATTATTTATTTTGGCTGGTTTTTCAAGAATTGTATGAGAGTGACCACCGACAATCATGTCCACACCCCACTCGGGTTTTAATAATTTGGCCAGTTTTAAATCCGAGTCATAACCGATATGAGTAAGTAAGATCGTTAGATCAATATCGTCATTTTTATAGGCGTTACAGATTTTTCCAACCTCCTCACTGGCTTCTGAAAGGGTAACAAAACTGCCAATAAGTTTGTCTTGTTTTATCGAGTCCATGATTTTTTCTGTGATAATGCCGGTAAACATGATATCAAAACCAGCTTTTTTCAAAATAAGATATGGGTTGAGAAGTCTTTTGTTGTTTTTTCGTATATAGAGATTGGCGTTGACGATTGGAAAGTTGGCCAGTTTTTCTAAAAAAAGGAGATGGGAGAGACCGTAGTCTACTTCGTGATTACCGATGGCAACAACATCCGGAGCCAGCCAGTTCATAATTTCAATCGTCGAAACTCCTTTCCACTCAGAATCGATTAAAGATCCCTGGAGCATGTCGCCGGCAATAAGATATAAAACGTTTTCTTCCTCACGTCTGACTTTGTTAACATATCCAGACAGAAGTGAGAGACCACCTATCAGTTTACCACCGCCTTTTTGTACCTCAGCCAAAAAATCGCCATGCATGTCGTTTGAATGAAGGATGGTAAACTTTTTTATTTTCATTTATATATATAATACTATATAATGAATTTAACAGATGATTAAGCCTTTTTTTTCGATTGTTATTCCTTCTTTAAATGAAGAAATAAATTTACCCATATTGTTAACTTCAATTACTAAACAAACAGATCAGGATTTTGAAGTGTTTGTCATTGATAGTTATTCAACCGACGCGACTCCAAAAAAAGCAATTAAGTTTGAAAAAAAAATTCCTCGGTTTAAGTTTATCTCTCACAAAACAAAAAATGTAAGTGCGGCGCGAAACTACGGAGCTTCGAAAACAAACGGTAAATTTTTGATATTTCTGGACAGTGATGTCGAACTTACTAAAGATTTTATTTTTGAAATAAAAAATAAAATCCAAGAATTTAATCTTGATATGACAACCGTTTGGAATAGATCCAAAACAAAAAGTCTGACCGGAAAAATTGTTTTGTTTTTATTAAACATCAATATGTCTCTTTTCCAAAAAATAAAGCCTTCAGCCAACGGACCCTGCATTGTCATAAAAAAAGAACTATTTGAAAAAATCGGTAAGTTCGATGAAGAAATTATTTTTGGCGAGGATTTTGATCTGGTACAAAAAGCTCATAAGCAAAAAGCCAATTTCAGAGTTTTCAAACAACCGGTTCTTTATGTTTCCACTCGCCGGTTTGAAAAAGAGGGATTGTGGTATAGTTTATATAAATCAATAAAGGCAATTTTATACCAACTATTTTTCGGGCCGATAAAAAAACCGATCTTTGATTATGAAATGGGAGGTCAGTATTATAAAAAATAATTTTAACGTGTAATTTTCAATTCCAATGAAAATCATCAGACAAATTTCCGCAGGCGGTATTGTTTATAAAAAAAATCCAAATTTGCAGTGGCTAATTTGTCAACATAGCCAACATCGTGGTTGGGTATTCCCCAAAGGACTGGTCGGGGATGAAAATAGTACCGAATCGAAAGAACAGGCAGCTTTGCGTGAAGTTGAAGAAGAAGGTGGAATCAAAGCAAAAATTGTTGAAAATGAGCCGATAAAAGTTTTTTACGAATATCAGTTTGATGAAAAGTTAATAAAAAAAACCGTTTATTATTTTTTAATGGAGTATGTAAGCGGTGATCCGTCTAGCCATGATTGGGAGATGAGTGAGGCAAAATTTGTCACCAAAGAAGAGGTAATAAAAACACTGACATATAAATCAGACCAGGATGCTTTTAAAAAAGTGCTTGACATAAAGCATGATTTGTAGTATATTAATAAGAACTTTTTTAACTTCTCCCCTTAGGGTAGGGGTTTTTTATTGTTTTTAAAAAAAGAAAATGAGCAAGACAGATCAAATCATTATTAAACCCCAAAAAAAACTATTCCTTGGAAAACCAGATAAAGAACTAGAAAAACTTGACTTAATAGAAATTCAAAAGCAATCTTGGAAAAAATTTATCGATGAAAGTATTCGTGAGATCATCAATGAATTTTTCCCCATTGAAGACTATACGGGAAAAAAATTTACCCTTTATTTTAACGATCTTTATTTTGGTGAGCCTCGTTATTCTCTTGATCTTTGCCTTCAAAAAAAATTGACCTACGATGTTCCAGTCTATGTAAAACTTACTCTTCATAACAAAAAAACCGGCAGTGAAAAAGCACAAGATGTTTACTTTTTCAATCTTCCCAAAATGACCGATCGTGGAACATTTATCATAAACGGAATTGAACGGGCAATCATAAACCAGATTGCCAGATCGCCTGGTGTTTATTTTACAGCCGAGATTGATAAAGTTACCCGCCAAACTCTTTACAATGCCGAGATCCGGCCTTATATCGGCGCTTGGATTGATATCACTATCAATAAAAACAATCTGATTGAAATGAAGGTTAACAAAAGAAGAAAATTTTTAGCAACTGTTTTTTTGAAAGTTTTCGACAATGAAACGACAGCGGAAATCTTGGAACACTTTAAAGGCCTTGATCCTACTTTGGTCGAAAAATATTTAAATCCGACTCTGAAAAAAGATCATACGAAAAACAAAGACGATGCGGCAATTGAGATCTATCGAAAGATCAAGCCAGGAGAACCTTTGATTTTGGAAAATGCTTACGATACCCTCAATAGTCTTTTTTTCAACAGCCGTAGGTATTCCTTAGCCGATGTCGGCCGTTTCAAAATCAACCGAAAACTAGGAATTAACCTTCCAATTGAAAAAGAAAACTTTCTTTTGACAAAAGACGATTTTATTGAAACGATCAAATATCTTCTTAATTTGACTATTGGAAAAGGAAAGTTTGACGATATTGATCATTTGAGTAATCGATATCTGCGAACTGTTGATGAACTTGTCGGTATGTATGGAATTCGAGTCGGTATGCTACGGGTTGAGCGGGAGATTAAGGAAAGAATGAGTTTGGTAGCTGGTGAAACGCATGTTCTACCGGCTCAAATTGTCAACTCAAAACCACTTACCGTAAGTATAAATTCTTTTTACCGAACAAGCCAGCTTTCAACCATCGTTGACCAGACTAATCCTTTATCTGAACTTGACAATCTGCGAAGAGTAACGGTTGGCGGACCGGGAGGTATTGAAAAAGAAAGAGCCGCCTTCTCAATTCGTGACATTTCTTCATCTCAGTACGGAAGAATTTGTCCGATTAGATCCCCAGAGGGGCCCAATATTGGTGTTGTTACTTACCTTTCTTTGTATGCGAAAGTGAATCAATATGGTTTTATAGAAACACCATATCGCAAACTGATTAAAGAAAAAAACGGCGGAAAAATAAAAGTAAAGATTTCAAATGAAATTATTTACCTGCAAGCGGACGACGAAGAAAAATATTATATTACCTCAGACACTGTAAATTTAGACAAAAACGGTTTTATCATTGATGTTAATGTTGTAGCCCGTTTTAACGGTGATTTAGTTGAGGTACCGGTTGAGAAACTTGATCTTATAGATATTTCACCTCGACAGGTAGTAGGTGCTTCGGCCAGTCTTATTCCTTTTTTGCAGAACGATGATGCTTCACGAGCATTGATGGGTACTCACATGCAATGCCAAGCCGTGCCCTTGGTCAAGCCTAGACAACCTTTGGTTGGAACCGGACTTGAAGAAAAAATTGCCTCATCGATGAATCGTACAATCTTTGCACCAGAAGACGGCACTGTCACATATGTTGATGGCCAACAAGTTATTTTTAAAGGAAAAAGCGGAAAAAATTATAAATATAAAGTTGAAAGATTTGTCAGGACAAACAAAGACGTAGTTTTTGATCAACGGCCAAAGGTTGAACTCAATGAAAAGGTAAAAAAAGGGAAAGTACTCATCGATGGTCCGGCAACAGATGATGGGAAGCTTTCACTTGGTCAAAATCTTGTGGTTGCCTATACTTCGTTAAATGGTCTTGGTTATGAAGACGGATTTGTTATTTCTGAAAGATTAATTAAAAATGATATGCTCAGTTCTATCACTATGGAGGAGTTTATCGCCGATTTGGTTGATACAAAACTTGGTCCGGAAGAACTGACACGTGATATTCCAAATGTTCGAGAAGAGGTTTTACAAAATCTTGATAAAGAAGGACTTGTAGTTGTTGGTACAGAAGTTGAAGGTGGCAATATTTTGGTCGGAAAAGTTGCACCAAAAGGCGAAAAAGAACTGACAGCCGAGGAAAGATTACTGCGAGCTATTTTTGGCGAAAAAGCAAAAGATGTCAAAGATACTTCTTTACGTATGCCCTACGGGAAAACCGGAACAGTTGTTAATATTGAAGTAATTGATTCTAAAAAAGATCCAAATGAACTTGAACCAAGTATTCTTAAAAGAATTATTGTCAATACGGCTTCACTCCGCAAAATTTCGATTGGAGATAAACTGGCCGGTCGACACGGAAATAAGGGTGTTATCTCAAGGATTTTACCTGAATGGGAGATGCCTTATCTTGAGGATGGAACACCGGTTGATGTTATTCTTTCACCTTTGTCGATTCTTTCAAGAATGAATTTAGGACAGCTTTATGAAGCTCTTCTTGGACTAGTAGCAAATCAAACCGCAACCACCATCTCGGTTCCGGTCTTTGAAAAAATTCGTGAACAATTTATTACGGAAGAGCTTGAAAAAATCGGTTGGTCGGTTGATGGTAAGGTTACTTTATATGATGCTCAGACCGGTAAACCATATGAAAAGCCAGTTTTAGTCGGTATAAGTTACATCATGAAGCTGATTCATATGGTTGAAGACAAGTTCCATGCAAGGTCGGTTGGTCCATATTCTTTAGTTACCCAACAACCACTTGGTGGAAAATCTCAGATGGGTGGTCAACGTTTTGGTGAGATGGAAGTCTGGGCACTTGAGTCCCATCGTGTACCACATACACTACAGGAAATGTTGACTATAAAAAGTGACGATGTTCGTGGTCGAACCAGAGCTTTTGAAGCAATTATCAAAGGAATTGATATCCCGCAGTCGAGTGTGCCAGAGTCGTTCCACGTTCTTGTGAAAGAACTGAATGCTTTGGGGTTGTCAATTGATTACATTAAATAAAATTATGGATGAACTGGATTTGATAGATTTTTCCGGCTTAAGAATAAGTCTTGCCTCGCCCGAGGCAATTTTAAAGTGGTCTTATGGCGAGGTGACTAAACCAGAAACCATAAACTACCGCACTTTCAGAGCCGAAAAAGACGGTCTTTTTGATGAAAAAATCTTCGGGCCGACCAAAGACTACGAATGTTACTGTGGAAAGTACAAAAGAATTCGCTATAAGGGGATTGTTTGCGATCGCTGTGGAGTGGAAATTACGACATCAGCTGTCAGGCGTGAGCGCATGGGCCATATTAAACTAGCTTCACCAATCGCTCATATTTGGTATTTTAAAGGGACTTCTTCAATCTTGAGTACGGTTCTAAACGTTCCAACTCAAGCGTTGGAAAGAGTAATTTACTATGCCCTTTACCTTATTAAGTCGGTAGATAAAGATAAACAGAAAAAAGCCATTAAAGTTATTGAAGATGAGAAAAAAAAAGTATTGGAAGAACTTCGGGAAGACTTTAGGAAAGAAGAAGAAAAAGTGAAAGAAGGTTTTATAAAAGAAAGAAAAAAGCTTTTAGACAAAATTACTAACAAAGAACAAAAAGAAATTACTCGTGAAGAGATTGATTTTAAAGAAAGAGAACAACTGAGACTCTTGACCGATAGATTTGGAGGTCAAAAAGCCCAAAAAACAGCTTTTTACGATCGGCTTATCAAAACAACAAAGGTCTTAAATGTTTTTGATACTTTGGAAGAAGACGACTATTTGTTTTACCGAGAAAAAAATATTGAAGACTTTATTGTTGTTGGTATGGGCGCAGAAACAGTTTTTGAAGTATTGTCCAATCTTGATATTGATAAAGAATACAATGATGTTTTAAAGCAACTTGAAGAAACAAAAGGTGAAAAAAGAAACAAATTATTAAAAAGAATTCGTTGTCTTGAAGCATTTGTCAAAGCCAAAATATCACCCAAATGGATGATCTTAACAGTACTTCCTGTCATTCCGCCTGATCTGCGACCGGTTGTCCAGCTGCCAGGTGGAAAGTTTGCGACGTCTGATCTTAACGATTTTTATCGCCGGGTGATAAACCGTAACAACAGATTGAAACAGTTAATCGATCTGGGAGCACCGGAAATCATTTTGCGAAACGAAAAAAGAATGTTACAGGAGGCTGTTGATTCTTTGATTGATCTTCAGAAATCTCGAGGCCGTGCCCGAACCCAAGGAGCAGCTTCAAAAATTCAAAAATCACTTTCCGATGTTTTGCGTGGGAAACAAGGTCGTTTCCGCCAAAACCTTCTTGGAAAACGGGTCGATTATTCAGGTCGTTCAACGATTATTGTCGGACCGGACCTAAAGATCAACCAATGCGGTATTCCAAAAGAAATGGCTCTTGAGCTTTTTAAGCCATTTTTGCTTCACGAAATTATTGTCCGTGGGCTGGCGCCAAATATAAAATCCGCTAAGGACTTTCTGGAGAAAAAAGAACCGGTGGTTTATGATATTCTGGAAGAGATTACCAAAGATCATCCGATTCTTTTAAACCGCGCTCCAACATTACACAAACTTTCCATTTTGGGATTTTATCCGGTTTTAACAGATGCCCATGCGATAAAACTTCATCCGACGGTCTGTGCCGGTTACAACGCCGACTTTGATGGAGATGCAATGGGTGTTTTTGTACCTCTTTCCAAGCCGGCAATTGAAGAGGTCAAAAATAGAATGCTTCCGTATCACAATCTGCTTAAACCGTCTGACGGGTCACCGATCGTATTACCAAACAAAGAGATGGCTGTCGGTTGTTACTATCTAACGACGGTTGATGAGCTTTGGGCAACAAAAAAAGACGAAGAACTGAAACTTTTTGCTACAGAAGATAGCGCAATAAATAGCTATAATTTAGGTAATGTTAGTCTGCGTGAACCGATATTCGTCAAAATCGGCGAGGAAGTAGTCAAAACAACAATTGGAAGAATTATTTTTAATAAACCACTACCTCAGGAACTACGCTTTATCAACAAAGAAGTCAAAGCTGCCGATATAAAATCGATCATCACTCAGGCAATGAGTATTTTTGACGAAAAACATGTTGGCCAATTAATCGATAACTTAAAAGACATTGGTTTTTGGGGAGCAACTGTCTGTGGTGGTCTTTCTTTCTCGGTTTTTGATTGCAAGATAATTAAAGAAAAAGATGAAGTTATCGCCCGTACCGAAAAAGAGGTTAAAAAAATCGAAAAAAACTATGAACAAGGACTTTTAAGCCTTGATGAGAAAAAACGTTATTCCAATAAACTTTGGATTGATGTTACGGAGGAGCTTGCCGACAAAACCTGGGCAAGTCTTGGAGATGAAAATCCGGTTATGATGGCGATTAAATCCGGCGGTCCTCGTGCCTCTCGCGAGCAGCTTAAACAGCTTTCGGCTATTAAAGGTTTGGTGGTTGATCCTCTGGGGAAAATCATTGAAGTTCCAACAAAATCCAACTATCGTCAAGGTCTTTCCATATTCGAATACGTTATTTCAGCACGAGGTGCTAGAAAAGGTTTGACCGACTCAGCTCTAAAAACAGCAGATGCAGGTTATTTGACAAGACGGCTGGTTGATGTGGCTCATGATATGATTATTAAAGAAGAGGACTGCGGAACTAAAAAAGGTCTTGTTATAAAAACTTCAGATGAACGGGGAGAAAAGTTTCAAGAAAGAATTAGAGGTCGATATACAGCCGAAACAAATGAATTAATTGACGATAAAAAACTAGCAGAAATTTTGGCAAGCGGTAAAAAAGAAATTAAGGTTCGCTCACCATTATTCTGTCAGTCGAAACACGGAGTTTGTCAAAAATGTTACGGTCTTGATCTTTCCACAAACAAACCTGTAGAAATAGGTGTTCCGGTTGGTGTAATTGCTGCCCAATCAATTGGTGAACCAGGCACTCAACTGACAATGCGAGTTCGACATTTTGGAGGAATCGTCATTGCCGACGTGACTCAGGGTTTACCTCGAGTCGAGGAACTTTTTGAGACAAGAACACCGAAAATCATCTCGCCAATCTGTGAGTTTGGAGGACGAGTTGAGCTTAAAGAAGATAATGAAAAAGAGCTTTATTACATAAAAGTTATCTCATCAAGCAAAGAAAACCCGCGAGAACAGGAGTTTATCGTCCCCATGTCTCAGAAATTAAAGGTTAAAGACGGACAACTGGTGACAACCGGCACCGCGCTTTCTGAAGGATATCATGATGTTTCCGATATTCTAATAATCAGAGGGTTAAGAGATGCTCAACTTTATCTTTTGAATGAGATGCAAAGAGTTTATGAATCTCAGGGAATCGTCATTCATGATAAGCATTTTGAAACAATTATTCGCAAAATGAGTGATAAGGTAATCATCGAAGATGAAGGAGATACCTCATTTATTAAAGGTGAAGTTGTATCAAAAATTCGTTTTGAAGAAGAAAATAAAAAACTTTTAGCCCAAGGTGGGAAACCAGCTGTAGGCAAGGTGTCTATACTTGGAATTACCCGTGCCGCTATCTATACTGATAGCTGGTTGTCTTCGGCTTCGTTTGAACAGACAACCAATGTGTTGACAAATGCAGCTATTAAAGGCCAGGTAGATTACTTGCTGGGTTTGAAAGAAAATGTTATAATTGGCAGATTACTACCGGTTACCAAAGATTTAATCGATAAGTATTACGGTAAGTTTTTAGACAAATATGCCGACAATCAATCAACTGGTGAAAAAAGGAAGGAAGAAAAGGCTTAAAAAGTCTCGTTCGGCCGCCCTGAAATCCAGTTTTAATATCATAAAAAGAAAGTATGTCAATACAAATAATCCTTTTAAAAGAGGTGTCTGTACGATTGTTAGAACCATGACGCCAAAAAAACCAAATTCCGCCTTACGGAAAGTGGCAAGAGTCAGACTATCAAATAAGGTTGAAGTAACAGCTTATATCCAAGGAATTGGCCATAATTTAGCCGAGCACTCGATAGTATTGGTACGCGGTGGTCGCGTTAAAGATCTTCCAGGCGTGAAATATCACATTGTTAGAGGGAAGTTTGATACCGGTGGAGTGGAAAATAGATCTACTTCACGCTCCAAATACGGAACTAAAAGTAAATAACTATGCCAAGAAGAGTCTATAAAAAACAACCAGTAAGAAAAGATGAAATGTATAACAGTTTTGAAGTATCAAAACTGGTTAATTACATTATGGTCAATGGTAAAAAAGTCGTTGCCCGTAAGATAGTTTATCAAGCCTTTGATAAAATGAAAAAAGAGGGTAAGGATCCAATGGTTATTTTGGATGAGGCAATCCACAATGTTGCGCCAAACCACGAGGTAAAACCTCGCAGATTAGGAGGCGCATCCTATCTTGTTCCAATTGAAGTAAGACATGAGAGAAAACTTTTTTTGGCATTAAACTGGATTATTGAAGCTGCGAAAGAAAAATCCAGCAAAGAATTTCATACATTTGCCGACAAACTTTATACTGAACTTTTGGAAGCTTCAAAAAATCAAGGAAGTGCGGTTGCAAAAAAGGCTCAGACTGAAAAACTGGCTGAAGCTAACAAGGCCTTCTCACATTTAAAGTGGTAAAAAATTATGGCTCAACAGAATATCATAACAAAAAACAGAATTGTTCCTTTAGATAAAATCCGAAACATTGGTATTATTGCTCATATTGATGCTGGAAAAACAACCACAACCGAGCGGATTCTTTTTTACACCGGCCGTACTTATAAAATAGGTAATATTGACGAAGGAAATACTCAGATGGACTGGATGGTACAAGAGCGGGAACGCGGAATTACTATTGTATCAGCTGCCACAACTACTTTTTGGAAAGATTGTCGTATTAATATAATTGATACTCCAGGACATGTTGACTTTACTGCTGAGGTTGAGCGGTCACTCCGAGTTTTAGACGGTGGGATTGTTGTTTTCGACGCCGAAGAAGGTGTTCAGAGTCAATCAGAAACTGTTTGGCGTCAAGCCGACAAATACAAAGTGCCAAGACTATGCTTTGTTAATAAAATGGATAAACTTGGTGCTAACTTTGAAGGAACTGTTGGCGAGATAAGCGAGCGTTTGGGCGCCAAGCCAGCGGTTATGGTTTATCCAATCGGCAAAGAACAAGACTTTCAAGGAGTAATCGATCTTTTGACAATGAAAGCTTTAATCTGGGATAAAAAAGAGTCTCAAGGGACAGAGTATTCGACGACAGAAATTCCGGAGAATCTAAAAAAACCGGCAGAAGATGCAAGAGCAAAACTGGTTGAGGCGATTACCGAAACCGATGACCAGCTTTTGAATAAATACTTAAACAACGAAGAGATCGATGTTAAATCTTTGAAAAAGGCTTTGAGAAAAGCTACGATCGCCTATAAGTTGATTCCTGTTTATGCAGGTACATCGCTTCGCAACAAAGGTGTTCAGCCGGTCTTGGACGGCGTAATCGACTATCTTCCATCACCTGTTGATCTTAAGGAAATTAAAGGAATAAATCCAAAAACTAATGAGGAAGTAACTAGGAAACTGACTCCTGATGAAAAATTTTCGGCAATTGCCTTTAAACTTCAACTTGATCCGCACGTTGGAAAGCTTACTTATTGTCGAGTTTATTCTGGAGTTTTGGAATCTGGTTCTTATGTTTATAATGTTAATCAGGGAAAACAGGAGCGGGTAAGCCGACTTCTTATCATGCATGCCAATCAGCGGGAAGAGATAGATAAAGCATATGCTGGTGAAATAGTTGGTTTAATCGGTCCGAAAGAAACAAAAACAGGAGATACGCTGGCAGATCAAAATAATCCGATTCTTTTGGAACAGATTACATTTCCTGAGCCGGTCATCTCATTGGCAATTGAGCCCAAAACCAAAGCCGATCAAGAAAAACTTTCCTATACTCTTCAAAGACTGGCTGAAGAGGATCCGACATTTAGAGTTAAGATCAATCAGGAGACAGGTCAAACAATTATGTCTGGAATGGGAGAGCTGCATCTTGAGATTCTGGTTGATCGAATGCAGCGGGAGATGGGAATGAATGTTTCAGTTGGAAAACCTCAAGTTGCCTATAAAGAAACCATTACCAAAGAGGTTGAAGCAGAAGGAAAGTACATCAAGCAGTCGGGCGGTCATGGTCAGTACGGCCACTGTTTGATAAAGGTGCGACCTTTGGCTCGTGGCGAAGGATTTAGATTCGTCAATAAAATCAAAGGTGGCGCTATTCCATCGGAGTTTATTCCGCCTATCGAAAAAGGAATTATCGAAGCAATGGAGAAAGGTGTTTTGCTTGGTTTTCCGATAGTTGATCTTGAAGCAACGGTTTACGATGGAAGCTACCACGATGTCGACTCATCCGATATTGCTTTTAAAATTGCCGGATCCATGGCTCTTCAAGATGCTGCTAAAAAAGCGGGAGTGACTCTTATTGAACCGATTATGAAGCTTGAGGTGACGGTTCCTGATGATTTTATGGGTGCTGCAATTGGTGACATCTCAAGCCGAAGAGGGAAGATTATTGGTACAGAGAAAAGAAATAAAGTAACCATTATTAAGAGCTATGTGCCTTTGGCTGAGCTTTCCGGTTATGCGACCGTTATTCGTTCTCTTACCGAAGGACGAGGATTTTTCTACATGGAACCTTCTCATTATGAGAATGTTCCTCAAAATATCATTAAATCAATGACTGCAAAATAATAAAAATTTACCTCTTGACAAGGTAAACAATTGTTTACTATACTGGTAAACAAATGTTTACCGATAAATTGGAAAAAATCAAAAAATTTTACTACAAATACAAAAGGTTACCTTCATATTCAGAAATGCTAAAACTTTTTGGATTATCTTCCAAAAAATCAATTTATGATATTGTTTATAAACTAATTGATGAGGGATTTTTGAAAAAGCAGGGTCGCAAACTGGCACCGACCACCCGGTTTTTTTCACTTCCGGTTTTGGGTTTAGTTAAGGCCGGTTTTCCAATCTTAGCCGATGAGACGCGCGATTACCTGAGTTTAGATGACTATTTGATCGAAGATCCTCAGTCTTCATTTTTACTTAAAGTAAGCGGTGATTCGATGGTTGAAGTGGGAATTTTCGACGGCGATTATGTTGTTATTAATAAAACCAAAGTAGCTGTTTCAGGTGACATTGTCTTGGCCGAAATTGATGGTGAATGGACTCTGAAAATATTAAGAAAAGATCGCCAGGGCACCTCTTACTTGCAGCCGGCCAATCCGCGTTATCCACCAATGTATCCCAAAATGAAGTTGGACATTTTTGGCACGGTTAAAGCTGTGATTCGCAAACTTCGCAATTAAAAATTATGTTTCAAATTTATTCTTGGCCAAATGCAATACTACATTTGGATGGTGATGCTTTTTTTGCATCGGTCATGCAGGCAGTTTATCCAACCCTTAAAAATAAACCGGTTGTCACCGGAGCCGAGCGTGGTATAGCAACAGCCATTTCTTATCAGGCAAGAAAATTAGGGATCACCAGGGGAATGCGTATCTGGGAGATAAAAAAAAATTTCCCAAATTGTGTTATCTGTAATTCAGACTATGAAATCTACAATCTTTTTTCACAGAAGATGTTTGGAATTTTGCGCCAATTTACGCCTTTGGTTGAAGAGTACTCGGTCGATGAGGGTTTTGCTGATATAAAAGGACTTCGGCGACCCATGAATATGAGTTATCGTGAGATTGGAGCTGTTATAAAAGATAAAATCGAATCAAGTTTGAATATCACTGTTTCTGTAGGCATTTCTCTCACTAAATCTTTGGCTAAATTGGCGTCGGATTTTCAAAAACCGTCAGGATTAGTTTTGATCGACGGGCCTTCAATTGAGAAATATTTGGCTAAAATTCCTTTGCGAAAAATCTGGGGGGTGGGGCCAAACATGTCAAGCTATTTGGAAAAACTCGGGTTAAAAACCGCACTTGATTTTGCCAAAAAAGATAAGGAGTTTGTCCGCAAAAATTTGACCAAACCATACTTTGAAATCTGGTGCGAGCTACGTGGTGAGATAATCTATCTTTTAAATTTTCAAAAAAAAGAAAACTATCACTCAATTATCCGCAGTAAGACTTTTACACCGGCAACTAACGACAAAAATATTTTGTGGGCCAAGCTCCTGAGCCATGTTGAAGATGCTTTTGCCAAGGCACGGACTCTAGGCTATCTTGTTTCAAGAACAACTATTTTTCTAAAAACACAGAATTTTCGTTATTTCCAGAAACAAATCAGGTTTAGTGAGCCGGTTGGCTATCCTATTCTTATCCGCAAGTCCTTGGAAAAAGCATTCGATGAAATTTATCAAAAAAACTTTATTTATCGGACAACCGGTTGCAGCATCTGTCAATTTTCTGATAAAAAAATTGTTCAACCCGGTCTTTTTGACACGAAAAACTACAAAGAAGAAAAGATCGAAAAGATCTATTCTTTACTTGATAGTAAAAAGGTCGATTTTGGCAGCTGTCTTTTTGACAAAGAAGCACAAACTGCAGCCAAAAAACCAAAAATGTTCAAACTCCCGATTATCTCCATTTAAAAATAAATTGTTACAATATCATAATGGTTAAAAAAATATTCGTTTTCTTTTCTGCGGTTTTTTTAGGGTTTGTTGTTGGCTATTTTGGACCAAAAAATATCGGGAGTATTCTACCCAAAAACGAAACGGTGAACAAAATTTTGAGCCCGATCGGCGCAGAGCGTCGCCAGATAATCGGTTTTTTGCCTTACTGGTTGGTAGCAAGTGCAGACAAAGACTACACTAAATATTTAACGACTTTGGCTTACTTTGGTTTAACAATTGAGGAAGACGGCACGATCCGGGTTTACAGTAATCCGAATGAGGCCGAACCCGGCCGATACGCGCTTTTTCACAGCGAAAAGGTTAATAACCTTTTGAAAGATGCAAAGAATAAAAATATAGATTTGTCTTTGGTTGTTTTTTCAAGTGATGAGGAAAATATAGGCCAGCTTATTGAAGATCCGCAAAAACATGCCAAAACCCTGGTTGCAGAAGTTGCTCCGATTATGAAAGAGTATGGATTTTCCGATCTTAACTTGGATATTGAAAGCGTTTTGATGGCTTCAGACTCGGCAAGGGTAAACTTTACCGCATTTGTTTCGTCGGTTCGAGCAGAGATGAACAAAAAAAACTTAGGTACACTCACTATTGATGTTTCGCCGATTGTTCTTTTTAAAAAATACCTTGTCGATGTTCCTTCTATCGCCGAATTTGTCGACCGGATTGTTTTTATGACCTACGACTATCATTATTTCGGTTCCTCGGTCACCGGTCCTGTTGCGCCGATTGGTGGGGCTGGAGTTGAGGCTGAGTTTGATGTAGAGGTTTCTGTCAAAGAAGCAGTTAATATACTGCCTTTGAATAAGATTATTCTTGGCGTGCCTTTATACGGTTATGAGTGGGAGACTTTGAGCGATATCCCCCGTTCGGCTACTTTGCCAAGTTCAGGGATGGTAGCTAGCAACAGCCGAGTCGAAGAGTATTTGGCTAGTTGCAAAAATTGCGAGATAAAAAAAGACGGAAAAGCCAAAGAATCCTATTTAATTTATAAGGATGATAAAATAGACACCTATCATCAGATATTTTTTCCGGACAAGTCGGCTACCGAGGCCAAAATCAAGTTGGCAAAAAAATACAATCTTGGTGGGGTAGCTTTGTGGGCCTTGGGTTATGAAGGTGATACGATTCTTGATCCTCTTTTATTATTCCGCTAGAATCTCGCGAGTTTCATCGTCAAAAATAACTTTTTCCCCCTCTTTGAGTGTGTCAGTAATACTATTGTAGTTGATATCGTTAAAACCGAGTTTAGCCGAACCCTCTTCAATGTCAATTGTAATCCTACCGGTCTCACGATCTACCTCAACTACAGTTTTGCCTGTAGTCATAACAAGAAGTAAATGAAAGCTACGGATAGAAAACGGCGTTCCGCTTTTATTTGTATAAACAACCTTTCCCGATGATTGGTCGAAAACAAAGTTGTCCGGCAGAAGTTGCGTAAATGAAATTGATGTTTCGGAAAAGATTTCTATTGAGCCAATGTTTGAAAAACTGACAAAGACCTGGCTGTCTTGTTCGGTCTCAATCACCTCACCCTGTTGAATGATTTCTGGAGCCACTGTAATCTCAGCCGGCGCAGTTGCTGTTCGAGATTCCCATTTGAAACTTCCGGAATAAGACTCGAGTTTTCCTTTAATTGAGTTTTTCGGAGGCTCCACAATCGAAAAATTGCTGATTTTTTCGGTTGGAATAATATTGGTTTTTACGGTTGCTTTATTGGTTTTCAAGTAAGAATAAACTATAGCCAAAAAAAATCCAATGATAAAAGGAAATAAAAACTTTTTCATGGATAAAATTATAACAAACTATAAATTTTGACCTATGAAATTATTATTACAATTATTCGAATATTTGTAGCAAGGCTTATTTGTTAATAGGAGACATCTGAGGTAGAATATAGAGTAATGGCGCGTTGGCGAAGTGGTAACGCAACTGTCTGCAAAACAGTTATGCGCCGGTTCAATTCCGGCACGCGCCTCCATTAGAGTCTGTTCCCGACTAAGTCGGAATTACGGATTCTTATGTTTTTTCGAAATTTGCTCTTTAAGCCATACACGGAATAGTAAAGAAAAGGTAAGAAGTAAAAATAAAAAGTAAGAGGTAAGGAGATGTGCCGGAGTGGTTGAACGGACTGGTCTTGAAAACCAGCATGGCCGCAAGGTCATCGGGGGTTCGAATCCCTCCATCTCCGCCATGGTTCCTTTAGCAAAGAAAAACATTCATGAAAGTGAATATCATTTACAAAAAATGAGGAGATCTCAAAATGTAGAAGAACTAGAAATAAATTTTGCTGCATTTGTTAACTCGTCAAGAAATATTACTTTTGTTTTAAAAAAAGAATTTACTCAAAATTCTACATTTAATAAATGGTATCAAAATAAAGAAAATGAAATGAAAAATGATGAATTATGTATATTTTTTAAAAATCTAAGAAACGAGATAATAAAGGAAGGAATTAATAGAATAATTTGTTCGACACTAATATCTAGTTTAAATTCTAAAACCGATATGGTAAATCGTCCTCCAAATTCAGGCTTACAAATGAGTGGAAAGGGTATTTATTATTTAGTCAATAAGGGAACATCTAAAGAAGATTTAATACCGGCAAAAACAAAAGGGCAAATAGTTACAAAAGTAGCTATACAATCTGCTCCTAAAAAACATTTGAATAAAATTATTTCTAATAATAATATTATTCAAATTTCTGAAATTTATTTAAATTACTTGAGGATCATAGTTGAGGAATGGACTGGAATAATAAATAAATCTAAGTAAAAAATAAGTATAAAAAATGAAAAATCTTAGACCGAGAGCCCCATTTTTATAGCATTGAAAATGATTAAATTTATTTAATAAAACAATTTATGACAAATAAATTTATAAAATTTCAAGAATACTTAAAAAGACTTAATTCAATTTGTCTTCGGGCGCTTTGCGCTTTTGCAATTTTTGACAAAATTGAAGAATTAAAAACTCCAAATATTGTTGGCAAAAAAGAAGCATTAAAAAATGTAGAGGCGATGAATAGTTTTAATAATTATTTTTTAATGACAACGCATGCTCTTAAATTTTATTTCCTAATAGAACTTGCTCGACTTCTTGATAATGCAAAACAATCTTTACACATTGAAAAACTTATTAACTTTGCTAGTTCAAATAAAAAATATTTAAATGTAGATGAGTTCAAGGCAAATAATCAAAATAGGCCATTTTTGAAAGATCTAACTGATAGATACAAAGGAATAGAAGAACAAGATATTAAGAAAATTAATGAGTTATTAATAAGTACAAAATCTATAAGAAAAAAAATTCAAGACTATAGAGATCAGTATTTAGCACACGAGGATTTAAACAAGTCAGATATAAAAATTAACCGCGATGAAATTATTGAAATTTTTGCTTTAGTAAAAACAATTTTAAATATTTTTTCATATAAAACGGATTTTTCAGTCACAAGTTTTAAACTTGCAGAGAAAGATTGCAAAAAAGATATTGAAAGGATTTTAATACTTTTAAAAAATAGTTTATAATTTTTTGTATTTTAAGTAAAATATAAGAACGATTATGCAAACAAAAGAGTCAGAATGTTGTCCGAAGTTTGATCCCAAGCCTTGGCAGGGAAAAGTCTTTGAGTGGAAAAAGAAAAAATTCATCAAGGGCCGCGTCTTCACGATATTTTTTATTCCCATAAACTTCGGTCCGGTGATCGTGAAACTGGATAAGATGGTGAAAGAGGCTGGCGGAAAGTTTGTTGACAACATGGGACTTTCTGATCACACCTCGCGCTGGAATATGGATCTTTACCTGGCTGTCAACAAAAAAATTCCCGGCGCCCAGAATGTCGAGCTATCGGGCACTTTTTTAAGTAAGGTTTACGAAGGTGATTTCAAAAATACAGGGGAATGGTGTGAGGACTTTAAAACCTACGCAAAAAAGAAAGGTTTTGATGTCAAAAAATGGTACATGTGGTATACCACCTGTCCCAAGTGCGCCAAAAAGTACGGGGTAAACTACACCGTCATCGTCGGCCAGGTTTAAATATCGGGTTTTTGATATAATTTCTTTTATGGCAATCTTTCAGTCTAATTTACCTTACATACAACAATAATCATTTCCAGATGGACTAGAGCAATCGCGAGAGCAATCGAGAGAAGATGTCTGAAGACTCTTTTTTTTGATATCTTTAACAGTAAATCTTGGATGTGAAATTATTTGGGAGATTTGTTCCATAAATTCTTTATCTTTATTTAACACATCAGTTTCATTATAAGAAGAAAATGAAGAGCTATTCCAGCTTTTTGAGTTTATTGGTAGAATAATTTGCATCGGCTCTTTTGGTTCAAATGTAAAATTATTCAAAGTTGGATCAGAAATTTCAGTGTATTTACTAATATTTACTAATCGAGTATTTGTTGGTGGAATAATTTTGTAATTTACCCTATCTTTTGCAAAACGTGCAGCCAAAACAATAGAGTTTGCACCAGTGTCATTTATCCCAAAAATAAAATATGATCCAGGATAATCATACCCCTGATTGTGGGGTGCATTTAATTCATAAGTATTATAATACTCAAATGGGTAATCAGAAAATTCATTTTTTAAATACAAATCTAAAAAACTAAGATTACGTCTTGGTTTGTGACCCCATTCATATTCTGATATATCATTTAATAAATCTATCAACATGGTAATTGTTCTCGAAGAATTTAATAGTTGAAGCTCTTTATTATAGATTTTACTTATGAAGTTTTTTCCCTTAGTTTTATTATCTTCTTCGAGCTGCCTTTTTCTTGCAGCTTCTTGTTGTTCTTTTAATCTCTTTTGCTCTTCTTCAAATTTTTTTCTTGCAGCTTCTTGTTGTGCCTCTTCCTCTTTCTGTTTTTTATATTTTTGTACTGAGTTATATAGTTCACTCATACGCTATTATTATAGTTAATTAAAGTTATTAAACAATATCAATTGTTGACTCAAATTGTATTTGAGAAGTCGTTTCCCTTCAATCCTTACTATTGTAGGGGCAAGACTTTTTATTAATTTACAGACAGGAGTTGGGACATTGTATTTCCCATAGTTATAATAAGTTAGCAAAGGGCAGCCTCCGGCACAACTGAAACGCCAGATGCATGTTTGACATTTTTTTACATTACCAACATTAACTTTTTTATTGATTATGCATTTATTAATCATCGTATCTATAGGGTCATCTTTTGTGATATCACCGATGATTTTTTCATCAAATAGGGGACAACTTAAGATTTTCCCCTTATGGTTTATTGCTAAATAGTTTGAGCCAATTCCACAGCAACGTTTGTGGGGGCCTTCAAAAGTGACTCTATCTAAGAGAAATTCTGTTAACCGGTAAGAAGGAATTTTTTCCTCGATTATTTTATAAGTATTTTTTAAATACGATATAAATTTATTGTTAATTAGATTTTGTTTTTTTGGTGAAGCGGGGTTGTCTCGGAAAAAAGAAAAATTAAAATAAATTTTTTTCTTTAAAAGCCACTCCGCAAACTTGGGTAGTCCTACAACACTTTTTTCAGTAATAACTGTATTAGTTGCCCAATCTAATTTGTATTTAATTATATTTTTTAAGCCTTTTTGAACAAATTTAAAAGATCCTTTTCCATTTGCGAAATGACGATTTATATCGTTATATTTACCTAATCCATCAAGTGACAACTTAACAAAAACATTGTATTTTTTTAACGTTTTTGCTACTTTTTCAGTAATCAAAGTTCCGTTCGTGGCTATACCCGGTAAAAATTGAATATTGTATATGTTTGCTTTTTCGTAAGCATACTTTAATAATTTTTCTACATTATTGAATACTAATAGGGGTTCTCCTCCAGCAATACCAAGAGCAATTGTTTTTACATTTTTCTTTTTGGCAGACTTAAATATTTTGTTAATGGATTTATATATTAATGTTTCATCCATTTTTTCAGAAGATTTATGCACAAAACAGTAATTACATCTTAGATTGCAATTATTTGTGATGTGAAACCAAACAGTTATTTTTTTTGAATTTTCATATTTACTTTTTCCAAAACTAATCGGTTCATTTATCCAAAGAAGCTGTCTTTGTCGTAATTTGTCAACAATGTTAATTACTTTTTTGAAAGTTAAGTTTTTATCTTCATGAAGCAAGATATTATATATATCCTTAGGGGTTTTTTGATTATCTATTAACGCATATATTTTATGAACTTTTGAATCTAGAACTGTAAAACCGATTGAACTTAATATATTAAAATAAACAAAGTGGTTTTTATCGATGGGTTCAGAATATATCAAATCTTTGCTATATTTTTTTAATGATTCATTAGCAATTGTTTTAAGTAGGTTTTTTTGATATTTTTCCTTAAAAAGAAGAATGTCATTGTATAGTCCCATAATACACTAAATATTATAACATAAGCCTTATTAAGTGTGGCGATCAGCCACTTTTGAGTCTCCGTAAGAATCGGGTTTGATTTTTACCTCGTAGCCGCTGCCCCGGATCATTCCGACAACCTCGGTAATCAGGTCTCGCGTTTCACCGTTTTTACCGATATCGACATGAATCTGGATATTGTATTTGGAAATACCATTGGTTTTGAAAAAACGGACAAAATTTTCGGAAGTGGTGAGTGACATAGTCGCCTCAAGATAAATTCTTTCTTTTAGACTCATCTTTTTTTTGTTCACCTCGCGCGTCCAAAAATAAATCCCTCCTGCGCCGATCCGATGGACGATAAGAGCCGAGACAAAATCATAACCGCCGGATTTGAGTTTTTGTGAATCGGAGCCGACGATGATTTCGTAGTTGGCGTTTTTATCCTGGACCATAAAAGAAGAAACGATTTTTTTCAGATCTTCAAGATCAACCTTACCATGAGTCGGACTTTGGTACATAATGGATAAGATTTTACCACATTAATCAATAATAACTAAAAAATAGAAGTATCTTCATCCCACGAATTCCTTGACATTGGCTTCGCCTACGATAAAGCTTGTACCCTGGCCGGAGACCATTTTCATAGCGGCTTTTCGCACCACTCCTTCAATTGTCCGCTCAAGAGTGCGGATACCGGCATCAAAACCAAGAGGTCGTGTTATTTTTTGCCAAACAGCATCATCTATTTTTACGGTATCCGGAGTTAACCCAACCATTTTTAAATATTTGGGAAGAATGTAATTTTTAGCAATTGTTATTTTTTCGGCATCGGTGTAAGAGGGCATCTGGATTACTTCCAACCGATCCAAAACCGCGGTTGAGATATTGTTGGTGTTGTTGGCTGTTGCAACAAAAAGAGCTTGGGAAAGATCAAAAGGATAGTCAATAAAATAGTCTGTAAACGAGCTGTTCTGACCCGGATCCAAAAGCTCGATGAGAACTCCCATTATAGCAGCACGCGATTCGGGTGTAATTCGGTCAAGTTCATCCAAAAGGATTACCGGATTTTTTGATCCGGCTCTTTTTATGGCTCGAATAACCATGCCAGGTTCAGCTTCCGGTGATGTTTTGGACTGGCCGCGCAGATCAAGAGTAGACGAAAGGCCACCAAATGGAATGCGGACAAACCGACGGCCCATGGCCTCGGCAATCGAGATAGCAAATGTTGTTTTTCCGGTGCCGGCCAGGCCGACGAAAAAAAGAGTCGGTGCATGAAAAACATCAGTTTTGAGATTCTGTTTTTCTAGGGTAAGAATTGAAAGGTATTCGAGAACTCGTGTCTTTATTTTTTCCAAGCCATAGTGATTTTTATCTAAAATTTCCTTGGCTTTTTTTATATCAAGCGTGTCCTGGGTTTTTTTATCCCAGGGTAGAGTAGTGATCCAATCGATGTATTTGGAAATAATATCAAGGGTAGCCAGATTGCCGCCATATTTAAAGGTGAGATTGATGCGCTCAATTTGCTCAAGTGCCCGGTCATGCAGATTAGCAGGTAGATTCGCCGACTGCAAACGGGTTTTTAGTTTTTCGATTTCTGATAAGCTATTCTGGTTATCAATACTATTAGCAGGTAACATGTCTACTTGACAATTTTAAAAAATTTTTATATGATTATTTTTACTTTTATTATTAATTTTATATTAATAGTTTATTTAATAAAAATCTATGGTAAAAACACAAAAGATCAAACCTCTTTTCGATTATGTTTTAATTAGACCTCTTTCAGCCGAATCCAAAACTGCATCCGGCATCGTGTTACCGGATAGTGCCAAGGAAAAACCCCAAGTCGGTGAAGTAATGGCTATTGGGCCAGGCGGCATCTCAGAAGAGGGAAAACCAGTAAAAATGGTTGTTTCGGTTGGTGATAAAGTCCTTTATAAAAAATGGGGCGGAAACGAAGTCAAAGTCGGTTCGGAAGAATGGTTGCTTGTTGAGCAAAAAGAAATTATGGCAGTAGTAATTTGAAATTTAAAATTAAAAATTTAAAATAAATATTAAAAATTAAAATTAAAAAAAAATATGGCAAAACAACTTAAATTTGCAGAGGACGCCAGACAAAAACTGGTAAGTGGTGTTAATATTTTGGCAAAAGCCGTTGTCACAACTCTTGGGCCGCGAGGTCGCAATGTAGCTCTGGATCGTAAGTGGGGTGCGCCCAATGTAGTCCATGATGGCGTGACGGTTGCCAAAGAAATCGAGCTTGAGGACGCTTTTGAAAATATGGGTGCCCAGCTTGTCAAAGAAGCAGCTTCCAAAACCAACGATGTGGCGGGAGACGGTACCACGACATCAACTCTTCTTACCCAAGCAATGGTAAATTTGGGAATGAAAAACATTACGGCCGGTGCCAACCCAATGATTTTAAAAAGAGGAATAGAAAAAGCAGTTGAAGAAGTGATTACTCAGGTGAAAAAGATGTCTAAAAAAATTAACATCAACAAAGAAGATGAAATCATCCAGGTGGCGACAATTTCAGCTGCCGACGAGATGGTGGGTAAAAAAATTGCCGAGGCTATCATGAGGGTTGGTAAAGATGGTGTTGTCACGGTTGAGGAGGGAAAAGGTCTTGCGATGGAGATTGAGTACAAAGAAGGAATGGAGTTTGATCGCGGATTTGCCTCTCCTTACTTTGCCACAGATGCAGATAAAATGGTTGCCGAGGTTGAAGATGCGTATATTTTGATTACGGATAAAAAAATTTCGGCAGTTTCAGATATTTTGCCTTTCTTGGAGAAATTCGTTAAAGTTTCCAAGAATCTGGTAATTATTGCCGATGAGGTTGAGGGCGAGGCTTTGGCTATGCTTGTTGTCAATAAACTTAAAGGGACGTTCAACGCTCTTATTGTTAAGGCACCAGGCTTTGGTGATCGTCGACGCGAAATGCTTGATGATATTGCTATCTTGACAGGCGGGACTGTTATTTCAGAAGATCTTGGTAAAAAAATTGAAAATGTTGAGGTTGAAGACTGTGGTCGGGCAGAAAAAGTCTGGGCCGACAAAGAAAACTGCCGCATAATTGGCGGAGCCGGCGCAGATACCAAGATTAAAGCCCGCATTGCTCAAATCAGACGTGAACTCGCTCAGACAACCTCTGAATTTGATCGGGAAAAACTTCAGGAGCGCCTGGCAAAACTCTCAGGAGGTGTTGCTGTTATTAATGTTGGCGCCGCAACCGAAATTGAGATGAAAGAGAAAAAAGAAAGAGTAAACGATGCCGTTGCCGCAACAAAAGCCGCTCTTGAAGAAGGAATTGTAGCTGGCGGTGGTGTTACTTTACTTCAGGCAAGAAAAGTCCTTCTGCCTTTGAAAAAAACGATGGAGTTTGATGAGGAAAAGATTGGTGTTGACATCGTTTACAACGCCATGGCAGAGCCTCTTAAAATGATTGTCACAAATTCAGGAGTCGATGCCGGGTGGGTTTTAAAAAAGATTGAGGAGGCCAAAGATACCGACTATGGTTTTAATGCCATGACCCTAAACTTTGACTCAATGTTTAAACAAGGTATTGTCGATCCGGCCAAAGTGATTCGAATAGGTCTTGAAAACGCCTCTTCGGTTGCAACAATGATTTTGACAACCGAGGCTTTAGTGACCGATCTGCCGGAGAAGAATCCGCCAGCCATGCCAGCAGGCGCTATGCCACAAATGGGAGAATATTAAGTTACAAAGAAAAATCCCCTTCAATTCGAAGGGGATTTTTTTTATGGAGTAAAAGACTTGACTTTATCGATGACGGTTGAGATCGTTGAGGTAATTTTTTTTGCCGGTTCTTTTTCATTTTCGATTTCTTTTAATATATTATCGAAGTTACCCTCAAGATTTTCAGTAATGTCAAGAATATTTTTAAGGGTTTTCCGGCCTGATTTGGTGCCAAAAAAATAAATGCCGACTCCGCATGCAACAACGCCCAGCGAAAAACCAAACCAGAAATTGGTCGCTTGATGATGGTTATTTTGACTTGCCATTTTTTTTACCTTGAAGAGAATTAATCAGACGAAATATAACTTTGAAACTAGACAAAAATCCGGAAATCTCCGAAAATCCGTTTTCAAAAGAAACACCCACTTTTTCCAAGTTGTCAACAATACCGTTTACTTTTTTCAGAAGTTGGCGTAGATCTTTGAGGATAAAAATAAGCTGAATTCCAACGACAATAAGTAAAATTGTACTAACGGTTAAAACGACCGAAAGTAAAAGTTGAGTTGTGTCCATATATTTTTATTATAACTGACCTTTTTTAATTTTGTCAGCAACAAGATTGTTGGCTCGTAAAAGTTCGTCATGAGACGTACCGGCATCAATCCACCAATCCAAAAGATCGCACTCGACGCTTCCTTCTTTAAGATAGAAATTATTAAGATCGGTTACCTCCATTTCGCCACGAGCTGAAGGCTTTTGATTTTTAATAAAGTCAAAAACACGATTGTCATACATATAAATGCCGGTTTGGATGATATCTGATTTGGGATGTTCTGGTTTTTCCTCAATTGAAATAACTTTACCGGATTTGTCGACTTCGATTACGCCGTAATTTTTGGCCTCCGTTGCCATTTTCATTCCAAAAACAACCATACCTTTTTCTTTTTTTTCAAACTCGGCAACTTTGTTTTTGAGATTTTTACCGAAAATATTGTCGCCTAAAATAACCAATAATTTTTCCTTTTGGGTAAATTCTTCAGCAAGAGTAATGGCATCGGCAATACCACCTTTTGGATTTTGCTGAACGCCGTAGTAAAGACGTAGACCAAACTCTTCCCCTCCTTTTAAAAGACTGGTAAAATGGCCGGCATGATCTGGAGAACTTGTGATCAAAACTTCTTTAATACCTGCCTTGGCCATAGCCTCAAGGGGATAGTAGATCATTGGTTTGTTGTAAATAGGGAGTAGATGTTTGTTGGTAACAAGTGTTAGAGGTCGAAGTCGTGTTGCCAAACCACCCGCCAAAATTGTACCTTTCATATTAGGGTAATATAACAAGTTTTAATAAGAAAATAAAGGTGAATCCAATCAAAATATATTCAAGTACAATTTTCAGGTGGAGGCTGGATTCGACAATGTGGTGGTAGATTCCCCAAACAATGTAAAAAGAAACAAATATTAAAAGAATGATAAATTCCATTAACCGTTCGCCTCGAAAAATATTTAAGGCTCCGACAAAGATTACGCCAGCTGTTATCAAGACCAAATAGTCGAAAAGATTGTTTTTAATTTCCAAAAAAAGATGTTTTAGAAAATGTTTCATGCTTTAAATAATTGTTCCCCGAACAAAAAATGTTAACCCAATAATAAGAAATGTAATAAAAATAAGATGAGCAATATTTTTGCCGCCGACTTTAATAATATTGAATTTGACAGAAAAGTAAAAATCCAAAATCAAGGCAAGAGCAAGGAATATTAAAAATATGTAATTGATGTTCAGGCTGATTCTGCTTTCGTTAGCCAAAACTCGAGGTTGGGAGACGATTTCTTGTTCTTTTTCCTTGGGAATTTCCTGAACCGCCGGTTTTGCTTCGACTTTCTGGCTGACAGGCGGTGTCTTGTTGGCAAGAGTTGGTGAAAGTGGTTTACCAAACATCTGAACAACCAAAGTTGTTTCCTCACCATTTAAAATACCATTTACGATAGCAAAGCCAACCTCAGAGTATTCTGGTTTTAAAATATTTTCTCGGTGGGTAGGTGAATTCATCCAGGCGTTGATTACGCCAGAGCTAAACAAAAAGTTTTTAGCCAGATTTTCACCGGCATACTCATATTTGTAGCCACTATCTAAAATAAAGTCCCATGGACTTTCTCCATCCGGACCGTAGTGTGCCCAGTAGTTTTTAGCAAACATGTCATTGGCTTTTTTGGCAGCTGCATTTGAGAGTTTATCGTTGTAAGAAAGGTTGTTAAGGCCTTTTTTTTGTCTTTGTTCATTAGTCAACGTAAATAGTTTTTCCACAGTGATATCTGTCGCAAAACCCAAAACATTATTAAGGTTTAATCTCTTGAAGCTAACTGTCAAAAGTAGTGCAAAGACCAAATAATAGGTTAAAAAATCCGTGTGCAGAGCCCGGCTTCTAAAATTGTTTTCTTCTTTGGGAACAAAAAGCTTGCGTATAAAATCGAAAAAATTTTTCATAAATATTTTTTTAAGATGTAAAAATATTTCTTAACAAGAGTATACATCAAAACAATTCCCAAAAGATCGATACCGGTATCCCGCCACTGGCCTGATCGAGTTGGAACAAAAAGTTGGTGGAATTCGTCCGAAATAGAATAAATAAAACTGATAAAAATCGGAACGATCAGTTTTAAAGTAAAAGAAAAACCTTTATTTTTGATAGAGTAAAAGGCCCGAAAAAGCAAGAAGTATAAAATTGCATACTCGATCATATGGAGTGTTTTGAAGATTATAAAGTCGTAAGCATAAACATGACTGATGCTAACTTTTGGATGAGAAGAAAGTGAAAAAATAAAACTCATCCATAAAAGCGCCGGTAGCCAAAATTTAAGAAAATAAACAAATTGCTTCATGAATTTTAATTTTAAGCAAAATCGAAGATATAGTCAAAAGTGAGTTTGAAAAAGCAATAAAAGAAAAAGTTTTACTAAGAGAATTTTTATTATTTTGTGATGTCGAAGTATTATTACTCATTACTCCTTTTACTTCCGGTATGCTGGTAATTGGCAATTGATAGGCGGTGCCTAGTGATTGCTTGTTTGGGATTTGCAACTGTTTATCGACTGTTGGTTTTTGCGATTTTGCAATAGTTACAACGGGAGTTGAGGTCGAGATTATATCATCAATACAGCCAGTGTTCTCAGTATCTTTCGATGGTTCCTGTTGACAAAATTCATCGTTGTCAAAGCTTGTTCTGCCCCAGCTTTTTTCTTTTTCACAATCAACATATTCAAAACTATCTTTTAAATTTTTATCAAAATCAAGCAGGCGAACACCGTCTCCTGTATTGTTGAACATTGAAGATGTCAGATCAAAAGCCGCATAATTTTTTGCCTTGATTGTCATGCTGAATTTTTTTGGCGAGGAGCCGCTGCCTTCATCATCATCAAAGTACCAATCTATAAGAATTACTGAAAAATCATTGCCATTGTAGATTTCTACCCATTCGTTTTCACCCGAGTCAGGACATGGGTAGATTTCGGAAAGAAAAATATTATCGTAGGAAACTGGAGTGGGTGTTTCGGTTGGCGCCGGTGTTTGTGTTTGAGAGATTACGACAGTCTCTGTTGGCGTTTGTGAAGGAGTAGTTGTTCCAGTAGGAAAAAAGCAAGCCATCTCGTTTGAAAAACTTTTGGTAATTATATTTGTTGTTAGCCAGTCATCGTTTTTGCATCTTGCAAAACTCAAATTTGAAGTAAATGTGCCGGAATAAGTAGCAATATCGATAAGCTCACCGTCTTGAGTTTTTAAATAAACGGTGTCGCCGCTGTTGTTTAGTACAGAAGAGCAGGAGGCAACATAATAATCGTTTGCCAAAACGTTTTGGTCTGTAATTTTAATTTTGTTATTTGCAAGATCGGTCAACAGATATTGGGTAAGGTCGGCCGAATCCGATCCGCTGTTGTAAAGCTCAACCCACTCAAACTCGCTTGCGGCCGGCACCGGATAGATTTCATTGATTGTCAGTGTTGCAAGGATATCTTTTACTAAAATGAAAAAAGCTAAAAAAACAAATATTCCACTACAATGTTTTAAAACATTGTAGTAATAGACAATTTGTTTTTTATTATTTTGACTCATTAAAGAAAAAGTAAATAAAAACCTTTATTTTGTCAACGGTCTATACGCTACAAAGTTAGTGGATCACAATAGCAGTTGTCACCTGATCCCAGCTATATTGGTCGGAGAAATATTTATCCGGTCCGTAGTATGGATCGTGAATTTTAAAATCTTGTCGACCGTCGTCCCAACCATAAGCAACGATAAAATGAAGTCCGGAAACACTGGCTGCATAAAGTCGCAAAATAACAGGTGTTCCACTTTGAGTATATGATTTTACATCGTTTCGTGAAGTGCCAATCCAACTTGTTGATTTACCACTACAGCTGAAAGCCCAGTTCCATAGATCACCGTAGATAAATCTTGAAGAGTCGCCAGCAATGGTTGCCGGAGTTGTTCCCTCACCGTAACTTTTACAAACCATGGCAACTGAAGTGACGGCACAGCCGGCTGTTGCCAGATTATATGAAGAGCCAGGGAGAGTCATCTCACCCCAGGCCGGATCACGTTGAGTATAGTACCAGCCGTTACTTCCTGTTCCAAAAGAAGTTAGACCTCCTCCTGCAGCGCTTGCAAATGCGCTAAATCCGGCAAGTTCAGCCCTGGCTTTTTCCAGAAATCCCTGATAAACAGCTTCGCTATTTCTTGTTTCGGCAAGCAGTATTTTTTTTGCATTTTGTTGGCTTGTTAGTTCTCCTTTTTGCTGCTCAAGTGTGACATTGAGTTCATCCAGTTCGTTTTTTTTTTGCTCTCGCAAAGTTTTTTGCTCCTCAAAATTAAGCTTTGCCTGTTGCACTTGAATAATAATTTTTTGGTTGTTGTTTTGGGTTGTTTTTAAATACTTAACTTTTGATAAAAAATCAGTTTCCGATCCGGCATCAAAAAGATAATCAAGCAAAGATGTGGACCTTTGTTTGTAGCCTTGTACAACTTTTTCAAGCAGTAATTTACTAAGATAATTTAAAGATGTGTCAAGCCCTTCAATGCGTGAACCTAGCGTTCCAATTTCTTTTTCAGTCTGGACAATTTTTGCCTCGGTTTCGGCAATCCTTGCTTGTGTAAGATAGATTTGGGTATCCAAACGATTAATTTCACTTGAAAGAGTAGTTCCCGCGTTATTGCAGGCCGCGACTTTTTCAGCCCAACAGTTAACTTTTTCTTGACCACTTTTGCTATTGCAGTAATCTTTGTCACCATCACAGACTGCT
Organism: uncultured Gammaproteobacteria bacterium; assembly: GCA_964545385.1. Lineage (GTDB taxonomy): Bacteria > Patescibacteriota > Microgenomatia > UBA1406 > GWC2-37-13. The sequence continues at coordinate 17,445 of CAZJFG010000001.1, read as the reverse complement.
GCGTAGGACTTTGGCATACAGATAAAGATCATAAAAAACAGCGCGATCAAAAAAACCTTCTTCATATTTTATTTTAGATATTTATTGATTGCCAAATAGCTAGCGCTTGTGGAGATAGTGATTCCAAAAACAAGAGAAATGACGAGGGTGGTCAACATGAAAGTAAGATTTACCGGCCAAACGACAAGTTGAGTAAAATAAAGATTGAGTGAAAGAGTCGGTATTCCACGCAAATAAGAAATTAGGAAAGGATTCAAATAAACGATTATCAAGGCAATAATAACAAAAGAAATAACAGAAGCTGTTGTTCCAAAAAACGATGCTTCTTTTAAAAATGGAGATCTGATATAGTCGTTGGTCGCACCCAAAAGTTGCAAAAGTTGAATTTCTTCTTTTTTTAGGGCTACTTTAAATGAGGTAATGACAATTAAGACAACAATGGTCATAAAGATTAAAAATCCAAAAAAAACAATCGCACCAATTCTTAAAATATTGGTAATGGATACAAGTTGATTGACAATATCTTTTTGGAAAATCACTTCATCAACTCCAGCTTGTTTTTTCAAGTACTCGGCAATCTCCGGCAAATACATTGGTTTTTTGGCATAGATTTCCAAAGAAGCCGGCAAAATATCGGCCGTTACCATCTCCAAAAGCAAAGGATTGTCTTTGTTCAACTCTTTGTAAATTTTATAAGCCTCGTCTTTTGAAATATATTTTATGGAAAGAACTTTACCCGAGTTGTTGAGTTCATCCCGAAGTTTATAAATTTGATCGGTTGATGCTTTCGTCTGGAAGTAGACAGTTACCTGAGGTCTTGTTTCGACATAATTTAAGAAACTGTAAAGAAAGGTGAATGAGACAAATATAATCGTTGAAAGAAAAAGCGTAAAAAACAAGATTAAAAAAATTGCCAGCGACTGGTAGGGAGTTCTTTTTACTGATTTTAATATTTCATTCATAGATTGTATCCTCCTTTTTTCTGATCTCTGGTCAGTTTGCCTTTTTCCATGACCAAAACCCTTTTTTGGAGACTGTTGACAATGTCTATATTATGAGTAGCAAAAATAATTGTTTTTTTACCTTCAATTTTTTTGAAAATTTTCATAATTTCCCAACTGGTTTTAGGGTCAAGATTTCCGGTCGGCTCGTCGGCTAAAATTATTTTTCGATCACCGATTAGGGCCCGAGCAATAGCTACTCGTTGGAGTTCACCGGCCGATAGTTGGGAAGGAAAGACATTTTCTTTCTCGGAAAGGTTTACAAATGTCAGAAGTTTTCTGACCTGTTCTTTTATTTTATGTGTGGGGGTATTGACTACTTTTAGACCCAGGGCAATATTCTCAAAAATATTTTTATCGGGCAAAATCTTGAAATCTTGAAAAATGATACCGATTTTGCGTCTAAGGTCGATTGTTTTAGTAAATTTAGGGTTACCGACATCTAAATTATCGATTGTTACAACACCGGATGTAGGCAGGCTGTTGCGGATAATCAGATTAATAAGAGTAGTTTTTCCAGCTCCGGATGGTCCGACCAAAAAAACAAACTCGTTTTCTTTTATTTCAAAAGAAACTTCATCTAAACCAATATTGCCTAAAGGGAACTGTTTGGTAACCTTGTCAAAAACAATCATAATTTTTTACAGGACTTCGACCAGTCCAACGTCCATGAGCCAACCGGCTTTTTGGCCACTAAAAGTTTCGCCCCAGACGCGAACTTTTTTACCGATAAACTGGGAAAGATCGACCGTGGTTGAGGTAAGATAGACATTTTGTGATTCTCCGCCGATTCTTTCCAGATGGAAGTTACCTTCGCCGTCAATCCCACCTTCCCGCAAGATTCCTTCAGCTTTATCTTTAAAAGTTTTTTTATCTGTGACACCGACCTTGGTACCACTTGCAATAGAGCCTGTTACTGGGCTTGTTGTTTGCTTGGTGCCTGAGATTTTGCTTATGGCAAAACCAACGCCTGCTCCAAGAATAATGGCAACGGCGACAAAAAGCAAAAGGCCGGGCAAAGACCAGGTTTTTTGGACTTTTTCGCCATTAATGTTTTTTATAACGTTTGGGATCTGTGTTTGATTTTCCATATAAAAACTAGGATAGCAATTATTAATTAAAAATTCAAACTAAGTTTACTAAATTCTAATGTATTTTAATATTGTTTAGGATTTTTTTAAGAAAGCTTCGATAAAAGGATCAAGATCGCCATCAAGTACCTGTTCGATGTTTGATTCTTCATAACGGGTTCTTAAATCTTTAATTATTTTATATGGATGAAGGACATATGAGCGGATTTGCATACCCCAAGAGGCCATTTTGTCTTTTTTAAAGCCGCTTATTTCCTTGTTTTTCTTTTCTTCTTCTATCTGCCAGAGTTTTCCACGAAGAATTTTCATGGCGTTTTCCCGATTTTGACCTTGCTGCCTTTCCTGTTGGCAGGTGACGATGAGCCCGGTTGGTTTGTGGATTAGCCGGACCGCAGTTGCTACTTTATTGACGTTTTGGCCTCCGTGGCCACCTGAGCGGAAAAAATGCCACTCCAAATCTTCTTCTTTAATATCAATTTCTTTATCTTTGATAATTGGCAAAACTTCAACTAATGCAAAAGATGTTTGACGGAGTTTGTCGGCATTAAAAGGTGACTGGCGGACCAGGCGGTGGACGCCGGCTTCGGCTTTCAGGTAACCATAGGCATATTGGCCATAAACGCTGAGGATAACACTTTTTATTCCGGCTTCCTCACCAGGTACCCTGTCAGCCTCTTCATAACGCCAACTTTTTCTTTCAAAGTAGCGGGAATACATCCGCAAAAGCATACCAGCCCAGTCCATAGCTTCGGTTCCGCCCTGTCCGGCATGAATCGAAAAAATCGCTCCATCCTTGTCGTAGGGGCCGGAGAGAAAAAGAACAATTTCGTATTTATCTATTAGTTTTTGAGCTTCTTTTAGTTCGCCAGAATCAAGAAGCAGGGAAATCATTTCAATTTCATCTATTTCTTCTTTTAAACCCGTAATTTTTTTCATCACCTCTGCTGCGTTTTTTGAGTCCTGCCAAAAACTGGTTTCATAGGTTCGTTTTTCCAAAGAAGCAACCTCTTTTTTCAAGCTTGGTAAGTTTACTTTTTGAGATATTTTGATAAACTGATTTTTGAGTTTTTGAGCATCTGGTTTCACAATTTATTTAAAGTCTTGACCAATGATTAAGATGATATCGGCGGCCTGGTCTTCCTCTAATGTGGATATTTTAGGAGCTGAAACGTTTTCTTTCAAGTCGGTTTTTAACCAGTTTGTAGCATTCTCATACTCTTTTTTAACCTGGATTTCGGTTTTGGTATAGTCGAAGTTGTCTGCATTTCCTGTCAGAATTTCACCGTACCCTTTATCGGCCAAAAGGTCTTTTACCTCGGTGGCCATTCCTTTTGTTCCTGATCCGTTCAAAACCTTGATTTTCAAATCCTCTTTTTTAAAGCTTGGAATTGGTGTTGGTGAGGGAACTGTCGTTGGTTTAACAGTGGGGGTCGGTATTTTGCCGACAGAAGGTATTTTAAAAGAGCCAAAGTTTGAACGGCTGATAAAAATAAACAGGGCAAAAGATAATATAAATGAAACAAGAAAAATAAAAATTTCTTTCAAAGGTAGTTTTAATTTCGGCAGACCGATTTTTGGGCCTGGTAGGCCTTTTATCCGGCCGGCTTTTTTATAAATAGAAAAATGCTTGTTTTCTTGGTTGAAAAGGAAAGCGCCGAAACAGACGTCAAAACGCAAAATTGAAAAAGTTTGGGTAGTTGAGTTGATAAAAAGCTTAAGCTGTTCCTCATAAAACCCGGCGGCAATTCTTTTTAAAGGATTGGTCCATACACCAACCGCTTTGGTAAATGTATCTTGGCGGATTTTTTCCGAATCGACACCGGACAAAATCAATCGGCTCAGTTTTTGTCCTTGTTCGGCAAAATTGGCCACCTCTTTTTTTAGCGTTTCCTCGATTGTTTTTTCCGGGAGGATCTCTACATGCCATTTTTTTGGAGTCAAAAGACCAACTCCGTCGTAAAGATATCCGGAAATATTTTTTTTCTCCAAAGTAGCATAGAGGATTTTTTCATTTTTTTCTTTGCGCAGGGTTTTATCGAATAGTTTAAAATAAGCAACTGTTTCTGGTAAAATATCAATCACTTTATAATCGATTAAACCGAAAACTTCCTTTATTTTTTGACAGGTAGTTTTTTCAATAGCAAAAAAACTGACTGAAGATTGACCATTGACATTTTCAATCAAAAAATCATAGAGGTAGTTTTCAAGATTAGTTTGCCACTCGGCTCGTGCTTTGTCAGCCACAAAAGAACTTAGAGCGGAGGGGGCAATATCGGTTGGAATTGTGGTTCTGAAAAAACGGAAAAAGCTTTGAGGAAGAATAAGATAAACATCTTTTTCTTTTAAATTATTTTTTGAGCTGCTGAGGCTTTCTTTGACGGCCGAGGCCACAAGATCGACAGTTGTAATTTGACCGTTGTCAAAAAGATTGCTTTGATAATCCTTGTCGAAAAAAAAAGTTTCATACTGTCCCATGACACTTTTTTTTAGAGCAAGCAGTTTTATTTTGTTTTTTCCAAGAAATAAATAAAGCATTAATTTATTTTAATAACTTTTTTTATAAAAGACAATAATTAAATTTTAGCACAAGAAAAAATATCTTAAGCGTGATAAAATAAGCCTAAAAATGGATAACCCGATTGAAGAAATTAAAAAAAGGATCGATATCGTCGAGTTTTTGGGATCTTATCTCACATTAAAAAAAGCAGGCAGAAATTTTAAGGCTCTTTGTCCTTTTCACCAAGAAAAAACACCTTCGTTTGTCATTTCTCCGGAGCGCCAGATTTGGCACTGTTTTGGCAGTTGTGGTGAAGGTGGTGATATCATCAAGTTTTTAATGAAATGGGAGAACATCACTTTTTACGAGGCACTGACTACGCTTGCAAAAAAAGCAGGGGTAAAGTTAAAAACTACGGCTTTTGAGGACAACGCCTGGAAAAAAAAACAAAAATTTATTGAAATTAACAGTTTGGCTACTCAGTATTTTCAATATATTCTGGAAAAAACCAAATTTGGTAAAAAAGCTCTTGACTATTTAAAAAAAAGAGAGATTAATGAAAAAATCATAAAAAAATTTCAACTTGGTTATGCTCCTTCGTCTTGGAATTCATTGGTCAGTTTTTTAAAAAAGAAAAATTATCTTATGTCTGATATCTCTGATGCAGGTTTGGCGATCCGGGGAAACCGTGACTACTACGATCGTTTTCGGGGAAGACTGATGTTTCCTATAAAAAATGTTCGTGGAGAAGTGATTGCTTTCTCCGGTCGGATAATTGATGGGACGGAAAAAGAAGCAAAATATATAAACTCACCGGAAACATTTGTTTACCACAAAAGAGAAACGCTTTTTGGTATTGATCTGGCCCGAGAGGCAATCAAAAAAGAGGGAAGTGTTCTATTGGTTGAGGGTGAATTCGACATGATTTCACCCTATAAGCAAGGGATTGAGAATATTGTCGCCATAAAAGGAAGCGCAGTCACCCATGAACAACTCATCCTTTTGAAAAGATATACGACCAGAATAAATCTATTGCTTGACGCCGATGAAGCAGGTGAAGAAGCGATTAAAAGAAGTGTCGACGAGATAGAAAACCTTGAGCTTGAGGCAAACGTCATTAAAATAGATTTTGCTAAAGATCCGGATGAAGCGGTGAGAAAAGATCTTGTTAAATTCAAATCAGCTTTAAAGTCAGCGATACCTCTTTACGACTTTCTTCTTGACCTGCTGAAAAAAAGATATTCTTTAAACGATCCGTTTGGCAAGAAAAAAATAGGCGATGAGATGGTTTTGTACCTTGAACGGATTAAAAATCCGATTGTACAGTCGTTTTACATTAAAAAACTGGCCAAGCTTCTTGATGTGAACGAATCAGTTATCAACAATCTGATCCATAAAATTAAATACAAAGAAAAACAAAAAAAGTTTTATCGCAATTCAAAAGATGACAAAGAAAAAAATCGCGAGCTTGTTTTGCAGAAATATCTTTTAAGTTTTATTTTTCAAAACGAAGATCCTTATAAGGTTGTCGCATCTTTGAACAAAATCATTGATGAAAACGATTTTTCTTTACCTGTTTTTAAAAAAATTTGGGAAGAGTTTTTTAACTATCAAAAGCAAAGTCCGGAAAAATTTATTTTACAGAGCTTTGCAAAAAAATTAAATCCGGAGGTACAACCCGTGTTTGATGAAGTATACTTATATGCTTCTCATGAACCTCTTGTTGAAATAAAAAGTCTTGACAAGGTTGCCTATGAGGTAAAAAAGTTCAGCTTAAAAAGAGAGATTTCAGAAATTTTAGGACAGAATGAAGAAATAGATAAAGATAAAAAAAACAAGGTTCGTGAGTTAAATAAAAAGTTAAATCAGGTAGAGAAAATGACTTCTCTAGTATAAAATTTACCTATGGCAAAACAAAAACTACCTAAAACTTTGAAAGAGCTTATCAAACAAGGAGAAGAAGATGGATTCTTGGCTCAAGACGATATTTTTTTAATTTATTCCGAGCCGGAAAAACACCTTGAAGAAATTGATTCTTTTTTTGATGAAGCACTTCGCAAAAACATCGATATCTTTGAGACTCTTTCGACACGTGAGGAAAATGAAGCAAAAAAATCGGTCGAAGAAATTGAAAAAGAGCTTGAACAACTAGTAGTTTTGAAACACGGCGAGTCTTTAGATCCGATTAAAATGTATCTTAAGGAAATCGGGAAAACCCCCCTTCTTTCTTTTGAGGAAGAAATTAAACTTTCTAAAGAATATGAAAAGGGAAATCAAAAGGCCAAAGATAAAATAATTAAAGCTAATCTGAGACTTGTTGTTTCGATTGCCAAAAAATATCTTGGGCGCCGTTTGTCGTTTTTGGATCTTATCCAAGAGGGGAATAGAGGTTTGATTCGTGGTGTGGAAAAATATGATTGGCGACGTGGGTTTAAGTTTTCAACCTATGCTACCTGGTGGATAAGGCAGGCAATTACCAGAGCAATTGCCGATCAGTCACGTACCATCCGTATTCCGGTCCATATGGTCGACCATATTAACAGATACTATAAAACGCAGCGAAGATTGAATCAAAAACTTGGTCGGGAGCCGTCGGTCAAAGAAATAGCCAAAGAAATGCAGATGTCTGTTGCCGATGTAGAAAACTTGATTAAGATTTCACAGCAGCCAAAATCTTTGTCGACACCGGTTGGCGACGATAAAGAGGCTACACTTGAACAGTTTGTTTCAGATACCAATCAGCCAAGCCTTTATGACAAAGTTTCCCGCGAACTTTTAAAAGATGCGATGAATAAAGTTTTGGACACTCTTTCTTCCCGGGAAAGAAAAGTATTAATCATGAGATTCGGACTCGACAACGGTAAACCAAAAACACTTGAGGAGGTAGGTCGTGAGTTTCGGGTAACACGGGAAAGAATAAGACAGATTGAAGCGAAAGCTATCCGCAAACTCAAACATCCGACTCGGGCTCGTAAACTCAAAGATTTTTTGGAATAGTGTATACTTTTAGGTATAAATGAAGAAAACATCTTCTTCGACACAAAAAGCTTTAAATCTCTGGGCAATTATTCTTATTGTTTGGAGTATTTATCGTGCCAATCTAAAGATGCCTGAGTGGTTTGACGAATTTTTGGCAAAGCCTTTAATTTTTATTCTTCCGGTTTACTATTATATAAGAAAAATCGAAAAGAAAAATTTTTTCAGCGAACTTTATATCGAGAAAAAAAAGTTTATCGGTGATTTTTTAGTTGGACTTGGAATTGGGTTGATTTTTATGGCAAGCGCGGTGTTTGGAAATTTTATTAAATATAAAAAACCGGTTTTATTTTCTTCTCCAATTTCCTGGCAGACAGGTTTATTTTATTTGTTAATTGCTTTGGCTACCGGAGTTTCAGAAGAAATTTTATCACGAGGTTTTGTTTTGAAAAAACTTTATGAAGAGTCGAAAAATATTTTATCTTCGTCTTTTTTTGCCAGTCTTTTGTTTTTTTTCCTTCATGTCCCGATACTTTTTACAAACATTAAAATGACAGGAGGCTTATTGCTTTTGTTTATGGCAACAGACATCAGTTTGAGTTTGGTTCTCTCCTTTATTTTTCTTTCAAGAAAGAGTTTGTTACTGCCTATTCTTATTCATGCTTTTTATAATCTGGCGATTACACTTTTTATTTAATTGATTTCTTTTATTCTGAAAATTTCTTCGGTACCGATTTTAATTTTTTTTATGTTTTTTTCATCGCTTAGTTGACTCGGATAACCGACAATAACAAGATTATTTTTATCATGTGGATAATCGGAATTAAAGATAAATTTGTCAAAACCCTCGATTTGACCAAAACCATATTCATCCGGCTCACTTAATTTAGCTTGAGGTTGGTATTTTTGAGGGGAATATTTTAAATAATATAGAAAAAAAATATAAGATTCATTGTCTTCTTTAGTTATGTAAAAACGGTCATATTTAGTGTAATTTTTTTCAACGTATTTTACCAGCTCTTTAAATCCACACTCCCAAGCTCGAATATTCGTTGCTCTTTTTGGATAATGGTTGAGGTAAAAATCCCAGGTATAAAACAAGAAAAAAAGATAACTTACAGCTATGATCACAAGGATTATAATACGAAAATTTTTCTTAAAACTTTCAATAAAATAAACAGTTCCGTAACTTACGACAATAAGAAAAGGAACAATTATAAAAAAAGACCGGGTTATTGAAACTCCAGCCCATGATAGAGCCGCTGTTAAAGGAGATACTGCCAGAAGACCCAAAATATATAATCTCCATTTTTCTTTATTTTTAAAAATATAATAAAGGCCGATGAAAAAAAATAAATACTCTACTACCGTGACGATTGACATCCCCTGATAACCAAAACGATAGTTTTCATCTCCATTTATTATCAAAAACTGAGGGGAAAAATATTTTAGATATTCAAAGACAATATCTTTTACGCCTACAGTCAATTTATTGTAAAAAAGCCTTGATCCTCCTTCTCCCCGCAGCTCGTTAATTTTTAAACTGAAACCAAGATTGTTAAAAAAAAGTAAATTACCAACCCGTTTAGGTGTATAGATAATATCACTAATGCCAAAGATTCCTAAAGTTGCAAGAAATATCAAAAAAAACTTCCAGTTAAATTTTTTCTTCAGTGTATAAAAAAAAGTCAGCGCCAAGAAAAATACAGCAAAAATTCGACTTGATTGATAGCTGAAAAGCGATAGAAAATTTGTAATAATAAACAGAACTTTAAATTTAATTCCTTTTTCGTCTTTGGCCAATATAAAAAAATAAGCTGTTGCCGTGATAAGAAAACTTGTGAGTAGGGCTTCGTGAAGTTGTCTACCCATCGACTGTACTCCCCAGGATAAAACAAACAATAATGGAGTAAGCAAGGCAATATTTTTATTTTTAAAAAGGCGGTAAACAAAAAAATACAAGAGAGTCGGAAACAAAAGAAGGATAAAAGCATTTTGCAGTTTTATCGACCAATCGTTCAAGCCGAAAACTGCAATAAAAGGGACGGTTAAATAACTGATAAGAGGCATTTTATAGTCACCAAAAGATTTAAGTCTTAAAGGAAGAAAAATTCCGTATTCGTCTTTTCCGGTTTTTAAAATGGAATAAGCATTGTAGGCAAAGGCCGCCTCATCAGCATTTAAACATCTTGGTACCTGATCAAGTTTATAAAAATGCAAAAAAAGACCGCAAAAAGTGATAAAGGCGAGAATAAAAATTGTTTTTTTATTCATAGTGATTTTATAAAACCGATCAAAAATAAACTATCACCGTTAATCAATTGTTTGACAATCAAAAAAGGAAGAGAGAAAAAATGTTGCAAAAATAATTTAGGACTCGATAGATTTTTTCTGGTAAAGATTAGCTGATTTCGATAGGCGATAATCGTAATCTGTTTTTTGGTGAATTCTTTTGCTATTGTCGATTCATGATGATGAAT
>CAZJFG010000001.1:0-7390 GCA_964545385.1 uncultured Gammaproteobacteria bacterium | reverse complement strand
ATCAAAGATAATCTGGTAACCTGCTGCTTTGGCTCGGTATGAAAGATCAATGTCTTCCCAATAAAAAGGAGAGTAAATTGGGTCAAAACCGTCAAGGGCGACAAATTTTTTTCGGTCGAAAATTGCGGCACCACCTTCGGCCCAACCGTTTTCGCCAAACTTGTTGTCGTTGATGCGGCTATGATGATACAGCCCACCGGCCCAAAAAACTTTGTTTTTACCGACAATCGTACCGTCTTTTTCTTTTTGAGCAAAGCCGACGGCAAAAAGATTTTTATTCTTAAAATGGGTAAGAGCCAAAAGATAACTTTGATCGTTTAAAAGAACGTCACTATTCAAAAGCATCAGGTATTGACCTGTCGCTTTTTCTACGCCGACGTTGACAGCTTGACCAAAGCCAAGGTTTTTTTCGTTTTTGACAAGAATAATATTCTTAAATTCCTTTAAATCATTTTCCAGATCTGTTTGTGGATCGTCGTTGACAACAATAATCTGGCAATCTTTTAAAAAAAGTAAATTATGTTTGAGATTCGTCAAAAAAAAATCTTTATTTTTGTATACAGGAATAATAACAGAAATCATATTAATCGTTTTACTTTTTCTTTAAATATATTATAGGAAAAATTATCTTTAACATAGTTTTTTCCGTTCTGGCGGATTTTATTTTGGAGACCAAGGTTGTTATTTAATTCTGTCATTTTTCTAATGAGTTCTTCTTGAGTATTGAACAAGAATCCGTTTTTGCCGTCCTTTACTGTTTCTTTTGGCCCACCGGCAGCGACCGCAAAAGTCAAGCAGCCTGCGGCCATAGCTTCAAGAGGTGCCAAGCCAAAATGTTCCACTCTGTCTGGAAATCTATCTTCGTTGATCTTGTAACCGGCAAAGTGCCAAAAGTAAGTTGCAACTTTGTAAAGCTTATAAAGTTCGTCAAGGGAGATATTTGGCTTGAAGATAATATTTGAATCGTAACCAGCAAGTTTTTTTAATTGGTTAAAATATTCATTATCTTCTTCCTTTAGGCCGCCAGCCAAAATTAGTTTAAAATCTTTAAACAGTGGATTTTTCTGTTTAAGTTTTTTGAACGATTGTATGGCAATATCCTGTCTTTTTGAGTGAAGATGAGCAAAAAATCGGCCGACCGTAAGGATTACTTTTTCTTTAGATCCATCTGTTTTTGAATCAATCAATTCTGCGTCAACATAGGGTGGAATGGGTGTCGAGTTTATTCTCCATTTTTTCAACTTTTTTTGGGTATATGGAGAGTTGCTGATAAATTGAAAGTTTTTAGTTTTCAGCTTATTAAGAAAGTTCATCTGGTATAACCTTTTGTTCGGAACCATAACGAAGATATAATTTTTTTTAGCACTGGTAAAAAAATAACTGCCATCGGTCACATAAAAAAAATAGTCAAAAGTCTTCAAAATCCGTAAGGTTTTTAATGTCGAAAGTCCTAAGCAACGATCTTTAAAGATATTGGGTAAAAATTCCAGTTTATTAATAAATTGGAGTGACAGCCGTTTTTTTATTTCACTCTCGAGATTTTTATCCCAAAATATACTTGTCCGATAGCCCAGTTCATCAAAAACTTTTATGATCGAAAGGATATGTTTTTCGCCGCCACCCAGAATATCGAGATAAGGGTTATAAAGAGCGACTTTCTTGTTTTTTTTCATAGAGTAATAGATAGGTAATTGTTTTTGAAAAAGCTTGGTATATAGTTTCGATCACTCCGACAGCACCATCTAACAAGCCAAGCTTTTTAAAACCCCGTCGCCACAGCTCGCCAAAGAATTTTCTAAAAAAAGTCAGTGTTGTTACGGGCTTTTTGGCCTGATAAAGCATATTTGCCTCAATATTCTCAAAAACCAAAGTTTTGTCAACCATGTTTGTCAAGTTCCCGTGGGACATATGGATTAAGGAATTTTTAAGCGTTCCTTCTTTTCCTTCGATAAGAGGTGTTGAATGGATTTCTTTCGGCCAAGATATAAAATATTTTTTATTGATTAAACGAATCTGGTGATCCGGCCACCATCCACCGTGAGTAAGCCAGCGATCCATAAAAATATTTTTTCTTGGTACTTTATAATAAGAAAATTGCTCATTTTGAATTACGGATTTAATTTCTTCGGCCAGTTCCCGAGTAAGTCTTTCATCACTATCGAGAATAAAAACCCAATCGGTTATTGATTTGTTAATTCCAAACTCTCTGGCCGGTTCCACATAATTTTTTTTTGGAAAATTAAAAATCTGGATAGACATTCTTTTGGCTATCTCAATGGTTTTATCAGTACTTTCCATATCGACAAGAATAATACTTTTGGTAAGCAGCTTGGCCGATTTAATCGTTTTTTCAATCTCTTTTTGGGAGTTATAAGAGTGAATAATAATTGTTATTTGTTCTCTGTCCATAAAGTAATTTTAAAATAATTTTTTGGAAAGCTCTATACCAATACGTCCAATCTTAATATCGTTTTTTTTTGCCGGAAATCTTATTATAACTCTTGGATCCTTTGGGTCGGTAGACGGCTTGATTTCAAAATGCTCCAAAAGATAATCATAACCCGTATTTAGTCCAAGTGGCATATCATAACTTAAATAATATTTTTTGTTTTGAACGTGTTTTTTTAAAGCTAAAACAACTTGTTTTTTTGCAGCAAGACCCAAATTGTTAAATTTCATTTGAAGGAAAAGTTGTTGATAGTTGATGATGATAAGCCAAAGACCGAAAGGAATAAATAAATATTTATTTACTGAAAAAATAAAATCAGCCAAAGCGATAAAAATAACTGGGTAAAGATAAATAAAATAATATTCAGAAGGGCGTTGTGAGTATCGTAAATAAGTAAAAGTAGTAATTAGCCAAAACGAAATCCCAGCAATATAAAATATCTTTAAAAATCCTTTCCTTTTTTTTATTAAATAAATAAACAATAAAAGAATTAAAAAATGAAAACTAAGTGTTAAAAAAACATTATTTAATAAAAGTAAGGGTTTTAAAAAATTACCGTATACCTCAATTGAGGATAAAATCATCGGTTTTCCTTGCGTACGGTTTAAAAAATAACCAATAAAAAGTTTTGAATTGAGAAAATTATGCTTAACGTCAAAAAGCATTAGAGGTAATAAAAATACGGAAAAACCGATTATTAAAAAGACAATATTTTTTATTTTAAATGGATAATGATTTTTTTCAAAAACAAATTTAGCTATTAAAAATATTACGGCAAAGATATCAACGGGAAAAAACAACGAGTGAATCTGAGTAAAAAAACCAAGCGTTAATCCAAGTAGAAGATAATCTTTTACGGAATTTTTTTGATAGATTTGCCATAAAAAAAACCAAGTTAGAATAATGCCAAAAGGAATGAATAAAGGAGCCCAGACCGTTGTGTCATAGGTTACAAGCAAGTAATTGATACTCCAAAGAAATAAAAAAAATAGAGCGATTTGGAAACGAAATATTTTTTTTAAAATAAAATATGTGCCAGTAAAAAAAACAATATTAACGAAATATATGGCATAAATTAGTCCAACAGGATCCATTCGTGAAATAAGATAAAAGGGAACAAAAAAATATTCAAAATAAGGCCCAAAAAAAAATCCCAGATCATCTGTAGCTCGATGACCAATAAGAATCAAATCACGGTTAATAATAATTTTTTTTAAAAAATTTGATAAATATTCCTGATCCCAGTCGAAAATAATTCTTTTATCAAGATTATAAAATCGCAAAAGAGCAAATAAAGCAAAGACCAATCCGATAAGAAAAACCTGTATAATTAATTGACGCTTTTTCATGTAATATTTAAAATTATTATACATGATCATTCTTTACTTATTTTTTCTTCTTGCCCTATCGATCTATTCTTATGCGTTGGTTGATCCTAACTTTACCTTATTTAATTCTTCTTTTTGGACCGTTTTTCGTAATTTTGTTGTCTATTTTGGTTATTACCAAAGATACTGGTCTTGGATTGTATATTTAATATTAATATTGATTCTTTTTGGTTTTTATTTTTATTTTCTAAAAAAAGTAAAAAAATATAACCCTTTCAAGTTGGCTGTATTAATTAGCGGTATACTTGTCATTTCTTATCCTTTTCTTTCCCATGATTTTTTTAACTATCTTTTTGATGCCAAAATTGTCACTTTTTATTTCAAAAATCCGTATTTTTACAAAGCTTTGGATTTTCCTACAGATCACTGGCTCCGGTTTATGCATTGGACGCACCGGACTTATCCTTACGGCCCCATATTTTTATTAATTACTTTAGTTCCGTCATTTTTAAGTTTTGGCAAGTTAATTTTAAGTTTTTTTCTTTTCAAAGTTACTTGGTCTATTTTTTATATATTATCAGTCTATCTTTTATATAAACTGAACAAAAAATGGGCAATGATTTTTGCCACTCATCCTTTAATTATTATTGAAGGATTGGTTAATGCCCACAATGACCTGATTGGTATTTGTCTTGCGATTATCGGCATATACTATTTAACTAAAAACAAAAATATTTTTGGTAGATTATTTTTAGTAATGTCTGCTGGAATAAAATATATTACTTTTCCCTTAATTTTTTTGGTAAAAGGAAATAAAAAAAACATAAATTACCTCATCTTAATTGGAATAACGATCCTTATTGGTTATCTGACTTTTTTTGGGGAGATTCAACCATGGTATTTTTTATCATTCTTTGCTTTAGTGCCTTATTTTGAAAAAATAATTTCTTGGTTAAATATTTTTTTCCTGGGACTGCTGTTATCTTATTATCCTTATATTAGACTGGGAGGATGGGATAGTGTTGAAAAACTTCAGCTAAAGCATATAATAATTCTAGCGTTTGCCGTTATTAACCTAATCTATTTTTGGTTAATAAAAAAACATGAAAAAATTAGTTGATTTTTTTAATAAATATAAATTTTTGTTACCGGAAATTTTATTATTTGTTGTAATCTTTATTATTTTTAAGATAAACAGCAACTATCTTTCTTATCCTGATGAGTTTGTAAATTTACTTGGTGGATTATCTATTAATAAGGGCGGAATCCCCTATAAGGATTTTTTTGACCATCATCTGCCATTTGCGTGGTATTTAGCCGCAATTCTATTAAAGATCTCTTTTAATTCCTATACTTTATTTAGATTTTTTTGGATGGCTTTTAATTTTTTGACCCTTCTTTTTGTCGGCTTGTGGATTCGTAAAAATCATAAAAATTTTTATATTTATTATTTGGGATTTTTTTTACTTTATCCTCTACTTGGAATTTATTTCTGGTTTCATCTCTACCTTGCTGATAGTTTGGCAGTTTTGTTTTTTTCCAGTATTTTTTGGTTACTCCTTGTACAAACGCTAGACAAAAAAATAAGCTGCAGGGCAATTTTCGTAACTTCTATTTTGAGTTTCTGCCTTCTTTTTTCCTCAATGACTTTTTTATACCTGACAGCTGCGCTATATCTTTGGCAGCTATATTTAGTTATTCTTAATAAGAAAAAATGGCCTGTATTTATTGCCGTATGTGCCGCACCTTATCTTTTATATTTTATATATCTTTTAATATCCGGATCTTTGTATGATTTTTATTTTTCAAACTTTGTTTACAACACCAAACTTTATATTGCTATTCCAAACTATGTGAATGGTAAGTTTTTTAATCCCGTTAAATTTGCCTTAACTCTTATTTACAATTTTTACGGTAACTATCTGACATTGCTTTCAAAGGTTAGGTTTTTGGATCTTTATCTGCCGGTCGGAGTATTGGCAGGTTTTTCCAGTCTGTCTTTATTGATACTTCTTTTTACAAAAGATTTTTTTGTCGGATTTTTTTATTTTCTTATTCTTTCGTTTTCCGCACCAAGAAGCAATATATCAAGTTATTCCGAAACCGATTATCAACAAAGCTTGTTTTTAGTCCTTGGCGTGATCTCATCGTTTTTTGCTATCTATCTTTTAACCCGGCTCAAGACAAAAGAGGTGATAGTCGATGACCTGCGGCGACTAGTACAGTTAATTTTGGTAGTATTTACTTTTTTTACTTTTATTTTTCTTGCTTACAATGTATATGGCAAATTTTTTCAGATGTATACCCAGACAATGCCTCATATCATTAGTTACTCGTACAACGCTCAATTTGTCGATTCAATCCTTGATGAAGGCGACTTTTATTGGTATGGACCTTATGAACCACAAGAGGAATTTTTTATTAGAAAAGCCAGACTACCAGGGAGATATCCGACTCTTTTACCTCAGTTTCGGGAAGACGATTATCTCAAAAACTCGTTTATCGACCAGTTTGAAAAAAATATGCCAAGTATCATTATTTTCAAGCACGAAGCTTCGGTTTTTATGACGCCGGCTTTGGAATTTGGCCGCTTTTTTACCGATTGGATGAGGGACAAATACACATCGATTGAGAATATTAAAGGGGTTGAGGTTTTGAAAAGTCCTTCGGGTTTTAATATAAAATCAGACCTTTATTTGTTAAACAGTCGCCAAACCGAACTTCTTGGTAGGTTAAGATCCCAAGGATTTATTAAATAAGGCATTTTTTATTAGATGGAGTTTCGTTTTCAGTGGGGCATATTTCAAACCAAACTTTAGGCGATTTTTTTGTTGATATTTTTGGTGAAGAGCTGAACCGGCGCCTTCTGTCGACTGGGCATTTTTATGCCAGGTGACAATCGAAGGATCGTAAAACAAATCAATGTTGTTTTTTTGAGCACGGACGCAAAAATCTGCATCTTCATAATACAGAAAATAATTTTCGTCAAAATAGCCAATTTTATCGATCACTTTTTTATCAAAACACATTAGGCAGCCGGTGATAAAATCTGTTTTTTCAAAACTGTTAAATTGACCGCGATCTACCTCGTCAACACCACGGTGAGGAGTGAAGACATTATTCCAGTCAAGTGCTCCGCCGGCATACCAGAGGACTTTCCCCAGATCGGTCTTTTGGTAGCTGGATTTATGATATTCATAACCCGGAGCATAATAAATTTTTCCACCCAAAATAGAAGATTGGTGTTTAAAAATGGAAGATAAAACTTTTTCGACAAAGTTATTTTCAAAAAAAACATCGTTATTGATTATGCAAAAATTCTCCAAGCCGTCTTTGATCGCTTTTTTTAAGCCCAGATTGATTCCATGGGCATAGCCGAGATTGTCGGAATTTAGAATGGTTTTGAGAAGATCGGTTTTTATTTCTGTTTTTTTGTCCGAAAGATCACTAAGATAAAGGTGAAAATCTTTATTTTTTTGTTTGGTAAGCGATAATAAAAAATCATCAGTCGCCGAATAACTATTGTAAACGGTCGTGATAACAGCCAAAGTTTTTTTCATCGGATGTTAAATAAATATTTAATTTCGGAAAGAGGGTCGATTTTAAAAAAATA